>JBIIEH010000031.1:0-48729 GCA_044237945.1 Sphingobium sp. | reverse complement strand
AGCAGGACCGAGGTCATGAGGCCCAGCGAGCCGAAGCCCTGCGCAACCGTGTCCGACTGCACGTCGCCGTCATAGTTCTTGCAAGCCCAGACGAAATTGCCGCTCCACTTCAGCGCGGAGGCGACCATGTCGTCGATCAGGCGGTGCTCATAGACGATGCCCTTGGCCTTGAACTTGTCAGCGAATTCGGCGTCGAACACTTCCTGGAACAGGTCCTTGAAGCGGCCGTCATAAGCCTTGAGGATCGTGTTCTTGGTCGACAGATACACCGGCCAGCCGCGCATCAGGCCATAGTTGAAGCTGGCCTTCGCGAAATCGCGGATCGATTCGTCGAGGTTGTACATGCCCATGGCGACGCCGGCCGCCGGGAATTCGAACACTTCATATTCCAGCTCGTCGCCATTCTCGCCGGTCCACTTCATGGTCAGCTTGCCGGCGCCGGGGACGCGGAAGTCGGTCGCCTTGTACTGGTCGCCGAAAGCGTGACGGCCGATGACGATCGGGTCCGTCCAGCCGGGAACCAGGCGGGGGACGTTCTTGATCACGATCGGCTCACGGAAGACGACGCCGCCCAGAATGTTGCGGATCGTGCCGTTGGGCGACTTCCACATCTTCTTGAGGCCGAATTCCTCGACGCGCGCCTCGTCCGGCGTGATGGTGGCGCATTTGACGCCCACGCCATATTCCTTGATCGCATTGGCGCAATCGATGGTGATCTGATCCTCGGTGGCGTCGCGGCTCTCGACCGAGAGATCGTAATATTTGAGGTCGACGTCGAGATAGGGCAGGATCAGGCGATCGCGGATCCATTGCCAGATGATCCGCGTCATCTCGTCGCCATCGATCTCCACGATCGGGTTCTTGACCTTGATCTTCGCCATGCGCTTGGGTTCGCTTTCTTGCCTTGGGGTGGATGCGGGTTTCCCTAGGCAAAGCTGGCCGATTGATCAACCGCGATGGTGCGATCGGTTCGCACGGCCTGTGTTGGCCGGATCGGTCGTTGTCAGCGCGGAGGGCAGGCCGTAAAGACGGGCGCCATGGACAATAATGAAATCACGATCGCCGCCGGCGGCAACGTCAAATGGCGATTCCCCACCGTACATCCCGAAGGTCGCAAGTTCGGGGCGATCGCCGCAGCCATCACGGCCGTGCTGTTTCTGGTCGCGCCCTCTTTCCTGGGCTGGATCATGACGGGCGTCACCATCTGGGTGCTGATGTTCTTCCGCGATCCGGTGCGCGCCGTGCCGCAGGATGACAAGGCGATCATCGCGCCGGCGGACGGGCTGGTCACGCTGATCCAGCGGGTGCCGCCGCCGCGCGAGATGGCGGGCGAGCTGGGACTGGGCAGTGAGCCGCTGATCCGGGTGTCGATCTTCATGAGCGTGTTCGACGTGCATATTAACCGGACGCCGATCGGCGGGACGATCAAGGCGGTGGTCTATATTTCCGGCAAGTTCCTGAACGCGGACCTGGACAAGGCGAGCGAGGACAATGAGCGCCAGCACATCCTGGTCGAGCGGCATGATGGCGTGCGCATCGGCTTCACGCAGATTGCGGGGCTGGTGGCGCGGCGGATCGTGCCGTTCGTGAAGCCGGGCGACATGGTCGCGGCTGGGCAGCGCATCGGCCTCATCCGCTTCGGCAGCCGGGTAGACGTGTATCTGCCGGCCGGGACCGCGCCGCGGGTGGTGCTGGGCCAGCGCACGGTCGCGGGCGAGACGATCCTGGGGCAGATCGGTGACGCGCGGGTGATCGCGGGGATCCAGCAATAATGAGCAGGCAGCGCCGGCCGATCCCGCGCCGCTTCCGTCGGGGCATCACGCTGCGGGCGCTTGCGCCCAATGCCGTGACGGCGATGGCTTTATGCTTCGGCCTCACCGGCGTGCGCTATGGCATATCGGGAGAGTGGGAGCGCGCGGTCCTGTCGATCATGATCGCGGGCGTGCTTGATGGCCTCGACGGGCGGATTGCGCGGCTGCTGCGTGGCGAGAGCCGGTTCGGCGCGGAGCTTGATTCGCTGTCCGATTCGATCGCGTTCGGGGTCGCGCCGGCGCTGATCCTGTATCTGTGGTCGTTGCAGGCGCTGCCCAAATATGGCTGGATCATCGCGCTGGCGCATGCGCTGGCTTGCGCGCTGCGACTGGCGCGATTCAACGCCAATATCGACGCGGACGAGCAGCCGCACAAATCGGCGGGCTTCATGACCGGGGTGCCGGCGCCAGCGGGTGCGGGGCTGACCTTCGTGCCGGTCTATATCTGGCTGGTGACCGGCTGGGATGTCGTGCGCGAATGGTATGTGGTCGCGCCCTGGACCGCGTTCGTCGCGTTCCTGATGATTTCCAACATCGCAACCTATAGCTGGGGGGCGCTGCGGCTGCGCAAGCGCATAAGGCTGGAAGCGATTGCGGTGGCGGGGCTGCTCGCGGCGTTGCTGATCACTGATCCGTGGCTGACGCTGCTGATCCTGAGCGTCGGCTATCTGGCGACGGTGCCGTTCGGCATCATCGCCTATGCGCGGATACAGCGAGCGCGCAGCGCTGCCGTCGCGCCCGTGTCAGGCGGCGAAGGCGGCGCGGGGAGCGAGTGAAAGCTGCGGAGCCGGCGTATTGAACACGCGCGGGCGGCGGATGCGGATCTCGTAGACGCGGGGCGTTTCCGGCATCGGCTCGAAGCTGAGCGCGGCGACCATCTTGTCGCGATAGGTCAGGAACATCCAGCCAATCGTGCCGATCGCCAGCAGGGCGGCGGCGGAAAAAACAAAAGCTGCAAACACAGTAAGCATGACGACGCTTTCTATCTTGCCAAGTTCACCACTTGACGTAGTCTGAAGCCGAAAACCGTCCGTTTTGAACGTTTGTTCCGCCTGTTCCCTTTATGTTCTCATTGCGAGGGCGCGTCAAGCCCTTGCAATCCTTTTTTTGAGCGGTTAAGGGCGCGCCATTCCACATGGGAATCGACATATCCGGTGCTTGCCCGGCCCTTTGAGGCGTCCGTGCGGTTCCTGATTCCCAGAGGCTGAACCGGAAGGAGAAACTATTATGGCGGCACCTGTCGTCACCATGCACCAATTGATCGAAGCCGGCGCGCATTTCGGTCACCAGACGCATCGCTGGAACCCGCGCATGAAGCCGTACATCTTCGGCGAGCGCAACGGCATTCACATCCTTGACCTGTCGCAGACCGTGCCGCTGTTCGGCCGTGCGCTCGACTTCGTGTCGGCCAGCGTTGCTGGCGGCGGCAAGGTGCTGTTCGTGGGCACCAAGCGCCAGGCGCAGGACGCCATCGCCGACGCCGCTCGCAAGTCGGGCCAGCACTTCGTCAACCATCGCTGGCTGGGCGGCATGCTCACCAACTGGAAGACCATTTCGGGTTCGATCAAGCGTCTGAAGACCCTCGAGGAGAAGCTGTCGGGTGACACCCACGGCTTCACCAAGAAGGAAGTGCTTCAGATGACCCGCGAGCGCGAGAAGCTGGAACTTTCGCTGGGCGGCATCCGCGACATGAACGGGATCCCCGATGTCATGTTCGTGATCGACGCGAACAAGGAAGAGCTGGCGATCAAGGAAGCCAACACGCTGGGCATCCCGGTCGTCGCGATCCTCGATTCGAACGTCTCGCCCGAAGGCATCGCCTTCCCGGTGCCGGCGAACGATGACGCCAGCCGCGCCATCCGCCTGTACTGCGACGCGATCGCCGCCGCCGCCACCAAGGGCAACCGTGGTGCGCAGCAAGCGTCGGGCGTCGACCTGGGCGCGATGGACGAGCCGATGGCTGAAGAGGTTGCCGCCGAAGCCTGATAGGGCGTCGCGCAACTGCAAGATTAGCCGGGTAGGGCGCGCTCTTTAAGAGACGCGCCCTCCCGCATATTTGAACCCACCAGATTTAGGAGCCGAAACATGGCCGAGATTACCGCTGCTGCCGTCAAGGAACTGCGCGACCGTTCGGGCGCGGGCATGATGGACTGCAAGAAGGCGCTCACCGAAGCCGGTGGCGACATCGAAGCCGCGACCGACTGGCTGCGCGCCAAGGGCCTGGCCGCCGCTGCCAAGAAGTCCAGCCGCACCGCCGCTGAAGGCCTGGTCGGCATCGCCGTCGCCGGCACGAAGGGCGTCGCCGTCGAAGTGAACAGCGAAACCGACTTCGTCGCCAAGAACGACCAGTTCCAGGATTTCGTCCGCACCGTGTCCGGCATCGCGCTGGAAACCGGCGCTGCCGACACCGAAGCGCTGGCCGCTGCGGCCTATCCCTCGGGCGGCACCGTCGCCGAGAAGCTGGTGTCGAACATCGCCCTGATCGGCGAGAACCAGAATCTGCGTCGCGTCGGTTCGGTCGAAGTGTCGCAGGGCGTCGTCGTGCCTTACGTCCACAACGCCGCTGCGCCGGGCCTGGGCAAGATCGGCGTGCTGGTCGCGCTGGAAGGCGATGCGCCTGCCGACGTGCTGGAGCCGCTGGGCAAGCAGATCGCGATGCACATCGCCGCCGCTTTCCCGCTGGCGCTGTCGGCCGCCGACATCGACCCCGCCCAGCTGGAGCGTGAGCGCGCCATCGCCACCGAAAAGGCGGCCGAGAGCGGCAAGCCGGCCGACATCATCGCCAAGATGGTCGAAGGTTCGGTCGCGAAGTACGCCAAGGAGAACGCCCTCCTGTCGCAGCTGTTCGTGATGGACAACAAGACCCCGGTCGCCGACGTCGTCGCCAAGGCGGCGAAGGACGCCGGCAAGTCGATCACCCTCAAGAGCTACGTCCGCTTCCAGCTAGGCGAAGGCATCGAGAAGGAAGTCAGCGACTTCGCGGCGGAAGTCGCGGCCGCTGCCGGCGTGTAAGACGCTTCATACTGATTACGCGGAAAGGGCGTCCCGTTCGGGGCGCCCTTTTTCGTTGGGAAGCTGGCATACTGATTTCCGGCGCTCGCACCGTCTTCGCGATGACGATCCACCGGACAATCGGGAGCTTCATGAAAGCATGCATCCATCGAGCCTTGCTGCCGGCTCTGCTCACTTTACTGGTTTCGACGCAGGCGCTGGCGCAGGGCGGCATGCCCGGCGGAGGCGGCGGCATGGGTGGCGGTGGCCCGCAGGGTGGCGGACCGCCCGGCGGTGGAGGCCCTCCCGGTGCAGGGCGGGGCGGCATGAAGCTGCCGCAGCCGATCAAGCGCGAGAAGTTCGACAGACTGGTGACGGCGATGTTTCGCGAAGCCGACACCAACCGCGACGGCATGGTGACGCTGGAGGAATTGCGCGCCCGGATAGAGGCTCGTCGCACGGCGATCATCCGCGCGCGCTTCGACAAGGTCGATGGCAATCGCGACGGATCGATCAGTCAGGATGAGTTCTTCGCCTGGCAGCGGCAGATGGGGTCGGTCGCCTCCTCGGACGCGGTGGCTTTCGGCGATCGCGGCGGCCCGGTGTCCGAAACCATCCTGCCCGATATCGGCGACGATGCCGGTGACCGCATGCTCGCTGCGCTCATCGAGCCGCTGGACGCCAATGTGCTGGCGCAGGCCAATGCGAACTATGATGCGGGGGTCTCGCTCGACGAACTGCTGGCGCATGAGGGCAAAAGGTTCGAGGCGGCGGATATGAACCATGACGGCTGGCTGACGATGGACGAGATGCGTCCGGCGCGAAAGGACGGGGATCGGCGGCCGGAACGCCCGAATGGGCCGGGCGGCCCGCCGCCTTGTCCGCCGGGCGAGACCTGCTGATCGCGCGTCCTGTTCAGGCCGGGCGCGCCACGCCGCCCAGCAACCGCGCGATTTCCGCCTCCAGCGCGGCGAAGCGGCTTTCGACGGCGACGTTCGCTGCCTCCCGTCGCCGGGCGATGTGGAGCGCGCGGGCGACGGGTTCGGCAATGGCGAGCAGCGCCTCGCGCTCGTCCTTGCCGTAGAAGCTGCCGTCCGGGCGCGGGCCAAGCAGCAGCCAGCCGATCGTGCCTGCGCCATCGGCGTGTAGGCGCAACCGGGCGGGAAACAGCGGGTCCTGCCGGTCCCACTGGCAGGCGGCGTCGTCTTGCGGCGGTGTCCAGCCGGCGCGCCAGGCGGCGACTGCTTCAGGGGCGACGTTATGAGCATGGAAGGGCAGGGTGGCCTCCCCCTCGATCAGCGTCGCGACATGGCGGGCGCGCACGCCGGTGGTCAGGCGCGCGGCGATGCTCTCGCACAGCGCGGTCGCCGGCGCATATTCACGCATATCGCCGACCAGCCGGGGCAGGCCGGCGCGCAGCTTCGTGACGCCATGCTGGAAACGATGTTCGGCCCAATGGTGGATGCGGTTGTGCAGCGGCGCGACCATGGCGGCGGCAAAGGCTGCGGCGAGACCGGCGGAGGCTGCGCCCATGTCCTTGCCCATGACCTGTTCGCCGAGAATCTCGATCAGCTTTTCCGACGCGGCGAAGGCGGCGGCAAGCAGCAGCGAGAGGAAGGCATAGCCGGCCGATCGGCTGATCACCGCATCGGCATCATAGAGACGATAGCGCAGCAGGGGGACCAGCAGGCCGATGAACAGGGCGGCGATGCTGAACTGGTTGATCATGCTGCGCGCCAGCAGGGTCCAGATGATCGCGCCCTGCCGCGGCTCGCCGGCGATGGTCATGCTGATGAGCGCCGCGATCAGTTGGGTCGCCATGAAGGTCGCCATGCCCAGCATCGCGAATTTCATCTGCTGGCGCTGTTCGCCACCCGGCTGCGTCGCGCGAAAACGCTGTACGAGCGCGATCAGGGCGAGCGCGCACATGGCCAATATGCTGAGGTTGATGAGCGGACCCACGGGTATCCACAGGTCGACCAGGCCGATGGCCGCATAGAACAGAACCGCCGCGATGCTGGCCGTGACCCAGCGGGAGGCGAGGCGAAAATCGGGGAACAGCACGATCCCGCAGAAGACCATCACATTGGCGAGGGCATCGACGAACAGGACCCAGGTGCCGGGCGACAGTTCGTAGAGGGCGAAGGTGGCCCAGGATGTCGCGGTGGACATGGCGATAAGGGCGGAAACCGGATCGCGCGGACGACGCAGGAACAGCAGCAGGCTGGTGCCGATCGCCATCAGCGCGATTAGCTGTTCGGGCAGGAAGGTGGCCCAGCGGAAGCTCGTTTGGTTGAGGCCGGTGCCGGCGAAGGCCTGGTCGAGATAGCGATCGCTGCGTTCGATCGAAACGGTCTTGCTGCCTGATGGGGAGGCGATGGTCAGCAGCGCGCGGCGGCCGTCCGCGCCGTCCAGCAGAGCGAACTGCTCCTTGGCGGCGCCCGGCAAGGGCTTGCCGTCCACCGCTACCAGCCGGTCGCCCATAGCGATGCCCAAAGCGGCGGCGCTCTGCGTGCGAGGGCCGACAATCCCGCTTAAATCGCCGGACGGAACCAGATTGACGCGGCCATAGAGGCGGATCCCCTCTTGCAGGCGCGCTTCGCTCTTCCAGCTGAGATGGACCAGGCTGATCAGGCATAGCAGGGCCATGACGGCCCACAGCGTGCGATAGGCGACCAGCCAGACGCCCTCCAGTTGCCACCGCGCGGATGAACCCTCAGCCTGCATCTTGCCCCCGATCACTGCGGGAAGGAAGCCTAGCCCTGCGCCGGGTCGCGTCAAGCCGATGCAGCGTCAGCGTTAAATCGGCAACAATCGCCCTTCCCATCGCGCGCGCTCCCGCCTAATGTCCCGCCCGCTTCCCGCCAACCATACAGGATTCCCGCCCGCCCATGACCCGGCCAGCCTTCAAGCGCATCCTGTTGAAACTGTCGGGCGAGGTGCTGATGGGCGCCGGCGAGTTCGGCATCGATCCCGATACCGTCGCGCGCGTCGCAGGCGAGATCGCGGCGGCCAAGGATGCGGGCTTCGAACTCTGCATCGTGGTCGGCGGCGGCAACATCTTCCGCGGCCTTGCCGGCGCGGCGAAGGGCTTCGACCGGACCAGCGCCGACTATATGGGCATGCTGGCGACCGTCATGAACGCGCTCGCCGTGCAGAACGCGCTGGAAAAGATCGGCTACGACACCCGCGTCCAGTCGGCGATCCCGATGGCGAGCGTGTGCGAACCCTATATCCGTCGCCGTGCGATGCGGCACATGGAGAAGGGGCGGATCGTGATCTTCGCCGCCGGCACCGGCAATCCCTTCTTCACCACCGACACCACCGCCGCGCTGCGCGCTGCCGAAATGAACTGCCACGCGCTGTTCAAGGGCACCAGCGTGGACGGCGTCTATAATGCGGACCCCAAGAAGGTCGCCAATGCGGTGCGTTATGAAACAATCGGTTATGACCAGGTGCTGAGCGACAATCTGAAGGTGATGGACGCCAGCGCCATCGCCCTTTGCCGCGAAAACAATATTCCCATCGTCGTCTTCAACATCCGCGAGCAGGGCAATCTGGCCACGGTGCTCGCGGGGCAGGGTGTGGCGACGGTCGTGCAATCCCAGGAGAAGTGAAGATGCCGCAGTATGACAAGTCCGACCTCGAGCGCCGCATGGCCGGCGCGATCGAGGCGCTGAAGGGCGACCTCACCGGCCTGCGCACCGGCCGCGCCAATGTGCAGCTGCTCGATCCGGTGATGGTGACCGTCTATGGCGCGAACATGCCGCTCAACCAGGTGGCGACCGTGTCCGCGCCCGAACCGCGGATGCTGTCGGTGCAGGTGTGGGACAAGACCAATGTCGGTCCGTGCGACAAGGCGATCCGTTCGGCGGGCCTGGGCCTCAACCCTATTGTCGACGGCCAGACGCTGCGCCTGCCGATCCCGGACCTGACCGAGGAGCGCCGCAAGGAACTGGCCAAGCTGGCCAGCAAATATGCCGAAGGCGCGCGCGTGGCCGTGCGCAACGTCCGCCGCGATGGCATGGATTCGCTCAAGACCGACGAGAAGAAGGGCGAAATCAGCGAGGACGAGCGTAAGCGCAAGGAAACCGAGGTGCAGAAGTTGACCGACAGCATCATCGCGGACATTGACGCGGCAGCCAGTGCAAAGGAAAAGGAAATCCTTGGCCAGTAAATGGCCGACTTCGCGCAACAATTACGGTTCAAAAACGCCCTGATGGCCAGCCAGGCAAAGCCCGATCTTCTGCAAACCGCACCCCTGCATGGGGTGCGTCACGTCGCGATCATCATGGATGGTAATGGCCGCTGGGCGAAGAAGCGGCTGCTGCCGCGCGTCGCCGGGCACAAGGCCGGCGTGGAAGCGGTGCGGCGCGTGTCGCGCGCGGCGCGCGACATTGGCCTCGAATGTCTGACGCTCTACGCCTTCTCTTCGGAGAACTGGAAGCGGCCTGCCTCCGAGATTGTCGACCTGATGGGGCTGCTGCGGCATTTCATCCAGTCCGACCTCGACGAGTTCCACGCCAATAATGTCCGCCTGCGGGTGATCGGCGAATATCGTGCGTTCGAACCGTCGCTGGTCGCGCTGATCGACGAGGCGATGGCGAAGACGGCGGGCAATAGCGGGCCGGTGATCGCGATCGCGCTGAATTACGGTGCGCAGGACGAACTGGTGCGGGTGATGCGCGATGTCGCCCGCCGCGCCGCCGCCGGCGAGATCGATCCCGACGCGATCGGCTGCGACCATATCGAGGCGGCGCTGGACACCGCCGATCTGCCGCCGCTCGACCTCTTGATCCGCACATCGGGCGAGCAAAGGCTGAGCAACTTCATGCTGTGGCAGGCGGCTTATGCCGAACTCTATTTCACCGACATGTTCTGGCCCGATTTCGACGGCGACGCGCTGATGCGGGCGATCGACGCCTTCCGCCTGCGCGAGCGGCGCTTCGGCGGGATCTGAGGGCATGAGTCCGGAGCTTCGCATCCGCAGCGTCGTGGGCGCCGCGCTGATCATATTGGCGTCGGCCGCCTTGTGGTTCGGCGGCTTCTTCTTCTGGCTGCTGCTGGTGATCGCTGGCGTGCTGATGCAGGGCGAATGGGGCAATCTGGTCGGCGCGAGCCAGGACGCGCGCAAGGCGGCGATGTTCGCGGTGTCGGTTCCATTGGCGCTGTTGTGCCCGGCGGCGGCGGGGCTGGACTGGCCGGTGCTGGCGGCGGGCATTGCGGCGTTCTTCTTCGTGGCGACGACATCCAGGTCGCTGCCGTTGGCGCTTGGTATCGCCTATATTTGCGTGCCGGTGGCGTCACTGATGTTCCTGCGCGACCAGCAGCCCGACATGAGCGGCTTCCTGCTCGCCTTCTGGGCCTTGGGACTGGTGTGGGCGACCGACATCGGCGCCTATTTCGCCGGCCGTTCGATCGGCGGGCCTAAGCTTGCGCCCAAGGTCAGCCCGTCCAAGACCTGGGCGGGGCTGGGCGGCGGCGTGCTGGCGGCGCTGGTGCTGGGCTTCGCGCTGCATCGCTTCGCGGGGTTGCCGATTCAGCTGGCGGCGGCGAGCGGCCTGCTGGCGGTGGCGGCGCAGGCGGGCGACCTGCTGGAGAGCGGGATGAAGCGGCGCGCGGGGGTCAAGGACAGCGGCAACATCCTGCCCGGCCATGGCGGAGTGATGGACCGGCTGGACGGCGTGGTCGCCGCCGCGCCGCTCGCCGCGCTGCTCGTGCTGATGCTAGGTCTCGACTGATGCGGCGGGTGTCGATCTTTGGCGCGACCGGATCGGTCGGCATGTCCACGCTCGACCTGATCGGCCGCGAATCCGACGCCTATCAGGTCGTCGCGCTGACCGCGCATCGCGATGTCGCGGGTCTCGCCAGGGCAGCGCGCGAGCATCAGGCCGAACTGGCGGTGATCGGGTCGGAAGCGCTCTATGGCGAATTGAAGGCCGCGCTCGCCGACACCAACATCGCCGTTGCGGCGGGCGAGGATGCATTGATCGAAGCGGCGCGGGCCGGGGCCGACTGGTCGATGGCGGCGATCGTCGGTTGCGCGGGCCTGCGCCCGACGATGGAGGCGATCAAGGCGGGCGGCACGGTGGCGCTGGCCAACAAGGAATCCCTGGTGTCGGCCGGCGGGTTGATGATGGACGCTGCGGCGGCTTCGGGCGGTGCGCTGTTGCCGGTGGACAGCGAGCATAACGCCATTTTCCAGTGCCTTGCGGGTAGTCGTATCGAAGATGTCGCACGCATCATCCTGACCGCGAGCGGTGGCCCGTTCCGCACCCGATCGACCGAAGAAATGCGCGTCATGACACCGGAACAGGCGGTGGCGCATCCCAACTGGTCGATGGGCGCGAAGATCAGCGTCGACAGCGCGACGATGATGAACAAGGGCCTGGAACTGATCGAGGCGGCGCATCTGTTCCCGGTCGGCCTCGACCGGATCGAGATTCTGGTGCATCCGCAGTCAGTTATCCATTCGATGGTCGAATATCGCGACCGCTCCACCCTGGCGCAGCTTGGGTCGCCCGACATGCGCATTCCGATCGCCAGCACGCTTGCTTACCCGACGCGGATCGCCACGCCCTGCCAGCCGCTGGAGCTGGCACGCATCGGTAGGCTCGACTTCGAAGCGCCTGACATGGAACGCTTTCCTGCCCTGCGCCTGGCGCGCGAAGCGGCGATGGCCGGGGGCGCTACGCCCGCCATTCTGAACGCGGCCAATGAGGAGGCGGTCGCCGCTTTCCTGGGCCGCCGGATTGGCTTCCTTGATATTGCCATGATTGTGGAGGATGTCCTGTCCCGGTATAGCGCGCCAGCGCCCGCCGATATCGAGGCGGTGCTGGCGATCGATGCCGATGCGCGCGTGATGGCGCGGCAAGTGATGGAAAGATTGGCTGCTTGACCGAAAGTCCCGGCTTCCTGTTGTCCCTCGTCGCCTTCATCCTGGCGATCGGTCCGCTGGTCTTCGTCCATGAGATGGGCCATTATCTGGTCGGTCGCTGGTGCGGGGTGAAGGCGGAGGTCTTCTCCATTGGCTTCGGCCGCGAACTGTTCGCCTGGGTCGACAAGCGCGGCACCCGCTGGCGTCTCGCCGCGATCCCGATGGGCGGCTATGTCCGCTTCAAGGGCGACATGAGCGCGGCGGGCGGCACGGACCCGGCCTGGCTGGCGCTGCCGGCGAAGGAGCGGGCGGAGAGTTTTCCCGGCAAGCCTTTGTGGCAGCGCGCGGCGATCGTCGCGGCCGGCCCTGCGATCAACTTCCTGTTCGCCATCCTGATCCTGGCCGCCTTCGCCTTTGCCTATGGTGAAGCGCGTACGCCGCCGGTTGCCGGCACAGTCGAGCCGGGCACGGCCGCCGCCGCTGCCGGGCTGGTCGCGGGTGACCGCATCGTGTCGATGAACGGCCGGGTCATGGACGTCTATGGCGACATCCAGCAATTTACGCAGATCCGGCCCGGCGAGACCGTCGATCTGGTGGTCGATCGCGCCGGCCAGCGCATCGAAAAGCAGGTGACGCTGGGGACCTGGGAACTCAAGGACAGGTTCGGCAACGTCAACCGGCTCGGTATTCTCGGGCTGCGCGCCGATCCCAGGACGATGGTGATGACGCCTGTCGAACTGTGGCGCGCGCCGATCGTCGCGGTGCAGCGCGTGGGGCAGATCGTGCGCACCATGGTCGAAACGCTGGCGCAGATCGTCATGGGCACGCGGTCGGTCAAGGAAATGGGCGGGCCGCTCAAGATCGCGCAGTTTTCCGGCCAGGTCGCGACGATGGGGGTGGAGAACTTCATCTCCTTCATCGCATTGCTGTCGATTAACTTGGGGTTCATCAACCTGTTGCCAATTCCCATGCTCGACGGCGGCCACCTGCTGTTCTACGGCATCGAGGCTCTGGCCCGGCGGCCGGTGAGCGAGCGGGTGCAGGAATGGGCCTATCGGTCGGGTCTGGCCCTGCTGCTGGCGGTGATGATGCTGGTGACGTTCAACGACTTGTCTTCTTTCGGACTGTGGAAAAGCCTGTCCGGCTTGATCGGCTGACGCGCTTGGGGCAGGGAGACGCCAGCCGGCGGCGTCTTGCCGATATGTTTCCGGCTAATATTTTGAGGTGAGCGGGTGATAGCGATGAACAGCAGCTTTGGGCAGCGACCGCTCGTCGTGGCATTGCTGGCGACGACGATGATCGCGGGCCTGCCGTTTTCGGCGGCCATGGCGCAGGATGCCGCCAAGCCCGCCGCGGCGGAGGCGTTCGCGCCCGGCACGATCCGCAGCATCACCGTCACGGGCACGCAGCGGCTGGAGCCGGACACGGTGATGTCCTACACCAAGCTGCGCATCGGCCAGCCCTTCACCCAGGAAAGCCTGGATCAGGGCCTGCGCGACCTTTACGAGACCGAGCTGTTCGCGGACGTGCAGATTCGCAACGACAACGGCGCCCTGACTGTCGAGGTCAAGGAGAACCCGGTCATCAACCGTATCGTTCTGGAAGGTAATAAGCGCCTGAAGGAAGACAAGATCCGGCCGGAAATCAAGCTCGCCCCGCGCCAGATCTATACCCGATCGAAGGTCCGCGCGGACGTCGCGCGCATCATCGAGCTGTATCGCCGTCAGGGCCGCTTCGCCGCTACGGTCGAGCCGAAGATGGTGCAGCTGGACCAGAACCGCGTCGACATCGTGTTCGAAGTGTCGGAAGGCCCCAAGTCCAAGGTCCGCCAGATCAACATCATCGGCAACGAGAAGTTCGGCGATGGCGAGCTGCGCGGTCAGATGGTGACCAAGCAGTCGCGCTGGTTCCGCATCTTCTCGTCGGGCACCAGCTATGACCCCGATCGCCTGGCCTATGACCAGCAGAAGCTGCGCCAGTTCTACCTGACCGAAGGCTATGCCGATTTCCGCGTCATCTCCGCCGTGGCGGAACTGACGCCGGACAAGCAGGACTTCATCATCACCTATGTCGTCGAGGAAGGCGATCGCTACAAGTTCGGCCCGGTGAAGGTCGAATCCGACATTCGCGACCTGGCGGGCGATTCGCTGACCAAGCGGCTGCCGATGAAGCAGGGCGACTGGTACAACGCCAAGATGGTCGAGGACACGGTCGATACGCTGAGCGAAACCGCCGGCCTGTTCGGCTACGCCTTCGCTGACGTCTCGCCCGATTTCGATCGGTCGAAGGAAGATCTGTCGATGGCGATCACCTTCCGCATCGCCAATGCGCCGCGCGTCTATGTCGAGCGGGTCGACATCAACGGCAACACGCTGACGCAGGACAAGGTCGTGCGCCGCGAGTTCCGTCTGGCCGAAGGCGACGCCTTCAACAGCTTCCTGGTGAAGCGTTCGAAGGACCGCATCAACTCGCTCGGCTTCTTCCAGGAGAAGCTGGACATCGAGCAGAAGCCGGGTTCCGCGCCCGATCGCATCGTGCTGGAAACCAATGTGCAGGAAAAGTCGACCGGCGAGCTGTCGCTGTCGGCGGGCTTCTCGTCGCTCGAGCGCTTCATCGTCGCGGCCTCGATCACGCAGCGCAACTTCCGCGGCAAGGGCCAGGAACTGCGCACCAGCGTCAACTATTCGGCCTATTCCAAGTCCGTCGAAGTGGGCTTCACCGAACCCTATTTCATGGACAAGAACATCGCGCTGGGCGGCGACATCTATCGCCGCGACATGAACAGCTTCCGGTTCCTGGGCAACAACACCAACGACCGCGACACCACCTACGAGCAGACGACGACGGGCTTCCAGATCCGCGCCGGCGTGCCGATCACCGAATATATGTCGCTGGCGCTGCGCTACAGCCTGAACTTCGACGACGTGACGCTGGACGAGGCGACCTATTATTCCGACCCGGACGGCGACGGCCCGCTGGCGTCGCGCTGCGATCCGCTGCTGGCCGGCCGCTACCTGTGCGACGCCATCGGCAAGCGCACGACCTCGTCGCTCGGCTATTCGCTGATCTACGACACTCGCGACAACCGCATCCGTCCGACGCGCGGCCACAATGTCGTGCTGAGCCAGGACTTCGCGGGCCTGGGCGGCAGCGTCAAATATGTCCGCACCCGCCTCAATGCGTCCAAATTCTGGGGTCTGGGCGGCGGCTTCGTCTTCTCGCTGAGCGGCGAGGGCGGCTATATCCATTCGCTCGAAGGCCAGCGGCTCGATCCGGACGGCTTCCCGACCGAGAAGGTCCGGCTGGTCGACCGCTTCTTCCTGGGCGAACCGCAGATGCGCGGCTTCAACATTCGCGGCATCGGCCCGCGCGTGAAGCGCTATTATCTGTTGGGCGAGCAGGACGAGAACGGCGCCTACACCAGCTTTGGCCGCGCCACGGGCAGTAACAATGTGTCCGACGACGCGCTGGGCGGCAAAATCTATTATATGGCGCGCGCCGAAGTCGAGATCCCGCTGGGATCGGGCGCGCGCGAAATGGGCCTGCGTCCGTCCATCTATGTCGATGCGGGCGCGGTGGCCGGGCTGCGTGATCCGGCACTTGTGAATGGTAACGGGCTGTTCGCGGGCTATTGCTCGATCGCTTCGGGTACGATCGGCGCGGACGGGACCAAGACCCAGACAGGCTCCGCCACCGAGCGAGCACCGTCGCTGGGTAACTGCACCTCTGCTTCGACAGATACAGGAGCCGGCGGCACCTATACGCAGGTGGACTACATCAATCGCTCCGGTTTCGAGGAAGTCTATCTGGGCGACACGCTGAAACCGCGCGTTTCGGTGGGCTTCGGCGTCAACTGGAACTCGCCCTTCGGCCCGTTCCGCATCGATATTGCGAAGGCCCTGCTCAAGGAGCCGGGCGACGACACCAAACTTATCACCTTCAACGTAGGGACCCAATTCTGATGAGCAAGATTTTCAAGGCGGCCGCGCTGGCTCTGGCCCCGGCGACCGCAATCGCGCTGACGGCCGTCCCGGCCATGGCGCAGACCAAGTCGGGCATCGCCGTCGTCAGCCTGGACGAAGCCGTCGCCAAGAGCGTCGCCTTCACCACGGCGATGTCGCAGATGGAAACCACCTACAAGCCGCAGATGGACCAGTTCAAGACGCGCGCGCAGGCGATCCAGACCGACCTCAACGCGAAGAACGCTGCGCTCCAGGCCGCCTACAAGGCTGCCGGCAACAAGGCGACCCCGGCGATCGAGACCCAGGCGCAGCAGTTGCAGCAGGCGCAGCAGGCCGGCCAGGCCGAAGTCGAGCGTCTGCGCCGGCCGATCGAACTGGCCCGCGCCTATGTCGTCGACCAGATCGCACAGAAGGTCGACGATGCGCTGAAGGCGGCGCAGACCAAGACCAAGGCGGAAATCGTCTTCAAGAAGGAAGCGACCGAAAGCTTCGGCGCGGCGGCGGACATCACCGACGAGGTGACGACCGAGTTGAACACCCTGGTGCCCAGCGTCGGTATCCAGCCGCCCGCCGGCTGGCAGCCGGGCGGTCAGGGCCAGCAGGCCACGCCTGCGGTCCCGGTCAACCCGTCGCAGCAGCCGACCTCGCGCTGATAAACATATGACCGGAGAGGCCGATCAGGCCGCCGCCATCGGCCCCATCGATATTCGTGGGGTCATGGCGGCGCTGCCGCACCGTTATCCGATGCTGCTGGTCGATCGCGTGGTGTCGTTGACGCCACGCGCGTCGATCCACGCGATCAAGGCGGTGTCGATCAACGAGAGCTTTTTTCAGGGCCATTTCCCCGGCCGTCCCATCATGCCCGGCGTGCTGATCGTCGAGGCGATGGCGCAGGCGGCGGGCGTGCTGACGGTCGAGACGCTGGACCTGCGCGGATCGGGCAAGCTCGTCTATTTCATGTCGATCGACGGGGCGAAGTTCCGCAATCCGGTGGAGCCGGGCTGTCTGCTCGACCTGCATGTCGAGCTGAACCAGATTCGCGGGCCGGTGTGCAAGTTCACCGGCAAGGCGTCGGTCGAGGGCAAATTGTGCGCGGAGGCCAACTTCGTCGCCATGATCGCTGATCCGCCGAAGGACTGAGGCGTTGACCTCTCCTTTCTCCTTCAGGGGAGGGGGGGGAGTGCGCTGTTGCTTGCCATATCCGCATCGGCTGCTAAGAGGACGCCGTTTTCGCTTCCGGGCGACATTTTCTTTCAATCGACCCAGCAGATACGGCAGACATAATGGCGCGCATCGTGATGAAATTCGGCGGCACCTCCATGGCGGGGATGGAGCGGATTCGGAACGTCGCCGCGCGCGTGCGGCATGTCGTGAGGCAGGGGAACGAGGTCGCAGTCGTGGTGTCGGCCATGGCTGGCGAGACCGACCGGCTGGTGGGCTTCTGCAAGGAAGCGTCGCCGCTGTACGATCCGGCCGAATATGATGTGGTGGTCGCGGCCGGCGAGCAGGTGACGAGCGGGCTGCTGGCGATGACGCTGAAGGCCATTGGCGTCGAGGCGCGGTCGTGGCTGGGCTGGCAATTGCCGATCCATACCGAGGAAGCGCATGCCAAGGCGCGGATCATGGGCATCGAGACCGATGCGCTGCTGGCCAGCATGGCGGCGGGGCAGGTCGCGGTGATCCCCGGCTTTCAGGGCATGATGGCGGACGGGCGGATTTCCACGCTGGGGCGTGGCGGGTCTGATACCTCCGCTGTGGCCGTGGCGGCGGCGGTGAAGGCTGATCGCTGCGATATCTATACCGATGTGGACGGGGTCTATACGACCGATCCGCGCATCGTGTCGCGGGCGCGCAAGCTGGATCTGGTCACTTATGAGGAAATGCTGGAGCTGGCTTCGGTCGGCTCCAAGGTGCTCCAGACCCGATCCGTTGCGCTCGCGATGAAGGAACGTGTGGTGGTGCAGGTGCTATCCTCGTTCGACGACCCGACCCAGACCGACCTTCCCGGCACGTTGATCGTGAGCGAGGAGGAACTCGACGCCAAGCTCAAGGAAGACCAGATGGAACGCCAGCTCATCACCGGCATCGCCCACGACAAGAACGAGGCGAAGATCATCGTGACCCGCGTGCCGGACAAGCCGGGCGCGGTGGCCAGCATCTTTTCGCCGCTGGCCGATGCGGCGATCAATGTCGACATGATTATCCAGAATGATTCCAAGGACACGGAGGAAACCGACGTGACCTTCACCGTGCCGCGCGCCGACCTGGCGCGCAGCGTGGATATTCTGGAATCGCGCAGCCAGGAGATCGGCTACAAGCGGATCATCACGGACGCGGAAGTGGCCAAGATCAGCGTTGTGGGCGTGGGCATGCGCAGCCATGCGGGCGTGGCGGCGACGATGTTCAAGACGCTGGCGGATCGCGGCATCAACATCGAGGCGATTTCGACCAGCGAGATCAAGGTCAGCGTGCTGATCGACGAGGACGAGACGGAACTCGCGGTGCGCGTGCTGCATACCGCTTATGGGCTGGACGCGCCGCAATAATGTCTTCCCCTTCCGGAAACGGAGGGGCTAGAAGGCAATCGGTGGGCATGGCGAGCCTGGCGCTGTCTCGACAGCGTAGAACGCTCGCTTCGCTCGCGACCCGCCCCAACCCCTCCCTTGAAAGGGAGGGGCTTTTGATTCTCAGGGATTCGTCATGACCAAGCTCTCCTCCCTCATGGCTCGCGGCACGGAATTTCTGGGTTGCGAAACCGCGATATTGTGCGGGGCGATGAGCTGGGTGAGCGAGCGCAACCTGGTGTCGGCGATCTCCAATGCCGGCGGGTTCGGCGTCATTGCGTGCGGGGCGATGACGCCCGAACTGCTGGATGCGGAGATTGCGGCGACCAAAACGCTGACCGACAAGCCGTTCGGCGTGAACCTGATCACCATGCATCCGCAGCTGTTCGAGCTGATCGAGGTTTGCGCGAAGCATGCGGTTGGGCATGTCGTGCTGGCGGGCGGGCTGCCGCCCAAGGGGAGCATCGAGGCGATCAAGGAAAAGGGCGCCAAGCTGATCTGTTTCGCCCCGGCGCTGGCGCTGGCGAAGAAGCTGGCGCGGTCCGGCCCGGATGCGCTGGTGATCGAGGGCAATGAGGCGGGCGGGCATATCGGCCCGGTGTCGACCAGCGTGCTGGCGCAGGAGATATTGCCCGAGATGGCGAGCCAGTTGCCGGTGTTCGTGGCCGGCGGGATTGGCCGGGGCGAGCTGATCGCGGGCTATCTGGAGATGGGCGCGGCAGGGGTGCAGCTGGGCACGCGCTTTGCCTGCGCGAGCGAGAGCATCGCGCATCCGGCGTTCAAGAAGGCGTTTTTCCGGGCGTCGGCGCGCGACGCCGTGGCGAGCGTGCAGATCGACGCGCGCCTGCCGGTGATCCCGGTGCGGGCGCTCAAGAATGCCGGCACGGAGAGCTTCACCGCCAAGCAGCGCGAGGTCGCCAATATGCTGGATTCGGGCGCGGTCGACATGATGGCGGCGCAGCTGGAGATCGAGCATTACTGGGCGGGCGCGCTGCGCCGCGCGGTGATCGACGGCGATGTCGAGGGCGGGTCGCTGATGGCGGGGCAGTCGGTCGGCATGGTGACGAAGGAGGAGCCGGTGGCGGACATCATCGCGCAGCTGATGGACGAGGCGGGCGCGGCGCTGGCGCGGCGGGCGGCCTGAGCAGACGCGGCGAACGGCCTGATTTCGCGGGGCGACTCGCGCAAAAGCCTGTTCCCTTGTGCCTCCAAGCCGTGCATTGAGGGGCCGAACAGGACGGGCATCCACCGGAGAACAACATGATCGCCGATCGTCGGCCTTATTTTCGTTTGTCGCTGGGTGGCGTCATGGTGTCAGCGCTGGCGCTGAGCGCGTGCCAGCCTGCGCGCAAGCCCCCGCCAACCCCGCCGCCGCCAGTGGTGGAAACGGTGATGCCGACGCCGCCGAACCAGTCCGCGCCGGACATGGACCTGCCCGACAAGGACGAGACCGGCAAATATCTGACGCCCAATCGCGGGATGAACGGATATCAGGCGCTGTGGCATGTGCGCATGGCGCTGAACGTCGCGGCTCTGGGGTGCAAGAGCGCCAATGATCAGGCGCGCTTGCAGTACAACACGATGCTGCGCGTGCATGCCAAGACGCTGATGGAGACCAACAAGACGGTCGATGGCATCTATAATGCGCGTTACGGCAAGAATGCGCTGCTGATGCGCGAGAAGCTGAACACCATCGTCTATAATTACTTCGCGCTGCCGCCGGCGCAGAAGGCGTTCTGCGAGACGGCGGTCGCGGTGGTGACGACGATCAACGGCATGACGCCGGAAATGCTGCTGGATTACGCGCCCAAGGCGCTGGAGATGCTGGAGCAGCCGTTCCAGGCGTTCTGGGAAGCCTATGCCGACTATCTGCGGCGGCTGGAGGAATGGCGTCGGCGTTACGGGCGGCCGACCGTGGAAGTGCAGGGCTGGTCCGACGACGACAAGGCGCCGGCTGCGCCCACGCCGCCGCCTTCCGCCGCGCCGACATTGCCGCTGGGCAAGCTGCCCGACGAGATGCCGACCAAGCCGTCGGATACGATACAGGGGCCGGGGCTTTAGGGCCGTGGTCCGAGGCTGATTTTAACCGATTTGGCAAATTTATATTGACATCGTCACGCTGTTCTGGCACATAATTCGATATTGGAAAATTGCGATTCGCCGACAGGGCGTCGAGGGGCTGGTCCGTAAGGGACCGGCCCTTTTTCGTGCGCCTGCTGTTTGCGGACAGGCCGGGGGGCGATGTGATGGAAGAGGCTGGCAAGAAAGAAATCGGGGCGGATGGGAGCGCGGGCGCTGCGCCTTCACCGGCAAAAAGCACAGGTGGAGCGCGCGAGCTGACGATAAGGCGCGGCGCGGCCGGACTGGCGCAGGTGCGCAAAGTGCGGGTGGACGGCTGGACGGCGGAAAAGCGGGGGGATTTCCTGAACAGTCTGGCGGAGACATGCAACGTCGTGGCGTCGGCGCGGGAGGCGGGCATGTCTGCGCGCAGCGCCTATGACCTGCGTGAGCGCGATACCGCCTTTGCGCAGAAATGGGAATATGCGCTGACCGTGGCCTATTCGGAGCTGGAGATGGCGCTGCTGCACGCCATGACATTCGGCAGCGAGGATGTGATCGAGGTGCAGGATGCTGTCGGCGAGATCAAGCAGCGCACCATCCGGCGCGGGCACGACTGGCACGTGGCGGAGCGGCTGTTGCGGGCGCATCGCTCCACGGCCGCGCGCATCCGCGCCGAGCAGACGCGCGCGGCCTATGATGGCGAGGAGGCGCGGGCGGAACTCGACCGGATGGTGCAGGAGGTGAGGGTGCGCGAAGGGCTGCCGCCCGATTAGGGCGAGCGATCGGGGCAGGGCGAGGCGTTGTGCCAGCGTTTCTCGACTGCGCTCGAAACGAACGGAGGTTGGGGATTGGGGTGGAGGGCTGCCGGCTTTGAAGGAGGCCGGCAGGCTTTGGTCGTGACCGGCGATGCTGGCGCTGGAGGGGGTTATGGCGAAATCGCGGTTCGATGTTTTTTCGATAAAAACGCGCGAGGAGCGGGAGGCGCAGGTCGGGGACGCGCCGGGCTTTGCGATCGAGAAATATTGGCAGGACTGGGCGGTGCGCGGGCGGCCCGAGCAGATGGCGCCGGCGGGCGACTGGGCGGTGTGGCTGATGATGGCGGGGCGCGGCTTTGGCAAGACGCGGGCCGGGGCGGAATGGGTGCGCGAGATTGCGGAGGCCGATGGCGCGGCGCGGATCGCGATTGTCGGGGCGACGCTGCATGAGGCGCGCAGCGTGATGGTGGAGGGGCCTTCGGGGCTGCTGACGATCGCGCCGCACTGGAACCGGCCGACTTTTGCGCCGGCCTTGCGGCGGCTGACCTGGGGTAATGGCGCGGTGGCGACGCTGCATGGCGCGGCGGAGCCGGAGAGCCTGCGCGGGCCGCAGTTCAGCCATGGCTGGGCCGACGAGATCGCCAAATGGCCGATGGGGCAGGTGGCGTGGGACATATTGATGCCGGCGCTGCGGCTGGGGCGGCGGCCGCGCGTGCTGGCGACGACGACGCCGCGGCCCGTGCCGCTGGTGCGGGGGCTGGTGGCGCGCGAGGGGATGGACGTGGTGGTGACGCGGGGCGCGACGCGGGACAATCAGGGCAATCTGGCGCCGGGCTTTGTCGACGCGATGGAGCGCCAATATGGCGGCACGCGGTTTGGGCGGCAGGAGCTGGACGGCGAGCTGATCGCGGAGATTGCCGGAGCCTTGTGGACACGCGACCTGATCGAGGCGTGCCGGGTTGCGCGTGCGCCGGATTTGGTGCGGGTGGTCGTGGGGGTCGATCCGCCGGCTTCGGATTCGGGTGATGCGTGCGGGATCGTCGTGGTCGGGCTGTGTGGCGCGGGAATTGGCCATGTGATCGCGGACGCCAGCGTTACGGGCATGCGGCCGGAGGGCTGGGCCAGGGCGGTCGCGGCGGCGGCGGACGGTTTTGGCGCGGACCGGGTGGTGGCCGAGGCGAATAATGGCGGGCAGATGGTGGAGAGCGTGCTGCGCGCGGCGGACATAAGGCTGCCGGTGCGGCTGGTGCATGCGAGCCGCGGCAAGGTTGCGCGGGCGGAGCCGGTGGCGGCGCTCTATGAGGCGGGGCGCGTGGCGCATGCGGGCGCTTTCCCCGCGCTGGAGGACGAGATGTGCGGGATGGTGGCGGGCGGGCGTTATGCCGGGCCGGGGCGGTCGCCGGACCGCGCGGACGCATTGGTGTGGGGGCTGAGCGAACTGATGCTGGGGAAGAGGGGCGAGGTCAGGGTGCGGGGGATGTGAGGGGGGGCATGTTGAGCGGTTAGTCTGTCACCTCTCCGCGCCAATCCCACGCACGTGCGGTCCACCCATCTCCGTTGAATTCTGTCCAATTCGTTCGATCTTCGAGATCGTTCCAGAGCCGGCGTGGCGACATGCCCGACGATGTCTGCTCGTTGCCTTCAGGATCATAAGTTTTGACGAAGACGGTTTCACCGCTGAAAATGTCCAGTGCTTGCGCGACTCCCTGGTCCACGATGCGTTCTAAAACACTGCCGGATTCTGCATTCCTTACTTCCCAGCTATGTTTGTCGACGTGGCAATGCGAGAGCGCGGTGGTCAATCTGATTTCATAGTCGTCCACGTATATCCATAACCCCTGGAGGCGCTCACAGGGCGATGGCCAGAAGTAAGTCATCACGTGATATTTGTTCGTGGTGATACGCGGATCGGGCGGCAGTTTGATTTCCGCTATTCGAACGAACAGCTCTTGGAGAGGATGGATCGGGTTGGGCGTTTCCATACGCGCGGCTTACACATGAGCGGTTATCAAATCGCCGTTGATCGTCGACAAATGGTAGATAGTTCCGAGCCTGACCCGGCGTCCAGCTTTCCGGCGTTGCAGAAGAGAAGCGGGATCCCGGATCAAGTCCGGGATGACGTGGGGACAAGGAGGGCGCGCTTCTCCGCGTTGCGCCGGCCCACCCCGCTGCGACTACATTCGCTGCGCTCATCAAGTCTCGCTGCCCTTCCCGCTTGCGGGAGGGGTGGGATGGTGGCTGGCGTTGCGGCTGGTGCATGCGAGCCGCGGCAAGGTGGCGCGGGCTGAGCCGGTGGCGGCGCTCTATGAGGCGGGGCGGGTGGCGCATGCGGGCGCTTTCCCGGCGCTGGAAGACGAGATGTGCGGGATGGTGGCGGGCGGGCGCTATGCCGGGCCGGGGCGGTCGCCGAACCGGGCGGACGCGCTGGTGTGGGGGTTGAGCGAGCTGATGCTGGGGAAGAGGGGCGAGGTCAGGATAAGGGGGATGTGAGGGGTTCGATCATGTGGTCGGCTATTTTCTGTGGGCGGCCACGGACGAAGGTTTTGCCGTCATAGCGCCAGCGCACGGAGTATAGCGGACTTGTGCTGCCTTCGCTTTCATAGGTTTCAATGACCGTTCGTCCGTCTTTGTCGCTGGTGAAAAGGGGGACTCTCCGAGTAGAGATTTCCGCAACGGAGCGGACGCCTTTGTCCTTGACCTCCCAGACTCTGACGCGGAAGGCCACGGCGCTGCCCCAGAGGGAGAAGAGCAGATTGTCATTGGAGGTGATGAACAATCCCATCGGGCCGTCGTCGATGTCTTCGCTATAGGGGGCGGAGGATGCGCATGTGTCGATACAGTGTATGTCGAGCCGATAGAGGACGGATGGATCGCTCACGACCGTCGCGAGGTAGGTGGATGTCTCCGCATGGACGCGCAGTTGCGCGACCGTCTCGTCCTGGGCGGAGCATGCCGTCAGGGCCAGCGGAGCGAGCAGAGGGAGTATTTGCTTCATCGCGCGGACGTTAGTGCACCGGGTGTCCCCGTCAATATTTGCATTGGGTGGCGAATGTTGGCGCGGGTTGGGCTTTACAGGCCCCTCTCCTGGCTGCGCTGCGCTCGCCGTCCTCTCCATCTGAAGGGGAGAGGAGTGGGGCGGATCGGTTGCGTAACGATGGAACCAAGGCGGGCGCTGCTTCATTGTGACGGCAGGACTTTTTTATGGAGTAAGTGACATGCGGATCGCGACAATAGCGGGGGCTTTGGTGGCTTTGACGCTGATCGTCGAGCCGGCGATGGCGGCCTCGCTTTCGAGCAAGGACCGGGCGCGGGTGTCTCGCGCCGCGCCGCGCGATCGGGACGATGTGCGCTATTGCCTGATCAAGCGGAAGAAGGATGGCGGCAAGGGCGCGGTGATCGGCGCGGCCGGTGGCGCTGGCGTGGGGCTGATCGCGGGCGGTGGCGTTGGCGAGACGCTGCTGGGCGCGGGGGCTGGCGCGGTGGCGGGGCATCTGATCGGCAAGGGGAATGCCGGTGGGGATGCTTGTGACCGGGTGTTGCGTAGGAACCCTTGATGTTTGCGCGTGACGCCTACCTCTCCAAGCTGCGGTAGGCCGCTGCGCGGCTGACCTTCGTTTTCGGGTTTTCTGGCCTCCCCTACAAGGGGAGGGTTTCTGGGACTTCGATCCTCTCCGGTGACGGGGGGGATTTTTTGTTGGTGGAGCATTCCATGAAATTGTTCGGGGTGAAGGCGGCGCGGGAAGACGCGCGGCCGGTGTTGGCGCGAGCCTGGGGATCGGGGGCGGTGGCTTTGGGGGAGTGGCCGGCGAGTTATGAGGCGCAGCTGCGCGGCGGCGTGATCGGCAATCCGGTGGCGCAGCGGGCGTTGCGGCTGGTGTCGGAGGGGGCGGGCGGATGCGCGCTGACGGCTGGCGGGGTTGCGGATGCGGCGCGGGTGCTGGCGCTGGTGCAGGCGCATTCGGCGGGGCAGTCTCTGGTGGAGACGCTGGCCGCGCATCTGCTGCTGCATGGCAATGGCTATGTGCAGATAATGTGCGGGGCGGACGGGATGCCGGCGGAACTGTTCGCGCTGCGGCCCGAGCGGGTGTCGGTGGAGGCCGACGCGCGCGGGTGGCCGGCGGCCTATCTGTATCGCGTGGGGGAGAGTGTGACGCGATTGTCGCCGGTGGATGGGGCGGGGCGTGCGAGCATCGTGCATCTGAAGGCGCTGCATCCGCTGGACGACCATTATGGCCTGGGTTGCGCCGGCGCCGCGGCGGGCGCGGTGGCGATCCACAATGCGGCGACGCAGTGGAACAAGGCGCTGCTGGACAATGCGGCGCGGCCCAGTGGCGCGATGATCTACGCGCCCGGCGACGGGTCGGTGATGTCGCCCGAGCAGTTCGAGCGGGTGAAGCGCGAGATGGAGGCGGCCTTTGCCGGCGCTGCGAACGCGGGACGTCCGATGCTGCTGGAAGGCGGCCTCGACTGGCGGGCGATGAGCCTGACGCCGGCGGAGATGGACTTTGTGGGGCTGAAGGCGGCGGCGGCGCGGGAAATCGCTTTGGCGTTCGGCGTGCCGCCGATGCTGATGGGGCTGCCGGGGGACAATGCTTACGCCAATTATCGCGAGGCGAACCGGGCGCTGTGGCGGCAGACGATTTTGCCGCTGGTGGGGAAGATTTGCGGCGGGCTGGCGCAGGGGCTGTCGGGCTGGTGGCCGGGGGTGACGCTTGGCGCGGACCTGGACGGGGTGCCGGCGCTGGCGGAAGAGCGCGCGGCGCTTTGGGAGCGGGTTGCCGGGGCGGATTTTCTGAGTGCGGAGGAGAAGCGGGGGATGTTGGGGGTGTAGGCGCGATTTTTTAGGGGGCGAGGCTGTCGAGGCGGCAGAAGCCGCCGGACCAGTTCCAGCGGCCGCCCTGAAGCAGGCAGTCGCCGGCGCGGAAGAGGGCGAAATGCCAGGCGATGACGCCGAGCGCGATGAGGGCGGCGAGGATCAGCAATTTGCGGTGAAGCGGTTTCATGGGGGCGCAGATAGGCGCTCGCAGGGGCCTGGGGAAGGGAATGGCGATGGGGCAGGATGGCGAGATGCTGGCGCGGCTGGTGGCGCAGGCGGATGGCGGCGGACCGGGCGGCGACATGGTGCTGGTCCGCGCGCTGGTGGAGGAGGCGAGCGAACTGGGCGCGGGGCGGGCGCTGGAGCGGTTGGGCCTCGCGGATCGCGGTGCGGAGGGCGATGTGCGGGAATTGCGCGAGTTGCTAGGCGCGTGGCGTGATGTGCGGCGGGCGACGCGCGGGGCGGTGATCGGCTGGATCGTGCGTGGGGTGCTGGCGCTGGTGGTGCTTGGCGTGGCGGTGAAGGCGGGCCTTGCGGCGATGGTGAAGGGATGAGCGGCGATGTGCGTTTCGCCGGCTATGCGGCGGTGTTCGATCGGGTGGATCGGGGCGGCGATGTGGTGCGGGCGGGGGCTTTTGGCGCGGTTGCGGCGGGCGACGTGCCTTTGCTGTGGCAGCATGGGCCGGGCGCGGCGATCGGGACCGTGGAGCGGCTGGAGGAGGATGCGCGCGGGCTGCGGGTGATCGGGCGGGTCAGCGTGCGGACGGCGACCGGGCGGATGGCGGCGCGGGCGCTGCGCGAGAAGGCGGTGGAGGGGCTGAGTTTCGGTTATCGCGTGCGGCAGGCGCGAGGGAGCAGGCCGCGCGAGCTGCTGGCGCTGGAGCTGGTGGAGGTGAGCCTGGTGACGCATCCGATGCAGCCGCTGGCGCGGGTGGTGGCGGTGGAGGGGTGATCAGAAGGGCGTGCTGGCCGCTGCGGCGAGGGCCGTGAGCAGGCTGTGGCCCATCAGCAGAAAACCGCCGAGCCGGACATGGTGCGAATAGCCGCGGCGCAGCAGGAACCAGGTGAAAATTACGGGGCAGATCTGGACGCCCAGGATGAGCCAGAGGCTCAAGCGGCGCGGTTCCGGGGAGACGTTCGTCATACGCCGAGCCATTCCAGATCGCCGGGCAGGTCGTCGGCGCTGTAGTCCAGTTGCAGGACGCGGCGGTGGCGGGGGGTGGTCGCGGCGTCGGAGGCGTGGAGAATGGGGGTGCTGTAGAGCCAGATGTCGCCGCGTTGTGCGAGGCAGGTTTGCGTGCCGTGACGGGTGACGAGGGCCGCGACGTCGCTTTCAGGGATGCGGCCGTGGCGATGGGAGCCGGGGGCTATCAGGAGCGGGGCGTTGTCGGCATCGACCGGATCGAGGTGGATGCGCAGGGTGAGCATGGCGTCGAGCAGCGATTGCGGCGGGGCGACGTGCTGGATGCCGGACTTGGTGGTCCAAGGGCCGAAGCCGGGGGTGTCGATGCGGCTTTGCACCGCGATGGTGCGGTCCTGATGCCAGCCTAGCGCCCAGTTGGTGGCGGGGGTCTTGTCGAAGAGGATGGCGCGGACGGGTTTTGTCCTGGGTCCCTGGTGCGCGGCGGCGTGGCGGCCGATTGCGCCGGTGGGGCTGAGGATTTGCGTGAGGGCTGGGAGGGCGGCGAGGCGGAGGCCGGGGTGATCCGGAGGGAGGTTTTCTAGGGCGTGTTCGATGGTGGCCAGGGTGGGGGTGTCGAGGGCGGCGGGGATGTGTTGGGCGCCGTTTTCGGATAGCGTCATGTCAGTCGTCGCGTGGATCGTCGCCATAGCGGTTCGGGCCTTTTGTGCCTGGGGCAAGGGTGATTGCCAGCAGAGCCAGCGCGATGGGCAGTTTCGCCCAAACCCAAGGGGATGGCAGGTCAGGAATGGCCGATATCCCTGTTTGGAAGCGATATTGTTCGATCAGGGTCAGCATGATCCCGACGGGGAGCAGGAGCGACCACCAGCCTGACTGATTGAGGTCATGCAGGCGACGCACGAACAGGGCGAAGAGAGGTATTGAGACCAGCAGGTTGGACGCCAGTCTGCTCGCGCTCGCGGTGTGAGCATCGAGCGGCGTCAGGATCAGGAAGCCGAAGACAACGCCGATTAGTGCGACGGCGATCTGGTACATGATGAGTTCGTACCGGCGGGAGCGACCGCGAAAGTCCAGTATGCTGGTGAAGGCGCGGCGAATGAGCTGGGCTTCCTGTAGCGCTGGATAGGACATGCGTTTCCTCCTTTCGATCAGATGGAGGAATGGGGAGGGGCTGGCAATGGCCGAGAGGGCACAGCCCCCTCATCCAACTTCGCCTAATTCGCTGCGCTCATAAGGCTTCGTATCCTTCTCCCTCCAGGGAGAAGGTTTGTCAGGGCGGTCCCGTGGGGGGCGCCTTTTTTCGTTTCTACGGCAGGAGAAGAGCATGACGGACATGATCGTGGACGGGCTGGAGGGGGCGCTGGACGCTGTGCTTCAGGGGGAGAGGATTGCGGGGCTGGAGGGGGAGATTGCGGCGCTGAAAGGTCGGGTGGAGGGTGTTTTGCTCCACGCGCAGCGGCCGGCGCTGGATGGGGTGAAGGGCGGGGCGGTTGATCCGGCTCGTGCGGCCTTTGTCGATCGCTATCTGCGGCAGGGGCATGAGGTCGGCGTGGAGCTGAAGAGCTTTTCGGGCGCGAGCGGCGCGGCGGGGGGCTTTGCGGTGCCGCGCGAGATCGACAGCCAAATCGACAGCACGCTGAAGTCGATTTCGCCGATCCGGGCGATCGCCAATGTGGTGCGGACCGGCAGCGCGGGGTATCGCAAGCTGGTGACGTCTGGCGGCGTGGTGTCGGGCTGGGCGAGCGAGACGGGGGCGCGGGGCGAGACGGCGACGCCGACCTTCAACGAGATCGTGCCGGCGGGTGGCGAGCTGTATGCCAATCCGGCCGCGAGCCAGGCGATGCTGGACGATGCGCAGTTCGACGTGGAAAGCTGGCTGGCGGGCGAGATCGCGCGCGAGTTTGCGGCGTCGGAGGGCGCGGCCTTCGTCAACGGCAACGGGACGAACAAGCCCAAGGGCTTCCTGACCTATACGACCACGAACGAGGCGGATGGCGTGCGCGCCTTTGGCTCGCTGCAATATGTGGCGTCGGGGGCGGCGGGGGCTTTCCCGGCGGCGCTGCCGCAGGACCGGCTGGTGGACCTGGTCCATGCGCTGAAGCCCGCATACCGGCAGGGGGCGTGCTTCGTGATGAATTCGGCGACGCTGGCGGTGATCCGCAAGATGAAGACCAGCGACGGCGCGTTCATCTGGCAGCCGGGGCTGTCGGCGGGGCAGCCGGCGACTCTGCTGGGCTATCCGGTGGTGGAAGCCGAGGACATGCCGGACATCGGCGCCAACAGCCTGTCGATCGCCTTCGGCAATTTCCAGGCGGGCTATGTGATCGCGGAGCGGAGCGAGACGAGCATCCTGCGCGATCCGTTCAGCAACAAGCCGTTCGTGCATTTTTATGCGGTGAAGCGGATTGGCGGGGCTGTGGCCAATTCGGAGGCGATCAAGCTGATGAAGTTTGCCGCCTCTTAAACGAGGCGGGGGCAAGCTGATGAAGTTTGCGGCTTCTTAAAGGGCGGGGGCGTTGGTGCGCGACGCCCCCCTCGTCCAACTGCGCCTAAGCCCTGCGGGCTAAGGCTTCGTATCCTTCTCCCCCAGGGGAGAAGGTTTGGGTGGGAGCGCGCCATTGGGTGCGCTCCCTTCTTTGTTCGGAGGGCTTGGATGCTGGTCGAGGTGGAAAGCGGGGGGCTGGCGGTGTCGCTGGCGGAGTTGAAGGCGTGGCTGCGGATCGCGGGGGGCGCGGAGGATGAAATGCTGACGCGGCTGCTGCGGGGGGCGGCGGGGATTGGCGAGCAGTTTCTGGGGCAGTGGCTGATGGCGCGGGATGCGCGCGAGACATTGCCGGCGGATGGCGCGGCGAGCGGCGTGTGGACGCGGTTGATGGCGCGGCCGGTGCGCGGGATCGCGACGGTCGAGGCGGTGGCGGCGGACGGGAGCGTGAGCGCGTTGCCGGCCGATGGCTATGGCGTGGACATCGATGCGGACGGCGATGGCTGGGTGCGGGTGACACCTTCCAGCCTTGGGGCGGGCGTGAAGCTGGTGCGGGTGACCTATCGCGCGGGGATGGCCGAGGCGATGGAGGATCTGCCCGATGCGATCCGGCAGGGGATCATCAGGCTGGCGGCGGAGCAGCATGGCGGGCGGGGCGGTGACGTCGTCAGCCCGCCGGCGGTGGTGAGCGCGCTGTGGCGGCCCTGGCGCAGGATGCGGCTGGCATGAGCGGCGAGATGACGGTGCGGGCGGCGGCGATCGCGGCCCTGCGCGGGGATGCGGCGCTGATGGGGCTGGTCAACGCGGTTTTCGATGGCGCGCCGGTGCGGGCTGCTGCGCCCTATGTCGTGGTCGGCGAGGCGCTGGCCGGGGAATGGGGGGCGAAGGGGCTGGATGCGGTGGAGCTGCGGCTGGCGATCAGCCTGCATGATGCGGGGGAGACGCCGGGGGCGCTGGGGCCGATGTTGGCGCGGGTTGGCGTGGTGATGGCGGCGCTGGGCGAGGCGGGCGAGGGGTGGCGCGTGGTGACGGCGCGGTTTTTGCGGTCTCGGGTGGCGAAGGCGGCTCGGGGGGTGGATGGGTGGGTTGCATCCGTGGAGTATCGGGTGCGGGCGGTGCGGGAGTAGGCTGGCGTTGTGCCAAGCCCCACCCCGCTGCGACTAACTCCGCTGCGCTCATAAGTCTCGCTGCCCCTCCCCTAAAGGGGAGGGGTTAAGTCTAATATTACTTCAGATATTCCTCATAGTCGGCGGTGAATTTGTCGACATATTCGGCGATCTGGTCGTCGGCGTCTTTCTGGGCTTCGTCTTCCTTCATGCCGTCGGCCTTGTCGGAGGCGAGGACGGCGGTGCGAAAACTGGTTTCCTGGGCGGCGCATTTGGATTTGATCGCAGCCTGGAAGTCGGCGAGCGAGAGCTTGCTGTCGATCGAGGGCTGCATGAGGTCCGACACGCATTTCGAATAGGTCTTACGGGCTTGCCCGACGGCGTCGGCCGAACTGGCGGCGGGGGCGAGCATCAGCATCAGGGCGGCTGCTAGCGGCATTTGGTCCTCTCCATTTTTCGACGCGGTTCTGGGCCGCGATTCAGACATATTCTGTAACAAGGAGAATGCGCCATGGGCGTGGAAAAGGGAAGCGCGTTTCTGTTGAAAGTCGGCGATGGCGGCAGCCCTGTTGCCTATGCGACGGTGGCGGGGATGCGCACGACGCAGCTGTCGGTGAACGGTGAGGCGGTGAACGTCACATCCAAGGATTCGGGCGGCTGGCGCGAGCTGCTGGCGGGGGCTGGCGTGCGGTCGGTCAGCGTGTCGGCTGCGGGGATATTTACCGGGTCGGACGCCGAGGTGCGGGTGCGTGGGCATGCGCTTTCCGGGGCGATCGACGAGTATGAGCTATCGTTCGAGAGTGGCGAGCGGATGCGCGGGCGCTTTCTCGTTACGCGGCTGGACTATGCCGGCGATTATAATGGTGAGCGCAATTATGCGCTGAGCCTGGAGAGCAGCGGACAGGTGGTGAGCCTGTGAGCGCGAATGCCGAGCGCGGCGAGGCCGTGCTGGAGATTGGGGGCGAGCGGTTGCTGTTGCGGCCCTCTTTCGCGGCGCTGGTGGCGGCGGAGGCGGAGTTGGGGCCGCTGTTCGATCTGGTGGACCGGGCGGCCGAGGGGCGCATGGGCATCGGGGAGATGGTGGGGCTGTTCTGGCATTGCCTGGTCGAGCGTGGCGCGATGAGCCGGGAGGCGCTGGGCGAGGCGGTGGTCGCGGGGGGCCTCGCGCGGGCTACGCCGGCGCTGAAGGTGGTGCTGCGGCAGATATTGGCGGGGCGGTGATGGCCGGCGGGATGTTTGCGGAGCGCGCAGGGCGGCTGGCGGGGCTGGCCGGGTGGTTGCTGGGGTGGCGGCCGGAGGAGTTCTGGCGGGCTACGCCGGCGGAGTTGGGGGCGGTGTTGCGGGTGGCTGGTGGGGATGATGGCCGGGGTGTCGATGGTGGTGAGTTGGCGCGGTTGATGGGCGTTATGCCGGATGATCTGCGTGATTCTCAGGCATCATTACAGCCCCCACCCCAACCCCTCCCCTGAAGGGGAGGGGCTTTTTTGTCGCCGCTCTGTGTTGGGAGGTTGGGACATGGACGAGGATATCGAGCCGCTGGTGTTGCGGGTGCGGGCGGATCGCGCGGGGTTGGCGCGGGATGTCGAGGCAATGCGGCGGGAGATCGAGGGGCCGCTGGCGGACGGGGCGGAGCGGGCCGGGCGGCGGATCGAGCAGGGGCTGTTGCGCGCGGTGCGGACGGGCAAGTTCGGGTTCGAGGATTTGCGGCGGATCGCGCTGTCGGTGCTGGACGAGATTGCGGCGAGCGCCCTGCGCGAAGTGACGCGCGGGGGCGGGAGCGGTGGGTTGCTGGGGATTGGCGCTTCGTTGCTCGGCGCGCTGGGGTTGCCGGGAAGGGCGACGGGCGGGCCGGTGGGGCCGGGGCGGGCCTATCTGGTCGGGGAGCGGGGACCGGAGGTGTTCGTTCCCACGAGCAGCGGGCAGGTGCAGGCCAATGCTGGTGGCGCGCGGGATGTGCGGGTGAGCATCGCGGTCAATGGCCGGGGTGAGGGGCAGGAGGCGCATCGGCTGCTGGCGCGGAGCGCGCGGCAGGTGGCGCGGGCGGTCAGGGGAGCGCTGGACACATGATCGACCATTGGCTGGCGCGCGAACGGCGCGGGCAGGAGACGCGCTTCATGAAGCGCTTTGCCGCGACGCACTGGACGGTGAATTTTCCGCGGCCGATGATGGCGAGCGTCGTCACGACTGCGCCGGATGCGCTGCGGGTGGATGCGGTGTTTTACGGGTCGGGGGACCTGGCCGGGCTGATCTGGGAAGCGGAGGATCGGTGGAGCCATCCCCTGCTGGCCTATGAGACGAGCCGGGATTTTCGGGCGTGCAGCTTGCGGTTTCGCTGGCGAAGCGGCGGCGTTCGCAGGCTGGACGAGACCAATGGGCCGACGCTGACGATCGAGGGGCGGGACGAGGCGGGCGAACCGCGCGCCTGGTATGTGCGGTTGTGGAATTATGCCGAGGGCGATCCCGAGAATGCGGTGGTTTCCATTGATTTTGCGAGCGTGGTGGGCGGTTATGTGCTGCCCGAGGATGGTGATCCGGTGTGGGCGGGGGATGTCGACCGGATGTTCGTGTCGCTGGTCGCGCCGGATTATGACGGAGGCGATACGGCCTTTGTCGAGGGTGTCGACGGGTGGGCGGAGCTGTCCGAAATCGCCTGTGACGGGTCGGCGAGCGTGTTGGCGGTCGGCGATGTGATCGTGCCGCCGCATGGGCTGTCGATGGCGACGGGCTATGACGACTGCTTCAACCAGACGCCCGAGCGGGTGGTCGAGGCGATCCATGCGCTGGGCTATCGCGGGGCGATCAACCATTATGTGGGGATGAGCCATTATTTCCGGCTGGAGCGGGTTGGCGAGGCTTGGCTGGCGAGCCTGAGCGGTGGCGTGCTGAACGCGCCTTGCGCGGCGTGGCATGCGGATTTTGCGACGCGGGCGAAGGCGGCGGGGTTCGGGGTGATCTGGTCGCTGAGCTATGAGCTGTTCGATACGCATGCCTGGGAGGACTGGAAGCAGCGGGCGGAGAATGGTGATCCGGCGCTGACCGGGTGGGAGCCGCCGTCCACGCTGCTGTCGCCGGCGCATGGCGGGGCGATGGCTTATTTGCGCGCGGTGGCGGGGGCGTTTGTCGCCATCGGGTTGGCGGCGGACTTGCCGATATTGTTTCAGGTGGGGGAGCCCTGGTGGTGGGTGATGCCGGGGGACGGGCGGATTTGCCTGTATGATGATGCGGCGCGGGCGGCCCTTGGGGGCGATCCTGTTTCCATCCCCGATGTGCGAGGCGCGCTGGATGGGCCGCAGACGGATTTGCTGGATGCGGCGGGGGCTATGCTGGCGGCGTCTACCGCCGATCTGTGCGCGGCGGTGAAGGCGGTGGCGCCCGATGCCGTGACGCATTTGCTGGCTTACCTGCCCACGATCCTGGACCCGGATGCGCCGGAGGCGAAGCGGGCGAACCTGCCTGTGGGGTGGGAGTCGCCGGCTTTCGATGTGTTGCAGCTGGAGGATTATGACTGGGTGACGCAGGGGCGGCCCTCTCTGACCGCGCGGGGCGTGGCCGAGGCGACCATGCGGCTGGGCTATCCGGTTGAAGAACAGCATTATTTTTCGGGCTTCGTGCTGCTGCCGGAACAGGCGGGGCAGTGGGCGGAGATCGTAGCGGCGGCGCGGGCGTCGGTCGCGCGGGGGACGGCGGCGACGTTCATCTGGGCTTTGCCGCAGGTGGCGCGGGACGGGTTTACCTGTTTTCGGATCGGGGAGGAGGACGCGATGCAGGGGTTCGACGATGTGGCCTTTCCGCTGAGCATCGGCCGCGAGGCGAGCGTGTCGCCGGCTTTTTCGACACAGATCGTCGAAAGCCCGTCGGGGCATGAGCGGCGCAGCGCCGACTGGGCGGATGCGCGGATGACGTTCGACGCGGGGCCGGGGGCGCGATCCGAGGCGGATATCGCGACGTTGATCGCCTTTTTCCGGGCGCGGCGGGGCGCGGCGCGGGGTTTTCGCTTTACCGACCCGTTTGATGATCGCAGCTGCGCGCTGGGGCAGGCGCCCTCGCCGGTGGACCAGGTGTTGGGGGTTGGTGACGGGGTGCGGACCGAGTTCCAGTTGCGGCGCTGGTATGGCGTAGGCGCGGAGGCGCAGGACCGGCGGGTGACGCGGCCCGTGCCCGGCACGATCCGGGTGGCGATCGACGGGGTGGAGCAGGTGGACGGGTGGAGCCATGCGGGGCTGGGCATCGTCAGTTTCGATGTCGCGCCCGATGAGGGCGCGGTGCTGACGGCGGGGTTCCGCTTCGACGTGCCGGTGCGCTTTGCCGAGGACCGGATCGAGATCAACCGCGCGACCTTTGCCGCCGGGGAAGCGCCGTCCGCGCCGCTGGTGGAGATACGCGAATGAGCGCGGTGGTGGACACGCTGGCCTTTTGCTGGCGGATCGAGCGGCGCGACGGCGTGGCGATCGGCATGACGAGCCATGATCGCGATCTGCTGGTCGAGGGCTTTGCCTATCGTGCCGCGCCGGGGATGCGGCCGGCTTCGGTGCGGACGGGGACGGGGCTTGGCGGCGGCGATTGCGAGGTGGCAGGGGCGCTGACCAGCGATGCGTTTCGCGGCGACGATCTGAGCGTCGGGCGATGGGACGGGGCGGCTGTCGAGCTTCGGCTGACGCATTGGGAGACGCCGGGTGAGCCGTGGACGTTGCTGGCGTCGGGCGCTCTGGGCGCGGTGACGCGGCGGGACGGGACGTTCGAGGCGGAACTGGCGGGGCCGGAGCGGGCCTTGCGGGCGGCGGCGGCGCCGTCGACGTCGCCGGGATGCCGGGCGATGCTGGGCGACCGGGATTGCCGGGTGGACATGGCGGCGCGGCGGGTACGGGTGACGGTGTCTGCGGTGGAGGATGACGTGGCGAAGGTCGCCGGGCTGGAGCCGGGTGTGTTTGCGTTCGGGACGCTGCGCTGGCTGGACGGGGCGAATGCGGGGCTGGCTTTGGCGGTCGTGAGCAATGATGCGGGGACGGTGACGTTGGCCGATCCGCCGGCCTTTGCGGTCGAGGCGGGGACGGCGGCGTTGCTGACGCAGGGGTGCGATCGGCGGCTGGCGACCTGTGCTGGGCGGTTCGACAATGCGGTGAATTTCCGGGGGGAGGCTTTCCTGCCGGGGATGGATTTGCTGACGCGCTATCCCGGCGCATGAACGGGGCGCAGGTGGTGGCCAGGGCGCGGGCCTTGGTCGGCGCGCCTTTTGCGCTGCATGGGCGCGATCCACGTTTCGGGATCGATTGCGTGGGGCTGGCGATGCTGGCGCTCGGGCGGGCGCAAGCGCCTGTGCGCTATGGGCTGCGGGCTTGCGTGGAGCAGGTCGAGGGCTGGCTGTGCGCGGCGGGATTGCGGCCGGCGGAGGTTGGCGTGGCGGGCGATCTGGCGGTGGTGCGGCCTTCGCCGGTGCAACTCCATCTGATGATCTGGACCGGGGGCGGGTTCGTGCATGCGCATGGCGGGCTGGGGCGCGTGGTGGAGATGCCGGGGGAAAGTCCCTGGCCGGTGATCGGGTGGTGGCGGGCTGATTAGGAGATGCGTCATGGCGACTTTGGTGCTGACGGCGGTGGGGTCGGCGATTGGCGGGCCGCTGGGCGGGGCGATCGGTGGACTGATCGGCAATGCGTTCGACCATGCGGTGCTGTTCAAGGCGAAGGGGCGCGAGGGGCGGCGACTCACTGAGTTGCAGGTGCAGACGTCGACCTATGGGACGCAGGTGCCGAAATTGTTCGGGACGATGCGGGTCGCGGGGACGGTGATCTGGGCGACGGACCTGAAAGAGACCAAGAGCCGGAGCGGCGGGGGCAAGGGGCGGCCTTCGGTGACGAATTACAGTTACTCTTGCAGCTTTGCCGTGGCGCTGTCGGCGCGGCCGATCCGGACGGTGCGGCGGATCTGGGCGGACGGCAATCTGCTGCGCGGCAGTGCGGGGGACTTCAAGACGGAAGTCGGCGCGTTTCGCGTGCATGACGGTGGCGAGGATCAGGCGGTCGATCCGCTGATCGCGTCGGCGGTGGGGATCGGGCAGGCGAGCGCGCATCGGGGATTGGCCTATGCGCTGTTCGAGGATCTGGAGCTGTCGGATTATGGCAATCGCATTCCGTCGCTGACTTTCGAGGTGGAGGCCGATGACGGTGACGTGGCGATCGAGACGATCGCGGCGGGGCTGAGCCCTGTCCTGACCGGCGCGGGCAGTGGCGCGGTGCGGGGCTATGCGGCGGCGGGGGCGGATGTGGGCGAGGCGCTGACGCCGTTGATCGACGCCTATGGGCTGGCGGTGGTGGCGGATGGCGACGCGGTGCGGCTGGCGGCGGCCGGGGACGCCGGCGCGACGGTTGAGAGCGAGGCGCTGGCGGTGCGGGTGAACGGGCGGCGGATCGTGGCGCGGGAGCGCAGCGATGCGGCGGCTGATAGTGCGCCGGCACGGCTGAGCGTGCGGCATTATGAACCGGCGCGAGACTATCAGGCGGGGGTGCAGCAGGCGAGCCGGCCGGGCGTAGGGCGCGGCGAGAGCGGGATCGAGCTTCCGGCGGTGCTTTCGAGCGACGAGGCGCTGGCGCTGGCGGCGGCGCGGCTGAGCGCCGCCTGGGCCGGGCGGGCCAGGATGGAGTTGCGCGACGACTGGGGGTTGCTGGCGCATGCGCCGGGTGACGTGGTTCGCGTGAGCGGCGAGGCAGGGCTGTGGCGGATCGAGGAACGCGAGTGGGAGGAGATGGCGGTGCGGCTGGCGCTGCGGCGCGTGCCGGGCGGCGCGGCGGTTGGTGCGGCGGCCGATCCGGGGGCGAGCGTGGGGCAGGTGGATGCGCCGCACGGGACGACGGTGCTGCGGCTGGTCGACCTGCCGCCGCTGGGCGAGGGCGCGGCGAGTGCGCCGGCGGTGTTTGCCGCAGCGAGCGGCGGGGCGGGATGGCGGCGCGCGGCCTTGCTGGCGATGAGCGCGGACGGCGAGGCAACGCCGATCGGGCGGACAGCGTTGCGGGCGGTGATGGGCGTGCTGGATGGCACGCTTGGGTCGGGCAGCGTGACTTTGCTGGACGAGGCGAACGCGATGACCGTGACGCTGATCGCCGACGACATGGAGTTGCTGCCGGCGAGCGAGGCGATGCTGGCGCAGGGGCGGAACCTGTGCCTGGTGGGCGCGGAATTGATGCAGTTTGCGCTGGCCGAGCGGGTCGGGGCGGCGACGTTCCGGCTGAGCGGGCTGCGGCGCGGGTTGCGCGGGACGGAATGGGCGATGGGGCAGGAGGCCGGCGCGCCGTTCCTGCTGGTGGAGCGCGACCGGCTGAGCGAGGTGGCGGGCGCGGAGATGGGCGCAACGGTGCGCGTGGGTGCTATCGGCATTGGCGATGCCGAGCCGGTCGAGGCGGCGATGCTGGTGCGCGGGGAGGCGGCGACGCCGCCTGCGCCAGCGCATCTGCGCACGCGCGCTGACGGGGGCGGCTGGGCGTTCGAGTGGGTGCGGCGGAGCCGGGCGGGGTGGCAATGGTCGAGCGGGGGCGATGTGCCGCTGGCGGAGGAGGTCGAGCGGTATCGCGTCACAGTGCTGGACGGCGACGTGCCGCTACGGACGGTTGAGGTTTCCGCGCCGACCTGGACCTATGACGCGGCGATGATCGCGGCGGATGGCGCGACGGGATCGCGGCATGTGGATGTGCGGCAGATCGGGTCGCTTGGCGTCGGGCGGGCGGCGCGGGTGACGATTGCGATATAAGGAGACGGGATGATGGATGCGACGCCGGGATGGGCGCTGCCGCTGCTCTATGCGGGGCAGGCGCAGAAGGAGATGTTCCACAACGAGGCGCTGGCGCGCGTCGACATGCTGCTGCATCCGCTGGTGCAGAGCGCGGACCTGGCGACGCCGCCGGTCGCGCCGGAGATCGGGCAATGCTGGATCGTGGCGGCGGGGGCTGACGGGGCATGGACAGGGCGCGATGGCGCGATCGCCTGCTGGAGCGAGGGCGGCTGGCGCTTTGCCGGGGCGCGGGCGGGATTGCAGGCGCTGGTGATCGATCGCGGATATTTCATGATTCACGATGGAACCGATTGGCGGGATGCTGCGTTGCGGGAGGACGGGCTTCATGTGGGAGGCGCGAAGGTTGTCGGCGTTCAGGGAGCGGCGATCCTTTCTCCCGCCGGCGGCTCGTTAGTGGATGTCGAAGCACGGGCCGCAATCGGCGCCGTGCTTTCGGCGCTGCGTACACATGGGCTTATCGAGACTTGACGCGAAGACTTCACAAGGCTTTAATCAATTCTTGCTAGCGCCCGGAATTACGCGGTTACTGCGTTATTTTTGCAACGGTTTAAGCAATTGCGGACTTGCCACGAAACTTTCTTCCGTATAGGGGGTTTCAGCAGTCCTTCGTGACACTTTTGAAAGGGGAATCCAAATGCGGAAGCTTGCCCTCGCGGCTGCGCTCGCGACCAGCGCCCTGGCCACTCCGGCCCTGGCTCGGGACGACAGCTGGTACGTCGGCGTTGACGCCGGCGTGCTGCTCGTAGAAGATCAGGATCTTACGTTCGCCTCTATCCCGGTTGAGCCGGGTGGTCGGACCGTTCCGTCGATCGACTATCACAAGAGCTACGACTTCGACGCCAATATCGGCTACGACTTCGGTGGCTTCCGCCTTGAGGCCGAAGCGGCCTACAAGCGCGCCAAGATCGACTTCGACAAGACCGGCGGCGGCTTCGGCGGCGCAGTTTCGGCGCTGTCCTTCATGCTGAACGGCTTGCTGGACTTCGGTCCGGACGATGGCCTGCAGGGCTTCGTCGGCGGCGGTGTCGGCGTTTCGCGCGCCAAGCTGGCCAACGACGTCGTCAACGACACGGACACTGGCTTCGCCTGGCAGGCGATCGCGGGTATCCGTTACCCGGTGACGCAGAATGTCGACGTCTCGCTGAAGTATCGCTACTTCAACCAGAACGACATCAAGGTCATTCCGGCCTATGGCTCGATCTACAGCTATGCTGGCGTCGAGGGCAAGACGGACCTCAAGACCCACAGCCTGCTGCTGGGCCTGACCTACAACTTCGGCGAACCGGCTGCTCCGCCGCCGCCCCCGCCGCCGCCCCCGCCTCCTCCGCCCCCGCCGCCTCCGCCGCCTCCGGCTGTCGAGTGCTCGCCTGGGCCGTACATCGTGTTCTTCGAATGGGACAAGTCGGACATCACGCCCGACGCCGCCACCATCCTGGACAACGCGGTTTCGGCGTACAGCAACTGCGGCAACGCGCAGGTCATGCTGGCGGGTCACGCGGACAAGTCGGGTTCGGCTTCGTACAACGTGGGTCTGTCGCAGCGTCGCGCCGACGCGGTCAAGGGTTACCTCGCCTCGCGCGGCATCCCCGATGGCGTCATGTCGACGGAAGCCTTCGGCGAGAGCAAGCCTCGCGTCGAGACCGCCGATGGCGTTCGCGAAGTCCAGAACCGTCGCGTGGAAATCACCTACGGTCCGGGTTCGGGCATGTAAGATATTTCCGTCCCTCGGGATGGATAACGGAATGGGGCCGGTCGCAAGACCGGCCCTTTTTCTTTGTGCGGCGTGGTTGAAGTGGATGACGCTGCCGTCACCCGCTCGGAATGCTCGCAGCGAGCGCGCATATTGAAAATTCTTCGCAAGAGGGTTGTTCCGGGCGCGCAACCGCGCAACAAACACGCCGCCCTGTGCGTTGGCGCATCGGGTCGCCACAGGAGATATTCATGAAAACGCTCGCTTTTGCCGCTGTTGTTCCCGCCCTGATGCTGTTGCCGGCCTGTGCGGCGGATGAGGGTGCGCCGGCGAGCGCCGGTTCGACCGCTGCTGCGCCGGGCGCGCGCGCAATGCTGGCGGCGAGCGACGGCACGCCCAAGGGCGAAGCGACGATCAGTGAGGCGCCGGGCGGACTGCGCGTCGTGGTGAAGGCCATGGGCGTGACGCCGGGCGTGCATGCGGTGCATATCCACACCACCGGCGTCTGCACCGCGCCCGACTTCGCGAGCGCGGGCGGGCACTGGAACCCGACCAAGCATCAGCATGGCGCGGACAATCCGATGGGCAAGCATATGGGTGACATGCCGAACATGACCGTGGGCGACGACGGCACGGGCATGATCGACTATCTGGTGCCGCAGGGCATGCTCACGGGCGGCGACATGCCGCTGCTGGACGCGGACGGCGCGGCGGTGGTGATCCACGCGGTGGCCGATGACAACAAGAGCGATCCGGCGGGCAATGCGGGCGGGCGGATTGCTTGTGGGGTCGTGACGGCGGGGTGAGCGCCTGCACGGGGGCGCTCGGTATCGAGCGCTCCCGGGCATGGGCGAACATTCGCTCGTTCAGTTGTCGTGGGCTTCCCCTCAAGCAGGGAGCAGGTCTAGGGCTGCTTTGGCGCGCTGTCTGACATCGACCCAGCGAGGATCAGTGAGCAGTGCGTCACGCGTCCAGAATTCAGGGTGTTGTTTTCCACTCCAGCTCAATAAAATCCTGTCAAGTGTGCGCAGGGCATCTGCCTGACCCGATGTGAGTTCGCCCGCGTTCAGCATATGGTCGATCGATATGGCATAGTCTTCGAACTGGAGCGCCAACTCATCATTGCCGTATCCCGATGTGTCGCCATCGCGCACGAGGGGAAGGAAGAGGGCGTGAAGCCAGGCTAATTGCTGCTCTGCGGGTGCAGCGAGACGGGCGGTGGCCGTTCTTAGATTGTCATAGCGCGACGGCATCGGTGGAGAATGTCATGCCGGTCAGCGCCTTCACAGCGATTTATTGCAGTCGCGTCAGCCTCCACTCGCGCGATAGGTCGCCACCGGCTCATAGGATGCACCGGCGCGGCCGAGGCGGCTTTCGTAGAGGTGGAATTCGGTCGCCGTGAAGGGCGCGCTGGCCAGGGCGGCGTGGTGGGCGATGTAGCTGTCCACCGGGCCGCAACTGCGGTTCATGCGGGCGAGGGTGATGTGGGGGAGATAGGCGCGATCGTCGGCGGGCTGGCCGGCGCGCACGCAGGCGCGATCGACCTTCGCGTGGAGATGCGCGAGCGGATCGCGCGGCTGGACGCCGGCCCAGAGCGTGTCGACCATGCCGCGCCGGTCGAAGCAGCCCACGCCCGCGACCGCGATGTCGAATGGGGAGAAGCGCACGGCGGCGAGGGCGTCGGCGATGTCCTGCGCGGCGTGGCGATCGACTTCGCCGATGAAGCGCAGGGTGAGGTGCAGCTGCGCGTCATCCTGCCAGCGCGCGCCCTGCACCCCGGCCATGATGTCGAGGAGCATGGCCCGGACGGTCGCGGGCGGGCGGATTGCGACGAACAGGCGGTGCATGCGGCCCTGATAGAGGCATCGACCCCGTCTGTCAGGCGAAGAAGGTTGAACTGTTAAGCGTTAAAGGCGATAATGGCTGGCACGATGATGATCGCGGAAGGATGACGACAATGGCGAACTGGAGCGACCCCAGCCCCGAGATGCAGGGCTTTGGCGGCGCAGCGGCGGCGCGGGGCGAAGCCTTCGACGCCGGCCTGCGCGCCTATATGCTTTCGGTCTATAATTATATGGCGAGCGGCGTGTTGCTGACCGGCGTGGTCGCGATGCTGTTCGCGTCGAGCGGCCTGGCGCAGCAGATCCTGCTCGGGCCGGGCCTGCTGAAATATGTCATCATGTTCGCGCCGCTCGCGTTCATGCTGGTGTTCAGCTTCGGCCTCAACAAGCTGTCGACCGTTGCGACGCAGGCGATGTTCTGGGCGTTCGCGGCGGTGATGGGCATGTCGCTGTCGTCGATCTTCCTGGTCTATACGCAGGGGTCGATCGCGCAGACCTTCTTCGCGACGGCGGCGGCGTTCCTGGGCCTCAGCCTGTGGGGCTACACGACCAAGAAGGACCTGTCGGGCTTCGGCACTTTCCTGATCATGGGTCTGGTGGGCCTGATCGTGGCGTCGCTCATCAACCTGTTCCTGCGGTCGAGCGCGATGGAACTGGTCATCAGCGCGGTCGGCGTGCTGATCTTCGCGGGGCTGACCGCCTATGACACGCAGAAGATCAAGAGCATCTACGCTTATGTGGCGGGCACGGACATGATGGGCAAGTCGGTAGTGATGGGGGCGCTGAACCTCTATCTCGACTTCATCAACCTGTTCCTGTTCCTGCTGCGGTTCATGGGTTCGAGCCGCAATTAAGAGCGGCGGCATCGAAACGACAAGGCCCGGAGCAGCGATGCTCCGGGCCTTGTCGTTTGCGCGTTCCGGGCGGATCAGCCGGCCTTCTGCGCTTCCTCCATTAGTGCGGTGTCGAGCCCCTTTTGCCGCTGATAGGCGGGCCGTTCGCGCAGGCGGGCGGCATAGGCTTCGAGCGTCGGGCTGGCAGGGATGGACTTGAAGGTCAGGCCCCAGTCGACCTGCGACCCCACATAGACGTCGGCGGCGGTGAACTGCTCGCCACAGATCCAGGCCGGGCCGGAGACGGCCTGTTCCAGCACGGAAATCGCGTGGTCGAAATCGCCGTAGCCGGCCATGCGGTCGCGCCCCTCGGGCAGTTCGAAGCCGAGCGCCTTGTTGGTGACGGCCGATTCCACCGGGCCGGCGGCAAAGAACAGCCAGCGATAATAATCGGCGCGGGCGTCCACGGGCGGGGCGAGCCTGGCGGCGGGGAAAGCGTCGGCCAGATAGGCGCAGATCGCGGCGCATTCGGTGACGGTCTTGCCGTCATGGACGATGGCGGGGACCTTGCCCATCGGGTTGACCGCCAGATAGGCGTCGGTCTTCATCGCGCCGGCATAATCGAGGATGTGGAGGGCGTAAGGTTCGCCGACCTCCTCCAGCATCCAGCGGGCGATCTGCCCGCGCGACATGGGATTATGGTAAAAGCTGATGCTCATGGATGGCTCTCCCGACTCTGATGCGGCGGGAAGCTATCAGCTTTGCTCCGGCGCGTCAGGCGTGCGGCGCGGGCGTTTCGGACTTTGCGGCGTCATCGCTCGCGGGGGAGGCGATTTCCGTCTTGTCTTCCTGACGATTGCCCGACGAGGGGCTGTTGCTGTTCGCGTCGCTGGTGCTGACGACCATCGCGAACCCGCCGGCCATCACGACCGCCCAACCTTTTTTGCGCATAAATCTACTCTCTACTGTTTGCCGCAGTGCAGCATGCACGAGATAATATATCGCGCGCGGAGTTCAAGCGGAGTTAAGACGGCCGGGCGCGGCGGCAGGGCGATTGGGCGCGATACGGGCCGATGCGCGATCGCACCGGCCCGCACCCCAATCAGCAGCCGATGCCTGCAAGCATGCCGCCGATACCGCATTTCTTCTTCTTGCGCGGCTGGGCCTCAGCCTCCTGCTCCTCATCGTCCGCGCCGCTCATCATTGATCCCATGTCGGGGCCGTTCAGCATCCACATGGTGTTGGAGCGGAAGCGCACGCGAGCGATCCATTCCGGCTTCCACGCGACCTTGGGGTCGGCCGGGCGGGGCGGATAGGCGAAGTTCGCTTCCGGGCCATAAGCGTAGAGGCTGCCCATCATCATCTCGCCGGCGGCCTGCTGCACCTGCGCGGGGACGGTGCAGCTGGTCTGGCTGGGCGGCATGACGATCTTTTTCCCGATCATCGACTGGACGGCGGCGGGCGACATCCAGTCCCACATCGGGCCGCCGAAGGCCTGCGTCGCGGACGAGGCCCACCAGACCATGTCGCCATTCTCCTTCGCGCCGAACACCCAGGCATAATAGCCGGTCGCCTTGGCCACCGCGTTCCAGCTGAGGTTGGTCGCGCCGCCCGCCGCCGGGCTGGCGCGGCCGGTGATGGCGGGCATGAAGTCCTGCGCCAACGTGAAGTTGATCGCGGGGGAATAATTGCCGGCGACCTTGTGCTCGCCCAGCAGCGATCCGTTGGCGGGGACCATCTTGCGGGTCTGGCCATTGGGCCATTCGCCATAGGTGCGGCTGTTGCTCATGCGGACCTGCCATTCCTGCGGGATGGCGGCGTTCGACATCATCAGGCCGGGCGGAAACTGGCCGCGCGCGACCTTGGCGAAGTCGATGACCACCGGCTGGCCGGCGGGGGCCTGCGCTCCGCAGCCCCAGAAGACGAGCAGGCGGCCCTTTGGACGCTCGCCGGGGATTTCGGGGTCCTCGCTGGGGGCGACGCGGGGCGTGATCAGCGGGACCGATGCGCCCAGGCCCGTAGCGGCGGGCAGGAAATGGTCGGCCTTCGGTGCGCCGCTCGCCGACTGGGTGGAGCCGAGGCGCAGGACCAGTTCATGCATCGACTTGCCGCCGCCGCCGCCCATCATCATGCTCATGGCCGCGCCCATGCCTCCGCCGCCATTCCCCATGGCAGCCATGCCGGACATGGTGCCGGCGTCCATCGAATAGCGGGCGATCGGGCCGCCCTGCTGCTGGCTGGTGGAGGGGCTGGCGAGGAGGAGCGAACAGGAGAGCAGCGCGCCGATGCGAACGGCGCGGGATTTCAGAATTTTGCGCACAACATGTGTTCCCTTGTGTGGTGGAAGACATGCGACCTGTTTTTTGGCGACCTGTTTTTATGGATGACGCCCGGTAGCAGGCTTTACCGTCCGGGGGCAGTCATTTGTCCCTCATATCCATCGCTTGTGCGGCGAGTGGGGGTGTGTGCGGGACGGTTGCATGGGCGAATGCGCCCGTTTGCAGGAAGCGGATAAGCTGATCGGCGACCGGGGCGGCATAGAGCATCGCGGTGTGGCCGACCGGCAGGATGATATGGTCGCTCTCGCCCTCCAGATGGGTGGCGGCGACGCTGACCTTGCCGTCATGGGGCTGGCGGAAGATCGGATCGGTGAGAAAGGGCGTGGTCGGGCGATCGCCGGCGATGATGCCGAGGGGATAGTCGACCGGGCCGAGCAGGGCGGCGAGGTCCGCCGGGCGGACGGTGCAGAGGGCGGGGCGGGCCTGGTTCAGGATCGGCGCGTGCAGGCGCAGGCGGCAGAGCAGGTCGGCGAACTCGCTGCCCTGATTGGGCGTGCCGAGCATGACGACGCGGCCGAGATTGGCGGGGCGATGGCGGGCGAGGAGGGCGCGCAGGACGAGGCCGCCCATGGAGTGGCCGATGCAATGGACGGTGTCGTGGCTGGTGGCGAGGGCGGTCAGGCGAGGGGCGAGATGGTCGGCGATGCGGGCGAGCGGCCAGCGCCAGCTTGGGTAGAAGGGAGTAACGACGGTATAGCCGGCGGCGCGCAGGCGACGGGCGAGCAGCGCCGTCTGGAGCGGAAGCGCGCCGAAGCCGTGGAGGAGGAGGATGGCTTCACGATGACCCGCCGGCATCAAGGCGTTCCGGGCGATAGAAGGGGCAGCGTGTTGACGACGCTTTGCATGTAGATGGCCTGCCGGCCCCACTGTCCGCCATCCCATGGCACGGCTTCTACCGATTTTGCGTAGCGGTCGTAAATGCGCAGATACTGGGCGGCGATCTGACGGAATCGGGCCGGGTGCCAGACGGGCGAAGCGCGACGTTCGGCGTTGACCAGCGCCTTCAGCGCAAGCGCCGCCTTCTCGCGCGCCGGCCAGGATTCCGGCTGATCGACACCATTCGCCTCCTTCTCCGCAGCTTCGGCCTCCATCACGAACAGCTCGGCCAGTTGGTCGCTTTTTTCCGCATCGCGCATGGACGAGAGATCGGGCGTCCAGTCGCTTTCATCGCCAGCTCTACTCAGCAATTTCATGGCGAGATCGAGACTGTTCCGGCGCTCGGCTTCTGGGCCATTGGTCACCAAGGCAAATTTCGCCCGTGCGCGCCAGTAAGCGCGCACGCGGCGTTCGAAGCTGTTCTCTGTATCACAGGCCGACTTGACCTCAAGGTCATCGGACCCGTCGCAGAAGTTGCGTCCATTCTCGAACGCCTCTTGCGCAGCGGAACGCAACATCGGTTCGTCGGCTGTGGCGAGCGTGCTCCTTGCCGCTTCGAGCGCTTCGGGTGTCGGGGTGAGTATGGCTTGCAGCACGGCCGCGCGCATCTGCATGTCCCTGACGGTATTGATATCATGCGACCAGAGAGCGAAATCGACAGGAGGCTCGCGGCTGTCGGCCATGGCGACGTCTGCGTCGTTGAAGAACAGGCGGACACCCTCCAGGGCTGGCGACAGATATTTCCGTGCCTTCTCGAGAAGGGCGGGCGAGCGATAGAATTCGGCGGCGCGCAGATATTCCTGGGCGAGGAATACGAAGCCTTCATAAGCCATGCCGATATCATGCATATGCCGGGAGCGGCGATCGGCTTGAAGTCGCGCAAGCCATGGCCTGTAGCCATCCGGCGTATTTCGAAGCATGGCGGCAGCCTGATATATCGGCAGCGCCGCTTTCCACGCCTGATCGGCGTCGCGCATGAAGGCCGCCGGTGTGACCGAACCGCCCATTTTGGCTTCAAGATAGTCGAGCGCTGCCGCGGTGGTCTGTTCGTCGCCGAAGCGAAGGTGCCAGGTCACAAGCGCTGTCTTGTCGAGACTATTGCAAGGTTTGCTGTTGAACGCTTGCTCAAAGTTCGACGGAATCGGCTTTGTCGCGATCTGCCGGATGTCCTCATTCGCGCCTGTCCACATGTGCAGAACCGAAACGCATATCGGCTCGGGCGGCGGCTCGATGCTTGTGCGTGGAGCAGTTGCGCCGACTTCGCCGGCGACAGTGACCGACAAAGTGCAGGTTATTATGCGAAGCAGGCGCTGCCCCGTTCTCATTCGCCAATCCTCTGAACGCTGCCCATCTATCTTGCGAGCATAGCGGGACGCCCTGCCTGTGAGGCAACAAAAAAGCGGCCCATACCGAGCCGCCTTCCTGTTTTGGATCAGCGAAGCCTACTTCGCCTTCACCGGCGCAGGCTTCTTCTTGCCCTTGCCGCCCTTCTTGGGCGCGGCCGGCGTGATCTGGAAGGCCAGCGCCTCGCCCTCGTCGCCTTCCTTCATGTGGACATGGACTTCGCCGCCATGGACCAGCTTGCCGAAGAGTAGTTCCTCGGCGAGGGGCTGCTTGATCTTTTCCTGCATCAGGCGGCCCATCGGGCGCGCGCCGTACAGCTTGTCATAGCCCTTCTTGGTCAGCCACGCCTTCGCGCCGTCGTCCAGCGTGATGTGGACGTCGCGATCGGCCAGTTGCAGCTCCAGCTGGAGCACGAACTTGTCGATGACGCGGGCGACGATTTCCGGCGGCAGATAGCCGAAGGGCACGATCGCATCGAGGCGGTTGCGGAATTCGGGGGTGAAGAGCTTCTTCACCGCGTCCTCCTGCACGTCCTCGCGCGACAGTTCGCCGAAGCCGATCGATTCCTTCGCCATGTCCGACGCACCGGCATTGGTGGTCATGATGAGGATGGTGTTGCGGAAATCGACGGTCTTGCCGTGATGATCGGTCAGGCGACCATTATCCATCACCTGCAACAGGATGTTGAACAGGTCGGGATGTGCCTTCTCGATCTCGTCGAGCAGCAGCACGCTGTGCGGATTCTGGTCGACCGCGTCGGTCAGCAGGCCGCCCTGGTCATAGCCGACATAGCCCGGAGGGGCACCGATCAGCCGGCTGACCGAATGGCGTTCCATATATTCCGACATGTCGAACCGCTGGAGCGGGATGCCGAGCAGGGTCGCGAGCTGGCGCGCCACCTCCGTCTTGCCGACGCCGGTGGGGCCGGAGAAGAGATAGTTGCCGATCGGCTTGTCGGGATCGCGCAGGCCCGCACGCGACAGCTTGATCGCGCTGGAAAGCACCGCGATCGCCTTGTCCTGGCCGAACACGACCCTCTTCAGATCGGTTTCCAGGCTGCCCAGCACGGACTTGTCGTCGGCCGACACCGTCTTGGGCGGGATGCGGGCCATGGTGGCGATGACCGCCTCGATCTCCTTTGGCGTGATCGTCTTCTTGCGCTTGCTGGGCACGACCAGCATCTGCATCGCGCCAACCTCGTCGATCACGTCGATCGCCTTGTCGGGCAGCTTGCGGTCGTTGATGTAGCGCGCGCTGAGTTCCACCGCCGCCTTGATCGCATCGGGGGTGTATTTGACCGAATGATGCTCCTCGAACGCCGAGCGCAGCCCGGCGAGGATCTTGATCGTGTCCTCGATCGTCGGCTCGTTCACATCGATCTTCTGGAAGCGCCGGAGCAGCGCCCGGTCCTTCTCGAAATGATTGCGGAATTCCTTGTAGGTGGTCGAACCGATGCAGCGGAT
>JBIIEH010000030.1:0-51171 GCA_044237945.1 Sphingobium sp. | reverse complement strand
CGAAGTCATCAGCGAGGACCTGGGCATCAAGCTCGAGTCCGTCACGCTCGGCATGCTGGGCACCGCCAAGCGCGTCACCATCGACAAGGACAACACCACCATCGTCGATGGCGCCGGTGAAGCCGACTCGATCAAGGCTCGCACCGAGCAGATCCGTGCGCAGATCGAGACGACCACGTCCGACTACGACCGTGAGAAGCTCCAGGAGCGTCTGGCCAAGCTGGCTGGCGGCGTGGCCGTCATCAAGGTCGGCGGCGCGACGGAAGTCGAAGTCAAGGAGCGCAAGGACCGCGTCGACGACGCCCTTCACGCGACCCGTGCGGCTGTCGAGGAAGGCATCGTCCCCGGCGGCGGTACGGCTCTGCTGTACGCGACCAAGGCTCTGGACGGCGTCGCTGGCGCGAACGACGACCAGACCCGCGGCATCGACATCGTCCGCAAGTCGCTGACCGCTCTGGTGCGCCAGATCGCCAGCAATGCGGGCCAGGACGGCGCCGTGGTTTCGGGCAAGCTGCTGGACCAGAACGACACCTCGTTCGGCTTCAACGCAGCCACCGACACCTATGAGAACCTGGTCGCCGCCGGCGTCATCGACCCGACCAAGGTCGTGCGCACCGCGCTCCAGAACGCCGCCTCGGTCGCTGGTCTGCTGATCACCACCGAAGCGTCGATCGCCGAACTGCCGGAAGACAAGGCTGCCCCGATGGGCATGCCGGGTGGCGGCATGGGCGGCATGGGCGGCATGGACTTCTAAGTCCAACCGTTTGTTCGTCAGAACAGAAGAGGCCGGCGTCGCAAGATGCCGGCCTTTTTCGTGCGCCCACGCTCGCCGCTGCGGAACAGGGGCCTTGTCCATCCGTTTGGCTGACATCGCTCAACTGAAAGGATTTTCCTCATGATCCGCCTCGCGATCATCGCCCTCGTCATCGCCGCCGTCCTCGCTGTGCTCGGCTTCGGCGGCGCCGCCGGAACCTTTGTCGGCATCGCCAAGCTGCTGTTCGGCATCGCCGTCGCGCTGTTCCTGATCTTCCTGGTGCTGGGCCTGCTGGCCGGCAAGGGCATCAAGAACGCGATAGATTGACCCATAGGGGCCGGGCGACGCACATCGCCCGGTCTTCTTCTCATCCCAAAGCGTCATAATTGCTGCACTGCCGCACCTTGCCAATTGACCCATGTTGGCGTAGCGGAACCTGTCAGCTCCCAGACCGGGCCATCAAAGTCGGCAAGTGGCGCTGCGCGGCACTTTTTGCACCTTTTATGGCGTTGGGATCGAGATGAGCATGTACCTGGACTATCTGGCCGAAATCGAAAGCAGGAAAACCCAGGGCCTCGCGCCCAAGCCGATCGACGACGGCGCGCTCCTGTCTGAAATCATCGCCCTGATCCAGGACACGGCAAGCGAACATCGCGCCGGCGCGCTCGGCTTCTTCATCTACAACACGCTGCCCGGCACGACCAGCGCAGCCGCGGTCAAGGCGGCGTTCCTCAAGCAGATCGTCCAGGGCGCGATCATCGTCCCGGAAATCACGCCGGCCTTCGCCTTCGAGCTGCTCAGCCACATGAAGGGCGGCCCCTCGATCGCCGTCCTGCTCGACATCGCTCTGGGCGACGACGCCGCGCTCGCCACGCAGGCCGGCGACGTGCTCAAGACCCAGGTGTTCCTCTACGACGCCGACATGTTCCGCCTGCGCGACGCGTACAAGGCCGGCAACGCCGTCGCCAAGGCCGTGCTGGAAAGCTACGCCAAGGCCGAATTCTTCGTCCAGCTCCCCGATGTCGAGGGTGAGATCAAGGTTGTGACCTTCATCGCGGGTGAGGGCGACATCTCGACCGACCTTCTGTCGCCGGGCAATCAGGCGCACTCGCGCTCCGACCGCGAACTGCACGGCCAGTGCATGATCTCGCCCGCAGCGCAGCAGGAAATCCAGGCGCTCAAGCTCCAGCATCCCGACAAGCGCGTGATGCTGATCGCCGAAAAGGGCACGATGGGCGTCGGCTCGTCGCGCATGTCGGGCGTCAACAATGTCGCGCTCTGGGCCGGCAAGCAGCAAAGCCCCTATGTCCCCTTCGTGAACTACGCCCCCGTCGTCGCCGGCACCAACGGCATCTCGCCGATCTTCGCGACCACGGTGGACGTGACCGGCGGCATCGGCCTCAACCTCCAGAATTGGCAGAAGGTCACCGGCCCCGACGGCAAGCCGATCCTCAACAATGACGGCAACCCTGTCCTCGAAGAGAAATTCTCGGTCGAGACCGGCACGGTCCTCAAGATCGACGTCAAGAACAAGAAGCTGACCGACGAAGCCGGCAACGAACTGGTCGACGTCGCCTCCGCCTTCACCCCGCAGAAGATGGAATTCATGAAGGCGGGCAGCAGCTACGCCATCGTCTTCGGCAAGAAGCTCCAGACCTTCGCCGCCGAAACGCTGGGCATCGAAGCGCCGCAGGTGTTCGCGCCGAACAAGGAGATCACGGTCGAAGGCCAGGGCCTGACTGCAGTGGAAAAAATCTTCAACCGCAACGCCGTCGGCGTCACGCCGGGCAAGGTGCTGCACGCCGGCTCGGACGTGCGGGTCATCGTGAACATCGTCGGTTCGCAGGACACGACCGGCTTGATGACCGCGCAGGAACTGGAGGCGATGGCCGCCACCGTCATCTCGCCGCTGGTCGACGGCGCCTATCAGTCGGGCTGCCACACCGCGTCGGTCTGGGACAAGAAGGCGCAGACCAACATCCCCAAGCTCATGAGCTTCATGAACAATTTCGGCCTCATCACCGCGCGCGACCCCAAGGGCGTCTATCACGCGATGACGGACGTGATCCACAAGGTGCTGAACGACATCACCGTGGACGACTGGGCGATCATTATCGGCGGCGACAGCCACACCCGCATGTCGAAGGGCGTGGCCTTCGGCGCGGACTCCGGCACGGTTGCCCTTGCTCTGGCCACCGGCGAGGCGACCATGCCGATCCCGCAGTCGGTCAAGGTCACCTTCAAGGGCAAGATGCAGCCGCACATGGACTTCCGCGACGTCGTCCACGCGACCCAGGCGCAGATGCTGGCGCAGTGCGGCGGCGACAATGTGTTCCAGGGCCGCATCATCGAAGTGCATATCGGCACGCTGCTCGCGGATCAGGCGTTCACCTTCACCGACTGGACGGCCGAGATGAAGGCCAAGGCGTCGATCTGCATCTCCGACGATGAAACCCTGATCGGCTCGCTGGAAATCGCCAAGTCGCGCATCCAGATCATGATCGACAAGGGCATGGAGAACGCGGCGGGCACGCTCAAGGGCCTGATCGCGCTGGCCGACAAGCGCATCGCGCAGATCCGCTCGGGCGAGAAGCCGGCGCTGGCCCCCGACGCCAACGCCAAATATTTCGCCGAAGTCGTCGTCGATCTCGACCTGATCGACGAACCGATGATCGCCGACCCGGACGTCAACAATGCCGACGTTTCGAAGCGCTACACCCACGACACCATCCGCCCGGTCTCCTATTATGGCGGCACGAAGAAGGTCGATCTGGGCTTCGTCGGCTCCTGCATGGTCCACAAGGGCGACATGAAGATCATCGCCCAGATGTTCCGCAATATCGAGGCGGCCGAAGGCAAGGTCGAGTTCAAGGCGCCGCTGGTCGTCGCCCCGCCGACCTACAACATCGTCGATGAGCTGAAGGCCGAAGGCGACTGGGACATCCTGCGCAAATATTCGGGCTTCGAGTTCGACGACGTGCATCCCAAAACCGCCAACCGCACCGCCTACGAGAACATGCTCTATCTGGAGCGCCCGGGCTGCAACCTGTGCATGGGCAACCAGGAGAAGGCGGAGAAGGGCGACACCGTCCTCGCCACCTCCACCCGCCTGTTCCAGGGCCGCGTCGTCGAGGACACGGCCGAAAAGAAGGGCGAATCGCTGCTCGCCTCGACCCCCGTCGTGGTACTCTCGACCATCCTGGGCCGCACGCCCAGCGCCGAAGAGTATAAGGCAGCCGTCGTCGGCATCGACCTCACCAAGTTCGCGCCGCCCAAGGCGGCATGAACGGCGTAACTGGCTGACGTGATGACCCCCGCCATCGGCGCAACAGTGGACGAAACCGGCCGACTGTTGCGCGACGGCGGGGGTTTTCTTTTACGCCGCGATCAGGGCGGGACCTGGCGACTGGTCCTGCTGCGTGTGCCGGTCGATCTCGTCGAAAAGCCGGTGCGCGTGCGCGGCGTGCTGATCGGCGAGGATGTAGTCGAGGCGGAGGGCGTCGCGCCGGTGTGATGTTTGCGACCTTCTAGGTGTGAGCGCTTCGGCAGGGGACGCACACAACCTCCGTTCGGGCTGAGCTTGTCGAAGCCCTTTGCTGAGCGAAGGCGAAGCGGCTTCGGCTTCGCTCAGTAGATGCCCTCGACTTCGCTCGGGCCGAACGGAGGGAGAGGTGATCCCGATTTGACGCGCGATGCTCTAAAACTCGCCTGCAGCGGCAAAGCCGTTTCGCACTGCGCGCACTCCGCCATCACCCGCCCGACCAGCCACTGGCTGCCACCGCAACCGGGGCAGCGGTTCGCCTTGCCGGACTGATAATAGAAGATCGCCGCAGCTTCCGCGCCGACAGCATCCTTGGCCTGCACCTGCATGTTTTCGGAACTCCCCTGTCCTATCCGCTCAACGCGCGATCGGGCAGAATGTATCCGGCGGAATCGTTGTTGCGCCCTGCGCATTTGACTTTGGCGAAGCGAACCCTATCTCCCGGTCACATTGCGAAAGACCCGCTTCGACCTGCGGTTGAGGCCCCCTCCACATCGCGCGGGTAGGCGCGGCTGACAAGGCATGGTGGGGCCTCCTCCTCCTCCGTATGGCCGGGGCCAATGCGAGGAGACGCACGACCTATGACAGCCATCGGACAGGACACCCTCAACACACGCGACAGCATGAAGGTCGGCGGCAAGGACATCGGCTATTATTCGCTGGCGAAGGCGGCGGAAAAGCTCGGCGATGTGTCGCGATTGCCCTTCTCCATGAAGGTGCTGCTGGAAAACCTGCTCCGGTTCGAGGATGGCGTCACCGTCACGGTCGAGGATATCCAGGCGATCGTCGACTGGCAGAAGGATCGCGGCAAGGCCGAGCGCGAGATCCAGTATCGCCCGGCGCGCGTGCTGTTGCAGGACTTCACCGGCGTCCCCTGCGTGGTCGATCTGGCCGCGATGCGCGACGCGATGAACGCGCTGGGCGCGGACGCCGCCAAGATCAATCCGCAGGTGCCCGTCCATCTCGTCATCGACCACTCGGTCATGGTCGACGAGTTCGGCACGCCGCGCGCGTTCCAGGACAATATGGAGATCGAATATGAGCGCAACATGGAGCGCTACGACTTCCTGAAATGGGGCAGCAAGAGCCTGTCCAATTTCTACGCCGTGCCGCCGGGCACCGGCATCTGCCATCAGGTGAACCTGGAAAATATAGCGCAGGGCGTCTGGTCCTCGGTCGATGCGAGCGGCGCGACCGTCGCCTATCCCGACACCTGCGTCGGCACGGATAGCCATACGACGATGGTCAACGGCCTGGGCGTGCTGGGCTGGGGCGTCGGCGGCATCGAGGCGGAGGCCGCGATGCTGGGCCAGCCGGTCTCCATGCTGATCCCCGAAGTCGTCGGCTTCAAGTTCACCGGCACGCTGAAAGAGGGCGTCACCGCGACTGACCTCGTTCTCACCTGCACCAACATGCTGCGCAAGAAGGGCGTGGTCGGCCGCTTCGTCGAATATTTCGGCCCCGGCCTCGCCACGCTGACGCTCGCCGATCGGGCGACGCTGGCGAACATGGCCCCGGAATATGGCGCGACTTGCGGCTTCTTCGGCATCGACCAGAAAACGCTCGACTATATGCACCTCACCGGCCGCAGCGACGAAAACATCGCCTTGGTGGAGGCTTATGCCAAGGCGCAGGGCTTCTGGATCGATCCCGACGCCGACCTGATCTTCACCGACACGCTGGAACTCGACCTCGCCACCGTGGTCCCCAGCCTGGCCGGTCCCAAGCGTCCTCAGGACCGTGTCGCGCTGCCGGACGTCGATGACGTGTTCAACCAGGACATGGTCGAAACCTACAAGAAGGCGCAGGCCCGCGTGCCGGTGCAGGGCGAGGATTTCGACATTGGCGACGGCGACGTCACCATCGCCGCGATCACCAGCTGCACCAACACGTCGAACCCGAATGTGCTGATCGCGGCGGGCCTGGTCGCAAAGAAGGCGAACGAACTGGGCCTCAAGCCCAAGCCCTGGGTCAAGACCAGCCTGGCCCCCGGCTCGCAGGTCGTCACCGACTATCTGAACAAGGCTGGCCTTCAGGCGCATCTGGATGCGATCGGCTTCAACCTCGTCGGCTATGGCTGCACCACCTGCATCGGTAACTCCGGCCCGCTCGCCGAGCCGATCAGCAAGGCGATCAACGATAACGGGCTGGTCGCCGCCGCCGTCATCTCGGGCAACCGCAATTTCGAAGGCCGCGTGTCCCCGGACGTGCGTGCCAACTTCCTCGCCAGCCCGCCGCTGGTCGTCGCCTATGCGCTGAAAGGTACGGTGATCGAGGATTTCATCACGACGCCGATCGGGCAGGCGACCGATGGCCATGACGTGTATCTCAGGGACATCTGGCCGACCAATGACGAGATCGCCACGACGCTGGCCGGCGCGGTCGATCGCGGCATGTTCCAGGCGCGCTACGCCAATGTCTACAAGGGCGACGAGCACTGGCAGGCGATCGAGGTGACGGGCAGCGATACCTATAAATGGCGCGCAGGCTCGACCTATGTCGCCAACCCGCCCTATTTCGAGGGGCTGACGATGACCCCCGCGCCGGTCACCGACATCATCGAGGCGAAGCCGCTGGCGATCTTCGGCGATTCCATCACCACCGACCACATCTCCCCAGCCGGCTCGATCAAGGCTTCCTCGCCGGCGGGCAAGTGGCTGATGGAGCATCAGGTCTCGCAGCGTGACTTCAACAGCTATGGCTCGCGGCGCGGCCATCACGAAGTCATGATGCGCGGCACCTTCGCCAATATCCGCATCAAGAACCTGATGCTGGACGGGGTCGAAGGCGGCATGACCCGCTATGAGGGCGAGACCATGCCGATCTATGACGCGGCGATGGCGCACAAGGCCGATGGCACGCCGCTGGTGGTGATCGGCGGCAAGGAATATGGCACTGGCTCCTCGCGCGACTGGGCGGCCAAGGGCACCAACCTGCTGGGCGTGCGCGCGGTGATCGTCGAGAGCTTCGAGCGCATCCACCGCTCCAACCTCGTCGGCATGGGCGTGCTGCCGCTCCAGTTCAAGGACGGCGACACCCGCGACACGCTGGGCCTGACCGGCGACGAGACCTTCACGATCCAGAATGTCGCCGGCATCCAGCCGCGCCAGGATGTGGACGTGATCGTCAGCCGGGCGGACGGCGCCACCTTCACCTTCGTCGCCCGCTGCCGGATCGATACCGTCAACGAGCTGGAATATTTCCTGAATGGCGGCATCTTGCAGTATGTGCTGCGCAAGCTGGCCGCTTGATCGGCTGACAGGTTGAACTAAGCATCAGGGGCCTTGTCCGCACGAACGAGGCCCCTTTTGTTTGGGAGAAAGCCGTCATGCCGATCCTCGCGCTCCTGCTCGCCGGCGCCGAACCGCCACCGCGTATCGCCACTTTGCAGGACATCCGGGTTCAGCTGTTCTACGAACTTTCCAGCACGCTCTCCCCCAACATCGCGCCGCCGGCCACATTCTCCGGCTGGAACACCGTCATCGGGGAGGGCGACGCGAAGGAGGCGGCGCAGGACGTGCTGGTGACCGTGCGGCTGAAAGGCGACGGCGTGGACGCGATCCTGACCGAAACACCCCTGGTCATCACCGCCCGCAACGGCGCGGGCAAGGTCCTCGCAACCCGCACGGTGAACGGCGTGCTCGTGCCCTATGAAGGCACGGTCAGTACGGCCTTGTGGGTGAACAACGCGACTTGCGCCGGGAAACTGTCGATCGAGGCGAAGATGGGCGCGCAGGTGAAGCGGACGCAGGTAGCGCTCGACTGCGGCGAGTAGGTTTTTAACCGATCGATGAACCTGCCTGTTGCACGCTATATACAATCATATATAGCGAATCCGCGCGGTGGGACGCGCCGAGAGGGGACAGAATGACAACCAGATCTGGCACGCGTGTCACTGTGATGATTGGCGCGGCGCTGCTGGCCAGCCCCGCGCTGGCGCAGGCGCCGGCGGAAGAGGGCGCCGATAGCGCGATCATCGTGACGGCGCGACTGCGCGCGGAGAATGTGCAGGATGTCCCCGCCTCACTGACCGTGGTCGGCGCGGACGACATCAAGGGCACCTACACCGTCAATACCGCGCAGCTCTCGCAACTGGTTCCGGCGCTCAATTACTCGTCCGCCAATCCCCGCAACACCGCCTTCACCATCCGGGGCCTCGGCTCCAGCGTGGTCGCAGTCAGCCAGGCCAATGACGGGCTGGAGCCGGGCGTCGGCTTCTATGTCGACGGCGTCTATCACGCCCGCCCGGCGACGGCGGCGTTCGACTTCACCGATATCGAGCGCGTGGAAGTGCTGCGCGGGCCGCAGGGAACCCTGTTCGGCAAGAACACCACGGCAGGCGCGATCAACATCGTCAGCAAGAAACCGAGCTTCGATTTCGGGGCGGAAGCCGAGCTGTCCTATGGCAGCCGCGACTTCGTGCAGGCCAAGGCGGCGGTGACCGGCCCGATCGCGGGCGACGTGCTGGCCTTCCGCCTGTCGGGATCTGTTACGCGGCAGGATGGCTATATCCGCAACATCACCCGCGACGAGATGCAGAACGACATCCACAACGACGCGATCCGGGGGCAGCTGCTCTATCAGCCGACGCCCGATTTCTCGCTGCGGCTGATCGGCGACTGGTCGAACTTCAAGAACAACTGCTGCGGCCAGGTGCATGTGCGCGTCGCGCCGACGCTCAAGCCCGCCGCGCAGCAATATGCGGCGCTCGCGGCCAATGCCCCCGGCGGCCCTTATGCGCCGCCCAGCTTCAACCCCTATGACCGCGTGACGGACAATGACGCGCCGCTGGGCGTCGACACGCAGGAGGGCGGGGCGTCGGCAACGGCGGAATGGCGCACCAGCGGCGTGGTGCTGACCTCCATCTCCGCCTGGCGCTTCTGGAAATGGGACGCGGCCAACGACCGCGATTATACCGGCCTGCACATCCAGACGACGCAGCACATCCCGTCGCGGCAGGACCAGTACAGCCAGGAGTTCCGCATTGGCTCGGCCGATCCGGGCAGGATCGAATATGTCGCCGGACTGTATTACTTCCAGCAGAAGATCGTCGGCCGCCCGATCAGCATCTATGGCCCGCTCGCGACCTATTGGTTGTTGCCCGGCCGCCCCGCGAACCTGCTCGACGGCTATCAGACCGATGGCCACACCGATTTCCGCACGCAAAGCTATGGCATCTTCGGTGAAGTGACATGGCGGCCGGTGGAGCGGCTCGCGATCACCGGCGGCATCCGCTACACCTATGAGGAGAAGGACGGCGTCTATGACGTGCGCGCCTTTGGCGGGCTGACCGAGGGGCTGACGCCGGCGTTGGTCAGCGACAAGAACTCCATCCTGCGATCGCAGTCCTACAGCGCGCATCTGGGCGACGGCAGCGCGTCTGGCCGGGTCAACATCGCCTATGATCTGACCGACGGCGTCATGGCCTATGCCAGCGCGGCCAAGGGGCAGAAGTCGGGCGGCATCAACATGTCAGGGCTTCCGGTCTATCCCGCCGGGGTGCCGGGGCAGGCCAGCGGCGCGCCGATCCTGTCCACCGTGACCGTGCGGCCGGAAAAGAACACAACCTATGAGGTCGGCCTCAAGACCAATTGGATGGACGGCGCGGTCACCTTCAACATCGACGCCTATTACACGCGGGTGAAGGATTTCCAGGCGAATGTGGTGGACAGCGCGGCGGTGATCGCCCTGCGCAGCTACCTCGCCAACATCCCCAAGGTGACGGTCAAGGGCATCGAGTTCGATGCAGCGGCGCGGGTCGGCGATTATCTGACGCTGCGGGCGGCGGGGGCCTATTCGGACGGCGTCTACACCGACTATCCCGCCGGGCCGTGCCCCATCGAGCGGACAGGCACGGGGACGGCGGCCTGCAACCTCACCGGCCAGCGGATGCCCGGCCTGCCCAAATGGGCGGGCAGCGCGGGCGGCGAACTACATGCGCCAATTGCGATCGGTGGCGGCGAGGCATTCCTGAGGGCCGACGCCATCACGCGCACGAAGATCAGCGACGCCAGCGGATCGGCCTATACGATCATCAAGGGCTATACGCTGGTCAACGGCGCGGTCGGCTATCGCACGCCCCGCTGGGAACTGGCGGTGTTCGCGCGCAATCTGTTCGACAAGGACTATATGCAGAACCTGACAGTGCAGGCGGGCAATAGCGGCCTCATCGTCGGTACGCCCAGCGAGCCGCGGACGATCGGCGTGACGCTGCGGGCGAAGCTGGGGAGCTAGATCGGGTCGTAGCTGAACAACCACAGGCTGCTGGCCTGACCCGACTTCTTGTCACCCGTGCTGTTGAGTCGCCCGACCATCGTATATTTCTGGCCGTTCCTGATCGCGCCGGAGGGCATCAGCCCCTTCAGGCGCGGGGAGACGTAAAGGATGACGTCATGGCCGTCATCCGTCTTCATCGCGACGGCAGTGTAGCCTAGCGGCCCGCCGACCAGCTTCGGGTTCACCTGCCCGATGCCGGTGGGCGGCGACAGGCTGGTGATCGTGCCGGTCAGGCGCAGCAGATTGCCGATCGGCTGATCCTTTTCGGCATCGAACGGGCGCTTCGATTGTATGCGCTCGTCATATTGCTTCTGATAATGATCGAGCAGTTCGCCCAGCGTCTGGAACTGAATGGTCCACTTGGTCCGCTCCGCCCAGAACAGGGTGAAGTTCATGGGGTTGAACAGATTGTCGGTCCACTGCTTGCAGCCGTCCGCATCGTCGCAATAGCCCCAGGCGGCGTCGATCCATTGCAGCAGTTGCTTCCTGGGATCGGAAAATTCCGCTTCCTTGGCGAGACCGGGGCCGAGCGCGACGGCGGCCTGCTTCTGGCGCGGGGCGACGACGATGACCGCGCCATTGCCCACGTCCAGCTTGCCCACGCGCAACTGGCGCATCATCGCCCAGGCATAGTCGTCCGCGCTCATGCCTTTCAGGTCGTTGACGATCAGATAGCTGATCTCGACATTATGATCCTTGGCCAGTGCGTAGAGCTTCTGCTCCATCGCCTTGACCCGCGCGGGATCGAGCTTGCCGGTCTCGTCGCTGACGAAGCGGCCATATTTGAACGGGATGGAGCCGGGCGCGGGCAAAGCCCGCAGCGGGGCGGGCGGCGTCGGCGCATTGGGTTGCGACGCGAGGTCGCCTGGCATCGGACTGCCGGTGACGGGGGTGGACGGGGCGGAGGCCACGCCGCCGCCGCAATTCGTGCCGCCCGACTGCTGGCAGGACTCGGTCCAGCCCTGCTTGATCGCTTCGGCCCGCTGCGCCCTTGCCGGATGCGTCGGCGTGCCATGATCGGTGGCGACGGCGACGATCATCCTTTGCGCGTCGGCGAGCGGCGCGCCCATCTTTTGCAGCACGAAGCCGCTGAACTTGTCCGCCTCCAGCTCGATCTCCGGCCGACTGCCTCCCGGCACGATGGTGTGGCCGGACAGATGATGCGCGATCTCGTGCGCCATGACGCTGATCGGCCCCCAGGGGCTGCCGCCGACCTTGTTTTCGGCCGCCTTCATGAATTCGGGATTGAACGCGATGACGCGGCGTGGAATGCGCTTGTCGTCGAGCAGGATAATGGCCGCCGCATTGGGCACGGGGCCGGCGACCACCACGAAATTGGCGGGCAGGCCGGTATAACCCATGATGCGGTTGACCGCTTCGGAGCAGCTGGCGGGGGGCGTGCCGGTCAGCTTCGACGGGTCGGCATTGACCGGATCGCCCTCATAGGAACACGCCTGGAGCGTGGAGGCGATCGCCTCGACCTTGTCCGAAGTGGAAGGAGACCCGCCGGGCGCATCACCCGATCCGCAGCCTGCAAGACATAATGCCATGGCCGACGCCGCGCCGATCGTTCGCATGTCCTCTCCCTCTTTTATCAGCTCACAAGCCAGAGGATCCCGAACGCGTATAGACGCAAAAGCGCCCAGTTCAGAACGGCATAAACAAGACATGCCGAAGCAAGTCTGAGCCAGTCCGTGCGCCAGTTCAGCAGGAAGAACTGTTTATAGGCGACGCCGACGATCAGCAGCTTGACCACCGGCACATAATATTGCGCGGCGGTGCGATGCCACATCACGAATTCGGGCGAGCGCCAGATCATCGTCGGCAACAGGTTGACGATGACCAGCGCCAGCACCAGGCTCTGGCAATAGACCGACAGGATCGCATGCTCGATCGGGTTGTAGCCCAGCCGCCGGCGGAATACCGTCCAGGAAGCGAGGAAGATCGCGATGATGCCGATGGAGAAGCTCCAGTTGGCATAAGCCAGCACCCGCTTCGCCATCTTGTCGACATCGGCGTTCTTCGCCAGGCCGCTATGCCCGAAATACTGGTTGTACGTCAGCAGCACGACCAGGATCGCGACCAGCGCCACCAGCAGCTTGAGCGGATGCATATGCGCCGCGCGCCGGCCCAGCGCGAAATCCCGCGCGACCGTGCCGGGGGAAAGGAGGAGGCTGCGCAGGGTTTTCGCGGCGGACAACTCGAACAGGCGCAGCCGTTCCCAGCCCTCATTCCTGATGTCGCGCCACTCGAACCGCTTTGCCGCCTTCTGCCCGCACTGGCCACAATAGGGGCTGGTCAGTTCCGCGTCGCAGTTGCGGCAGACGGGCGCGGTGAACCAGGCAGGGGAGACGGTGATGTCGGGGACGTGATCGTCCGGTGTGCTACTGTCCGCCATGCCCCGACATCGAATAGGGCCGCGCTTTGGTTCCCGTCGCCCATGCCTTGTCCGGCGTCGCCTGCATCGTGAAGCGCAGTTCGCCGCCCGCGCGGATCTGCGCGTCTGTAATGCTGCTGTGGTCGAGCGGCCTGCCGTTCAGCGTCACCCGGCCGACATAGCGGTTTGTGTCCGACAGGCCCTCCGCAACGATCATGAACGTCTTGTCGCCGATCTTCATCTCGGCCCGATCGACGAAAGGCCGTCCGATCACATATTCGTTGCTGCCCGGCGCGACGGGGTAGAAACCGAGCGCCGTGAACACCAGCCAGGCGGACATCTGGCCCAGATCGTCATTGCCGGCCAAGCCGTCCGGCGTCGGCTTGTACTGGCTCTCGACGATCTGCTTCAGCCGCTCCTGCGTGCGCCAGGGCTGGCCGGCAAAGGTGTAGAGATAGGCGACATGGTGGCTGGGCTCGTTGCCGTGGATATACTGGCCGATCAGGCCCGCAATATCCTCGGCATGGCTGTAGTCCAGCTTGCTGTTGTCGAAATCGAACATCGCGTCCAGCTTCGCCACGGCCTTGGCGTCGCCGCCCAGCAGTCGGAACAGGCCGGCCTGATCCTGCGGCACGAACCAGCTATATTGCCAGGCATTGCCCTCCGTATAGTCGCTGCCATAGTTGATTGCGGTGGGGTCGAAGGGGGTGCGATAGCTCCCGTCGCTCTTGCGGGCGCGCAGGAAGCCGGTCTTCGCGTCGAAGCTGTTGCGCCAGTTTGCGGCGCGCTTTTCGAAGCGTTCGGCGGTGGCGCTGTCGCCCAGATGGCGGGCGAGGCGGGCGATGGTCCAGTCGTCATAGGCATATTCGACCGTCTTGGACGCCGCTTCCGGTTCGCGGTCGATGGGGACGTAGCCGAGCGTCAGATAGTCGGACAGGCCGCCATAGGGCGCGTAGTCGGCGCTGGCGACCATGGCCTTGAGCGCAGCCTTGCAGTCGATGCCGGCAATCCCCTTCATACAGGCGTCGGCGATGACCGGGACGGCGTGATAGCCGATCATCGTCCAGGTCTCCTTGCCCGCAAACTGCCAGACGGGGAGGATGCCGAACGGGCTGGTGCGCTGGCTGGCGAGCAGCGAGTTCACGAAATCGGCGTTGCGCTTTTCCGGCTGGATGAGCGTCAGCAGCGGATGTTCGGCGCGGAACGTGTCCCACAGGGAGAAGGTGGAGTGGAAGGTGAAATCCTTCCCCTCATGCACCTGATCGTCCGGTCCGCGCCAGCGACCGTCAGCGTCGGCCCAGACGCTCGGCGCCATCAGGCTGTGATAGAGTGCGGTGTAGATATTGGTGCGCATCGGTGCGGGGGCGTCGATCCTAACGGCGTTCAGCGCGTCGCTCCAGGCAGCGCGGGTCCTGGTGCGGATCGCGTCGAAATCGCCGGGTTCGGCTTCCAGATTGGCGATGGCGGCGTCCTCGTCCGTGCCGGAGAGAGCGACCTTCACTTCCAGCGGCTTTGCGAGCGCGCCGAAGTCGAGTTGCGCCGCCAGCGCGCGGCCGGCGATGGCGTCGAGCGTTTCGGGGCCGCGCCCCGGCCCCTTGAAGCCGCGATAGCCGAAATCGCCTTCGGTACTGACGAACTTGTGGCTGGTGAGCGGCGCTGAGAAGCGCATCGCGAAGAACAGGCGGCGCGGAGCGGCCCAGCCGCGTACTTCGCGCGATCCGGTGATCGTGCCGTCCGGGCGGATGCGCAGCGAGGACCAGAGAATCTTGCCGGGATAGTCGTAGATGATAGATCGCATGTCGATCAGCAGATGCGCGGCCTTGCCCGTCGAAAACGCATAACGATGCACGCCCACGCGCGTCCCGGCAGTCATTTCCGCGCGCACGCCGGTATCGCTCAGGGTGACGGCATAATAGCCTGGCGAAGCGACCTCGTCCGCCTTGCGGGATGCCGCGCCACCCGGCTCCAGCGAGATTGCGTCGCCGCTGACCGGGCTGACCAGGAAATCGCCCAGATCGCTATGCCCCGCGCCGGAAAAATGGGTGTGGGAGAATCCGAGGATCGTCGGGTCCTCATGGCGATAGCCGGCCGCCCAATCATAGGTTTTGCGCGCCGCGCCGACATGGGTGTCGGGGGACAGCTGCACCATGCCGAAGGGCGCGACCGCGCCGGGGAAGGCGTGGCCTTGACCGCCGGCGCCGATGAACGGATCGACCGCGTCGACCGGATCGGGCGGCGTAGACTGCGCATGTGCGGTGGCGGACAGGGTGGTGAGCAGGGCGAGGGCGGCGCGTATCGTCATGCCGCCGTTAGATCATGGCCATTCCCAACCGCCAAGGGGACAAGCGGAAATTTCAGTCGCCAAAGAAGCGCAGGGGTGGCGGCGCGCGCGTCGATTGCCTAGCATGGCCGCAGTGATGAAGAAGGCCCTGATTGTCCGTCATGTGCCGCGCGAGGGCGCGGCCGGTTATCTCCAGCCGATCGAGGCGGCCGGCTACGCGATCGAGCGGATCGACGTGGCCGACCCCGCCTTTGCCGATGTGGACCTGTGCGCGGCCGACCTGCTGATCATGATGGGCGGGCCGATGGGCGTGTATGAGCAGGATGTGCATCCTTGGATCCCGGTGCAGATCGAGAAACTGGCCGCACGGCTCGCGGCGGATCGTCCGACCCTTGGAGTGTGTCTTGGCAGCCAGATGATCGCGGCGGCGCTGGGCGCGCCGGTCTATCCCGGCGGACAGTGGGAACTGGGTTTCGCGCCGGTCGCGCTGAACGGGGCAGGGGCGGAGTCGGCGTTGCGGCATCTCGCCGATACGCCGGTGCTGCACTGGCACAGCGATACGTTCGACCTTCCCGACAGTGTCGAACTGCTCGCTTCCACCGACACCTATGCGCATCAGGCTTTCCGGCGCGGGCGCAATCTGCTGGCGCTGCAATTCCATGCCGAAATGGGGGAGGATCCCCGGTTCGAGGACTGGCTGACGCATTTCTGGGCGGACCTGGATACCGCGCAACAGTGCCGCATCGCTCTGCGCAGCGATCATGCCACCTATGGCCCCGGCGCGGTGGCGGCGGGGCGCGCGATGATCGGCGAATGGCTGGATGGATTGGGCGCGCGCTGACCCAAACTCCATTTATCGCAGTCACATATTTTACATGTTGCACCGCAACAGGAAATCTGTTCCGATGTGAATGTCAGCAGAACGGGCGCTTAAGCCGGTGGTAACCATATCGGGCGCATGTTCTGCCGATCGACTTCAAGTCGGAGGGCAAGAGCAATGAGCACGAGTGCAAAGCCAGCGGACGGGGCCATCACCCTCGCCGAGCTACGCGAGTTCGCCAGTTTCCCCGCCGCGACGCAGCGCTATATCCGCCGCTCGCTCGACATCGGCCTGCATCGCCGCGATGCGATGAAGCTGTGGTCGCGCGACATGGTGGAGGAAGCCAGCATCCGCGCCCAGGCCCGCATCTACGGCCGCCTCGACGAGATCAAGGCGCGCGTCCCCGATGACAGCGGTCTGGAACAGGTCGAACCCTTCATGGCCCCGCTGGTCACCATCTCCGCCTTCGATCTGGGGCAGGACAGGCTGTCCAGCTTCTCGTCCTATCGCTTTCTCTACGAGCGGCTGATCGGCGCGGGCGCGCGGCCCTGGCTGCCGGGCGCCTTCTGCGCGGCGGCCAGCCTGCCGCATCTGCACCCGGAAAAGCGGCGCAAGTTGCTCCAGTCGATCAGCGAAGCGGCCGCCACCGCCGCCGGCTGGTCGAACCGCGAGCCGACCTTCTACCCCGAATGGGTCGAGAAAGTGGACCTGAGCAAGGCCAACTGACGCGCCTATCGCCACCCACGTGGCGTCCTTCCGGGGGGAGGGACGCCACGATTTTGCGTCGTCCGAATTTGACGCCTCTCCCGAATTCCGCTTCATGAATAATCGTGTCTGAAGCTGAGTCTCCCGCAGAAGAACCTTCGCCGCTCTCGATCCCGATCTTCCGCCGGATCTGGCTGGCCAGCCTGTCATCCAATTTCGGCGGCATGATCCAGTCGGTCGGCGCGGCGTGGATGATGACCTCGCTCTCCGCCTCGCCGCAGATGGTGGCGCTGGTGCCGGCGATGACGACGCTGCCCATCCTGTTGCTCTCGCTCTGGGCCGGCGCGGTCGCCGACAATCTCGATCGGCGCAAGGTCATGCTGGCCTGTCAGGTGGCAATGCTGCTGGTGTCAGCGGCGCTGGCAGCCTTCGCCTGGGCGGGGCTGCTGACGCCGGTGACGCTGCTGGGCTTCACCTTCCTGATCGGCTGCGCCACCGCGATCAACAGCCCGGCCTGGGCAGCGGCGGTCGGCGACATGGTGCCCCGGCGGGCGCTGATCAACGCGGTCGCCTATAACAGCCTGGGTTTCAATCTGGCCCGCAGCGTCGGCCCGGCGCTGGGTGGCATCATCGTCGCTGCTGCCAGCGCGGCCGTGGCGTTCCTGGCCAATGCGTTCAGCTACATCGCGCTGGTCACCGTGCTCACGCGGTGGAAGCCCGATACGCCGCCCCGCCTGCTGCCGCGCGAGCGGCTGGGCGACGCGATGCGCGCCGGGGGGCGCTATGTCGCCATGTCGCCGAAGATCCAGCTGGTGCTGGTGCGCGCGCTGGCCTTCGGGATCGGTGCGGCGGCGGTGACCGCGTTGATGCCGCTGGTCGCGCGCGACCTGCTGCGCGGCGGAGCGGTGGTGTTCGGTGTCCTCAGCGGCGCGTTCGGCGTCGGCGCAGTGCTGGGCGCCGTCGCCAGCCGCCGACTGCGCGCGCAATACCAGACCGAAACGATCGTGCGCGGAGCGGCTTTGTCCTTCGCCATCGGCATGGCGATCATGGCGGTATCGCCCTGGCTGGCGCTGGATGTCGTTGCCGTCATGCTGACCGGGGCAGGCTGGGTGCTGGCGCTGTCGAGCTTCAACGTATCGATCCAGATGGCGGCACCGCGCTGGGTCGTCGCGCGCGCCTTGTCCTTCTATCAGATGCTGGCGTTCGGCGGCATGGCGGGCGGCGCGTGGGTCAGCGGTATGCTGGCGCAGCGTTATGGCGTGGCGGAGGCGTTGGGCATCGCCGCAGCCGCGCAACTCGTCACGGCGCTGATGGGCCTGCGCTGGAAGCTGCCGCCCTTGGGCGAGGAAAATCTTGATTTGCTGGACCGCTGGCGCGAGCCGGAAACGGCAATTGCGGTGGAGCCACGCAGCGGCCCGGTGGTGCTGACCATCGAATATCGCATTCCGGCCGGATCGGTCGTGCCTTTCCTGACCGCGATGCAGGAGCGCCGTCGCATACGTCGCCGCAACGGCGCGCATGGCTGGTCCTTGATGCGCGACCTTGGCGACCCGGAACTGTGGGTCGAGCGCTATCATCTGTCGACCTGGCTCGATTACATCCGGCACATGCAGCGCACGACCGTCACCGACGCGGAAAATACGGCGGCGCTTCGCGCGCTCCATCAAGGCCCCAATCTGCCGGTCGTTCACCGCATGCTGGAGCGCCAGACCGGATCGCTGCCGGTCGGCCGCGGTCCCGATCCGCGTGAACTGGGCGCAGGCATGACGGACCCGCGCGGTGCGGGGTAGAAGCTGGAGTGATTTCGAGCCAGATGGAATCTTCTGGCGGCTCGGAAATCACGGAAAACTAAGGCGTTAGCGGCGGCTTCCAGCCCGGCAGATCTTCGGGCGTGTCGATATCGTGCAGCACATGGTCGCCCGTCTCGATCTGGATGCCGTGGCTCAGCAACGCGCGCGCGCCCTGATCGCCCTTCAGCGCCAACAGTTCGGGGAAATGCTTGCGCCCGATGAATGCAGGTGGGGAGGGGGAAAAACCGTCCGTGCTGGCCACCACCGATCTTATGTCCTCCGCCGCCAGGCAGATGCGGTTGTAATGGCTCTGCGGCACCTGCGGCATGTCGGCCAGGCAGATCAATATGCCGCGAATGCGGTTGATCGGCATGACATGCTCGACCGCACGCACGATGCTGCCCGAAATGCCTTCCTCGGGATGATCGTTGACGATGATCGTATAGCCGCGCCGGTCGAGCTTGCGATGGATGACGGGGGCGACCTCGATCGGGCGCACGACCGCGACCAACTCGGCGAAGGCCATCGACGCAACCGTCTCCAGCACATGCGCAACCAGCGGTTTGCCGTTGAGTTCGGCCATCAGCTTGTCTTCCTCGCCAAAACGTGACGACATGCCGGCGGCGAGGAGCACGGCAGCGATACGATCCGTTCGCATTGTTTTCTTGGCCGGCGCGGGTTGTCCGCTTCCCTTCCATGGAGTTGTTATGTGGCTTCCCTGCATGTGTGATGCCATTGCGCCGATCTTCTGTCCAGAGAGCCGTAGGGGCTGGCCATCGGGCAGGGCCGTCGCCATATGCCGGTCAGGAATAAGAACGGAGCGGTCTGAATATGGTGCATGGTCCCGATGCGGAAACTGTGGGAGAAGCCAAGCTGCCCGTGCCCACGAACGTGGCCGAAGCGATCCGCACGCTGATCCGCTGGTCGGGCGACGATCCGGCGCGCGAGGGATTGTTCGAAACGCCCGAGCGCGTGGCGCGGGCGTGGAAGGAATATTGCCGCGGCTATCAGGACGATCCGGCCTATCATCTCTCGCGCATCTTCCACGAAGTCGGCGGCTATGACGACATCGTGCTGCTGAAGGACATTCCGTTTCAGTCGCACTGCGAACATCATATGGCGCCGATCATCGGCAAGGCGCACATCGCCTATCTGCCCGGCAGCTATGTGGTCGGCATTTCGAAACTGGCCCGCGTGCTCCACGCCTTCGCCAACCGATTGCAGGTGCAGGAACGGTTGACCTCCGAAGTCGCTAACTGCATCCAGGAGCATCTCAAACCTCAGGGGGTAGCGGTGGTGATCGAGGCGACGCATGGCTGCATGACCGGACGCGGGGTGCGCACGCCCAACGTCATCATGAAGACCAGCCGCATGCTCGGCGTCTTCCGTGACGACAGCAAGGCGCGCGAGGAAGTGCTGCAACTCATCCAGTCGTGAGCGAAGAAGAGGCGCCATATCGCCCGCTGGGGCAGGCCCCCGGCGCAGCGCCGGAAACTGCGCCGCTTTCTCTGGCGTCGCGCCTGCCTGCCGCGGCCCCGCATCCACACAAAAGGCTGGCGCTGGTCACGGGCGGCCATCGTCGGCTGGGCGCGGTGATCGCCACGGCGTTGGCGCGCGAAGGCTTTGCGCTTGCGATCCACGGCAGCCAGGACACGCGGCTCGATTCGGCGCTGGCCCTCGCGTTGGAGGAGCATGCGACGCCGTGGGAAGGCTTTGTCGCGGATTTTTCGGACCCCGAATCGGCGGAAGAAATGATCGGCGCGGTCTCCCTGCATTTCGGCCGGCCGCCTGACCTGCTCGTCAATGGTGCGGCGATCTTCGGCCAGGACCGCCTGGAGGATGTGAGCGCCGCCGACCTGATGCGGCACTACGCGGTCAACTGCGCTGCGCCGGCCCTGCTGACCAAGGCGTTCGCCACCGTTCCCGCAGGCGGCGGCGATCGATGCATCGTCAACATCGTGGACCAGCGCATCGATCATCCCCATGGCGACCAGTTCGCCTACACGCTCTCGAAGATGGCGCTCGCCGGCCTCACGCGCATGACCGCCGCCAGCCTTGCGCCCCGCGTGCGAGTGAATGCGGTCGCGCCGGGGCTGACGATCGCAACGTCCGATTATGACGATGCGCAGATGGAGCGTCTGGCCGGCCTGATGCCACTCGACAGCCTGCCGACCGCAGAGCAGATCGCACAGGCGGTGCTGTACCTCGCCAACGCCACTGCGACCACGGGCCAGACCCTCTATGTTGATGGCGGCGCGCACATGACCAGCTTCGACCGCGACTTCATGCATATGGCGCGCTGAGCGAAGCCTGCATGGTCGCAGCCTGCAATCGACAATATGCAGGCTGGCCAGCGGCTCTGTGGCTGCTAGGGAGCGGATAACGCATCGATACATCGGGAAAGGAAGCACGCATGGCCTTTGAAACCATCCTCGTCGAGCAGCGGGACGCCGTCACCCTGATCACGCTCAACCGGCCGCAGGCGCTGAACGCGCTCAACACGCAGGTGCTGACTGACCTGTCCGCCGCCTTCGCCGCCTATGACGCCGACCCGTCGCAGCGCTGCGCCGTGCTGATCGGCGGCGGCGAGAAGGCGTTCGCCGCCGGCGCGGACATTAAGCAGATGGCGGACAAGCAAGCAGCCGACTTCTTCCTGGAGGATTTCTTTTCCGGCTGGCAGACCGGCGTGGTCGCGACCCGCAAGCCGTGGATCGCGGCGGTCAACGGCTTCGCGCTAGGCGGCGGGTGCGAGCTGGCGATGATGGCGGACTTCATCATCGCGTCGGAAAGCGCGAAATTCGGCCAGCCCGAAATCAAGCTTGGCGTCGCACCGGGCATGGGCGGGTCGCAACGCCTGACCCGTGCGGTCGGTAAGGCGAAGGCGATGGAAATGTGCCTGACCGGCCGCATGATGGGCGCAGAGGAAGCCGAGCGTTCCGGCCTGGTCGCCCGCATCGTGCCGGTCGCCAGCCTGCTCGACGAAGCGCTCAAGACCGCCGCCGATATCGCCGCGATGCCGCCGATGGCCGCGATGGTGAACAAGGAAATGGTCAACATCGCGTTCGAGACCGGCCTCGCCCAGGGCCTGCTGACCGAGCGCCGCCTGTTCCAGATCCTGACCGCGACCGAGGACAAGAAGGAAGGCATGGCCGCCTTCGTCGAAAAGCGCGCCGGGACCTGGAAGGGCCGTTGATTTTTCCAGGCTGCTGATAATATCGAAACCGCCATCGCCCTGACCTCAGGCGATGGCGGGTTTGCTCGTATAGTTCGTTTCACAATGAAACCTGTAGGGCAAGGACCGCGCGACACGCATCGCGCGGCGCAGAGGCGCTGAAAGGCCGAACATGCGCGTCCACCAAGGACGCCAGCAGGGAGGCCCCATATGAAATCCACGATCTTTGCCCGCGCTCTGCGCGCTACCGTCACGCCCCTCGCGATCACCGCCGCTCTCGCCGGTACGCCCGCCATCGCGCAGGACGCCCCGGCTAGTGACGAGGAGCAGGTCATCACCGTGACCGGCCGCCGCGTGTCGGAATCCTCCGAAGCGATCGGGCAGGACAAGGTCAGCAATGTCGTCGGCATCACCCGTGACGCGCTGCTGTCGGCCCCATCGGGCATTTCCGGCCTCAAGATGCTGGAGCAGTTGCCCGGCTTCAACGTGCAGACCGACGGGCCGCTCGGCCTCTACGAATTTGGCAACAGCGTCCAGACTCGCGCCTTCAACCTCGACCAGATCGGCTTCATCGTCGACGGCATCCCGACCGGCCGCAGCGACGCCTTCGGCGGCAGCCCGGTGTTCCGCTATGTCGACAATGAGAATCTGGGGCGTGTCGAAGCATCGGTTGGTGCCGGCGACGTCGGGTTGCCGAGCTACTCCTCGCTCGGCCCGATCATCTCCTACAACTCGATCGCACCGCAGGACGACCTTGGCCTTTTCGTGTCTCAGACCTTTGGCGACAACGACCTCAAGCGCACCTTCATCCGCTTCAGCACGGGGCAGGTGGGTCCGTTCAAGGCCTATGTCAGCCGCACCAAGCTGGACACCGATCTGTGGCGCGGCGAGGGATCGGTCAATCGCGAGCATTGGGAAGCGCAGGTCCATGCCGATCTGGGCGGCGACAGTTGGGCGCGGCTCAAGTTCGTCTCGAACGACTTCTTCGATTATGACTCGCCGAGCCTGAGCCGCGCGCAATATTATGCCTCGACCCCGTCCTTCAACGGACTTGGCGGCACGGGCCGCGACATCGGCTATATCGTCGCGCCGCCGAACACGACGCCGGGCTTCGAGCCGACCGCGCCGGGCATCGCCTATTCCAACAGCGCCTATATCAACAGCTACAACCTCGCCATCAACGTGCGGAAGGACAAGCTGTACGGCGCGACCGTGCATCTGGGCATTGCCGACAATGCCTGGATCGAAAGCACGGCCTATTGGGAAGACAAGGGCGGCTATGGCGTGTCGCCGGACAGCTATGCCAACAGCCTGCTCTACTATACCGCGCAAAACGCCATCGGCCTGCCGGTCAATGCGCCCAAGGGCACGCAGTTCGGCCGCTCCGGCGTCGGCGGTGACCGCTATGGCATCACCACCAAGCTGCATTGGGACATGGGCAATCACGCCGTCGAAGCGGGCGTGTGGGCCGAACTCGACAAATATCATCGCACCCAGGCGCGCTACAACACGACAGACGGCTCGCCCGCCAGCGCGGCGGACCTCGATTCGCTGGTTTTCCTGCGCCGCGACTATCGCACCAAGCGCGACACGACCCAGCTGTTCCTGAAGGACACGATCAAGCTGCTGGACGATCGCCTGATCGTCGATCTGGGCTTCAAGTCGCTGTTCCTCGACTATCATTATTTCGGCTATCGCGACTTCGCCGACTATTTCCGCAACACCGGCACGACCGCCGCGCCGAACTATGTCGCCGGGTGGGGCCAGCATGGCGCGACCGCCAGCTATAATGACGGCTTCCTGCCGATGGCGGGCCTGATCTACAAGCTGGATGGGCGCACGCAGGTCTTCGCCTCCTATGCCCAGAACACCGCTCTGCCCAAGGGGCTGGATGACATCTTCTCGGTCGTCCCCTCGACCGGCGTCGTCGTGCCCGCGCCCCGGCCGGAGAAGTCCCAGAATTTCGAGGTCGGCATCCGCACCAACCAGTCGGAATTCTACGGCGCGCTCAGCGTCTATTTCACCAAGTTCGACAACCGCATCGCGACGACCGCCGTCCCGCTGGCGGGCAGCACCGCGCTGGAGACGGTGGCGACCAATGTCGGCCGGGTGGAATCCTATGGCGCTGAGTTTACAGGAACTTACAAGCCAGCCTTCCTGAACGGTCTCGCCTATTTCAACCTCAACGCCACCTATAACCACGCGAAGTTCAAGGACGACCTGCCCAATGGCACGGCGCTGGCCGGCAAGTTCCTGCCTGACAGCGCGAAGTGGATCGTCAACGGCGGCGTCACCGTCGAGCCGGCCAGCTGGTTGGTCGCGAATTTCAGTGGGAAGTACACCAGCAGTCGCTGGTCGACGCTGGTCAACACGCCCGGCTCCAGCGTGCCCGGCTTCACGATCTTCAGCGCCTATGTTGACATCGGCGACGGCATCACGCTCGGGCCGATCAAGGGCGCGAAGCTGCGGCTCAATCTGGACAATGTGTTCGACAAGGATACGCTGTCCTACATCACATCGCAGACCAGTGGCGACGGCTTCTTCCGTCCGCAGTCGCCACGCACCTTCCAGCTCACCATCTCGGGAGAAATTTGAGAATGCGGACCCTGTTGACGGGAGCGGCGCTCGCCGCGCTGCTCCCCTTCGCCGCACAGGCCCAGACCGTCAGCAAGGCGGACATGAAGCTGCACCAGTCGCTGCTCACGCTCGACAGCCATCTCGACACGCCTGCCTCGCTCGACCTGCCAGGCTGGTCGATCGGGGAAGAGCATGACGTGCTGCACGACTATACGCAGGTGGACGTGCCCCGCATGCGCAAGGGCGGCCTGGATGGCGGCTTCTGGGCGATCTACACGGCGCAAGGGCCGGTGACGATCGAGGGCTTCCGCAAGGCCCGCGACTTCGCGATCCTGCGCGGCCTGTCGATCCGTAACATGGTCGCGGCGGATCCGAAGAATTTCGCGCTAGCGCTGGAAGCTAAAGACGCGGTTCCTATCGCTGCTTCGGGCAAGCTGGTCGTCTATATGTCGATCGAGAACGCCTATCCGCTGGGCGAGGACGTGACGCTCCTCAAGACCTTCTACGACATGGGCGTGCGGGTGGTGGGCTTTGCCCATTTCGCGCATAACCAGTTCGCCGACAGCTCCACCGATCCGTCGAAGAAGCCGCGTTTCGGCGGGCTTTCGCCGCTGGGCAAGGAATTGCTCAAGGAAATGAACCGGCTGGGCGTGGTGCCCGACGCCTCGCACAGCAGCGACCAGGTGCTGGACGACCTGCTGGCGCTGTCGACGACGCCGGTGCTGCTGACCCATTCGGGCTGCAAGGCGGTCTACGACCATCCCCGCAACATCGACGACGACCATCTGAAGGCGCTGGCGGCCAAGGGCGGCGTCATCCAGATGAACGCCTATGGGGCCTATCTGCGCGCGTCAAAGCCCAATCCCGAACGGCAGAAGGCGATGATGGCGCTGTTCGCGCAGATGCGCGAGGGCGCGAAGATTTCGGTCGAAAAGCGCGCGGAACTGCTTGCAAAGCGGCAGGAAATCGATCGGCTCTATCCCGACACCGATCGCCCGACCTTCGACGATTTCATGGCGCATATGCTCCATGCGCTCAAAGTCGTCGGTCCCGACCATGTCGGCATCGGCGCGGACTGGGATGGCGGCGGCGGCGTCGTTGGCATGGAGGATATCGTCGATCTGCCCAAGATCACCGCCGCCTTGCTCAAGGCCGGCTACACCAAGGCGGACGTGGAAAAAATCTGGTCCGGCAATGTCCTGCGCGTGCTGGCGGCGGCCGAAGCGGGCAAGGCGAAGGCGGAATGATGCACAAGCCAATCGACGCGAGCGTCAGGGACGGCTAAGGACGGACTCACCCGCAACGGAGCCTCCCTCTCGCTCATGCAGCACAAGTCGAAGCGCAGCCGCGCGATTGCCCTGCCGGCGGGCGAGTTCCGCGCCAGAGCGACGGAATATCTGGACTTCCTGGCCGCCTGGGTGGCCAAGCCGCGCCAGACCGCGTCGGTGGTGCCGTCCAGCCGCTATCTCGCGCGCCTGATGGTGCGGGACATTGATCCCGCCGACGGCCGCGTGATGGAGCTTGGCGGCGGCACTGGCGTGTTCACCCGTGCGATCCTCCAGACCGGCCTCGCGCCCGAAAAGCTGGAGGTGGTGGAGATCAACCCCGCCTTCGCGCGCGGCCTGCGTCGCCGCTTTCCCGCCGTGTCCGTGCTGGAAACGCCCGCGCAGATCGTCTCCACCGCCGCCGCCGGAGAGCCGGGCAGCTACCAGAGCGTCATTAGCGGCCTGCCGCTGCTGGCCATCGATGGACGCATCCATGTCGATATATTGGGCGAGGCTTTCCGCATGTTGCGGCCCGGCGGCAGCTTCATCCAGTTCACCTATTCGCTGCGTCCCCCGGTGAAGCGTGAAGTGCTGGACCTGCTGGGGCTGGAAGCCGTGCGGATCGGCCAGACGGTCCGCAATTTCCCGCCCGCGACGGTTTTTCGCTTCCATCGCCAGGGGGAATAGCGCGTCATCGCGCCTCGGCGCGGCGCGGCGCTAAAAACTTCCAATGTAGGGTTTTCTCTGGTTTATCCTGTCGGATGACCCGACCGCCTTGCGCCTCGACAATCCCTTGCCGCACGACAGCCACGCCCTTGTCGCGCGGCCGCAACCTGGTCGGCGCGCCGCCGCCGCGTTCCTGCCGCGTCGCCGTGCCCTTCCTGCAACCCCGGCGCACCCTGACCGTGACCCAGCCGTTGCGCTGGCGCTGCGTCGTCGCCGCGTCACGGGGGCTTGCCCGCCACAATTGGCCCGATTCACTCGACGACGGTGTGAACTTCGGGGCGGTGTCCGTTTTCGGGGTGCCTGCGCAACAGCAACAGGTTGTTTCGCGCCGCCAACATCCTACCTTCGTCGCAACGCGAAAAGGGGTCCGCTGCGTGCCGTCCATCATCACTATTTCCGGCCTGACGAAAGCCTATGCGTCGGGTTTCCAGGCGCTCAAGGGCGTCGATCTTTCTATCGAAGAGGGCGAGATTTTCGCGCTGCTCGGCCCCAATGGCGCCGGCAAGACGACGATGATCTCGATCATCTGCGGCAATGTCCGCGCCACCGGCGGCAGCGTGACCGTCGCCGGGCATGACATCGTGCGCGACTATCGCGGCGCGCGCTCGGCGATCGGGCTGGTGCCGCAGGAGCTTTCCACCGATCAGTTCGAGCGGGTCATCGACACTGTGAACTTCTCGCGCGGCTTGTTCGGGAAGCCGCGCAACGACGCCTATATCGAGAAAATCCTGCGCGACCTTTCGCTGTGGGAAAAGCGCAAGTCCAAGATCCTCGAACTGTCTGGCGGCATGAAGCGCCGCGTCATGATCGCCAAGGCGCTGTCCCACGAGCCGCGCGTTCTGTTCCTCGACGAGCCGACCGCCGGCGTCGACGTGGAACTGCGCCGCGACATGTGGAAGCTGATCGGCGAACTGCGCAAGACCGGCGTCACCATCATCCTGACCACCCACTATATCGAGGAGGCCGAGGAAATGGCCGACCGCGTCGGCGTCATCACGAGGGGTGAGTTGATGTTGGTCGAGGAAAAGACCGCGCTCATGAAGAAGCTGGGCAAGAAGACGCTGACGATCGTGCTGACCGACCCGCTCGACGCGGTGCCGGCCGAACTCGCCGAATGGGACGTGACGCTGAAGGGCGATGGGCGGGAGATCGAATATGTGTTCGACACCCAGGCCGAACGCACGGGCGTCTCCTCGCTGCTGCGTAGGCTCGGTGATCTCGGCATCGGCTACAAGGACCTCAACACCCAGCAATCGAGCCTGGAGGACATCTTCGTCAGCCTCGTCCATCAGGAGAAGGCGGCATGAACGGCTTCAATCATCGGGCCATCTGGGCGATCTACAAGTTCGAGCTGCATCGTTTCCTGCGCACGCTGCTGACGGGCCTGCTGGTGCCGGTCATCACGACCTCGCTCTATTTCGTGGTGTTCGGCGGCGCGATCGGGTCGCGCATGACGCAGGTCGATGGCATCGCCTATGCGGCCTATATCGTGCCGGGCCTCATCATGCTGTCGATGTTCACAGAGAGCATCTTCAACGCCAGCTTCGGCATCTACATGCCCAAGTTCACCGGCACCATCTATGAACTGCTCTCCGCTCCGGTTTCCGCCACGGAAACGATCATCGCCTATGTCGGCGCGGCGGCGACCAAGTCGTTCAGCGTGGGCCTCATCATCTTTGCGACCGCGCATCTGTTCGTCGACCTGCCGGTCGCGCATCCCTTCCTGATGATCGGCTTCATGATCCTGATCGCGATCAGCTTCTGCCTGTTCGGCTTCATTCTGGGCATCTGGGCGCAGAGTTTCGAACAGCTTCAGATCATCCCGCTGCTGGTCATCATGCCGATGACGTTCCTGGGTGGCGCGTTCTACTCGATCCACATGCTGCCCGAACCCTGGCGCACGATCACCTTGTTCAACCCGATCGTCTATTTGATCTCCGGCTTCCGCTGGACCTTCTTCGAACGCGGTGACGTCGCCATCGGCTGGAGCATGGCGTCGGTCGCGGTGATGCTGGTCGTCTGCGTCGGCATCATCAGCTGGATGTTCCGCACCGGCTATCGCCTCAAGAAATAAGCCTCGCCGCTCTGCCGCAGCGCACAAAAGCAAAAGCCCCGGACCATGTCCGGGGCTTTTTGTCTGGCAGCCATAGCGGGGAAGATCAGGCGGCGGCGCTCTGCGGCTCGATCGCGAACAGGGTGACGTTCTTATATTTGTCGTCGGTCTCATTGTAGAGGCCGTGCATTGCCTCGAACGCTTGATCGATGACGGTGATGTCGGACAGGCCCGCCAGCTTGAACGTGCCGAGCTTCAGCTCGCGCGGCGGCCGGCCGTCGCGATCCACCGTCACGGCGTCGATGAACATCTCGTCATGGCGCGTGTAGAGAATATGCGGCGCCAGCGTGACGACCATGCGGTTGTAGGTCACGCGGAGGCATTTGTGCAGCGCGATGGCTTCGAAGATGGAGGTAGGGGCCTGCATTCGCCCCATTTACCGCTTTCGCGCTGCGGTTCAATTGCTTTGTGCACCGCAACCGTTGCAAGCGCGGCAGGCCGTTCGTCAGATCAGGCCCAGCCGTTCGCGAAGGCTCCAGCGCGCCACCAGCAGCAAGGAGACCGCGCCCAAGCCCGCCGCCAGCCCCAGCCAGATGCCAAGTCCTTCAAGTCTCAGCGGAAAGGCGAGCAGCGCGCCGACGCCGATACCCACGACCCAGTAGCCGACCAGCGCGAAAAACATCGGAACCTTGGTGTCCTGAATGCCGCGCAGGCTGCCTGCGCCGACCACCTGCGCCGCATCGACCAGCTGGAACAGCGCCGCCACCCACAGGAAGCTGACCGCCAGCGATGCCGTGCGGGCATTGGCAGGATCGCCAAGGTCGAGGAAGCATCCGACCAGCGCGCGCGGCATAAACACCAACAGGCTGGCCGCCGCGACGGCAAAACCGAAGCCCAGCATCAGCGCCAGCCAGCCCGCGCGGCCGACGCCGGCCTTGTCGCGCCGGCCATAAGCGATGCCGACTCGCACCGTCGCCGCCTGGCCGATGCCCATCGGCACCATGAAAATCAGCGCCGCGATCTGGATCGCCACGGCATGCGCCGCCAGCGAGTCACGCCCGATCAGGCCCATCAGAAAGGCCGATGCGTTGAACACCGTGCTTTCCAGTCCCAGCGTCACCGCGATCGGCAGGCCCAGCCGCCAAACTTCCGAAAGGCGCGTGCGGTCCTTCATCCAGAAGCGGCCGAGCAGGCGATAGCGGCGGAACTGCCGGTCGCGCAGGATCACCACCAGCAGACCGAAGAACAGGAAGCAGGACGACAATGTGCTCGCGATCCCGACCCCACGCAGCCCCAGCGCAGGCAGGCCCCAGCCGCCATGGATCAGCAGCCAGCCCATGCCATAGTTGAACGGGATCGCCCCGCTCATCACGATCAGCCCCCACATCGGCCTCTCCAGCGCGGCGATGAAGTTACGCAGGGTGGTAAACGCCAGGAACGGCAGCAACGCCCATTGCAGCCCGTGCATCAACTCCGCCGCCCGCCGCGCGAGCACCGGGTCCTGCTTCATGAACAGCAGGATCGCCTCCGCCTGCCACAGCAGCAGCCAGGCCGGCACGCAGAACAGCAAGGCCGCACGCAATGTCTGATGCACCGTGCGCCGCACGTCGCGCACCGAATGGCGGCGTCGTCCCCTCTCGCTGGCGATCAGCGGCGCGGCGGCGGTGACCAGCCCCATGCCGAAGATCATCAGCGCGTTGAACAGATTGATGGTGAGCGACGCCGACGCTACCGCATCCGCGCCCAGCCGCCCGACCAGCAGCAGGTCGGTCGCGGCGATGCCGGCCCAGGCGACATTGCCGGCGATGATCGGCAGCGCCAGCGCGACCAGCGCGCGCGCCTCGATCCGCCACGGGGAAGGGGAATGCGTCATGTCTATCTCAGCGACGCTCCCCCGATCACGGATAAGCGCGCTCTATCCTCTCAATGCTTTTTCTTCGGCAGCAGATGCAGCCCCGCCACGATCAGCCCGCCAATGGCCAGCCCCACGATCGCGCCGCCGATAGCATTGACCAGCCAGTCCGCAAAGCCGCCGATTGCCGGCATCGCATGGGCCGCCCCCTCCGCCAGATGCTCGATCATCCCGGGGATCGGGGTCAGATGAAATTCGTGCAGCCCGTGGACGATTAACTGCCCGCCGACCCACAGCATCGCCGCCGTGCCGACCACGCTCAATATCTTCATGACCACCGGCATCGCCTTGACCAGCCCACGGCCGAAAGCGCGAATGCCCGATCCTTCGCCCTTGGCATAATGCAGGCCGATATCGTCCATCTTCACGATCAGGCCCACGACGCCATAGACCGCCGCCGTGATGCCGATGGCGACTGCGACCAGCACGATCGCCTGCTCCCACACCGGCACGTCCGCCACGGTGCCCAGCGAAATCGCCATGATCTCGCCCGACAGGATGAAGTCGGTGCGGATCGCGCTCGACACCTTTTCATTCTCCAGGTCGGCCGAACTGTGCGTGACGACAGCCTCCTGCGCCAGATCATGCGGGGTCAGCGCATGCAGGATCTTCTCCACCGCCTCGAAACACAGAAACGCGCCGCCCGCCATCAGCAGCGGCGGCAGCAGCCATGGCGCGAAAGCGCTGATCGCCAGCGCGGCCGGCAGCAGGAAAAGCAGCTTGTTGCGGACCGATCCCTTGGCGATCTTCCAGATGATCGGCAGTTCGCGGTCGGGGGTCAGGCCGACGACATATTGCGGCGTCACGGCCGCATCGTCGATCACGACGCCGGCCGCCTTCGTGCCAGCCTTGCCGGCCGCCGCCGCGACATCGTCCAGCGAGGTCGCAGCCAGCTTGGCGATGCCCGCCACATCGTCGAGCAACGCGATCAGACCTGACGGCATTCGATTTTCCCCCGTTTAAAGCGTGTCCGCCATAAGCGGCGCGCGGGGTGGGGGCAATTGGATAAGTGGTGCGGGCTATCCGTTGCGATCTACCGGCACATGGGTCCAGTCAGCGCGATCGCCGCCCACCGCATCGGGCGACAAGGCGATTTCGCCCTCTTCGTCGGCACCGGGCTCATGCGCCTCACCATGCGCGGCGGTCGGAGCGACCGCCCACCGCTCGCGCAGCGCAGCATCGATCATGGCGCGCCAGACGGACTCGTCACCGACCGCGCGCATCGCTGCGTCCGGTTCCTTCAGGATCGCAAGGATGCTGGCGGCGTCCTCCGCCCGCTCTTGCCAGTCCCCGCCGGCGGCAAGATGGCGGGCCAGACGTTCGATGAGGCTAGCCTGTGTCATGCAAAACGGAACGTGCGCCAGACGCGCTCGTTCCCACGCTATCGAAGGAGACGAACCATGCCCCAGGGCGACAAATCGGCCTATACCGACAAGCAGAAGCGCAAGGCGGCCGCGATCGAGCAGAGCTACGAGGATCGCGGTGTGCCGAAGAAGGAGGCCCAAGCGCGCGCCTGGGCGACGGTCAACGCGGATTCGGGCGGTGGGAACAAGTCCGGATCGGGCAGGGGGCATCCCGAAAGTACCGCCGCCACGCGCAGGCGGCAGCTGAACGAGAAGCGATCGGCGGCGGCGCGGAAGGGCTGGGAAACGCGGCGCAAGCGGGCTTCGGCCTGACCTGTAAAGGCGGCAATGAAAAAGGCCGCTCCCTGCGGAGCGGCCTCATTCTTTCGATCGGTCGAAAAAGCCTCAGGCTTCCTCGGCCGTTTCCTCTTCCGCGTCCGTGGCGATTTCGCCCGGCTCGGCATTGGGGTCGTAATCCTCGGTGAAGCCGCTCTCGTCCTTTTCGAACAGGTCGGCCATCACGTCGACGCCCTGCGCCTGCAGATCGGCTTCTTCCGGCGAACGGGCGACGTTGACGCTGATCGTCACGGCGACTTCGGGGTGCAGCGCGACCTTCACGTCGAACACGCCCAGGGTCTTGATCGGGCGTTCCAGCACGACCATCGCCTTGGTGACGATGGTCACGCCATCGGCCTGGAGCGCTTCGACGACGTCGCGAACCGCGACCGAACCATAAAGATGGCCGGCGTTCGACGACTGGCGGATCAGGACGATCTGCTTGCCGTTGACGCCCTCGGCCGCCTTTTCGGCGTCGGTGCGACGGGCGGCGTTGTCCGCCTCGATCTTGGCGCGGTTGGCCTCGAACACCTTCTTGTTGGCGTTGTTCGACCGCAGGGCCTTCTTGTTGGGCAGCAGGAAGTTACGGGCATAGCCGTCCTTCACGGTGACGACGTCGCCGATGGCGCCCAGCTTCTCGATACGCTCGAGCAGGATGATTTCCATGGGGGCTACTCCTTACTTCACGATGTAGGGCAGCAGGCCCAGATGACGGGCGCGCTTGATGGCCTGGGCCAGCTCACGCTGCTTCTTGGCCGAAACGGCCGTGATGCGGCTGGGGACGATCTTGCCGCGCTCGGACACGAAACCCTGGAGCAGACGGACGTCCTTGTAATCGATCTTCGGCGCATCCTTGGCGGCGAAGGGGCAGCTCTTGCGGCGGCGGAAAAACGGGCGTGCCATGTTTCAGTTCTCCCTTATTCGCCGGCTTCGTCGCGGTCGCGACGGGGGCGGTCTTCACGATCGCGACGCGGACCACGATCACCGCGGTCGCCACGATCGGAGCGCTCCTGCTTGCGCATCATGACCGACGGGCCGGTCTCCAGCTCATCGACCTTGACGGTCATGTAGCGGATGATGTCTTCGTTGATCTGGGTCTGGCGCTCCAGCTCGGCGATCACGCCGCCGGGCGCGTCGATGTTGAGCATCACATAGTGCGCCTTGCGGTTCTTGGCGATCTTGTACGCCATCGAACGCAGGCCCCAGGTCTCGACCTTGGTCACCTTGCCGGCATTGTCTTCGACGATCTTGGTGGCGGTTTCCGCCAGCGCGTCCACCTGCGCCTGTGCCAGATCCTGGCGCGCAAGGAACACATGCTCGTACAGAGCCATGCTTTTACCTCTATGTTGGCCGATCGCTGACGCCCACCCCATGTGGAACGCCCCTCCGGCTGTCGTGCAATATGCTTCGCGCCGCCGAGTCACCCCGGAGCGCGCGAAGCGGGGCCTATGACGGAAAGGTCGGAGAAAGGCAAGCTCCGTTAGCACCGAGCTTGTCGAAGCCCCGTTCTTCCCCTTAACGTGCGGCGCAAGAGGACAGGTCGCAAGGTGGAGCGGGGATCAGAATGGCAGTCGGCATAGCAGCGCTTTCCCTGATCCTGCTGATGATCGCGGCCTATCGCGGCATGAGCGTCATTCTCATGGCGCCGCTGCTGGCGATGCTGGCGGTGTTCCTGACCGATCCCGCCGCCGTGCCCGCCGCCTTTTCCGGCCTGTTCATGGACAAGGCGGCCAGCTTCCTGAAGCTCTATTTCCCAGTCTTCCTGCTGGGCGCGCTGTTCGGCAAGCTGGTGGAGATTTCGGGTTTCTCCCGCGCTATCGTGTCCGCCGTCATCGGCTTTCTGGGCGCGGGCAGGGCGATTCCCGCGATCATGGTGGTGACGGCGCTGCTGACCTATGGCGGGGTGTCGGTGTTCGTCGCGGTGTTCGCGGTCTATCCCTTCGCCGCCGAGATGTTCCGCCGCGCCGATATCCCCAAGCGACTGGTCCCCGCGACGATCGGGCTTGGCGCGCTGACCTTCACCATGGACGCGCTGCCCGGCACGCCGCAGATCCAGAACATCATCCCGACCAGCTTCTTCGGCACCACCGCCTGGGCTGCGCCGGTGCTGGGCGTGATTGGCTCCATCTGCATCGCGGCGATGGGCCTCACTTATCTCGGCTGGCGGCGGCGGGCCATGCTGGCGGCGGGGGAGGGCTATGGCGCGCCCGAGACACTGGTCAACGAGCCGACGCAGGCGGACGAGAGCGAGCCAACCGCGCATCCGCTGATCGCGCTGCTCCCGCTGGTGGTGGTCGGCGTCGGCAATCTGGCGCTGACCCTGCTGATCCCGCGCTGGATGGGCAAGGAAGAAGCAACCCTGTCGCTGATCGGCATGGCGGAGCCGGTGACGCTCAAGGTGGCGCAGCATGCCGCGCTCTGGGCGGTGGAGGGCGCGCTGCTGCTGGGCATCGCGACGATCCTGCTGTTCGCTTTCCCCACCGTCTCGCGCCGTTTCGCCGAAGGGTCGAAGGCGGCGGTGGGTGGCGCGCTGCTGGCGGGGATGAACACGGCGGTCGAATATGGCTTCGGCGCGGTCATCGCCGCGCTGCCGGGCTTTCTGCTGGTCAAGGAAGCGCTCAAGGCCATTCCCAACCCGCTGCTCAACGAAGCGATCACCGTCACCTCGCTCGCCGGCATCACCGGGTCCGCCTCGGGCGGCCTGTCGATCGCGCTGGCGGCGATGTCGGAGCAATTCTCGGCAGCCGGCGCAGCGGCCGGCATTCCGCCCGAAGTGCTCCACCGCGTCGCGTCGATGGCATCGGGCGGCATGGACAGCCTGCCGCACAACGGCGCGGTCATCACCCTGCTGGCGGTGACGGGCCTGACCCATCGACAGGCGTACAAGGATATTTTCGCGCTGACGCTGATCAAGACGCTGACGGTCTTCATCGTCATCGCGGTCTATTATCTGACCGGGCTGGTGTAACGACGGTCCTGTCCTACAGCCGAGCGATTTTGATAGACCCAAAAATGGCTCTTTGACAGAATCGCCGTGTAACCCATTGCGATCACATAAGTTTTGCAGAAAATTTCGACTTTCCATGCGCCATGAACGCGAAAATCGAGAAATTCGGCGCTCACCGCCTTGGGAAAATGACTGTTTTCCATGGCCTTGAGGCGAACACGCCCCGGAAGCGGACTTCCGGGGCGTGTGAAGATCAGTTGATCGCGGAGCCGATCACCGCGCCGATCAGACCGCTGGCAATGGCTACCAGCACCGCGTCATTGCCCGACCGCACATACTGGTAGCCGCGCGGCGGGGCGGACAGGCGGTAATCGCGATAATTGTTGATCACGCGATAGTTGCTCGCATAGCGCCGGTCGAAGCGCTGGCCCTTGGCCCAGCGGTGGCTGTTGTTGTAGCCGCCGCGATTATCGTTGCGGACAACGGTGCGCTGCTTGACGACCGTGCGGCCGTGCGGGCCTTCCTTGACCACGCGGACGGTCTCGCGGTGGGGCGCGGCCTGGGCCTGGCTCATCACCATCGGGCTGGCAACCATCGCGGTGGCGGACAGGGCCATCAGAACCTTCTTGAACATCTCGTTGCTCCTTCTCTGAACTCTGGCGCCTCTCTCGGCGTCGAAAACAGAGATAGGCGTCGCTTGTCGCAGGGATGTGCCGGGGAACGGGCAACTCTGTCGGAAATTGTATCAAACAGCGATTTAGTCTGAATATCCGTTCAGAAAGGCAAAGGCGGCGGCGGGTTTCGCTGTGGTTCCTGTCTCGGCGACAGCGTAATCCGCCAGCGGCCGAAGCCGGTGACGGGGCAGGGGCGCACGCCATGGATCACCGACCAGTATCGCCATCCCCGCCGACAGGCATCGGTCGAGGAACGTCGTGACCCGCTCCGCCAGCGCCGCGTCGTAGAACAGGTCGCCGATCAGCAGCACGTCCGTATCGGGTGGCTCGCCATCGAGCAGGTCTGCCTGTAGCACCTCGATCGCGACTCCATTGGCTGTCGCGTTCAGCCCGGCGGCAACGACAGCATGCGGATCGATATCCACAGCCAGCACCGACGCTGCGCCTGCCTTTGCGGCTGCGATAGCAACCAGCCCGGATCCGGTCCCCAGATCGACCACGCGCTTGCCCCGCACCGTCTCGGGATGATCCAGCACATGCCGCGCCAGCGCCAACCCGCCGCCCCAGTGATAGGCCCAGTAAGGCGACGCCATGTCCCGCCCGCGCGCCAGCCGGTGCAACCCGCTGTCCGGCGCGGCCTTGTGCAGGCGTACTTCCGGTACGCCCGGAACCGGCGTCAGCGGCAGATGCGCAACGATGAAGGCGGCGATATCCGTGGTCAGAGTACCGGCTTGAGGTCGAGATCATGGAAGTCAAAGCTGAAATCCGCCAGCGGCGACAGCGCCTTCAGCTTGATCCCCGTCACCTTCCCGTCCGCCACTGCGAAGCTCAACACCGCGTCCTCGATATCCTCGCCGGAGAAATGCGTGCGGAACGCATCCTTGCCCCAGATTTCCAGCGGCCCCTTGAACGCAGCAGTGCGCGTAAAATCGATCGTCAGCCCCTTGCCCGCCGTCGCGATCACCACATCGCCATACCAGGGGTCGCGATAGCGCCCGGCATAGGCGGCCAGCGGCAGGCTTGGCTTGCCCTCGGGCTTCTTCGGCAGGCCGCCGCCCAAGGTGGCAAGCGCTTCCTCGTCGGCCTTGGCGCGCCGCTTCTGCGCCATCGCCAGCCAGTCGAACGGCGCGGACCCGATCAGCCGGTCGACGATCGCGCGGTTGAGACCATAGGCCGCCCAGCCATCCTCGACATTGGTGTAGACCGCAACGGCACAGCCCAGTTCCGGCAGCATCGCCTGCTGCGTCACCTGGCCCAGCAGCCCGCCCGAATGATGCAGGATGCGCTGGTTGCGGAACTGCGCCACGAACCAGCCGAGCGCATAGGCGCCCAGCACGGAGCGGTTCGGGCTGTCTTCGTCCGGGCCAGGGCCGCTGCCGGTGATGGTGCGCGGCTTCCACATTTCGGCGGACTGTTCCTCGCTCCACAGGCGCTTGCCGTCGGGCAGTGCACCCTTGGCCAGTTGCACATTGAACCAGGCGGCGATGTCGTGCGCGCTGGTGCGCAGGCCGCCCGCCGCGCCGATGGTGTCGTCATCGCCCGCCGTCACGACCTTCATCGGCCCCATGCCCCGCACCGGCGGGCCGAGCCGCGCGTGGCGTCCCGCGATATTGTCACCCGCCGGCGCGTTCATCCGCGCGACGCTCTCGCCCATGCCGAGCGGCTTCAGGAGCCGCTCCTGCACGAAGGCGTCCCAGTTCTGCCCGGTGATGCGGGTGATGATCATCCCCGCGACCAGATAGAGCTGGTTGTCATAGGCATAGGTGGTGCGAAAGCCGGTATCGGGCTTGAGGTAGCGCAGCCCGTGCATCGCTTCCGCCAGCGAGATGTCGGTGCGCGGGAAGAACATGAGGTCGCCTGCGCCCAGCGGCAGGCCGCTATTGTGAATGAGGAGGTCGCGCACCGTCATCATCTTCGTGACGGCGGGATCGTACATCTCGAACTCGGGCAGATGCTTGGTGACCGGATCGTCCCAGGCCAGCTTCTTCTCGTCCACCAGCAGCGCCAGCGCCGCGCTGGTGAACGCCTTGCTGTTGGAGGCGACGGCGAACAGTGTATGCCCGTCCACCGCGCCCGGCTGGCCCAGCGTGCGCACGCCATAGCCTTTGGCGAACGGAGCCTGTCCGGGACGCACGACGCAGACGGAAAGGCCCGGCACGTCGAACGCCTTCATGAAATCGGCGGCTAGCGTGTCGATCGTCGCATCGTCCAGCGGCGCGACCTTGAGCGCTTCGGCCGCGAAGCCTATCCCGCCGCGCGCCAGCAATGTACCCGCGACAAGGCCACCGATGATGCTGCGCCGATTGAATGTCGTCGCCATGCCGTTCCCCCTTCAAGATCGCGCCATAGTGCCGCGCGCGGAAGGATCAGGCAATGCGCGTCAACGGTCCGGCAGGGCGGTGGCGGTCACGACCATGCGACCCAGCAGGATCGGATGGTTCTTGCCCTCGATCGTGCGCGGTTCGGGCGCACGCGGGCCGGCAAGCGCCGCTGCGCCTATGCCGGCGAGCAACATCGCGGCGGTTGCGGTGACGATGATGCCTGTCTTCCTCATGACGCTTGCTCCCTGTTCCCGCCCTCATGGCGTGAGGCAAGGAATAGGGAGCAGTTGTCGCGCGGATGTGCCGGAAGGCAGCGAAATTGTCGGAAACTGTATCAGCTACTCATGCCGCAGCGCGTCGATGGGGTTGAGCGCCGCCGCCCGTCGCGCCGGGAAATAGCCGAACACCACGCCGATCGCGGCTGAAAAGGCGAAGGCTATCAGGTTCACCTTCGGATCGAACAGGAACGGCACCTGCATCAGCGGCGCGATCGCCACCGTCGCGACCAGCGCCAGCAGCAGGCCGATGAGGCCGCCCAGGCACGACAGCACGATCGCCTCCACCAGAAACTGCAACAGTACCTCCCGCGCGACCGCGCCGATGGCCAGGCGAATGCCGATCTCGCGGGTGCGCTCGGTCACCGACACCAGCATGATGTTCATGATGCCGATGCCGCCCACCAGCAGCGAAATCGCCGCCACCGCGCCGACGATCTGCGTCAGGATGGTGGTGGTGCCGGTCAGCGTGTCGGAAATCTGCTTGGTGTCGAAGATGTTGAAATTGTCGTCCTGCCCCGCCTTGATCTTGCGCCGTTCGCGCATGAGTTCCTCAAGGCTCGATTGCACCGCAGCGCTGTCATAGGCGTCGTCCACCGCGACCATGATCTGGCTGATGTCGCGGTCGCCGGTGAAGCGGCGCTGCACGAACTTGATCGGCATGACGACGACATCGTCCTGATCGCCAAAGCCGCCCTGTCCGCGCGTCGCCAGCACGCCCACCACCTGGCAGCTGACGCCCTTGATGCGCATGCGCAGGCCCACCGGGTCGGCACCCTGGAACAGGTTCGTGCGCACCGTATTGCCGATGATGCAGACGGGGCTGCCGGCTTCCTCCTCCTCCGTCATGAACAGGCGGCCGTCCGACACCGCCCAGCTCTGCACCTGCGAATAGGCGGACGTGGTGCCGTAGACGGTGGTGGACCAGTTGTTGCCCTCATAGATTGCCGTGCCGCTCGACTGCACCACCGGCGCGACGGCGCGCACGCCGGTCAGCTGGTTCTCGATCGCGGTCAGGTCTGCTTCCTTGAAGTCGGGTGGACGCGGCCCGCCGCCGCCCCGGCCAAAGCCCTGTCCGGGGCGCAATTGCAGCACGTTCGCGCCCAGCGAACTGATCTGCTCGCGCACGGCGGCGGTCGCGCCATTGCCCAGCGTCACCATGGTCACCACCGCCGCGACGCCGATGATGATGCCCAATGTGGTGAGGAAACTGCGCAGCTTGTGCCGGTTGATCGCGCGGAAGGCGAGGATGATGGTGGTGCCTAGCATGCCACGACCTCACGACAGGAGGGAACGTCATGCTGAACTTGTTTCAGCATCCATTTCGCCGCACGCTCTGCCGATTGCATCGACGCGCGACCCATCGGCAATGTGTTCTGCGCGACCGTCCCGCGCATCTGCTGAGACCTGCGCCCGTGGCCCGATGGATCCTGAAACAAGTTCAGGATGACGGGGGGAGGAGTTGGTTGTGATATGCTCACGCCTTCACCCCTTCCTCGATCCGCTCGACCAGCCCGTCGCGGAAATGCACGATCGTCCTTGCGTACGCCGCCATGTCCGGCTCATGCGTCACCATCAGCACGGTGATGCCGCTGTTGCGATTGAGGTCGGTCAGCAATTCCATGATCTCCACCGACCGCTGCGAATCGAGATTGCCGGTCGGTTCGTCCGCCACCAGCACATCGGGCTGGGTCACGATGGCGCGGGCGATGGCGACGCGCTGCTGTTGGCCGCCGGAGAGTTCGGCGGGGGTATGGTCCCACCAGTCCTTCAGCCCCACCTTGTCGAGCGCAGCCATGCCCATGTCGTAGCGCTGCTTCTTGTCCTCGCCGCGATAGAGCAGGGGGAGTTCGACATTCTCCAGCGCGGTGGTGCGCGACAGCAGGTTGAAACCCTGGAATACGAACCCGAGATAGCGGCGGCGCAGCAGCGCCCGCTGGTCCCGGTCCAGCGTCTCCACATGCCGCCCGCGGAACAGATAGGTCCCGCCCGATGGCACGTCGAGGCATCCCAGGATGTTCATCGTCGTCGACTTGCCGGACCCCGAAGGACCCATGACGGCGACGAAATCACCCTGCGCGATGTCAAGGTCTACGCCCTTCAACGCCTGGAATGCGGTCGGTCCTTCGCCATAGACTTTCGTCACGCCGCGCAAGGAAATGATCGGCTGATCCACCGTCAATTCCCCGTCGGTGCGACCGGCGCGGTCTCGACCTTGCCGCCGCTCTTGCCGTCCGCCGAATTGCCGAGCTTGCCCACGGTCGCCGGGCTGCCGTCGGTGGACGGATTACGACGACGGTCTGTAGCGCGCTCCTGCCCCTGCTTGCCGCCGGCGGGCTGCTGGTCTTCGGCCGGGGCCTGCTGGCCGGCGGCGAGTTGCCCGGTGATGACCTTCATGCCGGATTTGAGGTCGCCGCCGGTGACGACCGTGCGCGATCCGTCGCTGGCGCCCACGACCACCTGCACCGCCTTGGGATTGCCTTCCTCGTCCAGCACATAGACCGTCTGGCTGCTGCCCGCGCCGAACTTGACCGTGCGCTGGTTGCCGCGCCGCATGCGGCCGGGGCCGGGCAGGACGCTGGTGATGCCGCCGCCCGACTTGCTTTCGCTCGGCTTGAAGCGCAGCGCGCTGTTGGGCACGAGCAGCACGTCATGCAGTTCCTGCGTCACGATGTCGGCGGTCGCGGTCATGCCGGGGCGCAAGGTCTCGTCCTTGTTATCGACTGACAGCACCGCCGTATAGGCGACGACCGTGCCGGTGGAGCTGCTGGTGGTGCTGGTCGAGGAGGACGAGCTGCTGCTGGTGCTGTTCGACCCCACATTGACGCGCGTCACCCGCGCCGGGAAGCTGCGGCCGGGGAAGGCGTCTACGGCGAAGGTCGCGCTCTGGCCCTCCTTGACCTGGCCGACATCGGCTTCGTCCACCGATACCTCGACCTCCATCTGGGTGAGATCCTCGGCGATGGTGAACAGCACCGGCGCATTCAGCGACGCCGCGACCGTCTGCCCCGGCTCGATATCGCGCGACAGCACCACGCCGGTCACGGGCGACACGATCTGCGCGATCGACAGGTTGGTCTGTGCGGTCGAAAGCTGCGCGCGCGACACGCTGACCTGCGCCTGCGAGGAGCGCAACGTTGCCAGCGCGGATTCATAGTTGGCGCGCGCAGTGTCGATCTCCGTCTTGGCCGGCACGCGCCCGCCCGACAGCTGATAGACGTTGAGCTGCCGGTCCAGCGTCGCCTTGGCCAGCGCGGCTTGCGCCTGCGCCTGTGCGACGCCGGCCTGCGCGGCGGTCACCTGTGCCTGGTTCTGGTTGATCGTGTCGACCAGCCGCCGCGTGTCGAGTTCGGCCAGCTTCTGCCCGCGCGTCACCCGGTCGTTCACATCCACAAACACCGCCGTGATCTTGCCCGACTGCTCCGAACCCACGTCCACCTGATTGATGGGCTTGAGGTTGCCGGTCGCCGATACGCTGACCGTCAGGTCGCCCGTGCGCGCCTCCCGCGTGGCATAGCTCGGCTTGTCGTCGCTGCCGAAGCAGCGCGCGAGCAACAGCACGAGGACCAACAGCATGAGCAACATGCCGCCCCGGATCGCCCATTTGCGCCACGGCTTGCTCGGCTTCGCGCCCAGAAAGTCGTCAAGGTCCTGATCGGTGGTCGGATTACTGCTCATCGGGGCGATTTTCCATGTTCTGCCAGCCGCCACCCAGCGCATTGTACAGCTGGGCGAGGGCGAGGACCTGGTCGGATTGCGCGCCTGCCAGGCTGTTGCGGGCGCTCAGGAGGGAATTTTCGCTGGTGGACAGCGTCTGGAAGTCAATCATGCCGGCCTGATACTGGCTGCGCGCCAGGATCGCGGCATTGTTCGATGCGTCGAAGGCAGTTGTGAACTCCGCGGTGCGCGTGCGCGCGGCGGCGAGCGCGGCCATCGCGTTCTCGACATCCTCCAGCGCGGTCAGAACGCTCTGCTTGTAGGCGGCGAAGGCGGCGTCGGTGGCGGCGCGTTGCGATCGTACCTGCGATTGCAACCGGCCGCCGTCGAAGATCACCTGCGCCAGGTTGCCGAAGATGCCGCCATTGATGACGTCGAACAGGCTTTTGAACGCGGTGGCGTTGCTGCCGATATTGCCGCTGATGCTGAGCGAGGGATAGAGCTGCGCCTGTGCGACGCCGATCCGCGCGGTTGCGCTGGCGAGTGCGCGCTCGGCCGATCGCACGTCCGGCCGGCGACGGAGCATGTCGGCGGGGATGCCGGTGGCGATATCGGCTGGCGCGGTCGGGATGGGGGCGGGGGCCTCCAGCGCCTGCGTCGCCTCGCCCGGCGCCTGTCCGGTCAGCACGGCGATGCGGTTGAGGCTCCCGCGCAGGCTGGATTCCAGCTGCGGCACGGTGGCATTGGTCTGCGCCAGCTGCGCGCGCGCCTGCTCGGCGTCGAGCGAGGAGACAAGCCCCGCCTGCAACCGCCAGCTGGCGATGTCGAAATTGTCTTTCTGGATGCCCTGCGTCTCGCGCGCGATGCGCAGTTGCTCCTGCGCGGCGCGGGCCTGCACATAATTGGTCACAAGCTCGGAGATCACCGTCATCCGCACCGTGGCGAGGTCATAGCCCGATGCTGCGAGGTCTGCGCGCGCCGCCTCGGCCGTGCGGGAGAGTTCGCCGAACAGGTCGATCTGCCAGCTGGCATTGGCGCTGGCGGAATAGTTGCTGCTCCATTTGGACGCGCCGCTGGAGATCACATTGCCGTTGCTGTCGACCCGCGTGCCGCCGCCCGCGCTGTTATAGTTGCGCCCACCCGATCCCGACGCATTCACCTGCGGCAGAAAGGACGCGTTCGCCTGAGCCAGCGATTCCCGCGCCTGTCGCAACCGCGCCTGCGCCTGCACAATGTCGAGGTTCGCGGCCACCGCCTTGTCGATCAGCGCGGAGAGGGTGGGATCGCCCAGTTGCGTCCACCAGCTGGCCAGCGCTGCCTCATCCACAGGCGCGCCGCCGCCCTGATAAAAACTGGCGGGCGCACCAAGCGCGGCGCTGCCCGGCGCTTTATAGTCCGGTCCCGCCGCGCAGGCGGACAGCGCCAGGGCGCAACCGGCAGTCATAGCTAAGCGATAACGCACTTTCCGTGACGCTCCGTCGTGGTTAAAGGGCCGCAGGCGCCCCCTCCCGGCGATCCGCTGTACGCACAGGGATTGCCCGCTAGGACGGGGTATCTCAACGGCATTTGTGTCGTAAAATGTAACGCATGCAGAAAAGCCGTGCTTTCCCTAGGGGCGGCTGGAGGATGGACGATGAGGGCATTTCTGTTTCCGGGCCAGGGCAGCCAGTCGGTCGGCATGGGCAAGGCGCTGGCGGACGCCAGCCCCGCCGCGCGCGAACTGTTCCAGGAAGTCGATGACGCGCTGTCGCAGCATCTGTTCCGCCTGATGACCGAGGGACCGGAGGGCGACCTCACCCTGACCGAGAACGCGCAGCCCGCGATCATGGCCAACGCGCTCGCGACGCTGCGCGTGATGCAGAAGGAAGGCGGCCTGTCGATCGCCGACAAGGGCGACTATGTCGCGGGCCACAGCCTTGGCGAATATAGCGCGCTGTGCGCCGTGGAAGCGTTCGACATCGGCACGACCTCCCGCCTGCTGAAGCTGCGCGGCCAGGCGATGCAGGCCGCCGTGCCGGTGGGCGAGGGCGCGATGGCCGCGCTGCTGGGCGCCGACATCGACAAGGCGCAGGCGCTGGCCGACGCTGCGGCGGAGGGCGAGGTCTGCACTGTCGCCAACGACAATGACCCGAGCCAGGTCGTGATCTCCGGCCACAAGGGCGCGGTCGAGCGCGCCATTGCGCTGGTCAAGGATCATGGCATCAAGCGCGGCGTGCTGCTGCCGGTGTCCGCGCCCTTCCACTGCCCGCTGATGCAGCCCGCCGCCGACGCCATGGCCGACGCGCTGGCCAAGGTGTCGATCACCGCGCCGCTGCTGCCGGTCTACGCCAATGTGCTGGCCGCGCCGATCGCCGACCCGGCCGACATCCGCGCCCGGCTGGTCGAGCAGGTGACGGGCCGCGTGCGCTGGCGCGAATCGGTCGCGGCGATGTGGGACGCGGGCGTCACCGAGTTCGTCGAACTGGGCGGCAAGGTGCTGGGCCCCATGGTCAAGCGCATCGCGCCTGAGGCGACGATCCGCAGCGTGGTGACGATGGACGATATCGAGGCAGCGCTGGCGGGGTTTTAACGGCTTTTTTGGTTCGCGCGGAGGCGCGGAGACGCGGAGGGCTTTTGACCGATATCGATCGCATCAGCGGCGAGGTTCTGGATGTGGCGCTTCGTATCCACAAGGAACTTGGACCCGGCCTGCTTGAGAGCGTCTATGAAATGATCCTGGCGGCCAAACTGGCCGCCAGAGGCTATCGCGTCGATCGGTAGCGCGCGATCGATATCGAATATGACGGCCTGCGCTTCGAGGCTGCTTTTCGCATCGACTTGCTGGTGGAAGACACGCTGCTTGTCGAAATCAAATCGACCGAAAGCCTGCACGCATCGCACGCCAAACAACTGCTCACCTATCTGCGTCTGACGCGCCAGCCCGTAGGGCTGCTCATCAATTTCGGCGGCGCCACGCTGAAGGGGGGAGTGAAGCGCATCGTCAACGACTATCTCCCCTCCGCGTCTTCGCGGCTCCGCGTGAACCAGAAAGAAACCTGACTGATCGGCAATTGGAACCGGCGACGACCCGCGCCGCCGGCCCCTCCAGATTACAACAACAGGTCGGACGCCCCCAGCGGACTGGCGGCATGGACCAGGATCGACAGTTCCGCCGTCGCGAAATTGTCGTCCAGGTTGACCGAGACCAGATAATCCCCGTCCACGCTGGTGATGCGCACCTGCCCCGCGGCTGAAAACGCGCCGGTGATGAAGCTCAGCGCCTGGTCGCCATAGGCGCTGGACGGGTCGATCGGGCGCAGGTCGATCTTGTCGCCTTCGGTACGCGAAAAATCCATGATCTGGTCAGGCGCCGACGCCGACGAATCGCCGGCGGAAAAGCGGAACATGTCCGCGCCCGCATTGCCGTAGAGTATATCCTGCCCCTGTCCGCCGATCAGCACATCGTTGCCGATGCCGCCCCAGAGGCGGTCGTTGCCCGATCCCGCGCTCAGCTGGTCATCGCTCCGCGCGCCGAACAGGAAGTCGGAGCTGCTCGTGCCGGAGAACAGCAGCTTTGCGCCGCTCACGTCGAAGATGAAATCCGAACCTGACAGGTCGGAAATGCTCTTGCCCACGATCGTGATGGTCTCGGCCGATCCGCCATAGCGGCTGGTGATGACGACATTGCCGTCCACCTCGGTCATCAGCGCGCGGATCGTGCCCCAGTCGCCGATGCCGAGCGCCGACACGTCGATCTTGTCGCCGATGAACTGGGCGATGGTGTCGTTGCCGAAATAGCGGTCGTCATACTGGTAGACATCGACGCCAGCGCCGCCGAACAGCACGTCATCGCCATCGCCGCCGATCAATATGTCCGCGCCCGCGCCGCCATAGAGCCGGTCCGCGCCGCTGCCGCCAGCCAGCCGGTCATTGCCGAGCGCGCCATAGAGGAAGTCGCTGCTGCTGGTGCCGCTGATGACCAGGTTCGTGGCGCTGGTGTCGAAGATGAAGTTCGCGCTCGTCAGCCCGGCGATCGTCATGTTCTCGATCGTGATGGTCTCGGCCGACCCGCCATAGCGACTGGTGATGACGACATCGTCGCCGATCTGCGTCATCAGTGCGCGCACGGTGGCGAGGTCACCGATGCCGATCGCCGACAGGTCGATCTTGTCATTGTTGAAATCGGTAATGGTGTCGTTGCCGAAATAGCGCGCATCGTAACGGAACACGTCCACCGCGCCGCCGCCGATCAGCACATCGTCACCGTCGTCACCGATCAGCACGTCCGCGCCGCCGCCGCCATAGAGGCGATCGGCGCCGCTTCCGCCCGCCAGCCGATCATTGCCGAGTGCGCCATAGAGGAAGTCACTGCTGCTGGTGCCGCTGACGAAGCGGGCCGAGGCGCTGGTGTCGAAGATGAAGCTGGACGATCCCAGGCTACCGATCGTGGTGTCGCGGATGGTGATGGTTTCCGCGCTGCCGCCATAGCGGCTGGTGATGACGACATCGTCGCCCACCTGTGTCATCAGCGCGCGGATCGTCGCCAGATCGCCGATGCCGATGCCGCTCACGTCGATGCGGTCGCCGATGAACTGGGCGATGATGTCCTCGCCGAAATAGCGGGCATTGTAGGTGAAGATGTCGCTGCCGCCGCCGCCGGTCAGCACGTCATCGCCTTCGCCACCGATCAGGATATCGACGCCCGATCCGCCATAGAGCCGGTCATCGCCGCTTCCACCGCTCAGATAGTCATTGCCCAGGCCGCCATAGAGATAGTCGCTGCTGCTGGTGCCACCGATGACCAGCGGGGTGGCGCTGGTGTCGAAGATGAAACGCGCGGCCGTCAGGCTGGCGATGGTGACGTTCTGAATGGTGATCGATTCGGTCGATCCGCCGTAACGGCTGGTGATGACGACATTGCTGCCGATCTGGGTCATCAGCGACCGGACGGTCGACAGTTCGCCAATACCCAGGCCCGACAGGTCGATGCGGTCGTTGCCGGAAAAGTCCGTGATGGTGTCCGTGCCGAAATAGCGTTCGTCGAACACGAAGCGGTCATTGCCCGTGCCGCCGGTCAGCATGTCGTTGCCGCTGCCGCCGATCAGTATGTCGTTGCCGCCCGCGCCGTCCAGCACGTCATTGCCGCCCATGCCGTAGATCTCGTCGGCGCTGGCCGTGCCTTCGTAATTATTCGCAGAACTGTTTCCCGTGATTACAGTCACCTAGCATCTCCCATTGCGATCCATTCGCATCTGAAACGCTGGTTTTGTTACCGATCCGTAGCAGTTTGAGACGAATCGGGCGGAAAGGGCGATGGCCCGACCCACGCACGCCATGGCTTGAGCGCGCGCCCGTCTGCCCCTACTGCGCGGCATCGCAATCAGGGAAAAAGACATATGTTCGACCTCACAGGCATGACCGCGCTGGTCACCGGCGCTTCGGGCGGGATCGGTTCCGCCATCGCGAAGGCGCTCGCCGCGCAGGGCGCCACGCTCGCGCTGTCGGGCAGCAATGAGGAGAAGCTGAAAGCCTTCGCCGCAGAATTGGGCGGCGACCACAAGACGCTGGTCTGCAACCTGTCGGACAGCGCGGCAGTGGACGCGCTGGCGCCGCAGGCGGTCGAGGCGCTGGGCGGCAAGCTCGACATCCTGGTCAACAACGCCGGCATCACCCGCGACAATCTGATCCTGCGGATGAAGGACGAGGAGTGGCGCGATGTCATCTCCGTCAATCTGGAGGCCGCGTTCCGGCTGATGCGCGCGGCGGCCAAGCCGATGATGAAGGCGCGCTTCGGCCGCATCGTCTCGATCACTTCGGTCGTGGGCGTCACTGGCAATCCGGGCCAGGCAAACTATGCCGCGACGAAGGCCGGCCTGATCGGCATGTCGAAGAGTCTGGGCCAGGAACTGGCGAGCCGCGGCATCACCGTGAACTGCGTCGCGCCGGGCTTCATCCGATCGGCCATGACCGATGCGCTGAACGACGCGCAGAAGGGCGCGATCCTGACGAAGATCCCCGCCGGCGATCTGGGCGATGGCGCGGACATCGGCGCGGCGGTTGCCTATCTGGCGAGTCGCGAGGCGGGCTACGTCACTGGCCAGACGCTGCATGTGAACGGCGGCATGGCCATGATTTGAGGGCGTGATTTAATCTCTAATATCCCGCGCGTTTCAGCACCTGCTTGACCGCCGCGATGGTCTTCACCTTCGCGCGGTCGGGTGGTTCGTCACGGCGGTTGCAGTCGCAGGCGTAGCTTTCGAACAGGGCCTGCGCCTTCTCCACCGGCGCCAGTGCCGTCGCGCCGGGCTTTGGATCGTCCAGGATGCGGATGTCGTACATCGCGCCCTCGACATCATAGTGCCGGATGTCCCAGCGCAGGATGACGATCAGTTCCTTTGTCGGATCGCTGTCGGCATTGGCGAAGCCGATCGCGGCGAGTGACGGCGCGCCGCCCTCCTGTTCGCCGGTGGTCACCGCGACGCGGCGATCGCCGGGCAGGATGGCGACGACCTGCCGCTCTTCCTCGCCCTCCGGCCCTTCCAGATAATCCAGAAATCGCGCCGGCACGCTGTTCCACTGCGCCGGCGTGACATTGGTCGCTTGAAGGGCGACGAGCAGGGCAATCAGCGCGGGCATGCCGCCATGACTATCAGCGTGTAGCGAGCGTGCGAAGCAGGGAAGGGCGAAGCGCGGGCAGGACGAAGGCGCCGTCGAACAGCGCCGCGCGCCGCGCAGCGAGGTAGAGGATCGCAATCGCGCCAATCAGGTTGAGCGGAACATGCGTGAACGCGGTCCCCGCCCGGCCCACCAGCGGCGCGATCCACGCATAAGCAAGCCAGCTCGGCTCCCACCGCAGCCAGCCCCGCCTTGCGCCGTCGGCGAACAGGAAGACGACGGCCACGCCCAGAGCCACGAAATCATAATCCAGCACATAGGGCGTGCAGAGCAGCGCCGCGCTCAGCGCCGCGGCGCCGAGCAGTTCGATCGACCCGCGCCGCGCGACAATGGCCGCAGTGGCGACGGCGCACAGCGCGACGACCGACTGCGCGGCATAGGCCACAGGGATCGGCCCGCCCCACAGGCGCACCGCAGAAAATGCGCTGGGTATCTTTTCCCAGCCGGTATTGCCCGCCTCGATCACGATATGCCGGGTCAGCGGTAGCGACTCCAGAAAAGCCTGCCACACTGGCCAGCCCCATATTCCTAGCGTCAGCAGGCATAATCCGCCCGCCGTCGCCCCCGCCGACAGAAACGCCCGCCAACTGCCACGCGCCAGGATCAGCAGCGGAATCAGCACGGCGAACTGCGGCTTGTAGACCAGCGCGCCCAGCAACGCGCCGGCGATCCACGGCCGCCGGTCGATCATCAACATGCCGCCGCCGAGCAGGCTGGCGGTAAGGAAGGCGTTTTGCCCATGACCCAGGCATATCAGCACCACAGGCGCGCCCAACGCCGCAAGCATCGCGTCGCGATTCTCTGGCAGGATGCGCCGCACCAGCAGCAGCGCCATCGCCAGCGTCGTCCCCTGCCACAACAGCAGCGCGGCCACATAGGGCAGCTGCGCCAGCGCTGTCGCGATCAACAGGAAAGGCGGGGGATAGTGCCAGCCGTAAAAGGGCGTGTTGGGATCGCCGTGAATCGCCTGTTGCACCGCATGCTGCGCGCTCCAGTCCCATGCCTGCGCGGCGCGGCCATGGTCGGCCATCCATCCGGCGGACCAGACGTTGGAAAAATCCGTGCCGATCGGCCGGCCCAGGGCGTCGATCGTGCCGTGCGCCGTCGCGAACAGCGCCAAAACGCCCAGTATCGTCATGGCCAGCGATATCGCCGCAACCGCGCGAACGCGCGCTCGTGTGACCAGAATGTCGCTGGGGGAAAGGCCGGGCATGCCGCTTTCTGCCAGCCCGCGCTGAACTTTTGGTAAATGGAGCGTTGCTGTGCTGCGCTCAGTGGCCGCCTTGCCTCTTGCCACTGGCGGGGCTTGGCTCTAGGGCAGCGCTTAACGGATATTCATACCCGCAACGATACCCAGCAAGAAGGACCGCTCATGAGTGAGACCGCGGATCGCGTAAAGAAAATTGTCGTCGAGCATCTGGGCGTCGAAGCCGAGAAGGTGACCGAGGACGCGAGCTTCATCGATGATCTGGGCGCGGACAGCCTCGACATCGTCGAACTGGTGATGGCGTTCGAGGAAGAATTCGGCGTCGAAATCCCCGACGATGCGGCCGAGAAGATCGCGACCGTCAAGGACGCCATCGATTATATCGACAGCAAGCAGTAATCGGCTGCGCCGGCGCCGCCTTTGAGGCGAGCGCCAGCCTGAAATTGGCTCCCCAGACCGGAAAATCCGGCCTTGGGGAGCCTTTTCACATTCTGCCCGCGTTCCAATTTGCGGCGTGGGCGACTAAGTACCGGCGGAAAGCCAGAAAATATTCGGAGCAAGGATATGCGTCGCGTCGTTGTCACCGGCCTCGGCATGGTCAGCCCCCTGGGGGGAAATGTCGAAACATCGTGGCAGAACATCATCGCGTCGAAATCGGGCGCGGCCACGATCACCCGGTTCGATCCCACCGACTATAAATGCCGCATCGCCTGTGAGGTGAAGCCGGCTGATCACGCCTGGGGCTATGACGCCAATGAGGATGTCGATCACAAGATCCAGCGTCAGGTCGACCTGTTCATCGTGTTCGGCATTTCCGCCGCCAGCATGGCGCTGCGCGACGCGGGGCTGGACAATATGTCCGAGGAAGAGCGCCTGCGCGCGGGCTGCTCCATCGGTTCGGGCATCGGCGGCCTGCCGGGCATCGAAAGCGAATCGCTGGTGCTGGCCAACAAGGGGCCGGGCCGCGTCTCGCCGCACTTCGTCCATGGTCGCCTCATCAATCTGATTTCCGGCCAGGTCTCGATCAAATACGGCCTGATGGGTCCCAACCACGCGGTGGTCACTGCCTGCTCGACCGGCGCACACGCCATCGGCGACGCGGCGCGCATGATCGCGATGGACGATGCCGACGTGATGCTGGCGGGCGGCGCCGAAAGCGCGATCTGCCCGATCGGCATCGCCGGCTTCGCCCAGGCGCGCGCGCTCAGCACCCATTTCAACGACACGCCGGAAAAGGGCAGCCGCCCCTATGACATTCACCGCGACGGTTTCGTCATGGGCGAAGGCGCGGGCGTGCTGGTGCTCGAGGAATATGAGCACGCGAAAAAGCGCGGCGCGAAAATCTATGCCGAAGTGATCGGCTACGGCCTGTCGGGCGACGCCTATCACGTCACCGCCCCCCACCCGGAGGGCAGCGGCGGCTTCCGCTCGATGCAGATGGCGCTCAAGAAGTCGGGCCTCCGCCTTGAAGACATCGACTATGTTAACGCCATCTACATCGAGCGGAA
>JBIIEH010000045.1:0-27724 GCA_044237945.1 Sphingobium sp. | reverse complement strand
GTGTAGCCGAAGATGTCCGAGATGATGCGCATGCTGGGTTCGGGCGGATAGATGTAGGTGTTGCGGACCATGAACTCCTTGAGGATGTCGTTCTGGACCGTGCCGTCGAGGAACTTGCGCTCGACGCCCTGCTCTTCACCGACGACGATGAAGAAGGCGAGCACCGGGATGATCGCACCGTTCATGGTCATCGACACCGACATCTTGTCGAGCGGGATGCCGTCGAACAGGATCTTCATGTCCTCGACGCTGTCGATCGCCACGCCGGCCTTGCCCACGTCGCCGGTGACGCGGGGATGGTCGCTGTCATAGCCGCGATGGGTGGCGAGGTCGAAGGCGACGCTGAGGCCCTTTTGCCCTGCGGCGAGGTTGCGGCGGTAGAAGGCGTTGGACTCCTCGGCCGTGGAGAAGCCGGCATATTGGCGGATGGTCCATGGGCGGCCGGCGTACATCGACGCGCGCACGCCGCGGGTGAAGGGCGCGAAGCCGGGCAGGCCGGGATCGACGGTGACGTCTTCGGCCGTGTAGAGCGGCTTTACCGTGATCCCCTCGGGGGTATCCCAGTTCAGGTCCTTGCCCTTCACTTCCTTGGTCGCGGCGGCGGCCCATTGGTCCAGCGTTGGTCCAGCCTTGTTCGCTTCGTCGGTCATCGTCTTCTCTACCCTGCTCCCTCCCCCATCCGGGGGGAGGATACGGAGGCTTGGCAGCTTGTCTGCCTAGCCGAAGTTGGAGAGGGGGTTCGACATCACGGGCGCCGCTCCCCCCTCTCCGCTGCGACTAAGGGCCTGCTGCGCAGACCCAAGTCTCGCTCCTCCCCCCGAGGGGGGATGATAAATCAGTGCGCCTCCTTGGGCGTCTCCATGATCTCCGTCAGCACGCCGTTCATGTCCTTGGGGTGGACGAAGAAGATCAGCGTGCCGTGCGCACCGATGCGCGGTTCGCCCAGAACGCGGGCGCCTTTCCCCTCGAACCAGGCCTTGGCTTCGTGGATGTCGGGGACTTCGTAGCACATGTGGTGCTGGCCGCCGGCCGGGTTCTTGGCGATGAAGGCGGTGATCGGGCTGGTCGCGTCGAAAGGCTCGATCAGTTCGATCTGCGTGCCGGCGGTGCCATTCTCGCCCGGCGTGTCGACGAAGCAGACCTTCACGCCCTGCGCGGGCAGGTCGAACGGTTCGGTGATGACGGTCGCGCCCATGACATCGCGATAATAAGCGATGCTCTTTTCGAGCGACGGCGTGGCGACACCGATATGGTTGAGGCGGCCGAGTTTCATGTGCGGGTCCTTGACGTCAGCATGTCAGTTTCGAGTCCGGTTGCGTCGGCACGAACTTGCCGTCGCGATAGATGTAGCTTTCGGTGAAGCTGGCGGTGCCGGTCGCCTTCACGGTGAAGGATTTGCCCTTCACGATGTCGGTGATCTTGCCTTCCAGTTCCTTCGCCGGTTCGCCGCCGAAGGTCTTTCCCGTTTCCTCGTCGATCGCGCCGCCATTGGAGCTGGACAGCCAGATAAGTTCGGATTGGACCGGGCCGCCCGGCTTCAATTCAGTGATCGTCGCATTGCTGCACGACACGCCCTGCCCCATGTAGCTGCCTTCTTCGTACACGGCGGGTAAAGTGGTGAAGGCGTCCGTGACCTTCCAGTCGGGCGCTTCGCCCCAGCCCGCTCCGACGATGAGGTCGGGCCATTTGCCGGTCACTTCAAAGCCGTCGCCCTTCGCCTTGAGATAGGTGATGGCGAGCGTGCCGGCGCAGGCGTGGCAGTCCGCTTCCGACTTGGTGGGGCTAAGCAGTACGGCGATGTCGCCGACCCAGAGCAGTTCGCCGGGTTCTGCGGTGAGCTTGGCGTCCTTGGTTTCGATGGTCGCGGATTTGGTCGCACCGTAAGCGGTCTTGAAGGCGAGCGCGAGTTGTTCCGCTTCCGGCAGCGCGCGCGCGCCGGCGGGGGTGGCGGGCGTCGCTTCGTTGGTTGCGGTGGTGTTGCCGGGTTGCTCGGCGGGTTGCTCGCCAGGCTTGAGCCACAGGAGAACGGCCGTCGCGATCAGCGCCAGGCCAACGAGGGCGAGGAGGAGTTTGCGGATGCTCATCCCTCGATCCTCGGCGCGCCGCCGGAGCGGGTGGCCATCTCGACCATCGTTTCAATACGCACGACGCGGCGGTCGAGGCCGATCAGGTCATCGGTCAGGCGACCCAGAGCGGCCGTCTGCTTCTCCGCCGACCTTTCGAGCTGCCGCACCTGTTCCTGAAGGAGCAGAAGCTGCTTAATGCCCTTGACGGCGTCGCCGAGCGTGCTCATCGCCGCACCCCTGCTTCCCGCAGCCGGCGGTCGGAGTCCGCGATCGCGTCCTCGATCAGGCTGCTGGACCGCTCCAGCCGCGCCCGCATCTCGGGAACCGCAGCGATCAGTTCCTCGACGATCGCCGCCAGTTCGCTTTCCTCGGCGTCCGGCTCGCCATCATCATTTTCGACCTTGCGGCGAATATATTCCGCGATCGAAACGCCGCGCGCAGCGGCGCGCGCCGTCAGGGCCGCCTTGTTTTCCGGGGTGGTCAGAAAGGTCACGCGCTCGGTCTGCATCATGCTTCTCCTTCACATGTCCTTATAATGTGAAGGATGAGCCACGGCAATCATCGCGCCGGGGGCCGAAGCCTCCTGCGCGGGCGCTGATGCGCCGGAATGATTGATGCGATCAGGTCTCAATTCAATGTCCCAAACTGGCAAGTAGCCCAACAAAACCGGCCGACATGAGCAGCAGGCCCATCACGGCCGCGCCGAATGTGCCGGCGATGACCAACCAAAATCCTACGGGCGATCCGGCACGATCATGATTACCGAACCTCCCGCCCAGCGCCTTTCCCGACCTCAACTCGCGACGGCCGGCAATTGTGCAATGGACAAGGAAGAACACCCCCACACAAATTACGAACAGGGCGCTCCACAAGCCCATTACAGCGGAATATTGTCGTGCTTCTTCCAGGGGTTCTCCAGGCTCTTGTTGCGGAGCTTGCGGAGGCCCAGGGCGATGCGCTTGCGGGTCGAGTGGGGCTGGATCACTTCGTCGATGAAGCCCTTGCTCGCCGCGACGAACGGGTTGGCGAAGCGGTCTTCATATTCCTTGGTGCGCTCGGCGATTTCTTCCGGCGTCTTGCCGCGGAAGATGATCTCCACCGCACCCTTCGCGCCCATGACCGCGATTTCGGCGGTGGGCCAGGCGTAGTTGAGGTCGCCGCGCAGATGCTTGGAGGCCATGACGTCATAGGCGCCGCCATAGGCCTTGCGCGTGATGAGCGTGATCTTGGGCACGGTCGCTTCGGCATAGGCGAACAGCAGCTTCGCGCCATGCTTGATGATGCCGCCATATTCCTGCGCCACGCCCGGCAGGAAGCCCGGCACGTCGACGAAGGTGACGATGGGGATTTCGAAGGCGTCGCAGAAGCGCACGAAACGCGCGGCCTTGCGCGACGAGTTGATGTCGAGCACGCCGGCCAGCACCATCGGCTGGTTGGCGACGATGCCCACGGTCTTGCCCTCGACCCGGCCGAAGCCGCAGATGATGTTGGCGGCGTGTGCCGGTTGCACCTCAAAGAAGTCGCCCTCGTCCACGACCTTGCGGATGAGTTCGTGCATGTCATAGGGCTGGTTGGCGTTGGCCGGGATCAGCGTGTCCAGGCTTTCGTCCATCCGGTCCCAGCTGTCAGCGCTCGGGCGCTCGGGCGGGGCTTCGCGATTGGAGGCGGGCAGGAAGTCGACGAAATCGCGGACCGAGAGCAGCGCCTCGATGTCGTTCTCGAACGCAATGTCGGCCACGCTGGTCTTGGTGGTGTGGGTGGTCGCGCCGCCCAACTCCTCCTGCGTGACGACCTCGTTCGTGACGGTCTTCACCACGTCCGGGCCGGTCACGAACATGAAGCTCGAGTCCTTCACCATGAAGATGAAGTCGGTCATCGCCGGTGAATAGACCGCGCCGCCCGCGCACGGCCCCATGATGACGCTGATCTGCGGCACCACGCCAGAGGCCATGACGTTGCGCTGGAAGATTTCTGCGTAACCGCCGAGCGACGCCACGCCTTCCTGGATGCGCGCGCCGCCGCTGTCATTGAGGCCGATCACGGGCGCGCCGACCTTCATCGCCATGTCCATGATCTTGCAGATCTTCATGGCGTGCCGTTCCGACACCGCGCCGCCATAGACAGTGAAGTCCTGGCTGAACACGAAGACGAGGCGGCCGTTGATCGTGCCGGAGCCGGTGACGACGCCGTCGCCGGGGATGTGCTGACCGTCCATGCCGAAGTCGACGCAGTTATGTTCGACATACATGTCGACTTCCTCGAAGCTGTCCTCGTCCAGCAGCACTTCGAGGCGTTCGCGCGCGGTGAGCTTGCCACGGGCGTGCTGCGCGTCGATGCGCTTCTGCCCGCCGCCCAGGCGTGCGGCGTCGCGCTTGGCTTCGAGCTGTTCGATGATGGCGAGCTTCGACATGCGGTATCGTCTCCGAAAACTTCTAGGAACCGCCTTCACAATGTTCTGCGCGTTTCGCAAATGCAAATTTGCCAATTTGCAAATCACGACTTCGCAAATTAGGGTCGCGAGACGGCGTGGAACGAGGGTGTTTGCAGAATCATGGCGCGTGGCAATCGGATTTTTGCGGGCCCCCGGCTGCGGCAGCTGCGGCTTGACCATCGCATGGACCAGGCGGCGATGGCCGCGGCGTTGGGGATTTCCGTCTCCTATCTGTCGCAGCTGGAGAATGACGACCGGCCGCTGACCGCCAAGGTGAAGGCCGCGCTGGCGGGCGCCTTCCCCACCGACTGGGCGAGTTTCGACGAGCGGGAGGACGAGCAGTTGCTCGGCGCATTCGCCTTTGCATTGGCGCATCCCGAACTGCCGGTCGCGCCGATGGAGCCGGAGCGGATCGAGAAGCTGCACCTGCAATTTCCCGAATTCGCGGCGCGCTATGTCGATCTCTACAATGCGCATATGCGGGCGAACGAGCGGATCAGCATGATCGAGGAGGCGATCGGCAACGACAGTACGGTGCAGGGCCGCCTGCCCTGGGAAGCGGCGCGCGACTGGTTTCACGAGAGCGGCAATTATATCCATGTGCTCGACTGCCTGGCGGAGGACATGGCGGCCAGTTTCACGCGCGGGCAGACGCTGGACGAGGGGATGCTGGTCGAGGCGCTGGCGCGGCGGCACGGCATCGAGACGGTTATCGCCGATACGCCGGGGTCGTCGCTGCGGGCCTATACGCGGGCGGAACGGCGGCTGGTCATCAACGCTGCGCTGCCGACGGAGAGCCGCAAGTTCATGGTCGCGCACCAGTTGATGATGCTGGAGGGCGAGGCGGTGATTGCCGACATCGTGCGACGGGCGGCGATCCCGGTATTGGGCGCCGACCGGCTGCTGACCATCGGCCTTGGTAATTATGCGGCGGGCGCGCTGCTGCTGCCCTACGCCGCGTTCCGGGAGGCGGCGCGGACGGAGCGGCACGATATCGACCGGCTGGCGCGGCGCTTCGGCGTCAGTTTCGAGCAGGCATGTCACCGCCTGTCCACGCTGCAACGGCCGGGGCTGCGGGGCATTCCCTTCTTCTTCTGCCGGGTGGACATGGCGGGGAACATCACGAAACGCCACAGCGCCACGCGCTTGCAGTTCGCACGCTTCGGCGGGGCCTGCCCGCTGTGGAACGTACATGAGGCGGTAGCGGTGCCGGACCGGATCAATGTGCAGCTGGGCGAGACGCCGGACGGGGTGCGCTATGTCTCCATGGCCAAGGGGCTGGTGAAGCCTTCGGGCAGCTATGCGCGCACGCCGCGCCGCTATGCCGTGGTGCTGGGTTGCGAGATCGCGCATGCAGCGAACTTTGTCTATGCCGACGGGCTGCAACTGGAGGTGGAGGGCGCGGCGACGCCGATCGGCATTACCTGTCGCCTGTGTTCGCGCCAGAGTTGCGACCAGAGAGCGTTTCCGCCGGCCGACCGGCCGATCCATGTCGATCCCGACAATCGGCAGATCGTCCCTTACTGGATCGGCTAGTTGGAGCTTGCGTTGATGAGAGGGCGAATCCTTATGTCGATCGTGACCTTCGCCGCGATCGTGGGGGCATCGGCTATCGGGCTGAGACTTTGGCTTATGGATCATATCGAGGCAGCCATTGCACGTCCCGTCATCTGCATGAATGACAGGGATGTCGGCAGATTTCGATCAGGACGGGTCGATATGGCCGAACGAGACCGGCTGGTGGCGAGCGAGGTGAACGGCAGTCTCCATCGCGGCACGACAAGCTCAACATGGCATCTGCGCGGTGCTTCCTTGCGCATCGGCTATGCGCTGCTCTTTTCAGCTACCGAGCGCCGGGCGCTATCTGCGCGCCATATGAAGAATATGCGCTTGTGCCCGCGAGCAACGGGTCGGCTGGCGCAGCCCAGCTAGCGGTAAGTGGCCCTGCGGTTCGGTCGCGCCCCGACAATCAGCAAATCGCCCCCATTGGATCAGCTAGTCCGGGATGATCAGCGCCTCGTCGAAATAGTCGAGCAGCGCGCGGATGCGGGCGGCGGCGCGGTCCTGTGGGGCGTAGAGGGCGTGGATATCCTCCCCGTCGCCGGGATTGTGATCGGGCAGGACTTCTACCAGCCGACCGGCCGCCAGATCGCGGGCGACGTGGAAGCGGCCGTGGCGGGCTATGCCGGCGCCGGCGAGCGCCATGCGGCGGACGACTTCGCCCGAATTGCCGAAGCAGGCGCCGGCGACCGGCATCTGCACGACACGGCCGCCGATGCGGAATGGCCAGCCATCGACCGAGCGGCGGAAGCTGAAGCGCAGGCAGTCGTGGGCTGCGAGGTCATCGGGCGACTGCGGCGTGCCGCGTCTGGCGAGATAATCGGGGCTGGCCACGAGCACCATTCGGCTGTGGCCTAGCTTTTTAGCGCGCAGGCTGGTGTCGCGCAGTGGGCCGATGCGGATGGCAACATCGGCGCGTTCCTCGACCAGATCGACGATCGTGTCGGACAGGCTGAGGTCCACCGTCACTGCCGGATAGCGCTCGCGGAAGCCGGGCAGGATCGGGATCAGGCATTCGATGCCGAAGGACGGCGAGGCGTTGATGCGCAGTGATCCGCGTGGCGGACGACTGCCCTGCCCCAGCCCGCTCTCCACCTCCTCCAGTTCGGTGAGGAGGGCCGAGGCGCGGGCGCGATAGGCGGCCCCCTCCTCCGTCAGGGCGAGGGCGCGGGTGGTGCGGCGGAACAGGATGACGCCCAGACGCTGCTCCAGCCGGGCGACGGAGCGGCTGACGGCGGAGGGGGTGAGGCGCAGGGCGCGCGCGGCTGCGGCGAAGCTGCCGCCATGGGCGACGGCCAGGAAGGTTTCGATATCGCCGAAGCGGTTGTCCATTGGTGCTTTCGATTCACTTCTGAAGTGATGAAGCGCATTCTAATCAATAATCGGCGACACGCCTATCTGTCTTCGCACATCATTCATGCAGGAGTTTGTCATGGACCTGAAGCTGGGCGGAAAGACCGCCATCGTTACCGGATCGACCGCCGGCATTGGCCTGGCCATCGCCAAGCGGCTGGCCGAGGAAGGCGTCGCCGTCACCATCACCGGGCGGTCGCAGGAGAAGCTGGACGTGGCGGCGGCGGAGATCGGCGACGCGGTGACGGGCGTGCTGGCGGACCCGGCCACGGCGGAGGGGGCGGCAGCGCTGATCGCGGCGGTTCCGCAGACGGACATCCTCGTCAACAATCTGGGCATCTACGAAGCCAAGGATTTCGTCGATATCAGCGATGCGGACTGGCATCATCTGTTCGAGGTGAATGTGGTGAGCGGCGCGCGGCTGGCGCGGCATTATTTTCCGCAGATGCTGGCGCGCGACTGGGGGCGGGTGATCTTCATCGCCAGCGAGAGCGGGCTGCTGCCGCCTGCCGAGATGATCCATTACGGCATGACCAAGTCGGCGCAGCTGTCGATCTCGCGCGGGCTGGCCGAACATACGCGCGGCACGGGCGTGACGGTCAACAGCGTATTGCCTGGCCCGACCCGGTCGGAGGGGATCGTCGAGTTCATTCGATCGGTGGTCGAGAACAAGGACGCGCCGGAGGCCGAGCGCGAGGCGGAGTTCTTCACCAAGCTGCGGCCGCTGTCGCTGATCAAGCGGCTGATCGAAGCGGATGAAGTCGGCGCGATGGTCGCCTATCTGGCCAGCCCGCTGGCGGCGGCGACCAATGGCGCGGCGGTGCGGGTTGAGGGCGGCATGGTGCCTACCATAGCGTAAAGGCGCGACATTTCAGGGCCGGCTTGTGGTCGCCGGCCCTGCCGTTCGTTTGATGTCGCGACTATGACCGACGCGATGATCGACGCCCGCCTTCTCGACTATGGCACCGACCTGCTGCACCAGCGGCTGGAGGCGGACGGCTATGTGCGGATGAGCGGGCGGCAGAGCCGGGCGATGCTGGACATCGCACCGCAGGATTGGGCGGCGTTTGCGGCGTCCTTCGATGATCTGGGGCAGGATTTCTACATGGCGGACGGCGGACGATACCGCCGCCGCCGGCATGCTGCGTTTCGTTTCGCGAACGGGCGGGTCGAGCGCAAGCCGCATCAGCCGCATTATCAGAGCCGGGACTATAACCGGCTGAACGGCGACGTGCAGCGCTGGTTCTCGCCGGTCGAGGATATGGTGGCGGAAGGCGCGGTGATGCGCGCGATCTTCGCCTTGTGCGGCGCGACCTTCGTGCGGGACCGGCGGGCGCATCATGTCGAGATGCACCAGTTCCGCATCGAGACCGGCGTGGAGACCGGCAAGCCGACGCCCGAAGGGCTGCACCGCGACGGCGTGGATCATGTGCTGGTGATGCTGGTCGAGCGGCGCAATGTGCGTGAGGGCGTGACACGGATCGGTACGCCGGACGGACGCGCGCTGGGCGAGTTCATGCTAGCCGAGCCGGGGGACATCGTGATGCTGGATGACCGCCGGGTGCTGCATGGGGTTACGGAGATACACGCGGTGGATGCGGGCGCGCCGGCCTGGCGGGATGCGCTGGTGGTTACGTTCCGGGGGGAATAGCCCCCCCCGCCCCGCCTTACTTCAGCAGCACCAGTTCTTCCGCCATTGTCGGATGCAGCGCGACGACATCGTCGAAGTCCTGCTTCGTGAGGCCGGCTTTCACGGCGATGGCGGCGGCCTGGAGGATTTCCGGCGCGTCGGGGCCGATCATGTGCAGGCCCACGACGCGGTTCGTCGTTGCGTCCACCACCATCTTGTAGAGCGAGCGCTCGTCGCGGCCGGCGAGGACGTTCTTCATCGGCCGGAAGTCGGACGTGTAGATTTTTACCGTGCCGTACTTCTCCTTCGCCTTCATTTCGGTCAGGCCCACGCCCGCGAGCGGGGGATGGCTGAACACGGCGGAGGGGATGCAGTTGTAATCGACGGTGCGCGGATTGTCGCCGAATACGGTGTCGGCGAAGGCATGGCCTTCGCGGATGGCGACGGGGGTCAGTTGCATGCGGTCGGTGACGTCGCCCACGGCGTAGATGCTGTCGCAACTGGTCTTGCTGTAGTCGTCGACCTTGATCGCGCCCTTTTCGGTCAGTTCGACGCCGGCCGTCTCCAGCCCCAGATTATCGGTCATCGGACGGCGGCCGGTGGCGAAGATCACGAGATCGGCGGCGACCGGATCGCCGCTTTCGAAGCGGACGCACAGCGTGCCGTCCTTGTTCTTCTCGATCTTCTGCATCTTCGCGTTGAAGCGGAAGTTGATGCCCTTGGTCATGGAAATCTGGAGCAGGCGGTCGCGGATCTGCGTGTCATAGCCGCGCAGCAGGTCGCTGCCCCGGTTGACCATGGTCACATGGCTGCCGAACTGGTGGAAGATGCCGGCGAACTCATTGGCGATATAGCCGCCGCCGACGATGACGACGCGGCCGGGGCATTCGTCGAGATGAAACACCTCGTTGGACGTGACGCCATGTTCGACGCCCTCGACTTCCGGCAGGACGGGCCAGGCGCCGGTGGCGATGAGGATATATTTCGCAGTGACGGTGCGGCCGCTTTCCAGCTTCACTTCATGCGGGCCGGTGATGGTCGCGCGCTCGGGGATCACTTCGACATCGTGGCTGTTGAGGGTGTTGGTGTAGAGGCCCTCGAGCCGGTCCACGTCGGCCAGCACATTGTCGCGCAGCGTTTTCCACTCGAAACCGCAGTCGGGCACGTTCCAGCCGAAGCGGCGCGCGTCCTTAAGGTCTTCGGCGAAATGCGCGCCGTAGATCAGCAGCTTCTTGGGCACGCAGCCGCGGATGACGCAGGTGCCGCCGACGCGGAAGGATTCGGCGACTGCGACCTTTGCGCCATGCGCAGCCGCGACCCGGCTGGCGCGCACGCCGCCCGACCCCGCACCGATGACGAAGAGGTCGAAGTCGTAGCTGGGCATGGGGGTCTCCGCATTGAGGAGCGCGGGATATGGCGGGGATGGGGCGGGGTTACAATGGTTATAGCCCTTCCCTACCTAGGGAAGGGTTGGGATGGGTGGCGAGCGTAGCGAGCCTCCGGCGGCGCGGCTCTCTCCGCCTTCGGCGGCACCCACCCCAACCCCTCCCTTGGAAGGGAGGGGCTTTTTTGGTGCCGCCCTTTTTAAGCCCCGCCGAGCGCCAGGTCGATCAGCGCCATGGTGGAGGGATCGAACCCCCCTGCCCCGTCCGTCTCGATCGATCGGGCGATCTGCTTGCCCAGTTCCACGCCGAACTGGTCGAACGGATTGATGCCCATCAGTACGGCGTTGGCGAAGGTGCGGTGTTCGTAGAAGGCGATGAGCGCGCCCAGCGCCTCGGGCGAGACATCGTCCATCAGGATGGTGGTGGACGGCCGGTCGCCGGGATAGACGCGGGCGGGATCGTCATTGTCCTTGCCCTGCATCAGGGCGGCGCCCTGCGCGAAGCAACTGACGAGCAGTGCGCGGTGATGGGCGGGGTCGAGCGCGTGGCCCGGCTCGATCGAGGCGATGAACTCGATAGGGGCGAGGACGCTGCCCTGATGGAGCAGCTGGAACATGGCGTGCTGCACGTCGGTGCCGACGCCGCCCCAAGTGATGGGCGCGGTGGCGCCGTCCACGGGCGTGCCGTCGCGCTTCACCCGCTTGCCGTTGCTCTCCATCTCCAGCTGCTGGAGATAGGGCGGCAGCAGCTTCAAGCGCTCGTCATAGGCGAAGACGGCGCGGGTCTGGCAGCCCATGGCGCGAACATAATATTGATCGACGAAGGCGGCGAGCACCGGCGCGTTCTGGCGGAGGGGCGAGAGGCGAAAATGGCGGTCCATCGCCGCCGCCCCCTCCAGCAGGCTTTCGAAGGCGTCCCATCCAAGCGCGAGCGCTGCGGGAAAGCCGATCGACGACCAGAGCGAATAGCGGCCGCCCACGGTTTCGCTGAACGGCAGGACCCGGGTTTCATCGACACCCCATTCGATCGCCTTGTCGGGCGCGGCGGTCAGCGCGACGACGCGGCCATAAGGATCGTCCACGCCCGATTCGACCAGCCAGTTGATTGCGCTGGCGGCGTTCAGCATGGTCTCTACGGTGGTGAAGGTCTTCGACGCGACGACCAGCAGCGTGGCTTGCGGATCGAAGCGGGAGATCGCCCGCTCCAGCGCGGTTCCGTCCACATTGGAGACAACCGCAACGTCATAGCGGGTGTCGGCGTCGCCCAGCGCATCGACCAACAGGTCCGGGCCGAGCGCCGATCCGCCGATGCCGATGTGCAGGATATGACGCACCGGGCCGAGCGCGCCCGCTTCTATCGCGTCGATCAGCGCGCGCATGCGGTTGTGGAGGGCGCGGGCGTGGGCGACACTGTCGACATTGCCCTCCCCGCGTTCGGCGGTATGTTCGGCCGCGCGGCCTTCGCTATTATTGACGGGTGCGCCAGCGAAGAGCGCGTCGCGTTCCGCAACGAGGCCGGTTTGCGCGGCCAGCTCCTCGAAATCCGACAGCAATTCGTCGTTCAGATGCGTCTTCGACCAGTCGAAGCGCAATGGTCCCTGCCGCAGGGCGAAGCGGCTCAACCGCTCGGAATCATTCGCGAAGACGCGCTTGAGCTGCGGTCGGTCACGCTGATTGATCCGTTGCCATATGTCCATGCGCGGCGCGTTACCCCCTGGCGTCTGCTCATCGACCGTTTCGGCCGTGATTCGCATTATGTCGTGTATGTTGCTTAAATCCATAGCAGGGATATTGCACCAGCGAGCAGATGGTTCCGTCGCTTTGCTTGACGGCGGCGGCGCGACGCCGCAAAGCCGGGCGGAACCGCGGCGCAATGGGCCGCCAAGGGAAAGCAAGACGGGTCATGAGCGCAAAATCCGAAACGCGGGACTTCCTGTGGTTCCTCGTGAAGCTGGGGCTGTTCGTGTTTATCCTGCGCAGCTTCATCGTGTCGCCGTTCAACATTCCGTCGGAATCGATGCAGCCGCGGCTGCTGATCGGTGACTATCTGCTCGTGTCGAAATGGCCCTATGGCTACAGCCAATACAGCATTTCTGGGCGTGGCCTTTTCGGACGGGCGCTGGCGTCCAAAGGCGGCGAAGCTCGAGGGACGACCGACACCGATTCCCATCGCATCTTCAATAGCCTGCCGGCACGTGGCGACGTGGTGGTGTTCAAGGCGCCGCCGAACCAGAAGAACGACTATATCAAGCGCGTTATCGGCCTGCCGGGCGACATGATCTCCGTGCAGAACGGCACGGTCATTCTGAACGGTCAGGCGATCCCCAAGCAGAAGGTCGCGGACCTCGTCATCCCGGTCACGCCGAACATGACCGAGGCTGCCTTCAAGGAGGGTAATCTGCCCTGCTTCCGCCCGCAGTTCGAGGAAGCAGCGCCTGGTGGCGGGCATCAGTGCCGCTATCCGCAGTTCCGCGAAACGCTGCCGGGCGGGCGCAGCTATAATGTGCTGGATGTCGATCCTGCGAGCGCCAAGGACAATTTCGACACCGTGCTGGTACCCGAAGGCCATCTGTTCATGATGGGCGACAATCGCGATCGCAGCGCCGACAGCCGCTTCCCCGCCGTCGATGGCGCGGGCATCGGCATGGTGCCGGTGGAAAATCTGGTCGGCCGGGCATGGGTTTCCGTGTTCTCGACCGATGGCAGCGCCAACTGGCTGCTGCCATGGACCTGGTTCACCGCTGCGCGCTGGAGCCGGATCGGGGAAGGCTTTTGAGTGAGACGGCCGCCTGGATCGAGGCGCTGATCGGACGCGCGCCGCGCGATCCGGCCGCGTTCGAGCAGGCGCTGACGCATGGCAGCGCGAAGCCGGCGAATTATGAGCGGCTGGAGTTTCTGGGCGACCGGGTGCTGGGGCTGATCATTGCCGAATGGCTGTGGACGCTGTTTCCCGGCGAGCCGGAGGGCAAGCTGTCGCGGCGGTTCAATGCGCTGGTGTCGGGCGAAACCTGCGCAGCGGTGGCGCGCGGTATGGGCGTACCGGCGCGGCTGGTGCTGGGCAAGCAGGCGCGGGACGATGGCGCCGCGGACAGCGACAATGTGCTGGGCGACGTGATGGAGGCGCTGATCGGCGCGCTGTTCCTGGAGGGCGGGCTGGATGAGGCGCGCGCTTTGGTGCGGCGGCTGTGGGCGGATCGGGTCGATACCCAGACGAGCGCGCCGCGTCATCCAAAGTCGGCATTGCAGGAATGGGCGGCGGCCAACAAGCGCAAGCCGCCCGAATATGCGATGACCGATCGGTCCGGGCCGCATCATGCGCTGCGCTTCACCGTGACGGTGACGATCCGCAATGCCGGCGAGGCCAGCGCGACCGGCGGGTCGAAGCAGGAAGCGGAGACGGCGGCGGCCAAGGCGCTGCTGGAGAAGCTGGAGGGCTGAGCGCCTTTCGGTTAAAGTGGTGCTTCTGCACACGGAGTTTTGAGAATTTTGAACATCGATAATCAATCCTGCGGCGTGGTCGCGATCGTGGGTGCGCCCAATGCGGGCAAGTCCACGCTGGTGAATGCGCTGGTGGGGCAGAAGGTGGCGATCACCAGCCCCAAGGCGCAGACGACGCGGACCCGCGTGATGGGCGTCGCGATCGAGGGCGACGCGCAGATCGTGCTGGTCGATACGCCGGGCATCTTCGCCCCCAAGCGGCGGCTGGACCGGGCGATGGTGCAGGCGGCCTGGGGCGGCGCGCAGGGCGCGGACCTGATCGCGCTGATCGTGGACGGCAAGGCGGGGCTGGGTTCCAAGATGGAGCCGATCGTCGAGGCGCTCAAGCATCGGTCGGAGCGCAAGTGGCTGGTGCTGAACAAGGTCGACATCGCGGTGAAGGAGAAGCTGCTGGTGCATACCCAGCGGCTGTACGAACAGGTCGGGTTCGAGGAGACCTTCTTCGTGTCGGCCGCGACCGGCGACGGGCTGCCCGAACTCAAGGGCGCGTTCGCCAAGGCGATGCCGCAGGGGCCATGGCACTTCCCGGAAGATCAGGTGTCCGACGCCACCGATCGCATGCTGGCGGCGGAGATTACGCGCGAGCAGCTCTATCACCAGCTCCACGCCGAACTGCCCTATGCGGCGGCGGTCGATACCGAGCAGTACAAGGAGCGCGAGGACGGGTCGGTCGAGATCCACCAGCAGATCCTGGTCGGCCGGTCCAGCCAGCGCGCGATCGTGCTGGGCAAGGGCGGGCAGCGGCTCAAGGAAATCGGGTCGAAGGCGCGCGCGGAACTGGCGAGCCTGCTGGGGGTCAAGGTCCACCTCTACCTTCACGTCAAGGTGAAGGAAGACTGGGAAGAGGATCGCGGCATCTATCGCGATATCGGGCTGGACTGGGTCGAGTGACCGATATACCGGCGCAGGGTGAGAGCGAGAGACGCATCCCCGCCCGCGCCGGCATTGCTGCCCTCAATCTGCTGATGCCGGGGCTTGGCCTTTTGCGGCTGGGCAATATGCGGGCGGCCATCGGCTATATAGCTGCGCCGTTTCTGGCCGTTGCGCTGATCTGGCTGGTGTACGGGAGCGTCCACCGCATGACCGGCGTCATCTACGGGCTGACGGCTGGCGCGGCGATCGCCATCGCGGCGCTGGCCTATGGCGGGTCGATCGTTCAAAGCTGGCGCGGATCGTTGGTGCGGCATCGCCCGCTGCGCTGGTGGTCGCGCTGGTATGGGCTGCTGGCCATCGTGCTGGCGGTGGATATCGCCGGCTGGCCACTGCCTGATCTGCTGCGATCCTATTATCGCAATTTCTCTGTGCCGTCCGAATCGATGGAGCCGACCATCGAAAAGCAGGACAGATTTCTGGCGCGCATGTCCGACTTCGCGCCGCTCCAGCGCGGCGATATCGTGATCGTGCGCGCTGGCGAGGTTGAATATGTGAAGCGGATCGCGGCCTTGCCCGGCGACCGTATCGCGATGCGGGGCGGTGTCGTGATCCTGAACGGCGCGGCGGTCCCGCTACGCTGGTTGCCCAAGGTCCGGCGCGGGGCGGAGGGCGAAAGCTATCGCATGGCGGAGGAGCAATTCCCCGGCGAGGCGCGCGCGCATCTGGTGCTGGACGAGGGGCCGAGATATTTCGATGACTATGCCGAAACGCGGCTGAAACCGGGGCAGTATTTCCTGCTGGGCGACAATCGCGATCGGTCGGCGGACAGCCGGGTCGGCCATGAAGAAAATGGCCTGGGCGTCGTCGATGGGGCGGACATCATCGGCAAGGCGGCCTTCCGCTATTGGCGTAAAGATACCGGCTGGGGCGAACAGCCGATGCGATGAGCGCGCAGGCGGACAAGCGAGGGGAACGGACATGAGGGGTCGCAGAACCTTTGGATATACACTGGCCGGAATGCTGATGGCGGGCGTGGCGCTGCTAGCGGCGAAGGCGGCCGATACGCCCCCACCCCGCCCCGCTTATGTCATTGGCGAAGTGACGGTGCATGATCCCGAGGGATACAAAGCCTATGTCGCGGCGGTGACGCCGGTGGTGGCGCGTTTTGGCGGGACCTATCTCGCGCGCGGCGGGCGGACGGTGGCGGTCGAGGGGGATGCGCCGGCGGGCCGGGTGGTGATACTGGCCTTTCCGTCCGTGGAGGCAGCGGAGGCGTTTGAAGGATCGGCGGACGGCAAGGCGGCTGCGGCATTGCGGCAGAGGGCGTCGCGCGGGCGCTTCTTCATCGTGGAGGGCGTCGCGCGCTGATCCTATCACGCCTCTGGGCATGACCGATTATCTGTGCCAATCTTAATTGACCAATTAGATAAATCGGGAGAGTCGAGCGATGGGCGTGGTTTTTGGCGAACATTCGACAACGGACGAGGTGCTGGACGGCATCGACCTGTCAGGCAAGCGGATATTGGTGACAGGCGTATCGGCAGGGATTGGCGTCGAGACCGCGCGAGCGCTCGCGGCGCGAGGCGCAACGGTGGTCGGCGCGGCGCGAGGGCTGGAAAAGGCGCGGGCCGCGACGGCCGATATTCCGTCGATCGAACTGGTGGAATGCGACCTCGCCTCGCTCGCCAGCGTGCGTGCCTGCGCCGATGCGCTGGTGGCGGATGGACGCCCGATCGACATTGTCATCGCCAATGCCGGCGTCATGGCCTGCCCGAAGGAGCAGACCGCAGACGGTTTCGAACGACAGTTCGGCACCAACCATCTCGGCCATTTCGTGCTGGTCAACCGCATTGCTTCGCTGATCCCGCCGGGCGGACGGCTGGTGAGCCTGGCCTCGTCGGGCCATCGCTTTTCCGATGTCGACCTGAACGACCCGAATTTTGAGCGGACGCCCTACACGCCCTTCGTCGCTTATGGACGGGCCAAGACGGCGAACATTCTGTTCGCGGTGGAGTTCGACCGGCGGCACAAGGCGCGCGGCGTGCGCGCGACCGCAGTGCATCCCGGCGGGATCAAGACCGAACTCACCCGCTACATGGATGACGACGCGCGCGACGAACTGAAGGAAGCGATGGCGGCGCGCGCCGAGGCCGGTGGCGATCGCTTCTACTACAAGAGCGTCGAGCAAGGGGCCGCGACCAGTGTGTGGGCTGCCGTTACCGCGGACGCCGATGCGGTGGGCGGCCGCTATTGCGAGGACTGCCATGTCGCCGACGTGGTCGATGGCGACATCATCGCGACCCTGCGCGGCGGCGTGCGGCCCTATGCGGTCGATCCCGACAACGCCCGCGCGCTGTGGGCGAAGAGCGAGGAGATGGTGGGCGAGCGATTTGGGGACGAACCGCTTTAGGCAGTGTCATCCCACATCCGCTCGCGGACATCATAGCCACGGTACGCCGCACTAGAGCATCGCGCTTTTTATATGAACCATTCCGTTCGTCCTGAGCAACCGCTGAGACAAGTCGAAGCGGTGTATCGAAGGATCAGGCGCTGCGTATGATGCTTCGATACGGGCCTTCGACAAGCTCAGTCCCTACTCAGCACGAACGGGTCATATTTAACGCGCGATGCTCTAGCTGATCGTCGGCCGGTCGCGTTCCAGCACGATGCTGACCTGCCCGTCGGACGATGTCAGCACCATGCGATCGTCCTTCAGGCGGTAGCGCATCAGAAGGTCGCCGTCCGGCACGTAGATTTCGCGCTCGTTGATCTGGAAGCCCTGCACCATTTCCGTCTCGCCGCGCCGGGGACGCTGGAAGCGAGTGATGAATGCCTCGTCCTGGGTGAATTCCACGCGGTCACCGCGCGCGAGATCGTCGACGCCGCGCAGCGAGCGGACCTTCCAGCTGCCGATCACCTGCATCGGTCGCATGTCGGCCGGAACTTCGCCGCCATAGCCGGCGAACAGGGCTGCCTTGGTCTTGAGGGTCGAGACCAGCGCGCGCTCCTCGTCCATTCCCGTCAGGTCCGATCCGGCCATCCGCGCGTCCAGCCCGTTCAGCAGGGCGAAGGCGGCCTTGGGATCGCCATCCTGGTGAAAGCTGCGGCTGGCCTGATCCATGACGAGATACTGGTCGACCAGCGACTGGGCGAGGCGCAGGCTGGCGGCAGGTTCGGCCGTGGGCGTGGCGACCGCGACCTGGTCCATCGCCATTCTACCGTCGCGGGCATCGACATAGCTGACCGAGACGGTCATCAGCGGCACATCGCCGTCGAGCGGGGCCGGTGGCAGATGCGCGCCGGCGCTGTCGGTCGCGAGCGAGGCGAAGATGCCGCCACCCTTGCTGGACAGGAACAGGGTCGGCACGGTCACCGACACCGCGCCCTCCTTCGCCCGGCGCATCAGCCCGTCCGGCACGCCGTAGACGCCGCTGATGCGATAGCCCTGGCGCGGCGTCATGGTCAGCGTGACGTCATGCGCGACCTCCACCACCATGTCGCGAAATTCCGTGTGGAACAGGCTGCGGGCGTCCTGCGGGCTGGTGACGAAGAACAGGTTGCCGCCGCGCACGCTGGAGACGCGGGTGGCGAGCGCGCCGTCATATTGCACGCCTACGCCGATGGTGGTGAGGCCGATGCCATGTCGCGACGCTTCCTGCGCGAGGCCCATGAAACTTGCGGCGTCGGTGCGGCCTGTATTGGGCTGCTCGTCGGTGAACAGGATCATGCGGACGCGGCCCTTGAACCGCTCCGCCTCCGCCAACGCGGCGTCGTAACCCAGTTTCAGACCCGCCTCCATGTTGGTGGAGCCGTCGATGGCGATGGCGTCGATGGCGGCGTGCATCGCGCCCCGGTCGCCGGCGACATCGGTGGGGATCAGATGGACGAGCGAGGTCGTGCCGTAGATAGCGATGCCCAATCGATCGCCGGCGCCAAGTTCATCCACCAGTTGATGCAGGGCGGCCTTCACATTGGCGATCGGCGTGCCGGACATGGAGCCGGAGCGATCCACTACTGCCATGATGCTGAGCGGCGTGCGCTGCCATTTATCCGGGTCGACATTGCTGTCGAAGCCAAGCCCGACGAACAGCCGGTCGTCGGGGCGTGTCGGCAGCGCGGCCACCATCGCCTGGGTGTTGAGGCAGAGCAGTTGCGCGCAATCATCGCGGGCCGGGAGCGCGAGGTCATGCTCGCCGAAAAGCCCCTCGACCGTGAGCGATTCCGGCCGGGGCAGGCCGGTGGAGGTCATCGCGATCGAGCGAAAATGCTTGATGTCCTGCGCGCCGCCCTGACGGATGCGCGCGCCGGTGACGATGAGGTCGCCGAGGCCCTGATCGTCCTTGTCGTCCTGCGACCATGCCGGCGCTGGCGAGAGGGCGGTCATCAGCAACGCAGCCAGCGGCAGCGCCCGGTTCTTCAACGATCGGTCGATCATCAGCCTCTCCCCCTGTTCTCGACTATGGGAGAGCGCAGCCTATCAACAAAATGGACGCGATCCAACGATTTCGAGACGCCATGACCAGGGAGCGATCGCCCCCCCTGGTCATAATGAATTGGCCTGCTATTCGCTCGCCGCCTTCTTCTTTGCCGGGGCCTTCTTCGCGGCGGGCTTCTTCGCGCCATCCGCCTTCGCCGCCGGCTTCTTGGCGGCAGCCTTCTTCGGTGCGGCCTTCTTCTTGCCCTTCTTGGCGGGCGCGGCGGCGGCGCGGGCGTCGATGAGTTGGGCGGCTTCCTCCAGAGTCAGCGCCTCCTGCGTGATCGTCTTGGGCAGGGTCGCATTGGTCGTGCCGTCGGTGACATAGGCGCCGTAACGGCCCTCCATCAGCTTGATCTCGGCTTCGGTGCGCGGGTGCTTGCCTAGTATCTTGAGCGGTTCGCGCGCCGCGCCGCGTCCGCCGCGATTGGCAGCTTCGGCGAGGCGCACGACCGCGCTGTTCATGCCGATCTCGAAGATTTCCGCCGTGCCGGAGAGCTTTCCGTACTTGCCGTCATGCAGCAGATAGGGACCGAAGCGGCCGATATTGGCGACGATGGGCTTGCCGGTTTCGGGGTGCAGGCCGACCTCGCGCGGCAGGCTCAAGAGCTTCACCGCCCAGTCGAGCGTCATCTCGCCATCGGGCAGGTCCTTGGGGATGGAGCCGCGCTTGGCCTCCTTGCCCTCGCCCATTTCGATATAGGGGCCGAAGCGGCCGGATTTCTTGACGATGTCCTGCCCGGTTTCGGGATGCTTGCCCAGGATTTCGGGGCCGCTGTCCGCCCCGCCCTCCGCGCCACCGGGCTGGCCGAACTTGCGGGTATATTTGCACTCGGGATAGTTGGAGCAGGCGATGAACGCGCCATAGCGGCCGCCGCGCAGCGACAGCTGACCGTCCGCGCAGAGCGGGCAGGCGCGCGGATTGCTGCCGTCCGCCTTGGGCGGGAACAGCATGGGTTCGAGGAACTTGTCGAGTTCGGCCGTGATGTCGGAGGGCTTCTGCTCCATGACCTCTGCGGTCTTGGGCTTGAAGTCCTTCCAGAAGGCTTCGAGCACCGCCTGCCACTGGGCGCGGCCGCCGCTGATCTCGTCCAGCTCGTCCTCGAGGCCAGCGGTGAAATCATAGGAGACGTAGCGGGTGAAGAAGCGTTCGAGGAACGCCGTCACCAGCCGGCCGCTCTCCTCGGCGAAGAAGCGGTTCTTTTCGACGCGGACATAGTCGCGGTCCTTCAGCACCTGGAGCGTCGAAGCGTAGGTGGACGGGCGGCCGATGCCGAGTTCCTCCAGCCGCTTGACGAGCGACGCTTCGGAATAGCGCGGCGGCGGCTGGGTGAAATGCTGGTCGGCGGTAACGGATTTCTTGGCCGGCGAGTCGCCTTCGCGCATGCGGGGGAGCAGCTTCGCGTCGTCATCCTCGGCGTCGTCGCGGCCTTCCTCGTAGAGCGTGAGGAAGCCGGGGAAGATGACCACCTGTCCTGTCGCGCGCAGGGCATGTTGGCCCGTGCCGTCGACCAGATCGATGACCGTGCGTTCGAGGCGCGCGGACGCCATCTGGCTGGCGAGCGCGCGCTTGAAGATCAGGTCGTAGAGGCGCGCATGGTCGCCCGAGCCGACCTTGTCGCGGCCGAACTCGGTCGGGCGGATCGCCTCGTGGGCTTCCTGCGCGTTCTTCGCCTTGGTCTGGTACTGGCGCGGCTTTTCGGGAAGGTAGCCGCCGTCATAGCGCTCCGCGATCGCCTTGCGCGCGGCGGAGATGGCGCTGCCGTCCATCTGCACGCCGTCCGTCCGCATATAGGTGATCGCGCCGTCCTCATAGAGTTGCTGCGCGATCCGCATGGTGTGGCTGGCGGAGAAGCCGAGCTTGCGCGCGGCTTCCTGCTGGAGCGTCGACGTGGTGAAGGGCGCGGGTGGGTTGCGGCTGACCGGCTTGGTCTCGACCTTCTCGACCGTGAAGCGAGCGTTCTCCACGTCCGTCTTGGCGGCCATGGCGTCGCCTTCCCTGCCGATGGTCAGGCGCTCGATCTTCTCGCCCTTCCAGCGGACGAGGCGCGCGGTGAAGTCCTGCCCGTCCTGCTCCATCTGGGCGGCGACGGACCAGTATTCCTGGGGGCTGAAACTCTCGATCTCGCGCTCGCGCTCGACGACGAGGCGGAGCGCCACTGATTGCACGCGGCCGGCGGACTTGGCGCCGGGCAGCTTGCGCCAGAGGACGGGCGAGAGGGTGAAGCCGACCAGATAGTCGAGCGCGCGGCGGGCGCGATAGGCGTCGATCAGGTCCTCGTCGAGCGCGCGGGGCTTGGCCATCGCGTCCAGTACGGCCGTCTTGGTGATGGCGTTGAAGGTGACGCGGTCGACCGTCTGCGGTAGCGCCTTCTTGGCGCGCAGCACCTCCTGCACATGCCAGCTGATCGCTTCCCCTTCGCGATCAGGGTCAGTCGCCAGGATCAGGCGGGTCGCCTTCTTGGCCTCGTCGGTGATGGCCTTGAGCTGCTTGCCCTTGTCGCCGTAATTTTCCCACGACATCGCAAAGCCCGCGTCGGGATCGACCGATCCGTCCTTGGCCGGCAGGTCGCGGATATGGCCGTAGCTGGCGAGGACGTGGAAATCCCCGCCCAGATATTTTTCGATGGTCTTCGCCTTGGCCGGCGATTCGACGATGACAAGCTGCATTTATGCCCCGGATTTGGATGGCTTCACGTACACGCGCGAGTCTGGCGGGTCGAGGGGAGTGGCGTCAAGCCGGTGATGAGGGCTTAAGTTCAGCTGCCTGCATCCGAGCCTCGTGAGCTACGACTTTGTCAAAATCATAGACATTGTTGACAGCGCTTGCCCATTGCTCGTTGTCTATCAAACTGCTGACTTCGACCCGAGGCTTGCCTGGTCCGCGTCCACCCATAGCCCCCAACAAGGCGTCTCTTATGACGGGGACCAGTCCATGAGGAATCCACGGGTTGATTATGATGCGGTTGACCATTTCCAGCGGACATTCGAGATGATGTATCACGCTCTTCGGCGAACGATCTCCATATACTAATCTAAATTCCTGTTCTGGCTTAAATCCATCCCCCTTCATAAATGGCAACTCATTATAGAATATATCCCCTCTTCGACCAATCTGCGTGAGGTTATAGTATTTTACATTTCCCCAAATGTAATTCGAACCAATATTCCATAAATAGTCTATAAATTTATCTTTATATAACTCGATGCATATTCCTTCATTGTGCCTGGCAAATACCTCCCAATGATGATACGTCTCACCAGAATTGGTGAAGCATGCCGCATATACCTTCGGGTACCCGACATATCTGCGATAAGTATCTAGAAACCGAGTATCGTTTTTATCTTTCCATGTCGCGGGGTCTAGCAGTGTAAGGCGCTGATTTTTTAATGTATCCAATGCATTAGCGAGTGACGTATATCGTTTTATCAAGTCAGTCATGGCCGCTCCCCCTCACCGCAAACTCACCCTGCCCCCAGCATGCCGCTCCAGCCGCTGCGCGAGTTCCAGTTCCAGCAACACCGTCTGCACCGCTGCCGGCCCCACCCCCGACTGCCGGATCACCTCGTCCACGGGCACGGGCGCATGGCCCAGCAGCGCCAGCACGGCGTCGCGGTCGGCATCCGCCACGTCGCTCGACACCGGCGCGCCGATGAAGTCGAAGCTCTGCTGCCGCAGCATGCGCGGGTCCATGCCGCCGATCGCCTCCATGACGTCCGCCGCGTTCTGGATCAGGGTTGCGCCCTGGCGGATCAGTTCGTTGCAGCCCTGCGCGCGCGGGTCGAGCGGGGAGCCGGGGACGGCCATGACTTCGCGGCCGGCTTCGTTGGCGAGGCGGGCGGTGATGAGCGAGCCGGATTTGGGCGCGGCCTCCACGACCACTGTGCCGGTCGCCAGCCCGGCGATGATGCGGTTGCGGGCGGGGAAGTGGCGGGCGAGCGGCTGGGTGCCGGGGGGATGTTCGGTGAGGAGCAGGCCATCGGCGGCGACCTGTGCCTGCAAGTCGCGGTTCTCCGGCGGGAAGGCGATGTCGATGCCGCTGGCGATGACGCCGATCGTGCCGCCGCCGATCGATCCGCGATGCGCTTCGGTGTCGATGCCGCGCGCCAGGCCCGAGACGATGACCGCGCCGCGCTGCGACAGGTCCTGCGCGAGGGCGCGGGCGAAGCGGCAGGCGGCGGCCGACGCATTGCGCGCGCCGACCATGGCGACGCAGGGGCGGCTGGCGAGCGCGATGTCGCCGCGCAGGATCAGCGCGGGCGGCGCGCCGTCGAACTGGTCGAGCAGATAGGGATAGTCGGCGTCGCCCATCAGCAGGTGGTGCGCGCCGAGCGCTTGCACCTGCGCGACTTCGCGCTCGATCAGATGGGCGTCGGCGATGGTCGCCCTGCCCCCGCCCCGCGCCGCCAGATCGGGCACGGCGCGCAGCGCTTCGCCCGCCGTGCCGAAGCGGGCGAGCAACTGGCGATAGGTGACGGGACCGATGCGGGGGGAACGGATGAGGCGGAGCCGATCGAACCGTTCCCGATCCATCAGTTTTTCTTGCCTACTTTGGGTTCTTCGCCCTTCGCGAGGCGCGCGATATTGGCGCGGTGCCGCCAGAGGACGATCAGCGCGAGCGCCAGCGCCACCGGCACGAGATCAAGCCGCCCGAAGGCCGCCATGGCGATCGGCGCGCTGACCGCCGCCGACATGCCGCCGACCGACGACCATTTGGTGCCGAACAGCGCGCCGAGCCACACGGCCGCGAACACCAGCCCGGCGGGCCAGTAGAGCGCCGTCACCACGCCCATCATGGTCGCCACGCCCTTGCCGCCGGCGAAGCGCAACCAGACCGGATAGCAATGGCCAATGAACGCCGTCGCGCCCGCCATCGGCCCGCCGCCGTCCAGCAGCCATGCGCCGATGCCGACCGCCGCCGCGCCCTTGGCGAGGTCCAGCAGCAGCGTCGCTGCCGCCAGCCCCCTGCGCCCGGTGCGCAGCACATTGGTCGCGCCGATATTGCCGGAGCCGATCTGACGCAGGTCGCCCGCGCCCGCCATCCGCGTCAGAATGATGCCGAACGGGATCGATCCGAGCAGATAGCCAAGAACGATGACGATGAGGGGGAGAAGCCAGGGCGCGGTCATTGCGGGCGCGACCATAGCGGGAACAGAGCGAGGGGCAATGGGAAAGGCTGCCCCGACCGATGCCGGGACAGCCTTTTCTCGTCAGGCTTTTGTCGTCACGCCTTCAGGTCGAACCGATCGGCGTTCATCACCTTGATCCACGCCGCGACGAAGTCCTTCACGAACTTCTCGCCCGCATCAGCGGCGGCGTAGACTTCTGACAGTGCGCGCAACTGCGAGTTGGAGCCGAACACCAGGTCGGTGCGGGTCGCCGTCCAGCGCGGGTCGCCAGTGGCCCGGTCGGAGCCGACGAACTGGTCGTCGGCCTTGTCGTCCACCTGCTTCCACGCCGTGCCCATGTCGAGCAGGTTGACGAAGAAGTCGTTGGTCAGCTGACCGGGCCTGTCGGTCAGCACGCCGTCCTGCGTGCCGCCATGATTGGCGCCCAGCACGCGCAGGCCGCCGACCAGCACGGTCATTTCCGGCGCGGAAAGGCCCAGCAGTTGCGAGCGATCGACCAGCAACTCTTCGGTCGGCACGCTGAACCGCACCGAGAGATAGTTGCGGAAGCCGTCCGCCTTCGGCTCCAGCACGTCGAAGCTGTCGATGTCGGTCCAGTCCTGCGTCGCGTCGCCGCGACCGCCGGTGAAGGGCACAATGATGTCGTGGCCCGCCGCCTTCGCAGCCTGCTCGACGCCGAGCGATCCGCCCAGCACGATCAGGTCGGCGATGCTGACCTGGCCGCCGAAATCAGCCTGGATGCCGTCATAGACCGCCAGCACCGTCGCCAGTTCGTCCGGCTCATTGACCGCCCAGTCCTTCTGCGGCGCGAGGCGGATGCGCGCGCCATTTGCGCCGCCGCGATTGTCCGAACCCCGGAAGGTGGAGGCGGACGCCCATGCGGTTTTCACGAGTTGCGCCACCGACAGGCCCGAAGCCGCAATCTTGCTCTTGAGCGCCGCGACATCCGCGTCCGACAGGGTCTGACCGGCGGGGACAGGGTCCTGCCAGATCAGATCCTCGCCCGGCACGTCCGGGCCGAGATAGAGCGCTTTCGGCCCCATGTCGCGATGCGTCAGCTTGAACCAGGCGCGCGCGAACGTGTCGGCGAAATAGGCCGGGTCCGCCCGGAACTTCTCCATGATCGCGCGATATTGCGGGTCGACCTTCAGCGCCATGTCGGCGGTGGTCATCATCGTCGGCACGCGCTTGCCTGCGGTATGCGCCGCCGGGGCCTGCGTGCTGTCGGGATTGCCGACCGGCTGCCACTGATGCGCGCCGGCGGGCGACTTCACCAGTTCGTACTCATGGTCGAGCAGCATGTCGAAGAAGCTCATGTCCCAGTTGATCGGCGTCGGCGTCCACGATCCCTCGATGCCCGAGGTAATGGTGTGATCGCCCATGCCGCTCTCATGGGTGGAGAGCCAGCCGAAGCCCTGCGACGCGATGTCGCTACCCTCCGGCTCGACGCCGACCAGCGATGCGTCGCCCGCGCCATGCGCCTTGCCGAAGGTGTGGCCGCCAGCAGTCAGCGCCGCCGTCTCCTCGTCGTTCATCGCCATGCGCGCGAACGTCTCGCGCATGTCGCGGGCCGAACCCTGCGGCATCGGGCAGCCGCCCGGGCCTTCCGGGTTCACGTAGATGAGGCCCATCTGGATCGCGGCGAGCGGGTTCTCCAGCGCCTTGCCATCCTCCGGGATGATGCGCGTTGCCGCGCCCTGCCCGACCCAGTTCTCTTCCGTGCCCCAGTAGATGTCCTTCTCCGGCTCGAACACATCCGCGCGCCCGCCGCCAAAGCCGAAGACCGGACCGCCCATGGATTCGATCGCGACATTGCCGGCCAGGATCATCAGGTCGGCCCAGCTGAGCTTCCGGCCATATTTCTGCTTGATCGGCCACAGCAGGCGGCGCGCCTTGTCGAGGTTGCCATTATCCGGCCAGCTGTTGAGCGGGGCGAAACGCTGCGTACCTGAGCGCGCGCCGCCGCGCCCGTCGCCGGTGCGATAGGTGCCGGCCGAGTGCCAAGCCATGCGGATGAAGAAGGGACCGTAATGACCATAATCGGCCGGCCACCAGGGCTGGCTGTCGGTCATCAGCGCGGTCAGGTCGGCCTTCACCGCCGCCAGATCGAGCGTCTTGAATTCCGCCGCATAGTCGAAGTCGGCGCCCATGGGGTCACCCGACAGCCCGTTCTGCTGGAGGATGTCCAGCGACAGCTGGTTGGGCCACCAGTCGCGATTGGTGCGGCCCAGCAGCGTGCGCAGCGCGGCGGGTTCCTTGGCGGGATCGCTCAGCGGATCTCCGGTTCGTGCGTCCATGGGATGTTGCTCCTCTTCTTCCCGTATCTACCCTGCGATGCTAGGCGGCGGAACTGATTGAAGGAAACGATCATCATTTATCAGAGATAGTCGAAAAATCGATCAATCCCCGCCTGCATCCTCTTAACGCATGATAGGACTTCCCGCTCCCGATTGCCATGCGCGCAGTTGACTTGGCGCATGGCGGCGGGAAGATGGGGACAATGACGGTCGCACGCATAGCCCCCCTGCTGTTCTTCGATTCAGGCGTCGGGGGTCTTTCCATCCTGGCCCCGGCGCGCGCGGCGCTGCCGACTGCGCCCATCGTGTATGCCGCCGACAGTGCGGGCTTCCCTTATGGCACGAAGAGCGAGGCGGAGATTGCCGCGCGCGTGCCGGCGCTGCTGGGGCGGCTGGTGGAGCGATACCGGCCCCGGCTGGCGGTAATCGCGTGCAATACCGCGTCCACGATCGCGCTGTCGGCGGTGCGGGCGGCGCTCGACATTCCGGTGGTGGGCACCGTGCCGGCGATCAAGCCGGCCGCGCTTCTTTCGAAGAGCCGGGTGTTCGGCGTGCTGGGCACCAACGCCACGGTGCGCCAGCCTTATGTCGATCGGCTGGCGGCGGAGTTCGGCGCGGACTGCACCGTGCTGCGCCATGGCAGCGCGGCGCTGGTGCAACTGGCGGAGGCGAAACTGCGCGGCGAGGCGCTGAACCCGGCGATCGCGCGCGAGGCGCTGGCCGGCTTGCTCGATCAGCCCGGCGGCGATCGGATGGATACGGTCGTGCTGGCCTGTACGCATTTCCCGCTGGTGGAGGCCGAACTGGCGGCCGCCGCGCCCCGGCCGCTGACCTTCCTGCATGGCGGCGAAGGTATCGCGCGGCGGATCGCTTATCTGACGCAGGGGCAGGATTGGCCGGAAATCGCATCAGAGGGCGTGGCCGTCTTCACGCGGCTGGATGAGGCGGTGGATCCGCTGCGTCCGGCGCTGGCGGACTATGGCCTGACGCGGGTCGAGGGGCTTTAGCCCAACGCCCGTTCGTTTCGA
>JBIIEH010000006.1:0-157032 GCA_044237945.1 Sphingobium sp. | reverse complement strand
CCTGCGCGGCGTTTCTCGACTGCGCTCGAAACGAACGGATGTGGGTGACGCAGGGGTGGGACAATTCGTCCCAATCATCGGCGCGATGAATTAGTCTAAGAGACAATTCCATCCGCAGATGCGAGCGGTTATCGCTGGCATTGGCTCCGCAGCGCAGGTAAAGGGCGCTCAGGACGAGAGGATGACGCTCGAAAAGCGCGGGAACGGGACGGGACCCAAGTGAACTACAAGCATATCTTTGCCCAGGCGATCGACAGGCTCCATGAGGAAGGCCGCTATCGCGTGTTCATCGACATATTGCGCAACAAGGGGGCCTACCCCAATGCGCGCTGTTTTCACGGCCATAACGGTCCCAAGCCGATCACCGTATGGTGTTCCAACGACTATCTCGCCATGGGCCAGCATCCCAAGGTGATCGCCGCCATGGAAGAGGCGCTGCATGATGTCGGCGCCGGATCGGGCGGCACCCGCAATATCGGCGGCAACACCCATTATCATGTCGATCTGGAAGGTGAACTGGCCGACCTGCACGGCAAGGAAGGCGCGCTGCTCTTCACATCGGGCTATGTCTCGAACGAGGCGACCTTGGCCACGCTTGGGAAGATTCTGCCGGGCTGCGTCGTGTTTTCCGACGAGCTGAACCACGCCAGCATGATCGCAGGCATCCGCAATTCGGGCTGCGAAAAGCGCGTGTTCCGCCACAATGATCTCGACCATCTGCGCGAGCTGCTGGCGGCCGAAGCGCCCGAGACGCCCAAGCTGATCGCGTTCGAGAGCGTCTATTCGATGGACGGTGACATCGCCCCGATCGCCGCGATCTGCGACCTGGCCGACGAGTTCAATGCGTTGACCTATCTGGACGAGGTCCATGCGGTCGGCATGTACGGCGCGCGCGGCGGCGGCATTTCGGAGCGGGACGAGGTCGCGGACCGCGTCACCATCATCGAGGGCACGCTGGGCAAGGCGTTCGGCGTGATGGGCGGCTATATCGCGGCCGACCAGATGATCGTCGACGTGATCCGCAGCTATGCGCCCGGCTTCATTTTCACGACGTCGCTGTCTCCGGTGCTGGTCGCCGGCGTGCTGGCGAGCGTGCGGCACCTCAAATCCTCCAGCGTCGAGCGCGAGGGGCAGCAGAAGTCCGCCGCCACGCTCAAGGCGCTGATGCGCGAAGCCGGCCTGCCGGTGATGGAGTCGGTGACGCATATCGTTCCGCTGATGGTCGGCGACCCGGTGAAGGCGAAGCGGATCAGCGACATCCTGCTCGCCGAATATGGCGCCTATGTGCAGCCCATCAACTATCCCACCGTGCCGCGCGGCACCGAACGCCTGCGCTTTACGCCGGGTCCCGCGCATGACGAGGAGATGATGCGCGATCTGGTGAGCGCGCTGGTCGAGATCTGGGACCGGCTGGAGCTGGAAAAGGCGGCGCGACAGGCGGCGTGATACAATGCCGACTGGGTTCCGCAGGAGGCCCCAGTCGGCTTCGTGCCGCAACGACACGCAGTTGGCTAAATGATCATCTAGATGATCATAAAGTCCATGTGCGTGAGGCCCAGTCCGGTCGCCAGCGTCGCAAACTGAACCTGTAACCCCGCTCCCGCGCCATCAAAATCGTAGAACAGCGCGCCAGTCGCGCTGTCGTAAATGATCCGATCCTGCGTATCTGCAGCCGCTGTCCCGATGACAAACCGACCAGCGGCCAGTATGCCGGCGAAGCCTGCCTCCGAAAAGATCGCGCCGGACAGGTAGATGGTGTCGTCTGCGATCGAGAAATCGACGATCCTGTCGATGTCCGGCTGCCCCGTCCAGGGATCGACGGGCGACGTATCGAAAACGAAACCATCCGCGCCGGTGCCGCCGGTCAACATGTCCGACCCGCGCCGCCCGTGCAGCATGTCGTCACCAGCGCCACCCTTCAACTGGTTGTCGCCGTCATTGCCGTAGATCCGGTTGTCGATCGCATTGCCGATACCATTGATGTCGGCCGATCCCGTCAGCCGCAGCCGTTCGACATGGACACCGAGCACGTAGCTGATCGATGACATAACGACGTCGATGCCGCCGTTTGCCTTTTCGATCACCTGATCGCCCACATTATCGACGACATAGGTGTCATTACCCAGTCCGCCCCGCATCAGATCGGCACCGCGCCGGCCATCGAGGGTATTGTTGCCGTCATTGCCGAACAGGCGGTTGTCGAGGTCGTTGCCGGTGCCGTCGATATTGGCGCTGCCCTTGAGCCACAGGCGTTCGACATTGTCGTTCAGCACATGGCTGACGGACGCCTCGACTACATCCGTCCCGCCGCCGATTCCTTCCTTGACCAGGTCGTTGACATGATTGACGATGTAGCGATCGTTGCCGGAGCCGCCGGTCATCAGGTCAGCGCCGTTAGTGCCGCCGATCAGGTCCGCAGCGGACGTGCCCGACACTGCATTGTTCGGCCGGGCGTCGAACAACTGCCCGCGCACGACGAACTGACCGCTGAAATCGTTGAAATCATTTCCCCAGAAAGCGATCAGGCCGCCATCGTCCCGCGCCAGCAGTGCCGGGGAACCCTCCAGATAAATATTGTTCGTGTTGACGGCGAAGGGCGTGGACGACGCGGCACCCTGCGCGTCGAAGGTCTGCGCCGCGATGCCGCCGCCGTCGCTATCGGTCCTGGTCCAGCTGATCGCGAAACCGCCATCGGCCAGCGCGACGATCTCCTTGCCCGGCCCCTGCCCGCCGAAGCCGTCGACGAAGCTCTTCACGCTGCCTACCGGATTGCCCTGCGCATCGAAGACCTGACCGAACAACTCGCCCGTGCGCGCGAAAACGGGGCCGTCGAGCTGATACCAGGTCAGAACATAGCCCCCGTCCGCCAGTGTCGTGATCTCCAGGCCTTCCTCCACCAGCGCCGGGCTGCCGTCCGCTGTTACAGGGATCACTATCTGCGGTTCGCCGACCGGTTGGCCCGCTGCATCCAAATGCCATTGCTCAAGCTTGCCATCGACCACGCCGGCCATGATCATGCCGCCCGACCCGGAAGGGCCGGTGACCAATATGCTGGTGTAGCGCTGCTCCAGCTCCGCCTGGAAAGTCGGTGTCGTCCCGACCAGCGTCCCCGACATATCGTAGATCGCGTTGCGAACCTCGAAGGCGCTGTCGCCCTGCGCCTTTTCCATGGCCGTCAGCGCGAAACCACCGTCCAGTTTGGTGACCTGATACTGCACGGCGGCGAGTTCGCCTTCGCTGTACGACCCGACTTCCATGCTTTGCAGCAACGTGCCCGCAGCATCGAACACATAGGCATGAAAGGTGAAATCCGTCCACGACTGGTCATTGGACCACACGCCAATGACGAAATTGCCATTGTCGAGTTGCGTTACCGATCTGGGGAAGAGTTCCCGACCCAGGCCGATCTCCAGTATCTGCTCCGCTGGCCCGGTCGAAACGCCTTGCGCATCGAAATTTTCGATGGTGAAGGGATAGGGCGTTGCGCCGAAATTGCTTCCGTTGACGCGCACGACGGAGAAGGTGCCGTCTGGCCCGGCGAGAGCATAGGCATAGATGTCCATGGAGTTGGCGGTTGCGATAGGCTGCCCGATTGCCTGGCCGCCACTATCAAACAGTTGCAGCCGTTGCCCTGACCCCGTCACGAACTCCTCGACCGCGACCAGGAAATTCCCGTTCTCTAGCTGGACCATGGATGTTGGCCGCACCGCAGATTCGCCGGCGCGCAGGGTAACGGTGATCTCCGTTCCCTCTTTCGAATAGATCACAGACTTTTCCCCTTGATCAGTGCTGATGATCTATATCGGGTAATCAGCGAAGATATACGGAAAATCGATCAATAATGTTTCGACGGACTCGTCGGTCGCGATATTGCAGGAAAGCTTATCTGCCCTGTTCAATGACGCCTCGAACGGCATAACCCCGGTAGAGCGCTCTGCTACTCGCATTGCCGCCCAGGCTGTTGGCGACATTGGCCAGCGATTGCGGCAGTGCGGCGCGCGGCGACACATGGAAGGCGCTCAGCCATTTGAACAGCCCCGCCTTCCACACGCCCGGCAACCCGTCCTGCTGACCGAAGTCCACCACCTCCAGCCGCCCACCCGGCGCTACGCAGCGCGCGGCTTGCGCCAGCGCCGCCTCCCAGTCCGGGATCATCGACAGGGCATAGCTGATGAACACGCGGTCGAACGTCGCCTGTCCAAACAAAGCCTGTGGGTCGAAGGCGCAGGCGTCGCCCTGGGCCAGCGTCACGCGGGACGCCATGCCGGCTTTCGCCACCGAAGCGCGCGCCGTCTCCAGCATCGCCTCCGAAATATCGACGCCATAGAGGCGCGCCTGCCCCCACGCCTTGCCCACGGCGATCAGGTTGCGGCCGGTGCCGCAGCCGATTTCCAGCACGCTGCCACCCGGCGGCGGGGCGAGATCGGCGATCAGGCCGTCGCGCCCCAGCAGATAATATTTGCGCGTGGCGTCATAGATATGCCGTTGCCAGCGATAGACGCCGTCCATCAGGCCACCATGATCCACCGGCGTCAGTCCTTCAGAATGTAGAGATGGACGCCGCCGTAGATCGCCGAGCGGTCGCGCGCGGTGTAATCGAGCGAGGCTTCGGCCTGGTAGTCCCAGCGCGACAATATGGCGTCATGGACGCGGCCGGGCAGGATGCTCGGTTCGCCGGCGGTGCGGAACAGGACGCGCGCGCCCGGTTTAGCTGTGCGGGTGATCTGCGCCCAGATGGCGTTCAGTTGCTCGTCGTCCATCCAGTCCTGCGCGTCGAGCAGGATGAAGCGGTCGGCCGATTGGTCGGGCTGCGATGCGAGGAAATCGGTGAAGTTGACGTGGCGGACATCGACGCGATCGGCGCGGGCGACGACCGCTTCATGGTTCGATGCCTGAAGATAGGGCGGCAACGGCCCTTCCCCGCCGACATAGCCACGCCCGAACGCCTGCACCGCGAAATAATTGTCCTTGAGGTCGAAGTCGCAGGCCAGCTTTTCCAGCCGCGCCTTCAGCACGGTGTCCATGCGGTCGTCGCCCGCCAGCGCCTCGAACTGCGCGGGCGGGATGCCCAGGCCAAAGAGCGAGGCCGGCTGGCTGGTCAGCCAGCGCACGAACTTGCGGTCGAAGATCGGAGCCATCTCGCGGTCGAAGATTTCGCGCTGTTCTTCACGGGTCTTCGCATCGAGCATGCGCTTGGGGTTGATGCCGTGCAGCCGGGCGAGCAGATGCGCCGCGCCGATGAAACGGCCGAGCAGGCCATGCTTGTAGATGCCGCGCGCGAAACCGCCGATGCGGCGGCGGCCGATCAGGTCGCGCCCTTCCCAGTAGCGTCGCGTGGCTTCGTCCAGATGCGGGGCGACGATATCGCGATAGGCGGCGATATTCGCCTTGTCGTCGGCGCGGGCGAAGAAGCGGTGGAAGGCGGCATGATCGGGCAGGCTGCGCGCGGCGGCCAGCTTCAGCTTGTTCAGCGCGACATGCGCGGTGTTGAGGTCCACCGCCGTGATCTTCGCCGGGTCCGCCGTCAGATAGGACAGCACGTTGCAGCCGCCCGACGCAATCGTCACGACGTGGCTGTCGGGCGTGATCGCCAGCGCCTCCATGTCGACCTCCGGGTCTTCCCAGATCTGGGCGTAGACCAGGCCCCGGAAGGCGAAGGTGAAGGCGCGCTCCAGCAGGCCCTGCTTCGACAGATGCTTGTGACGATGCACCGCATTGGTGATCTTGCTGTGGGAAACGGATGCCATAATGGCGCCTCCTCGTGACCGGGTCGATTTGCCGGCCGATAGGACAGCGGCAAGTCACCGGCATGACGGGCGGGTTACGATTGCGTGACCCCCTTGCGGAACCCGGGCGGCCCGTCCCATCTTCTAGTCGGCATGGCGCACTGGATCGAACCCCACCCTACCGGCATCTATGTCCGCCCCGCCGATGCGTGGATCGATCCTTCCACTCCTCGCGAGCGCGCGCTGGTGACGCATGGCCATGCCGATCATGCGCGCGGCGGGCACGGGCATGTCTGGGCTACGCGCGAGACGCTGGCCATCATGGCGCTGCGCTATGGCACGGCGGAGGGGACGGCGGCGCCTTATGGCGAGAGCGTGACGATGGGTGGCGTCAAGCTGTCCTGGGTCCCGGCGGGGCATGTGCTGGGGTCCGCGCAGATAGTGCTGGAGCATGCAGGCGAGCGGGTGGTGGTGACCGGCGACTACAAGCGGCGGCCCGACCCGACCTGCCTGCCCTTTGAGCCGGTCCCCTGCGACATCTTCGTGACGGAGGCGACCTTTGGCCTGCCCGTGTTCCGTCATCCTGATACCGGCAGCGAGGTCGATCGGCTGCTGGGCGCGCTGCACGCCAATCCCGATCGCTGCGTTCTGGTCGGCGCCTATGCGCTGGGCAAGGCGCAGCGCGTCATCTGCGAGGCGCGGGCGCGCGGCCATCATGACGCCATCTACATCCACGGCGCGCTGGAGAAGATGTGCGCGCTCTATGCCGATTTCGGCGTCGACATGGGCGAGCTGCGGCCCGCAACCGGCGTCGCGAAGAAGGAGATGCAGGGGCATATCGTCGTTGCGCCGCCTTCTGCGCTCAACGACCGCTGGAGCCGCCGCCTGCCCGATCCGATCACCGCCATGGCGTCAGGCTGGATGCGGGTGCGGCAGCGCGCGCGGCAGCGGAATGTCGAGCTGCCGCTGGTGATATCCGACCATGCCGACTGGGACGAGTTGACCGACACGCTGCGAGAGGTTGCGCCGGGTGAAACCTGGATCACCCATGGCCGGGAGGAGGCGCTGCTCCACTGGTGCATGACCCACCAGATGAAGGCCCGCGCGCTGGCGCTGGTGGGGCGGGAGGATGAGGATGAGGGGTAGAATCGCGACCTCCCCTCTCATCCCGTTCAGGCTGAGCCTGTCGAAGCCCTCTACTGAGCGGAGGCGAAGAGGCTTCGGCTGCGCTCAGCCGGCCCCTTCGACAAGCTCAGGGCGAACGGATGGAACGGGCGCGCGATGAGGGCCTTCTCCCAACTGCTCGACGGCCTGGTCTACACCCGCTCGCGCAACGGCAAGCTGGACCTTATCGCCAATTACATGCGCGCCGCGCCCGATCCCGACCGGGGCTGGGCGCTTGCGGCGCTGACCGGCAATCTGGACCTGAAAGCGGTGAAGGCGTCGGCCATCGGCGAGATGATCCGCGCCCGCACCGACCCCGTGCTGTACGAAATGAGCCGCGATTATGTCGGCGACCTGGCCGAAACGGTCTCACTGCTCTGGCCGCGCAGCGTGGAAGTGGATGACGGCTCCCTGACCCTCTCCAATGTGGTCGATCGGCTGCACAATGTCAGCCGTGCCGGCGCGCCGGCCGAACTCGCCAAGATGATGGACCATCTCGACGCATCCGGCCGCTTCGCGCTGCTGAAACTCGCCACCGGGGGCCTGCGCGTCGGCATTTCCGCGCGCCTCGCCAAGACCGGATTCGCGCAGGCGTTCGGACTGGATGTCGATGATGTCGAGCAAGTCTGGCACGCCCTCGCCCCGCCCTACGCCGCCCTGTTCGACTGGGCCGAGGGACGCAGCGGCCGCCCCGATCCGGAGGGCACGCCCTATTTCCGTCCGTTCATGCTGGCCCATCCGCTGGAGGACGCGACGGTGGACCTCGCCGACTATGCCGCCGAATGGAAATGGGACGGCATCCGCGTGCAGATCGTCGGCACGGGTAGCGAGACCCGGCTCTACAGTCGTGCGGGCGACGACATTACCGGCAGCTTCCCCGATGTCGCGGCGGCTTTTCGCGATCATGCCGTACTGGACGGCGAACTGCTGGTGAAGGGCGACGTGCAGGGGGCCAAGGAACATGGAGGCGCCGCAGCGAGCTTCAACGCCCTGCAACAGCGCCTCGGCCGCAAGGCGGTCAGTGCGAAGATGATGGACGAGTTCCCCGCCTTCGTCCGCCTCTATGACATGCTGATCGAGGGCGACGAGGACCTGCGCGCCCTCCCCTGGACCGATCGCCGCGCGCGGCTGGAGCGCATCGTCCCGACGCTCGACGCCGACCGTTTCGACATCTCCGCCGTCATCGACGCGCCCGATTTCGAGGCGCTGGCCGATATCCGCGCCGGCGCGCGTGACGCCGCGATCGAGGGCGTGATGCTCAAGCGCCGGGACAGCCCCTATGTCGCCGGGCGCAAGGCGGCGCTCTGGTACAAATGGAAGCGCGATCCGCTGACCGCCGACTGCGTGATGATGTACGCCCAGCGCGGGCACGGGAAGCGATCGTCCTTCTATTCCGACTATACCTTCGGCTGCTGGACGGAGGACGGCGAACTGCTGCCGGTCGGAAAAGCCTATTCCGGCTTCACCGACGAGGAACTGAAATGGCTCGACCGCTTCGTGCGCGGCCATACCGTGCAACGCTTCGGCCCGGTGCGGGAAGTGGAGAAGACGCTGGTGCTGGAGGTCGCGTTCGATTCCATCCATGAGAGCAAGCGGCACAAGTCGGGGCTGGCGATGCGTTTCCCCAGGATCGCGCGGATCAGGAAGGACAAGCCGGCAGCGGAAGCGGATATGATAGAGACGTTGCGGCGGATGATTGGTTGATCTGTGCCCCAGCCACTTCGCATCTATCCGAAATACAAGGAAAAGGCCGTCTCATTCCTGGGGTCGACGATCATCATCCCTTCACGATTCGCCGTTACAGAATAAAAGATGCCGGGCCTGCTCAAATCGGGCAGCTGCACGCCATGCTTGCTTCCATGACCTGACGAGCACCCGCTACTGGCGCCAAGCGCGTAAAGCGTCCTGGCTTCCCCATTGATAATAGCCTGCCTCCGCTCAACAAATTTGAGCGGCGTTTGCATCCAGTCACTGAAAGGATTGCGCTCGCTCTCTGACTCCGGATGCGTGTGCCCACGCAGATAGCCGATCCCCTGCTGTCTCAGCGACATGACCGTTTGCGGACTCATCCTGTAGGCAAAGAAACCGCACCCTTCCCGGAAACCAGACGCGCTGTCGTTCACGATCACCTCGGCGATCCCAATATGTTTGGGCAAGAACCGATCGGGATCGTCACCGGGCAAGAGGCTAAGCAATGCTGCGAAAAGGATCGATGAAAAAGGCAGTAAAGCCGCGCAGCCGACTGTTCCTCCAATAATAGCCGGGATAACAGGATCGGGCTTGCCACTCATGCGACCACAATAGACAGTTGCTGTTTAAATTTTGCTATCTCTGAGACGAGGATCACAGATGCCCTACACCGGAAGCTGCCACTGTGGCGACGTCACCTCCACCGTTGCCGCCGACGCCCCCGCCGAGGCGATGAGTTGCAACTGCTCGCACTGCTCGCGAAAGGGCTTCCTCCTCACTTTCGTGCCCGCCGACGCCTTCACCCTCGATAGCGGCGCAGAGAGCCTCACCGAATACCAGTTCTACAAGCACAATATCACGCACCAGTTCTGCAAGACCTGCGGCACGCAAGCCTTCGCGCTCGGCAAATCGCCGCAGGGCGCAATGCGCGCGATCAACCTGCGCTGCGTGCCGGATATCGATGTCGACGCGCTGACCATCCAGAAGGTCGATGGCGCGAGTTTCTGACGCGCATCGGCTTGCCATTGCCCTGTAACGCGGCGGCCCTATATGGGCGCTTTCGCGTTTTCGGGCGCGCAGCCAGATGGAGAAGCAAGTGAGCAAGGTCCTGGTCATCGGCGCGGGCGGCGTCGGTTCCGTCGCGGTCCACAAGATGGCGATGAATGCCGATATTTTCAGCCATATTACACTGGCCAGCCGCCGCATCATTTCCTGCGAGAAGGTCGCCGAGTCGGTGAAGGCGAAGACCGGCGTGACGATCGACGTGGCGCAGGTGGACGCGGATGATGTCGACGCCACCGCCGCGCTGATCGAGCAGGTGCAGCCGAAACTGGTCGTCAATCTGGCCCTGCCCTATCAGGACCTGTCGATCATGGAGGCGTGCCTGCGCACGAAGGTCGACTATCTCGACACCGCGAACTACGAGCCGCGCGACACCGCGAAGTTCGAATATTCCTGGCAATGGGCGCTGCATGATCGCTTCAAGGAAGCGGGCATCACGGCGCTGCTGGGTTCGGGCTTCGACCCCGGCGTCACCAGCGTGTTCGCGGGCTATATCAAGAAGCATCTGCTCGACCGGATCGACACGCTCGACATTCTGGACTGCAATGGCGGCGACCATGGCCAGCATTTCGCGACCAACTTCAATCCCGAAATCAACATCCGCGAAGTGACCGCGCCGTCGCGGCACTGGGCGGACGGCGAATGGGTCGAGGGGCCGGCGCTGACCCACAAGCAGAGCTTCGATTTCGACCAGGTCGGGCCGAAGAACATGTACCTCATGTACCATGAGGAACTGGAGTCGCTCGCCCGCTTCTTCCCCGAGATCAAGCGCATCCGCTTCTGGATGACCTTTGGCGACGCCTATCTCAAGCATCTGGAAGTGTTGCAGAATGTCGGCATGACCCGGATTGATCCGGTCATCTACAACGGGCAGGAGATCATCCCGCTCCAGTTCCTCAAGGCCGTGCTGCCCGAGCCGTCCTCGCTGGGGTCCACGACCAAGGGCAAGACCAATATCGGCGACATCGCCACCGGCCAGAAGGACGGCGCGGACAAGACGGTCTATGTCTATCAGATCTGCGACCACGAAGAAGCCTTCGCCGAAACCGGCAACCAGGCGGTCAGCTACACCACCGGCGTCCCCGCGATGATCGGCGCGGCGCTGATGCTGACGGGCGCGTGGAAGCAGGCCGAGGGCGGCGTTTATAACATCGAGCAGTTCGATCCCGATCCGTTCATGGACATGCTGAACAAGCATGGCCTGCCGTGGCAGGTGAAGGAACTGGACGCGCCGCTGGCGTTCTAAACCCTCAAACCCCACTTTCGTCATTGCGAGCGTAGCGAAGCAATCCAATGGCGCGCCCGTGGATTGCTTCGCTACGCTCGCAATGACGGAGTGACATATGGAAACCCGCGCCGGCGATCCCGCCGCCTTCGCCCGCTTCGACCTCTACCGCGTCCCCTCGCCCGCCTTCGTGGTGGACGAGGCCGCAATCCGGCGGAACCTCGCCATCCTCGCCGATGTCCGCGACCGCGCGGGCATCAAGGTGCTGGGCGCGCTCAAGGCGTTCTCCATGTGGTCGCTCGGCCCCGTGATCGGCGAATATCTCGACGGCGTCTGTGCCTCGGGCATCTATGAGGCGCGCCTTGGCCGCGAGGAATATCGCGGAGAAGTCGCGACCTATTGCGCCGCGTACAAGCCGGACGATCTCGCCCAAATCCTGACGATTTCCGACCATGTGATCTTCAACAGCCCCGGCCAGATCGCGCGCATGAAGCCGCAGATCGACGCCGCGCGCGCCGCCGGCCATGTGTTCGACATCGGCCTGCGTATCAATCCGCTGAACCCGGAGGGCGAGGTCCCCAAATATGACCCCTCGCAGCCGCACAGCCGCCTCGGCTTTCCGATCGACCAGCTGAAAGCGGAACATCTTCAAGGGGTTGATGGCCTGCATTGCCATAATCTGTGCGAACAGGATTTCCTGCCGCTCGCGCGCACATGGGCGAAGATCGAGACGTTCGTCATGCCCCATGTCGGGGCCTTAAAATGGCTGAACTTCGGCGGCGGCCACCACATCACCCGCGACGATTACCAGCGCGATGATCTGGTCGCGTTCCTGATCGATCTGAAGGCACAGACCGGCCTCGAACTCTATCTGGAGCCGGGCGAGGCGATGGCGCTCGACGCTGGCATATTGGTCGGCGAAATCCTCGACGTGATCGACAACGGCATGCCCGTCGCCATCACCGACATCTCCGCCACCTGCCACATGCCCGACGTGATCGAGGCCCCCTATCGCCCCGCCATGCTGCATGAACCGGCGGACGGCCCGGTGACGAGACTGGGCGGCCCCTCCTGCCTGGCCGGCGACATCATCGGCGATTATCGTGTTCCCGGCGGCGCGGAACCGGGGGCGCGGATCGCGTTCCTGGACCAGGCGCATTATTCGATGGTGAAGACGAACACCTTCAACGGCGTGCCGCTGCCGGGGATATGGCTGTGGGATTCGGAGACGGACGCGCTGCGGTGTGTGCGGGAGTTTGGGTATGCGGAGTTTAAGGGGCGGTTGTCTTAAATGAAATTGCCTACTAGCCTGTATCTTATATCATATATTTGAACAGCCAGCGTCTCTAGGAGCCTTGTAATGTCGGACGCTTTCGAAAATTTGCCGTCTGACCAGCAGGAGGATGCGACCGACCTTAACCTCCAATCTGATTGGTTTACAGGGCCGACTCTATGGGGAACAGATTGGACAACTGAAACAATTGTTTCTCAGTTGAAGCGAGGAAATATCAATCTCAATCCCCGTTATCAGCGACGGAATGCTTGGAGCGCAGCACGAAAAAGCCTTTTTATCGAATCGCTTATTTTGGGATTACCAATTCCTCAGATAATCTTAGCTGAAGAACGTCATCATCGTGGCAGATTCATTGTCATTGATGGGAAGCAAAGACTTCTTGCAATTCGTCAATTCGCATCCGATGCCGGAGATAAGGATTTTCCGCAATTAAAATTAAACGGCCTGACTGATCGCTCTGATCTGAACGGCGCAACTTACGAAAAATTACATAACGATCTTTCAATGCGCGAAGATTTGAATAATTTTGAGAATCAGACCGTGAGAACTGTCGTTATTCGAGGGTGGGGACAGGAAAAATATCTTTATTCTGTTTTCCTCAGAATAAATACAGGAAGCGTTCAACTTTCGCCGCAAGAACTAAGGCAAGCACTTCATCCAGGTGAATTTTCTGATTTTATCGATGATATATCAATTCAATCTATTTCCCTAAAGTCTGCCCTAAAGCTGAAGCAGCCTGACTTTAGAATGAGAGATGTCGAACTTGTATTGCGATGGTTCGCCTACAAGAATTTTGCTAAAGATTACAACGGAGAGCTAAAATCATTCCTTGATCGGACAACGCTTACCTTTAACAAAGAATGGAGTAATATCCATCCCACTTTGGCAGCGCAAGCAGATCAGTTTGAAGAATCCCTGAAGGCTACACGGGACATATTCGGTGAACGGGATGAGTTGCGAAAATGGAATGGGCAATCATATGAAAAGCCGATCAATAGAGCGGTTTTCGATATAATGACCTATTACTTTTCTGAAAAATCCGTACGCGATGCCGCATTGGTTAATTCGGGCGCAGTTAAGGCAGCATTTGAATCGGAATGCGCGAACAATCGCGACTTCCTATCCTCGCTAGAGGCGACTACAAAATCAGTCGAATCTAATAGAAACAGATTTTCAGTATGGGCCGGTATACTAAGTGGAATTACCGGCATGACAATTCAATCGCCACTGTAAATCCGCCATGCCATCATCTTTATATATGGATTTGTCACTTGGACTAAAACGATTAGAAAAAACATTTTTAAATTTTAAATCTCGCCCCGCTGGTAATTATACTCCTCGGCAATTGTCAATGGCAGCAGCCTACACCGTATTCTGTCACGCGGAGTTCGAAACATTCATAGAAGGTTGGGCGCGCGCATTTGTCGATTTTGCGGACACGTCTTGGAAAGTTAAGAGAGCGACCCGCCCATTAGTACATATTTGCACTTTCCATGAAGGCAGGGGCTCCCTTCAAATAGTGCCGACCAAAGATGTTTGGAATGAGGTCGTTGGAAAAGCCATAGCCAAGCATAGGGGCATAATTGGTGCAAATCACGGAATAAAAGAGCAAAATTTTTGTGAGCTTCTTTCGCCTATTGGATTCGACACAACTAGCGTCGACAGCGTTCTGTTAGGCGACCTCACTGCATTTGGGGCCTTGCGTGGGCATCACGCTCATAACTCTTATAGGGCCATCATAGGCACCACATTTGACCCTTTCGACCGTCGTACGAAAGTGCAGGGCATTCACACGCTTTTGCTCGCTCTGGACGACCAGTTGAGCGCTTATTTGGCGGCCTCATAGGCTCCCCCCATCCCCCCTCCCACACCCCTCACCGCACGCGCCCGCCCCCCGTGCAACAAAAATTTACCCCCACGCTTTACAGGCCGGACCCCTGCGCATATATCGCCCTTCCGCTGCCCCATGGGACTTCCACCGCAAGGCAGCTTTTTTCGCCTGAACGACACTGGAGGTCCCTTGAATTGCACAAGCATCCTAGCGCGCTGGGGGTAGCAACCGCCCTCAAACCGGCAGATCCGGTAACGCTGATTCGTCCCGCAGCCGCTGCGCGGGCCGCCCGCTTCTTTTCGGAGAAGTTTCCGGGCCGGTCGCTCTATGCGGTGAAGGCGAACCCTTCTCCCGACCTCCTGAGGACGTTGTGGGATAGCGGAATCACGCATTACGACGTGGCGTCCATCGCCGAGGTTCGCCTCGTCGCGTCGACGCTGCCGGAAGCGAAGCTGTGCTTCATGCATCCCGTCAAAGCCCCCGAAGCGATAGTGGAAGCCTATCGCGATCACGGCGTGCGCACCTTCTCGCTCGACACGATCGACGAGCTAGAAAAGATCATGGCGGCGACCAACAACGCCACCGATCTGGAGCTGTGCGTCCGCCTGCGCGTGTCGTCGGAACATAGCGAACTCTCCCTCGCGTCGAAGTTCGGCGTGGAACTGGGCGCGGAAAGCCGCGAACTGCTGATGGCCACCCGCCAGGCGGCCGATGCGCTGGGCATCTGCTTCCATGTCGGCAGCCAGGCCATGACCCCGCTCGCCTATACCGAGGCGATGGAGCGCGTGCGCGCGGCGATCGTCGACGCGGCCGTCACGGTCGACATCATCGATTGCGGCGGCGGGTTCCCGTCCGTCTATCCCGGCATGGAGCCGCCGGCGCTGGAGCTGTATTTCGACGCGATCCACCGCGCGTTCGAGAGCCTGCCGGTCAGCTACTCGTCGGAACTGTGGTGCGAGCCGGGCCGCGCGCTGTCCGCCGAATATTCGTCGGTCGTGGTGCGCGTGGAGCGTCGCCGCGGCAAGGAACTCTACATCAATGACGGCGCCTATGGCGCGCTGTTCGATGCGGCGCATATCGGCTGGCGCTTCCCCGTCACGCTGCTGCGCGAGGAAGAGAGCGACGAGGCGCTGGACGGCTTCTCCTTCTACGGGCCGACCTGCGACGATATGGACCATATGGTCGGGCCGTTCATGCTGCCCGCCGACGTCCAGGCCGGCGACTATATCGAAATCGGCATGCTGGGCGCTTATGGCGCGGCCATGCGGACGGGTTTCAATGGTTTCACGTCCGAAACCATGGTAGAAGTCGCAGACGAACCGATGGCGAGTCTCTACGTCGAGCCGGTCCCGGCCCGCCGCAGCGCCACCGTCACGAAGATCGGATAAAAAACAAAGATAATCCCCTTGGGAGAGGGCGCCTTTCAAAGATCCCCGCTGGAAACGGCGGGGATTTTTTTGTGGGTCAGCCCCGCGAGAAAATGCCCACCAGTTCGACATGCGTCGACCAGCGGAACTGCCCAACCGGCTTCACGCTTTCCAGAACATAGCCGCCCGCGATCAGCGTCGCCGCGTCTCGCGCGAAGCTGGAGGGATTGCACGATACATAGGCCACCAGCGGCGCCTTCGACGCCGCCAGTTGCGCCGCCTGCTCGCGCGCGCCGGCGCGGGGCGGGTCGAGAATGATGGCGGCGAAGCGGTCCAGTTCGGCCGGGACCAGCGGCCGGCGGAACAGGTCGCGATGATCAGCAGCCAGGCGGCGGCCCGCGCGCGCCGCGGCGGCCTTGAGCGCGAGCACCGGCTCGCGCGCGCCCTCCGCAGCGTAGACGGGACGGCTCTCCCCCACCGAGAGGGCAAATGTGCCGAGGCCGCAGAACAGATCGGCGATCGCGCCCGCTTCCGGCAGCGCAGCGCGGACCGCCTCCACCAAAGCCGCTTCGCCATCGGGCGTGGCTTGCAGGAAGCTGTAGGGCGGGAAGCCCACGGCAACCCCGCCGAAACGTACCGTCGCCGGTTCCGGCTCCCAGCGGGTCTGCGGGCCGTCGCCCTCGTCGATCGTCAGCCGTGCAAGGCCCTGTTGGCGTGCAAAGTCGCCCAGCGCCTCATCGGCGGCCAGTCCATCGACGCGCACGCCCTCCAGCAGCAGGTCCACGCCCTGATCGATCAGCGACATTTTCACATGCGCGGCCCGCTTGTCGGGCAGGATCGTCGCCAACAGCCCGCGCAGGGGGCCAAGCAGGGCGAACAAACGCGGGTCCAGCACATCGCACATGCTGAGGTCGATCAGGCTGTGGCTTCCCTGTTCGGCGAAACCGATGGTGATCGCCTTGCCCGCGCGCGCCGCCCGCAGCGCCGCCCGACGCCGGGTGCGCGGCGGTGACAGATGCGGCGGCAGCACAGTCGCCGGCGTCACCCCCTGCCCCGCCAGCGCCCCGACAACGCGATCGGTGACAAAGGCGGCCAGGCTCTCCTCATCAACATGCTGCAACTGGCACCCGCCACAGGCCGGGAAATGCACACAGGGCGGGTCGACATGATGCGGGCCGGGGATGACTTCGAAAGTGGACGTCACCCGGTCGCCGGGCGCGCTGAGCGCCGCATGACGGCCATCGGCGGTGACGCCGTCGCCCTTGGCGGCAAGGCGGATGATGAGATCGGGATCGGTCAAAGCCGGGCGGCGATAGCGTCCCCAAGCCTTTCGATCAAATCATCCGCAACGAAAGCTGCGCCGGCCCGCCGCGCGGCGTCGCCATGCAGCCACACGCCCTCGCATGCGGCGCGGAACGGATCGCCCGTCACGCCCAGTCGCGCGGCGCAGATGCCGGCGAGGACATCGCCCGTACCGGCGGTCGAAAGCCAGGACGAGCCATGGCCGGAAACGGCGCAATGCCCATCCGGCGCGGCAATAACGGTATCCGGCCCCTTGTAGATGACCACCGCGCCCGCCCGAGCCGCCGCCGCCAGTGCGCGGTCGATCTTGCTGCCAGGCAGGTCGCCGAACAGCGAACGAAATTCGCCCTCATGCGGCGTCAGGATTGCCCTGTCAGGCAACAGGGAAAGGTCGAGACCGATCAGCGCGTCGGCGTCCACCACAGCCGGATGGCCATGCGCCAGCGCCTCCTCCGCGCGCCCGGCCCCTCGCCCCAGACCCGGCCCGACCAGCATGGCGGCCACCCGTCGATCCGTCAGCGCGCTCTCATCCGGCGTCTGCACGATGCTGAGCGGAATACGCCCCCGCCGGCCGGATCCCACCAGTTTAACGTATCCCGCGCCCGATCGCGCCGCCGCTCCCGCCGCCAGCATCGCCGCGCCCGGCATCGCGCCCTCCACAACCGCGATCAGGCCGCGCGTATATTTGTGCGCGTCGCTTGGAGGCACTGCCATGTCCGGCGGCTCCAGCGTCCGCACCCGTGCATCGCCAGCGTCGATGCCGATATCGGCGCTGACCAGCCGCCGCGCACGGCCCGCCGCCGGGTGCAGCAAATGCGCCGGCTTGTATGTTCCCAAGGCGATGCAAAGGTCGAACACCAGCATATCGGACAGCAGCGCGCCGCTATCCGTCTCCACACCGCTCGGCAGATCGATAGCATAGCTGTAACTTGCCGCCCGCGTCAGTGCGCCCAATCGCGCGGCGACATCCGCCTCAAGCCCACGCGACAGGCCGGTGCCGAACAGGGCATCTATCAGCTGCGTGGCTGGCTCCGCCTCCGCCAGCACTTCGACCGGCCCAGTCCAGCCCGCCCGCGCCCGGCGCGCCGACTCCGTCCGACTCTCGCCCAGCGCCGCTACCCGCACCGGCACGCCGCGCTCGGCCAGCAGCCGCGCGATCACATAGCCGTCGCCGCCATTATTGCCTGGCCCGCACAGGACCAGCGCGTCGCGCCGATGCCCCGCGCGCCAGATGATCTCCGCCGCCGCCGCGCCGGCCCGCTCCATCAGGTCATATTCGGGAACGCCGCTATCGAACACCGCCTGCTCGGCTGCGCGCATCTGCGCCGCCGTCAGGATCGGCGTGCCGGCCATTACCGGCGCGCCGCCTCGACCGTCGCAGGCAGGCGATAGCGATCATTGGCGATCGTCAGTTCGATCTTCCCGCCGTCGATCAGCGCGATATTCGCCTTCTCCGCGCCATCGGCCGGGATCAGGCCACGCCCGTCCGTCACGATCCTGAACCGCCGGAAGCCGCCATCGGGATGGCGCAGCGTCAGCACCGACCCGTCCGGCCCGTCGCTGCGATCGACCAGGCAGTTGCGCGTCCACTGCGCCCCCGGGCCGATCGCGCATTCCGCCTTGCCGTCGTCGGGATCGGCCTGCGCCGTATCACCGGCAGGCGCAGCGGTATTATTGCCCGACGCCCCGCCGCCACAGGCGGCGAGGGCCAGGCAGGTCATCAACAATCCGGCCTTATCAGATATCCGCAAAAACATGGGTTTCGGCTTTCGCTCCCGGATGGGTGACAGCGCCAGCCCAGGCCGGACCGACATTCTGCGCATAGCGCCAAAGCGCCCCCGCCTGATAGTCGTTCTGACGCGGCTTCCATGCCTTTTTGCGTTCGGCCAGCACGGCCTCGTCCACCAGCAGGTCGATCGTGCCCGCTTCGGCGTCGATCGCGATCTGGTCGCCATCCTCCACCAGCGCAATCGGCCCTCCGTCCGCCGCCTCGGGTCCCACATGGCCGATGCAGAAGCCGCGCGTGCCGCCCGAGAAGCGGCCGTCAGTGATCAGCGCCACCTTCTCGCCCAGCCCCTGGCCATAAAGCGCCGCCGTGGTCGAGAGCATCTCGCGCATACCGGGGCCGCCCTTGGGTCCTTCGTAGCGGATGACGACGACCATGCCGTCTACGATCTCGTTCCGGCCGACCGCGGCGAAGGCGTCCTCCTCGCGCTCGAACACCTTGGCGGTGCCGGTGAACTGGAGCCGCTTCATGCCGGCGACCTTCACGATCGCGCCTTCGGGGGCAAGGCTGCCCTTCAGGCCGACGACGCCGCCGGTCGGCGTGATCGGGGTCTTCGCGTCATAGATGACCTTCTGGTCCGGGTTCCATGTAACCTGGTCGATATTCTCGCCCAGCGTCTTGCCCGTCACCGTCATGCAGTCGAGATGCAGGAAGCCTTCGGCCGCCAGCGTCTTCATCAGCATGTAGATGCCGCCCGCCTCGTGCATGTCCTTGGCGACATAGCGGCCGCCCGGCTTCAAGTCCGCGATATAGGGCGTGGACTTGAAGATGTCGGCGACGTCGAACAGGTCGAAATCGATGCCGCACTCGTTCGCCATGGCGGGCAGGTGCAGCGCGCCGTTGGTGGAACCGCCGGTCGCCGCAACGATGCGCGCCGCATTTTCGAACGCTTCGCGCGTGCAGATGTCTCGCGGACGCAGATTGATCTTCAGCAGTTCCATGATTTGCCGGCCAGCGGCGACCGCCACTTCCTCACGGCTCTTGTAGGGAGCGGGCGCCATGTTGCTGTTCGGCAAGGACAAACCGATCGCTTCGGCGACGCAGGCCATGGTATTGGCAGTATATTGCCCACCGCAGGCGCCATGGCCGGGGCAGGCAGCCTTCTCGATCGCGGTGACTTCCGACAGCGGGCAGGCGCCGGCGGCATAACGCCCGACCACCTCGAACACGTCAACGACCGTCAGGTCGCGCTCCTGATAGCGGCCCGGCAGGATCGACCCGCCATAAACGAAGATCGACGGCACGTTCAGACGCAGCATCGCCATCATCATGCCCGGCAGCGATTTGTCGCAACCGGCAAAGGTGACGAGCGCGTCATAGCAATGGCCGCGCACGGACAGCTCTACGGAGTCGGCGATGACCTCGCGGCTGGCGAGCGACGACTTCATGCCCTGATGGCCCATGGCGATGCCGTCAGTCACGGTGATGGTGTTGAAGCGGCGCGGCATGCCGCCATTCTCGTTCACGCCCTGCCGGCACCAGTCGGCCTGCATGTCGAGTGTGGTGTTGCACGGCGCGCTGTCATTGCCGGCCGACGCAATGCCGACGAACGGCCGCGCGATCTCCTCCTCAGTCAGGCCCATCGCATAATAATAGCTGCGATGCGGCGCGCTCTCGACGCCCACCGAGACATAGCGGCTCGGCAGTTTGGATTTGTCGTAGATGTGAGTCATGGTTCCTTACCCTATCAGCGCGCGCCTCTTTCCAAAACGGGGCGTTTCACGCAAGCAAATTACGACATTGGAGGACAATTTGTCCTAAAATTTCCGAAAAGCGTTTCTGGCCGGCAGAATCAGCCACCAGATCCTGCCGCATCTCGACGCCCAGATAGGGGATGCCGCTCGCTTCCGCATGCCGGTTCATCGTCGCATTCAGTAGCTTGCCCGAATAGGGCAGTTGGTCGCCCACCTTCAGCCTCGCCGCCTCTAGCAGCGGAATGGCGATCCGCGCGGCGCGATCGTCCTCATTATAGAGGATACCGATATCCCACGGCCGCTGCTGCCCCGGATCGCTCGCCAGATGCGGCGTGAAGCTATGCACCGACAGGATGAAGGGCGACGTCATGCCGTCCAGCAGCGCCGCGATCCGATGATGATAGGGATGGTGGAACCGCAGCATCCGCTCCGACAGGTCGGCGTCGCGATTGCCCGTTATCTCATGCCCGTCGCTCATCACCGGCAGCAGCCCGGGCGCATCCTCCTCCCGGTTGAGGTCGATGACCAGCCGCGACACCCCACCCAATATCGCGGTGCAGCCCAGCTGCGCCGCCAGCAGCGCGCTCACCTCCGCCACGCCGATGTCGATCGCGATATGCTCGCCCAGCAGCGCAGGATCGATACCCAGGCCGATGTCGTCGGGCACATGCGCGCTGGCATGATCGGCGATGATCAGCAGGTCGAGATCGCCCTGCCGGATCAGCGTATAAGCCTCGCTCATGCCGCCCTGATCCGGCTCGCCATGGTCCACCATGCGGGGTTCATCCTCCTCTGCGCCTCATCCCGTGCAGCGACGCTGTCGAACAGCGCGAAACAGGTCGCGCCGGAACCAGACATGCGGCTCAGCAACACGCCCGGCTGCGCCTGCAAGGCGCCGAGTATTTCGGCGATCTGGGGCACCAGTTTCATGGCGGGCGCTTCCAGATCGTTGCGGCCGTCCCGGGCCAGCCCAGCGACACTATTCGCCACCAACGCCCCCCGATCCACCTGGTCCCAACCGGCGAACACCGGCCCGGTCGCCAGCGGAGTCCGCGGGTTGACCAGCAGCAGCGGCGCTCCGTCCAGCCGCTCGACATCCGCCTGGCTCAGTTCCTCCCCACGTCCGCCGACGAACTGGGTCTGGCTGACGACACAAGCCGGCACGTCCGATCCCAGCGAGAGGGCCAACTCATGCAGCGCTTCGGGGGAAAGCGCGACATCCCACAGCCGCATCAGCAACCGCAGCGCCGCTGCCGCATCGGCCGATCCGCCGCCAATCCCCGACGCCACCGGCAATCGCTTGTCGAGATGGATATGCGCGCCAGCCGCGCCCCCCGTCAAAGCCTGCAGCCCTTCTGCTGCCCGCATCACCAGATTGTCAGCACCAACCGACAGTCCGTCTGCAAACGGACCGTCGATCGTCAGGTCGATCACGCCGCTGTCGTTCACCTCAGCCCGCAGCAGATCGCCATCCTCGGCAAAGGCGAACAGGCTCTCCAGCGCATGATAGCCGTCCGCCCGCCGCCCGCGCACATGCAGGGCCAGGTTGATCTTGGCATAAGCGGTTTCGGTCGCTGATCGCACGGCTGTCGCGATGTCAGGGCGCTGCATATTCGGGCTTCATTCCCTCGCGGTTCTTGGCGTCCAGTCGGGTGGCAGTGTCGCCCTCAGCAAAGGCAGATGCCGCGCGCCAGGCATAGCGCGCCTCGAACTGGCGTCCCGCCGCCCACAGCGCATCACCCAGATGCTCGTTAACGGTGGGGTCGGCAGGCGCGCCAACCGATGCGCGCTCAAGGATCGGCACTGCGCCCGCGACATCGCCGGTCAGAAAACGCGCCCAGCCCAGCGAATCCGTGATCGACGCATCCTCGGGCTTCAACGCGCTCGCCTTTGTCAGCATCGCAAGCGCGGCGTCCAGATTCTGCCGCCGCTCGATCTGCGCATAGCCCAGATAGTTGAGCACCGTCGCTTCTTCCGGTGCCAGCTTGGCCGCCCGCTCCAGCACCGCGCGCGCCTCGTCCCACTTTTCCGCCTGTTCCAGCGCACTGCCCTCGAACAGCAGCAGCATCCATGGAACCCGATCGGCCGGATAGCGCTGTTGCGCCGTGCGGAAGGCAGCGGCCGCCCCCGCAAAATCCTCTTGCTCCGCCAGCAACTGCCCCAGCCGCATATGGCGATCCGGACCAGCGTCAGCTTCGCCGGCCAGGCGGCGGGCCAGCGTGACCGCTTCCTCCGTCTGCCCCGCTTCCGCCAGCGCATCGACCAGCGCCGACTGCGCCAGCGCGGCATGCCAGGGGCTTGCCATCACCCGCCGCGCGATCAGGGCGGCGGCCTCGCCATCGCCAGCGCGGATCAGCAGTTTCGCCGCGACAAGCTGGGTTTCCGCGCCATCCGGGTCGGCATAGAGCGCGATCCGCACCAACCGGATGCCCAGCGTCGAGGCATTGGCTTCCGAGGAAAGATCATTGGCCAGTCGCGCCAGCAACCGGCCGAAACCCTGCCGCGGCGTCAGCGCCGCCTTGAGCGCCTTGTCGCCCCGCCCGCGCGCGATATCGGCGCGGGCGCGCGTAAAATTCACGTCGCGCTCGGGCAGCAGCGCCAGCGCATCGGCCTTGTCGCCCTGCGCCATCAGAGCGCCGGCGAAGGTCAGGCGCATGCCGCTGAGGTCACCGGAGCGCACCGCCAGTGCGCGCTGCATGGCCGCGGCGGCAGTCTTGACGTCGCCCAGCCCTATCGCCTGCAACGCCTGATGTTCGTCGACATAGCGCCGGGCGAGTGAGGCAAAGCGGTCCTTGCCCTCCAGCACGGGCGCGGTCGGCTGTCGCTCGCCCGTCGTGATCCAGCTGGCGATGATGGGCGCGAGAAAGGCGAAATTCCCCTCCTCCGCCAGGCGTTCGGTAAATTGTCGAGCGCCTGCCCAATCGCGCCGCATCAGCGCATCGCCGATCCGCAGCAGCGTGCCATCACGCGGCAATATCCCCGCCTCGTCCAGCAGTGCGGCGGACCGCAGCGCCAGTACGATGTCCCCGCCCTCCAGCGCCTGGGTATAGGATTGCCGCGCGATCGCCAGGCTTTCGGGATCGCTGGCCAGCGCCAGCCGATAGCTGGCGATCGCCAGATCGCTCGCCCCGTCGCTGTCCGCCAGCCGGCCCAGCGCATAGGCGTGCAGCGCAGTATCGGGCGACACCGAAGCGCCGGCGGCCGCCGGCAGCATCGCGATCAGCCCGACGATTATGCGCCTACATATTGGGATAGTTCGGTCCTCCGCCGCCTTCGGGCACGACCCAGTTGATGTTCTGGGTCGGGTCCTTGATGTCGCACGTCTTGCAGTGGACGCAATTTTGCGCGTTGATCTGGAAGCGGGGCGTGCCTTCCTCCAGACCGACCACTTCATAGACGCCTGCCGGGCAATAACGTTGCGCCGGCTCGTCATAGATCGGCAGATTGTAGCTGATCGGAACCGCCGGGTCCTTGAGCTGCAGGTGGACCGGCTGGTCCTCCTCATGGTTGGTGTTGGACAGGAACACCGACGACAGACGGTCGAAGCTGATCTTCCCGTCCGGCTTGGGATAGTCGATCTTCGCGCAGGCGTCCTTGGGCCACAGCTTTTCGGCGTCGGGCTTGTGCTTCATCGTGAACGGCAGGCCGATCTTGAGCGTGCGCATCCACATATCAATGCCCGCCAGCATCGTGCCGATCGTGCCGCCGAACTTCGACAACAGCGGCTCTGCATTCTTGACCAGTTGCAGTTCGGTCGCGATCCAGCTGGAGCGCAGCGTGTCCTCATAGTCGGCCAGCACATCGCCGCCACGCTCGGCCTGCACGGCCGCGAACGCCGCTTCCGCCGCGAGCATGCCGGACTTCATCGCGGTATGCGTGCCCTTGATGCGCGGCACGTTCACGAAGCCCGCCGAACAGCCGATCAGCGCGCCGCCGGGGAAGACCAACTTCGGCACCGACTGCCAGCCACCCTCGTTGATCGCGCGCGCGCCATAGGAGACGCGGCGACCGCCCTCCAGGAACTTGCGGATTTCCGGATGCTGCTTCCAGCGCTGGAATTCCTCGAACGGGTAGAGATGCGGGTTGCGATAGCCCAACCCCACCACGAAACCGAGCGCCACCTGCCCGTTCGCCTGATGATAAAGGAAGCCGCCGCCATAAGCGTCGGTCAGCGGCCAGCCCTGCGAGTGGATGACCAGACCCGGCTGGTGCAGCGCGGGATCGATGTCCCACAGCTCCTTCATGCCCAGGCCATAGACCTGCGGCTCGCACTCGGCGTCCAGCGCATATTGGCGCTTCAATATCTTGGTCAGATGCCCGCGCGCGCCCTCCGCGAAGAAGGTGTATTTCGCGTGCAGCTCCAGCCCCGGCTGATAGTCGCCCTTCTGGTTGCCCTCCCGGTCGATGCCCATGTCGCCCGTGGCGACGCCCTTCACGCTGCCATCCTCATGATAGAGGATTTCCGCCGCCGCAAAGCCGGGGAATATCTCCACGCCCAGCCCCTCGGCCTGCTCGGCCAGCCAGCGGCACAGATTGCCCAGCGACCCGGTATAGGTCCCCTTGTTGTGCATCCAGCCCGGCGTCAGGACGTGTGGCATCGCCATCTTGCCGGTCTTGGTCAGGAACCAGTGCTGGTTGTCCGTCACCGGCGTTTCCGCCATCGGACAGCCCATTTCCTTCCATTCGGGGAACAGCTCGTCGAGCGCCTTGGGATCGACCACCGCGCCTGACAGGATATGGGCGCCGATTTCCGACCCCTTTTCCAGCACGCAGACCGCAAGGTCCGTCCCCGCATCGTTCGCCAGCTGCTTCAGCCTGATCGCCGCAGACAGCCCCGCCGGCCCCCCGCCGACGATGACGATGTCATAGGGCATCGATTCCCGTTCGCTCATCTCACCTCCATCGGGCGATCCGCCGGTTGCTTAACCATCCGGTCGCCGCACTTCCCCAACACTTTGTCATCTTGTGCGATGAAGATTCTTGACCCCCTCGTCAACCTCTGGCCCATAGGGTGCACGATGCGGGGTTCAATGATTGCAGATGTGGCGGCGACGGCCGACGCCTATATGGCGTGGTGGTCGCTTGCAGGCGTGGACTGCGCCATCGCGGAAACGCCGGTCAACTGGCTGCGTCCAGTCGTATCGCCATCGCCTGCGCCCGGCCCTGCGATTGCCGCGCCAGGCCGCGAGCGTCCCTCGACACTGGAAGCCTTCACCACATGGGCGATATCTGATCCGACGCGGCCGGAACGAAACTGGCCCGGCGCGCCGATTCTGCCGGCGGGCGGCCCGGATGCGCCGCTCATGATTATCGGCGATATGCCCGATCAGGCCGACATGGCGGCCGGCGCACTGTTTTCGGGCAAGGCCGGCGAATTGCTCGACGCCATGCTCCGCGCCATCGGCCTGACGCGCGCGCAGACCATGATCGCGCCCCTGTTCTTCGCCCGCCCGCCCGGCGGCATGGTCGAAGCCGCCGATCTGGAGACTGCCGCCACGCGCATGCGCCTGCTGATCTCGCTCGCCACGCCTGCGCGCGTGCTGCTGCTGGGCGACCGTGCGACGAAAGCCCTCGCAGGCGCGACCGATGGCGGCGATGGTTTACGCCCCCTTAACCATGATGGCGGCACTGTAGCCTCCATTGCCACATTTCATCCGCGATTGCTGCTTGGGCAGCCCGCGGCCAAGGCGGAGTGCTGGCGCGCCCTGAGCCTGTTAATCGAGGACGAAGCCCGGTGAAGCCCCTGAAGTCCAGCCTTTCCTGCATCGCCCTGATGGTCGCCGCCGCGCAACTGCCGGCCGCCGCGGAGACCACGGAAGCGCTCCCCGCCCTGCCGACCGCCAATGCCGAGCCGGTTTCGCCGCTCAAAGTCAGCGATGGCGACCGACTGCGCTATGCCGCCATATTCGCTGCGCTGCGCGATCAGAAATGGGCGGATGCCCGCGGGCTTATCACTGCCCTGCCCGCCAGCGACGCCGTCCGCCCTTACGCGCTATCCGAACTTTATCTCGCGAAGGGATCGCCAAAGGTCGAGCTGTTCGACCTGCTCGACCTGCTGAACAAGGCGAGTTGGCTGCCCAAGGCCGACCAACTCGCCCGCCTCGCCGAAAAGCGCGGCGCGACCATCCTGCCGACCCTGCCGCAGGTGCAGAAGCTGATGTGGCTGGGGTCCGCGCCCCGCCGCGAATATGTAGCCGGGCACAAGACCGACGGGCTGGCCCAGGCGCTGGCCGGCCGCATTCAGGGCTTCATCAAGGTCGACGACCCGGTCGGCGCCGAAGCGCTGCTGGCGAATGGCGAAGCCGGCCTCACGCCCGAAGGGTTGACCGAAGTGCGCCAGCGCGTCGCCTGGGCTTATTATATCGAGAATGACGACGCCAACGCCCGCCGCGTCGCCGCCAAGGCGCTGCAATCGGGCGCAGGCGGCGACTGGGCGGTGCAGGCCTGGTGGACGACGGGCCTTGCCGCGTGGCGTCAGGACGATTGCGCGGGCGCCGCGCCCGCCTTCGCCAATGTCGCCGCCACCGCCGGCAATGCTGACATGCGATCGGCCGGCGCCTATTGGGCGGCGCGCGCCTATATGGCCTGTGCGCAACCGACGCGGGTGCAGGCGCTGCTGAAGCAGGCGGCCCGCGCCGACGAGACTTTCTACGGGCTGCTCGCGCGGGAAACGCTGGGCATGGCTCCCGCCGGTGGGCCGACCGCGCGCAGCTTCGGCGCGACCGACTGGCAGCAGCTCAAGGACAGCCCGAACGCCCGCACCGCCATCGCGCTGGCCGCCATCGGCGAAAATGGCCGTGCGGACGATGTGTTGCGCTATCAGGCGAAGCTGGGCGGCGGCGCACAATATGACGCGCTGCTGCGGCTGACCGGCGCGCTCAGCCTGCCCGCGACGCAGCTGTGGCTCGCGCATAACGGCCCAGCCGGCCGCCAGCCCGACAGTTTCGCCCGCTTCCCCGCCCCGGCCTGGCGTCCCGACGGCGGCTGGCGCGTCGATCCTTCGCTGATCTACGCCCATACGCTCCAGGAATCGGGCTTCCGCACCGATGTCGTCTCCAGCGCCGGCGCGCGTGGCCTGATGCAGGTGCGCCCCGGCACCGGCAGCGACATGGGCATGGCTGCGACGTCGCAATTGTTCGTGCCGTCCACCAACATGGAGCTGGGCCAGCGCTATCTGGAGGCGCTGCGCGATATGAGCGCGACAGGCGGCCTGCTGCCCAAGGTGATGGCCGCCTATAATGCCGGTCCGCTGCCGGTGGAGCGCTGGAACACACAGGTCCGCGACAAGGGCGACCCGCTGCTCTTCATCGAGAGCCTGCCCTATTATGAAACCCGCGCCTATGTGAACATCGTCATGCGCAATTACTGGATGTACCAGCTACAGGCGAAGGGCAGCGCGGACTGCCTGACCGGCATGGCGCAAGGCCTGTGGCCGACCTTCCCCAACGCCAAGGGCGTGAAGCTGGTCCGCCTCAGCCGCGCGGACCGTACCACCACGATCGCGGGCGGCGGATCGGACTGATGCCGATCGACGAGGCGCGCGAATTTCTCCCGGTTCGCATCGCCGTGCTGACCGTGTCGGACAGCCGCTCCGCCGCCGACGATCGATCCGGCGACACGCTGGTCGAACGGCTGGAGGCCGCAGGGCACATTTTGGCCGCGCGCTATATCGAGCGCGATGATAAAGCGGCTATCGTTGCGCGCCTGCACGCCTGGATCGACGACCCCGAAATCGACTGCATCATCACCACCGGCGGCACCGGCGTCACCGGCCGCGACGTCACCCCCGAAGCGCTGGCACAGGTGCAGGACAAGGAAATCCCCGGCTTCGGCGAACTGTTCCGCTGGCTGAGCTATCAGACGATCGGCACCTCCACGATCCAGTCGCGAGCAACCGCCTGCGTGACGCGCGGCACCTATATCTTCGCGCTGCCCGGCTCCACCGGCGCGGTGAAGGACGCGTGGGACGGCATATTGGTCAGCCAACTCGACAGCCGTTTCCGCCCCTGCAATTTTGTCGAATTGATGCCGCGCTTGAACGAACGCTGAGATTATCGACACGGCCAATTGTTCCTGATATGTTCTTGTCATGGCGGCAGAGAAAGGACGAGGCGCAACGCTGAACGGCGAGAGCCGTCGCTTCAATCTGGCCGAGCGCCTGTCCGACGGCGACTGGCTGGACGCGGTCGAAGCAATTGACGGCATCGTTCCGCGTCGACGCACCGAAGTCACGGTCGAAACCCCGCGCACCATCCTGACCACGAACAAATCGCCGGACATCAAGTTCGACCAGTCGATCAACGCCTATCGCGGCTGTGAGCATGGCTGCATCTACTGTTTCGCTCGGCCGACCCATGCCTATCACGATCTGTCGCCGGGGCTGGACTTCGAAACAAAGCTGTTCGCCAAGCCCGATGCCGCCGCCCTGCTGCGCGCCGAACTGGCCAAACGCAATTATGTCGTGCGGCCGATCGCCATGGGGACCAATACCGACCCCTATCAGCCGATCGAGAAAGACTGGCGCATCACCCGGCAGTTGCTCGAAGTGCTGGTCGAATGCCGCCACCCGACCTTCATCACCACCAAGTCGGATCGCATCCTGCGCGATGTCGACCTGCTTGCCGATCTGGCGCGCGACCGGCTGGTGTCGGTGATGCTCTCGGTCACCTCGCTCGATCCCGCCACCGCCCGAACGCTGGAGCCGCGCGCGCCGCATCCCGAACGGCGACTGGTGGCGATCCGGGCGCTGACCGACGCCGGTGTGCCGGTGATCGCCAGCATATCCCCGGTCATCCCCGCCATCACCGATCATGAGATCGAAGCGCTGGTCGCCCGCGCGGCGCAGGCCGGCGCGCGTGAAGTCAGCTACATCCCCGTCCGCCTGCCGCACGAAGTCGCGCCGCTGTTCCGCGCCTGGCTGGACGAGCATCATCCCGACCGCGCCGCTAAGGTCATGAACATCATCCGCGACATGCGCGGCGGCCGGGACAATGACCCCGGCTTCGGCACGCGCATGCGCGGACAGGGCGTCTGGGCGGACCTCATCCGCGCACGCTTCATCAAGGCGCGGGCGCGCGCTGGCTTCACCGGGGAGCGCCTGACCCTGCGCACCGACCTGTTCCGCCCGCCGCAAGGGCCGCAAATGTCACTGTTCTGATCGCGAAAGCCGGCTATGCCTGCGCCATGAAAATTTTGCTGACCGGATCATCGGGCTGGCTCGGCCGCTTTCTGGCCCCGATGCTGGTGGACAAGGGCCATCAGGTAGTGGGCCTGGATGTCGCGCCCGGCGACCACACCGATATCATCGGATCGGTCGCCGACCGCGCTATAATCGACCGCGCCTTCGCCACTGGCATCGACGCCGTCATTCATGGCGGCGCGCTGCACAAGCCGGACATCGCCCGCTACCCCGCGCAGGCGTTCGTGGACGTCAACGTCACTGGCACGCTCAACCTGCTGGAGGCCGCGCGACAGGCCGGGCATGACCGCTTCGTCTTCACCTCCACTACATCCCTGATGATATCGCAGGCCATCCGCGACGAGAGCGGCGATCATGCCGTCTGGCTGGACGAGCGCAGCGGGCCGCTGGAGCCGCGCAACATCTACGGCGTCACCAAGCTGGCGGCGGAAGGACTATGCCGCCTCTACGCCCGTGACCACGGTCTGCCCTGTATCGTCCTGCGCACCGCGCGCTTCTTCCCCGAAGACGACGATACGATCGACACGGTCGCAGGGGAAAATCTCAAGGCTCTGGAATTCCTGCACCGCCGCCTGACGGTGGAGGATGCCGCAAGTGCGCATGTCACTGCGCTGGAAAGAGCGCCCGACATCGGCTTCGGCACGTTCATCGTCTCCGCCCCGCCGCCTTTCTCGAAGGACGAGGCCGTAGACCTGAAAACGGACGCCGCCGCCGTTATCGCCCGCCATTTCCCGGAAGCTCCCGCCCTGTTCGCCGCACGCGGCTGGACGCTGCCGAAGAGCATCGGGCGCGTCTATGATCCGTCCGATGCAGAGCAGATCCTCGGCTTCCGCTGCAAGACCGGCTTTGCAGAGATACTTGCTGCCCTGCGCGACGGCGCGCCCCTGCCCTTCGCCCATGATCCCGATTATGTGCCGCCCAAGGAAATCGGCCGCTAACCGACCAGTCGCAGCCCCGGCCGCTGGCTCGCGCGATAGCCGCTGTCCTTCACGTCCATCTTCTCGAAGGCGGCGATCGTGAGGCCCGCTATGGTCGACATCCTGTCCACCTTCTCGACATCGATCAGATATTTGTCGTCCAGGAACAGGCGCACAGCCCGCCCGTCGCCCACCGGCACCCGCAGGAATATCTCGCTGCGCCCCCCCATCATGTCGGCCAGCAGATGCGACAAGGCGACAACGGAAGCCTCGCTGTCAGCGTCGATCACCAGCCGCATGCGCGTGGCGTTGGCGACCTTCGTGAAAGGTTCGACGCCCCGCACGGTTACGCGCGGCGCTTCCTCGCCCGGCAGCGAGTCGAGTTCCACCATCAGCAGCGCGCATTCGCCGTCCTGCGCCATTTCCTCGATCGCCTTGCAGGCTTCCTCGTCGAAACAGCTTGCCTGGAACTGCCCGCTCTGGTCGGAGAAGGTGGCGTTGGCATAGCGAGCACCGCGCTTGGTCTCGCGCCAGCGGACATTTTCGACCATCGCGGCCATGATCGCATTGGCGCGCCCTTCCACCGTGGCAGGCGGATTGGCGCAGATCGCGCCATAGCTGCGCGCGCCCCGCGCGTCGGCCAGATGCTTGTAGCGGTCGACCGGATGGGCGGAGAAATAGAAGCCGAACGCTTCCTTCTCCTGCGCCATGCGGTCGGCCACCGACCAGGCTTGATGCGGCGGGATGCGGACATCGGCATGCGGCGTCTCTGCGTCGCCGAACAGACCGCCCTGCCCGCTCTCGCGCGCCTCGGCATTGCTCGCCGCCACTGCCAGCAGCGTTTCAGCCACGGCATGCACGCCAGCGCGATCCGCGTGTATAGCGTCGAACGCGCCCGCCGCCGCCAGGCTTTCCAGCTGCCGCCGGTTCAGCAGGCGCGGCTCGATGCGATCGGCGAAATCGTCCAGGCTCTTGAACGGCCCATTCCGGTCGCGCTCCTCGACCAGCTGCTCCATCGCCTTCTCACCCACGCCCTTCAGGCCACCCAGCGCATAGCGCACAGCGAAGCCCAATCGCGCGTCCTCGCCCTCATGCTCGATTGCCTCGACGGTAAAGTCCGCGAGGCTGGCATTGATGTCCGGCGCCAGACAGGTGAGGCCGGAACGGCGCATGTCATCGACGAAGATCGTCAGCTTGTCGGTCAGATGGATGTCATAGGCCATCGAAGCGGCGAAAAATTCCGCCGGATAATGCGCCTTCAGCCACGCCGTCTGATAGGCGAGCAGCGCATAGGCAGCCGCGTGGCTTTTGTTGAAGCCATAGCCTGCGAACTTGTCGATCAAATCGAACAGTTCGTTCGCCTTGGCCGGCTTGATGTCGCTCTTCGCGCAGCCCTCGACGAAGCGGGCGCGCTGCGCGTCCATCTCCGCCTTGATCTTCTTGCCCATCGCGCGGCGCAGCAAGTCCGCGTCGCCCAGCGAGTAGCCTGCCAGGATCTGCGCGGCCTGCATCACCTGTTCCTGATAGACGAAGATGCCATAGGTCTCTTCCAGGATCGGCTTCAGCAGGATGTGCGGATATTCGATCTCCTCCGATCCGTTCTTGCGCCGCCCGAACATCGGGATGTTGTCCATCGGACCCGGCCGGTAGAGCGAAACCAGCGCGATGATGTCGCCGAAATTGGTCGGACGCACCGCTGCCAGCGTCTTGCGCATGCCCTCCGATTCCAGCTGGAACACGCCGACCGTGTCACCGCGCTGGAGCAGTTCGTACACCGCCGGATCGTCCCAGCCGAGCGTGGAGAGGTCCGTCGTCACGCCGCGATCGGCGAGCAGTTGCACCGCCTTCTGCAACACCGACAGGGTTTTCAGGCCCAGAAAGTCGAACTTCACCAGCCCCGCGCCCTCGACATATTTCATGTCGAACTGCGTCACCGGCATGTCGGATCGCGGATCGCGATACAGCGGCACCAACTGGCTCAAGGGCCGGTCGCCGATCACTACGCCAGCCGCGTGGGTGGACGAGTGGCGCGGAAAACCCTCCAGCTTCATGGCGTAGTCGATCAGGCGCTTGACCTGATCGTCATTGTCATACTCCGCCTTGAACTCCATCACGCCGTTCAGTGATCGCTCCAGCGTCCACGGATCCGTCGGGTGATTGGGCACCAGCTTGGCCAGGCGATCGACCTGGCCATAGCTCATCTGCATCACGCGCCCGGTGTCCTTGAGCACCGCGCGGGCCTTCAGCTTTCCGAAGGTGATGATCTGCGCCACATGGTCCGACCCATATTTCTGCTGCACATAGCGGATCACCTCACCGCGCCGCGTTTCGCAGAAGTCGATGTCGAAGTCGGGCATCGACACACGCTCAGGATTGAGGAAGCGTTCGAACAGAAGGCCCAGCTGCAACGGATCGAGATCGGTGATGGTGAGCGCCCACGCCACCACGGACCCCGCGCCCGAACCACGGCCCGGACCCACCGGAATATCCTGTTCCTTCGCCCAGTGGATGAAGTCGGCGACGATCAGGAAGTAGCCGGGAAAACCCATCTGGATGATGATGTCGGTCTCGAACTTCAGCCGGTCGAGATAGGGCTGGCGCGCCTCCGCGCTGATGATGCCGGCCTTTTCCAGCCGCGCATCCAGACCCGCCGCCGCCTGCTCGCGCAGCATGACGCCCTCGCCCTCGATATCGCCGGCCAGGCTCGGCAGGATCGGCTTGCGCTTGGGCGCGGCCACGGCGCAGCGTTGCGCCACGACCAGCGTGTTCGCCAACGCCTCGGGCAGATCCTCGAACAGCCGCCGCATCTCCGCCGCCGGTTTCATCCAGGCGTCGGGCGAGCTGGTGCGGCGATCGGCCGTCTCCACATAGGCCCCCTCCGCGATGCACAGCATCACGTCATGCGCCTCGTGGAAATGCGGTTCGGTAAAGCAGGCCGGGTTGGTCGCCACCAGCGGCAGGTCCCGGTCATAGGCGAGGTCCAGCAGCCGCGCCTCCGCCCTGCCCTCCACCGGATCGAGCCGGCGGCAAATCTCGATATAGAGCCGGTCGGGAAACAGCGCCTGCAACCTATCGGCATAGGCCAGCGCCGCGTCGACCTGATCTTCCGCGAATAGCCGCGCCAACGCGCCCTCACCGCCGGCGGTCAGCGCGATCAGCCCGTCGGTACGCCCTTCCAGCGCGTCGAGAGTAACATGCGCGACTTCCTCCAGCGGCCGGTCGAGATGCGCGCTCGACACCAGTTCGCACAGATTGTCATAGCCCTGCTTGTCTTGCGCATAGAGGGCGAGCCAGTCATGCACCGCCGCCGAACCGGATGGCGTCCCCGGCCGCAGCACGCCCAGCATCGCGCCGATGACCGGCTGCACGCCCTGATCCTTGCACGCATCGGAAAAGGCCATCGACCCGTAAAGGCCGTTACGATCGGTAATCGCCGCCGCCGGGAAGCCCAAGGTGCGCGACTGTTTGGCGATCTGCTTGGGATCGATCGCGCCTTCCAGCATCGTGTAGGAAGAAAAAACGCGAAGGGGCACGAAGGCGGCATGGGGCATGATTGCAGCCTACTCTTTGTGACCGATTCGTGGCTAGTCCTGCCTGTCGCAATTCTGGCGCTTGCCATGCCGATCGGTTGCTGGTCCTATCCGGCGCGACGATGGATGGAGACTGGATGATGGCGGCGCTGCTCGATCGGGTGAAGGCGATATTGCTCAGGCCGCGCGAGGAATGGCGCGTCATCGATGCGGAGCCGGCGACCGTCCCGTCGATCCTGACCGGCTATGTCCTGCCGCTCGCTGCCATTCCGCCCGTCGCCATGCTGATCGGCGGGCAATTGTTCGGCTACAGCGCGCTCGGCGTCACCTGGCGGCCACCGCTGCTCGGCGCGGTCGGCATGGCGGTTGCGCAATATGTGCTGTCGATCGTCGCCCTGTTCCTGCTGGCCATGCTCATCAGCTATCTTGCCCCCAGCTTCGGCGGCCACCGCGACAAGGTGCAGGCGTTCAAGCTTGCCGCCTATTCCTCGACCGCCGGATGGGTGGCGGGTGCCTTCACGCTGATTCCCGGCCTGTCGATGCTGGGACTGCTCGGCCTCTACAGCCTTTATCTGCTGTATATCGGCCTGCCGATCCTGACGAAGTCGACGCAGGACAAGGCGGCGACCTACACCGTCGTCGTCATCGTCTCCGCCGCAATCCTGTTCGTCATCGCCGGCGCGCTCGCAGCGCCTTTCGGCCGGATCGGTGCGCCCGATCCTGCGGATGTCTCCGGCACGGTCACGCTGCCCGGTGTCGGCTCGGTCGATGTCGGAAAGCTGGAGGAAGCGGGCAAGCAGATGGAAGCGGCGGCCAAGGGCGATCAAGTCGCCGTCAATCCGGCCGCGCTGCAAGCCATGCTGCCTGCGAAGCTCGGTCGCTTCTACCGCACGGAAATAGAGAGCAGCGGCGTTTCCGCCGCCGCCCATGCAAGCGCGCACTATCAGGCCGGCGACGACGACATCCGCATCGAACTGACGGACATGGGATCGGCCGCCGCACTTGCGGGCCTTGGCGCCGCGTTCAACGTCCAGTCGAACCGGGAGACCGAGACCGGCTATGAACGCACCCGCACGGTCGATGGCCGTATCGTCAGCGAGGAATGGGACAAGGAAAGCCGGCGCGGCCATTATGCAACCACCGTCGCCAGCCGCTTCGTTGTGGAAGCGGAAGGCACTGTCGCGTCGATGGAGGAACTGACGGGGGCCGTGACCGCAATCGATCTCGGCAAGCTGGAGGCGCTGGTCAAACGCTGACGCCAAATCGGAGGCGTCCTTAACGAGTCGCCAACCCAAAGCGGTTAGAGTGGCCGCAGGATGCGCCTCTCAACGATAACCAATTGGGCCTATGGAGCCACGGTCGCCCTCACCTTGCTGTCGGGCACGACGATGCTGCTCGCGTCCGGCGCGGAGCAGCGCGAGCGCGCCGCCGTCGCCCAACGCACCGCCTTTGATCAGCTCACCGCGACGCTGGAGGAGGACGCCTATCGCCAGACCGAGCAGGCGCGGGGCTTTGCGATAACGGCCGATCCGACCCATCTGATCGCCTATCGCCGCGAAAAGGCCGAGTTCCGGTCGGTCGAACAGCGGATCGCGCGCCTGCGCGATCAGGGCGCACAGGAAAGCGAACTGGCGGCATTGCGGCAGGCGATGCACTGGGCCGACGCGCTGGAGGACGAGCAGGAGGCCGCGATCAAGGCGACGCAGGGCGGCGACGGCAATGGCGCGCGCACGATCCTGTTCGGCGACGAATATGGCCGCGAGCTTGATCGCATCGCCGCACAGATCGGCAAATTCCAGTATATGCTCGACCAGCGCACCGACGCGATCGTCGCCAAGGCGACCGAAAGCGCGCGGATGTGGCGGCGCATGTCCGAACTGATGCTGGGCTTTACCGCCCTGCTGTTCCTGGGCGTGCTGTTCTTCATCCTGAAGCAGCGCATCCTGCGGCCAGTGGTGCGCCTGTCCGATGTCGTCACCCGTCTCGCCGCGCAGGATTACGCCGCGATCCCACCGCATATGAACCAGGTCGACGAAATCGGCGACATGGCGGAGGCGATCCGCGTTTTCCGTGAGAACGGCCTGGAGCGCCAGCGGCTGGAGCAGGAACGCGATGCCGACCGGGCAATGCGCGACCTATTGTCGCGCATGACGCAGCGCCTGCAGGGCTGCGACAGCACGCGCGACGTGATCGACGTCGTGGATCGTTTCGCCCCGGAAATCGCACCCGACTTCGCCGGGCGACTCTATGTGTTCGATGCGCGCCGCAACGCGATGGAGGAAGGCTGCGACTGGAACGATCCGGCCTTTTCGCGTCCCGAATTTCCGCCATCGGCCTGCTGGGCCTTGCGCCGCGGGCAGGTGCATCGGCCCAAGGGCGCGATGATCGACATTCCCTGCGAGCATTTCGACGCCGAGGTCGATGTTCCCACCGTCTGCATCCCGCTGACCGCGCAGGGCGAGAATATCGGCCTGCTCTATTTCGAACAGAAGCAGCAACTCGGCCTGGATGAGCGCGCCCGCACCGAACCCTATCTGGAGATGCTGGCGGAAAATATCAGCCTCGCCCTCGCCAATCTGCGCCTGCGCGATGCACTGCGCGACATGGCGATGGCCGACGCGCTGACCGGCCTGTCCAACCGCCGCCGCTTCGACACGGTATTCGCGGCGCAGGCGTCGGACGCCGAGCATATGGACCATCCACTCACCTGCCTGGCGGTCGACATCGACCATTTCAAGCGCTTCAATGACGAGTTCGGCCATGAAGCCGGCGACGTCGTGCTGCGATCGGTCGGCGCGATCCTGAACGAGGCGACTCGCGAAGACGGCCTGGCCTTCCGCCTGGGCGGCGAGGAATTCGTACTGCTGCTCCCCGGTTTCGACATCGATCGCGCATTGGGCCGGGCCGAACAGATCCGCCAGCGCATCCGCGACCTGCGCGTCGAACATCGCGGACGGGAACTGGGGCCGGTCACGGCATCCTTCGGCCTCGCCGCCTTCCCCGACCACGGCCGCGCCCATCTGTTGGCCCGCACCGCCGACGCCGCCCTGCTGCGCGCCAAGGCGGACGGACGCGACCGGGTGGCGATCGCCAGCCGGCGCGAGGTCGATTCGGCGGCCGCCTAAGCGGCCTGCAACTGCCCCTCGTGCAGCCGCACCACGCGGTCCATCTTCATTGCCAGCCGCTCGTTATGAGTCGCGACCAGCGCCGCCGATCCCTCGCCACGCACCAGCCGCAGGAACTCCGCCAGCACCGTGTCCGCCGTGCGTTCGTCCAGATTGCCGGTCGGCTCGTCCGCCAGCACCAGGGCGGGGCGGTTCGCCAGCGCGCGCGCCACGGCCACGCGCTGCTGCTCGCCGCCCGACAGCTGGCTCGGGCGATGATCGAGCCTGTGGCCGAGACCCAGCGCCGTCAGCAGCGACTCGGCGCGCGCCCGCGCAGCCTCCATGGTCACGTCCCGGATCACCTGCGGCAGGATGACATTTTCGGTCGCGTTGAAATCCGGCAGCAGATGGTGGAACTGATAGACGAAGCCCAGCGCATCGCGCCGCACTCGTGTGCGCCCGTCATTGTCGAGCTTCGCCGCTTCCTCGCCAGCGATGCGGATCGATCCTTCGAAGCCGCCCTCCAGCAGCCCGACCGCCTGCAACATCGTGGACTTGCCCGAGCCGGACGGCCCCAGCAACGCCACGATCTCGCCCGGCCCCACGGTCAGGTCCACGCCGCGCAGCACGTCGATGGTCACGCCTCCCTGGGTAAAGCTGCGCGTCAGGCCGGAAACGGCAAGGATATCACTCATAACGCAGCACCTGCACGGGATCGGTATTGGCGGCCTTGAACGCGGGGTACAGGGTCGCGAGGAAGCTGAACACCAGCGCCATGACGCAGATGGTGGTGATCTCCACCGGGTCGGCGCGGGCGGGCAATTCGGTCAGGAACCGGATCGACGGGTCCCAGAGGTTCTGTCCCGTCACGAACTGTATGAAGTTCACGATGCTCTGGCGGAAGAACAGGAAGGTAAAGCCCAGCGCGATCCCCGCCGCCATGCCGAGCGAACCGATGGTCACGCCCACCGTCATGAAGATGCGCACCAAAGCCCCTCGCGACGCACCCATGGTCCGCAATATCGCGATGTCCCGCGTCTTGGCGCGCACCAGCATGATGAGCGAGGAGAGGATATTGAACACCGCGACCAGCACGATGATCGACAGCACCACGAACATCGCGACTCGCTCGACCGCCAGCGCCTCGAACAGTGATGCGTTCATCGCCCGCCAGTCCGTGACGACTGCGCGGCCGGAAACCTTGGCCGCCAGCGGCGCCAGTATCTCGCCCACCTTGTCGGCGTTTACGGTCTGCACCTCGATCATGCCGACCACATCGCCCATCAACAGCAGCGTCTGCGCATCGGCCATGGGCATGACCACCATCGCCTTGTCGTAGTCGAAAATGCCGATCTCGAAGATGGCGGCGATCTGATAGGACACCTGCCGCGGCACCGTGCCGAACGGGGTCGATCGCCCGGCCGGGTTGATGATGGTGATGCTGTCGCCCAGTTGCGCGCCCAGATTTTCCGCCAGTCGCGATCCGATGGCGATCCTGCCTGACCCCGACGTCACCGCGTTCAGGTCGCCGGCCAGCACCTTGGCCTTGAGCGTGTCGTTGTTGCGGATGTCGGGCACATCCATGCCGCGCACCAATATCGCCTCCACGCGCCCCTGGAATGTGGAGAGCAGCGGCTGGTCGATCATCGGAGTCGCCTTGGTGACGCCCGGCGTCTCCTTTGCCGCCTTCAGCACCGACTGCCAGTCCGGCAGCCGCCCGCCATAACCCTGCACCACGGCATGGCCATTGAGGCCGACGATCTTGTCGAACAGCTCCGCGCGAAAACCGTTCATGACGCTCATCACGATGATCAGCGCCGCGACTCCCAGCATCACCGCTACCAGGCTGATGCTCGCGACCAGGAAAATGAACCCCTCCCCCTTGCCGGGCAGCAGGTAACGCTTGGCGATCATGCGTTCGTAACGGGAAAGAATCATGGTGGCGGGGGCAGCCTTGTCGAAGGATTGCCCCGTCTAGCAGGGTCGTCCGCCACGGCAAGCATCGGGCCTATTGTTGCTCCGGGGCAACAGCGCTCGACACAAAATCACACTGCCCCCGACTTAGCAGGTGACACAGGCCCGCACGCATCCTAGCCAAACACTCGGAAGCACAGGTAACAAGGCCGTGGTTCAGGGACACTGTATCCCGCTTCGAGCTTAGGGGGCTAAGAAGCGGTAGAGACAGTACCAAGGGGGAGACGAGCAATCGTCCACGGTGCCCGGATCGCGAATAGCGGTCCGGGCACTTACCGTTTCAGGCATGTTTACTTGCCCTTGCGGATTTTGACTCCGCCCTCCTTGAAGCGTGAAATCACTCAACCATATCAGCATCGTCCGGCCGCCAATCGGGGTCGGACAATCGTATCGCCGGGCGCCATTTCGGGCCTGGCCTGTTCGTTCTGCCCTTTGTGGAGACTATGACAATGCGTGGTTTTGACCTGACCCCTTATCGCCGTTCGACCGTTGGTTTCGATCGTCTGTTCGACCTCATCGAAAACAACGCCCGGCTGGCCCAGGGTGACAATTACCCCCCCTTCAATATCGAGCGCCTGTCGGAGGACCGCTATCGCGTGACGCTCGCCGTCGCCGGCTTCCGCACCGACGAGATCGAGATCACCGCGCAGCAGAACCTGCTCCAGGTGACCGGCCGCAAGGAAGAGACGCAGGGCGCTGACCGCGCCAAGTTCCTGCATGTCGGCATCGCCAATCGCAGCTTCGAGCGTCGCTTCGAACTCGCCGACTTCGTCCGCGTCGAGCGCGCCGATCTTGGCGACGGCCTGCTGGTCATCGAACTTCTGCGTGAAATTCCCGAAGCGATGAAGCCCAAGAAGATCGCCATCAATGGCGGGCAACTGGTCGACATCAACGCCGCTGCCTCCGGGGACCGCGACGCCGCCTGATCGCGCCTGAATCAATGACAAAGACGGGGCGCGGCAGTCATGCCGCGCCCTTATTGCATCCGCAGGCGCGCGGGAAAGCGCTTAACTTGAACCCTTTGGCGGCGCATGGTAGGCGCGCTGCAAAGGGAGAATAGCGTGCGGATTGCCGTAATCGGAACCTCCAACGCGGTGCTGCGCGGGGGTTATTTCTATGGCATGAGCGATCATCCCGCCGTCACCCGCATCGATAATTTCTCCATCGGCGCCAGCACCTCCGTCGCCCTGCCGATGTGGATGAAGGCCCATGATTTCCGCGACTATGACTTCGTCCTGCTCGACTTCGCCCTGAACGAGGAAGCGTGGGTCAAGCTCGGCTTTTCCTCGATCCAGACGGTCGAAGGCTGCCTGATGGCGTTCATCGCCTCGCTGGGACTGGAGGGGCCACGGCCGGTCATGGCGATCCTGCCCAGCCTGTCGGTTCGCGCCGACGTCATGCCCGTGCGCGACCTCTATCGCCGCATCGCCGCCGATTACGGCTACCCCCTGTTCGACGGCTACGACTATCTCGACCGCGAGGGCCTGACCTATGCGATCGGCGAAGGCAGCGCGTTCCTCGATGTCGATCACATGCAGCGCGACATCGGCCACGCCTTCGGCGCGGAAATCGCAACCGCCCTCGCTGACATCGCCAGACAGGACGTGATCCGCATGGCGCGGCAGGTCGATGTCGGTAATTTTCGCTACATAGACCTCGCCGAGCACGAGGTTCACCACGCAACTCTGGTCGATCGCGCCAGTTCGGTCATCGGCGCACGCATGGTCCGCCTGACCGGCGACGCCTCCGTCGACATCCATCTGCCGACGGAAGTCGACCTGATCGGCATCGGCACGAACATATCGCAGTCCAACGCCCAGTTGTGCATATCCTGCGCAGCCGGCCGCGCGTACCAGTCGGGCAATCTCAAGAATTTCTCGGGCGAGGAGGATCGGCTGACCTATTCCATCGTGCCGATGATGCCCCTGCGCGGCCGCGACTTCACCATCGCTCTGGCGCCGGGGCAGAACCCGGCTATGGTCGCTGAAGTGATCGGCCTGACCGCACTGGAAGACTGGTCGACAGCCATCGTTCCGGCCTGCTACTGAACCGTCCCGAATGGAGAATATCGTGGATTCCAACAGCCTGCGCACGCTCGCGATGCTCAAAGTCCGCAACGAGGCGCGCTATCTGATCGAATGGATCGCCTATCATCTCTCGATCGGCTTCGACAACATCATCGTCGCGTCGAACGACAACACGGACGGGTCGGATGCGCTGCTGGCGGCGCTCGACCGGCACGGCTTCATATCGCATATCGACAACAGCCCGATGATCGAGCAGTTCGACCGGCCTAAGGGGCTTGACCATCGCGCCAACTGGGTGACGACCGGCCATCCGCTGTTCCTGCAGCATGACTGGGCGACGTTCCTGGATTGCGACGAGTTCATCGTTCTCAAGAAACATGCGAACATCAAAAGCTTCCTGGCCGAGCGCGACGACCTGTCCGCCATCGCGATCAACTGGCGCAATTTCGGATCGTCGCATCTGGAACATTATGACCCGGCGCCGGTGATAGAGCGCTTCACCCGGGCGTCCGAAGTGCCCTTCACCCAGAATGGCATTACCAAGGTCATATTCCAGCCAAAGGACATCAACCGGATCGCGTTCGGCACCGGCCCTCATTATGTGACCCTGCGCGAAGGCGTGAAGCCCTATGGCTATGCCGACCGGACGCCGTTCACATCATACAAGGATGCCGAAAACATCCATTTCGATGACATCCAGCTCAATCACTATGTTATCAAGTCGCGCGAGGAATTCGCGTGGCGGCAGGGACGCGGCGATGCGGCGGGAACGACCCGCTACAATGACTTCTATTTCGAGTTCAACGACAGGAACGAAGAGGAAGATCTCTCGATCGCCTATTTCGTGCCGGGCATGAAGCGCATGGCGGCGATGATGCGCGCCATCCCGGATATTGCCGCGACCGAACAGGCCGCGCTGGCCACCTATAGCTGAGGGAATAGCGATGCTGGATATGCATGCGCCGCTGGCCCGGCAGGGTGACGAGGACATCTTCGCCTTCCCTTATGGCGATAAGACCTACAAATTCTGGTTCCCGGTCAAGGGCGAGGCGCTGCAGAGCGTGATCACCGCTACCGGCGCCTTCTATGAGGCCGACCTGCTCGCCTATCTCAAACAGGTTATCGGCCAGTCCCCGCGCGCCACCCCCGACACGGTGATCCTGGATATCGGCGGCAACATCGGCAACCACGCGATCTTCTTCGCGCGCGAGATCGGCCTGCCGGTGGTGGCGTTCGAGCCGGTACCGCTGACGTACAGCATCCTGAGCGAAAATATCGCACTCAACGGCGTAGCCGACCGCATCACCGCGCATCGCTGCGGCGTGGGCGCGCGCGCCACCAGCGCCACCATCCGCCTGTCGTCGATGAGCAATCTGGGTGGCACGATGCTGGAGGAAGCGGCCGAGGCAGACCCGTCCGCCATGCCGATCGTCGCGATCGACGGGTTCATCGGTGACCTGAAACCCTGCCTCATCAAGATCGATGTCGAGGGGATGGAGAAGGACGTCCTGACCGGCGCGATCGAGACGATTCGCACGCACATGCCGTTCCTGTGCATCGAATCGAAAGATATCAGACATTATCGCGAGTTGATCGCGCTGATCGGGCCGCTGGGCTATATGCCGATCGGCATTTTGGGCGACGTGCCCACCATCATCTTTGCCCCGGCCGTGGATTTCGCCGGCACCGCCGTACCGATCGCGACGACCCTGGCGCAAGGCTATGTCGCCCAGTTTGCCGAGACGCAGCGGCTGAAGTCGATCCGCAAGCGGCTGGAGCGGGAACTGGCGGAGTTGCGCAAGGGCGGCTGAGCAAACAACCAGCTTGAGCCACAAATACAGACTGTTCGCCCTGAGTAGGGGCTGTGCTTGTCGAAGACCTGCATCGAAGGGTTGACCAACCGCGCTCCTTCGATACGCCGCTTCGACAGGTTCAGCGGCTACTCAGGGCGAACGGAGGTCATCGAGCCAAAGCCACCTGAGCGCTCAGATTTCGACCTGGCTGCCCAGTTCCACGACGCGGTTCGTGGGCAGGCGGAAGAACTCCATCGCGCTTTCCGCATTGCGCAGCATCCACGCGAACAGCTTTTCGCGCCAGATCGGCATGCCCGGCCGCGCGGACGGCAACAAGGTCTGTCGCGCCAGGAAGAAGCTGGTGTCCATCATCCGGAATTCCTGGCCGCAGCCGGTGATCTGCTTGAGCGCAGCCGGCACGTCCGGCTCCTGCATGAAGCCATATTGCAGCACCAAGCGGAAGAAGCCGCGCCCCAGATCCTCCAGCTTGCAGCGCCCATCATCGTCGACGATCGGCACGCCCTTGATCTTGACCGTCAGCAGGATGACGCGCTCGTGCAGCACCTTGTTGTGCTTGAGGTTGTGCAACAGCGCATGCGGCACGCCGTCCGGGGAGGAGGTCATGAACACCGCCGTGCCCGACACCCGCACCGCGCTGTTAGCAGCCGACGCAACGAAGATCGGGATCGGCATCGCCGCTTCCCGCAGCCGGTCTTGCATCAGCACCCGGCCGCGCGCCCATGTCGTCAGCAGCGTAAACACCACGCCGCCGATCAGCAGCGGGAACCAGCCGCCGTCGGGCACCTTCGTCAGATTCGCGGCCAGATAGGCGCCATCCACCATGAAGAAGACCGACACCAGGGGCGCTGCATAATACCATTTCCAGTGCCATAGCCGGTACAGCACCACCGTCAGCAGCAGATTGTCGATGAACATCGCGCCGGTCACTGCGATGCCATAGGCCGCCGTCAGGTTCGACGATGTCTGGAACGTCAGCACCAGCAGGATCACCATGATCATCAGCCCCCAGTTGATGAGGGGGATGTAGATCTGCCCGGCGGTCGACGCGCTGGTGTGCGAAATCCGCAGGCGCGGCATGAAGCCCAGTTGGATCGCCTGCTGCGTGACGGAAAAGGCGCCGGAAATCACCGCCTGACTGGCGATGATCGCGGCCAGCGTGGCCAGGCCGATCAACGGCAACTGCCCCCATTGCGGAGCCAGATTGTAGAAGGGACTCTGGAGCGCCGCCGCGCCTTCCCGAAACAGCAGCGCGCCCTGCCCCAGATAGTTCAGCATCAGCGCCGGCAGAACGAAGGCGAGCCAGGACACCCGGATCGGCCGGCGACCGAAATGCCCCATGTCGGCGTACAGCGCCTCCGCGCCCGTCACCGCAAGCACGACCGCGCCCAGCGCCAGGAAGGCGGGCAGCGGATCGGTGATGAAGAACATGAACGCCCAATAGGGATTGAAGGCGTAAAGGATGCCGGGCGTCTTGATGACGCTGAGCACGCCCAGAGTCGCAATGGTCAGGAAATAGAGCAGCATGATCGGCCCGAACAGCGCCGCGACCCGATTGGTGCCGAAACTCTGGATGTAGAAAAGGCCGAACAGGATGGCGATCGCGACCGGCAGGATCGCCGGCGCGAGCGCGGGATTATAGACCGCAAGCCCCTCGACCGCCGACAGCACGGAGACCGCCGGGGTAATCATCGAATCGCCGTAGAACAGGGCCGTCGCGAACACCCCCAGCAACACGATGCCGCGCGACCAGCGCTGCGTCTTGGTCTGTCCGTTTATCAGCGCCAGCAGAGCCAGGCTGCCGCCCTCGCCCTTGTTGTCGGCGCGCATGATGATGGTGACATATTTCAGGCTCACCACCAGCATCATCGACCAGAACATCAGGCTGATGACGCCCAATATATGGTCGGGATCCAGATCGAGATGATGGTGCCCCGCGAAGGTCTCGCGGAAGGCGTAGAGCGGGCTGGTGCCGATATCGCCGAAGACGATGCCGATCGCCCCGACGACCAGCTTCAGCGTGGCCTTCTGGTCGGCATGCCCCGCATGCCCGTCGTCCGCGCCCTGTTGCTCGCTCGCGAGCGGTTCAGCCATCTGGGAATTGCCCGTTCGTCATGGTTGCCAGCATCTGCGCAGTTCGCCCCCGATGGCTCGACCCGCCAGCAGCCGCGCCCTATCATGGCTCTGCTACCGGCGCAATCAGCCGGCGGCGTCGGCTATTGCGGAACCTGTCCTGCGCCATCCAGCATCGCATCGATACGCGCGACATCGGCCCGGAGTTCCTTGCCGATCTGGCTGTCGGCGGGAAGCCGGGCGGCGAGCGGCGCCCATTGCTCCCGCGCCTCTCTGAACTGCCGCGTCTGCGCGAGCGCCAGCCCGTAAAAATAGCGCGGCGCGGGATCGTCCGGCGCGATCGCAATCGCCTGCCTGTACGCGAAGTCGGCCGCCGGGGAGACGACGCCGCCCATATGATTGGTCAGCGCATTGCCCAGCCCCAGCCACAGATTCTGGTCGCGCGGGTCATCCCGCAGGCCCGACAGCAGAACATTGGCGGCTTCCTTCGTCAGGCCGCGTCGACCGAAGGAATCGGACAGCAGCATCCACTGCGCCGCCGGGCCATAGCGTTCCGCCAGGCCCCGGCGACGCTCCACCAGCTTTTCATCGAACGGCGCTTCTTTCGCATCGGCGACGTTGCGCGGCGCGCCCGCCAGTCCCGGATGCCCCTGCCACGCATAGCCGGCAAGGCCGAGCAGCAGCGCCGCCGCCGTCACCTCCCAGGCCAGGCGCGGCAGGCGCGCCAGCAGCAGAGCCGCCAGAACCAGGGCCGCCAGCCCGAACGCGATCAGCCAGCCAGTCATGGCCGCCTCCTTCGAACGCGCCCGCGCAGCAGCAACAGCCCCACGCCCAGCAGCAGCACCGGCGCGGCCCAGAGCGGCCACAGGATCGGCGCGGCGGTCGGCTCATAGCTGACCCAGTCGCCATAGCGGTCGATCAGCCAGCGCCGGATATGTTCGGGCTGCTCCCCCGCCATGATCCGCTGCCGGATCTGCGAACGCATGTCGGCCGCCATACTCGCATCGCTGTCGGCGATCGATTGGCTCTGGCAGGTAAGGCAGCGAATCGTCTCCATCAGTTCCCGCGCCGCGCGTTCCTTCGCTGGGTCAGGCAATTGCCGATCGGCATAGGGCGCGGGCGGCAACGCGGTCTGCGCCGCGACAGGGGCAGCCATCAGCAGCGCGATCAGGGTCAGCAGCGCCCTCATCGCAACGCCTCCAGCTTCGCCAGGATCATCGGCACATCATTAGCGCGGATGTCGCCGACATGCTGATAGGCGATCCGGCCCTTGCCATCGATGACGAAAGTTTCGGGCACGCCGGAAGACCCCAGCGCGATCTGCACCTCGCTGCGCGCGTCAAGGCCGATGCGGGCGAACGGATTGCCATGCCGCCTCAGGAAGGCGTCGACATCACCCCGCGCATCGCGGATCGCGATGCCATCTATCTCCGCGCCGGCCTTGCGCAGCGCCATCAATTGCGGCGCCTCCGCCGCGCAGGGCAGGCACCAGCTGGCGAAGATGTTGACGAGGCGCGGCTTGCCATCCGCCAGTTGCGCCGACGCCAGCGCCGGCCGATCGCTCGCGGCGGCCGGCAGCGCGAAAGCCGGCAGCGGCTGTCCGATCAGCTTCGACCGAATCACGCTGTCGTCTGGTCGCGACAGGCCGATCGCGAACAACGTCACAAGGCCCACGAACAGCAACAGCGGTATCCAGATGACCGGACGGATCATGACGCGCGCCGCCTCCGCCATTTCATCAGCCAGCCACGCCGTTCATGCCCGACCAGCGCCAGCAGGCTGCCCAGCGCGATCATCACGCCGCCAAACCAGATCAGCGTCACGAAAGGTTTCCACCAGATGCGCAACTGCCAGCGCCTATCCTCCGCCTCCTGCCCCAGCACGACATAGAGTTGGCCGTTCCAGAAGGTCGTCAGCGCCGCCTCGCTCGTGGTGGTCGCCGGCTGTGCAAAGAAGCGCGACTGGGGATGGATCATGAACGCATCACGGCCCGCCTTGCTCACCTCGATCGTCGCTTCCAGCGCCGACCAGTTGTCGCCGGCGCGCGGCATTACCCGCTCCAGCCGCAGCGTCCACCCCGCCGCCTCGACGCTCTCGCCCGCGCGGATTGCGGCGAGACGCTCGACGGTGAACGCTGAATCCGCCGCCATCCCGGCCAGACTGACCGCGCAACCCAGATGCGCGATCACCATGCCCCATGTGAACAAGGGCGTGCGCCGCAGCTTGCGTTTCCACAGCGGCGCGATGCTGCCCACGGCCGTCAGCGCCGCGATCACCAGCCCCGCAGCCGGCAACATGCCGATCCGCCCGCCGCCAAGGATCAGCACCGCCAGCAGAACGATGGCGCCCACACCGAGCGGAATCGCGAGGCGCCGGACCAGAACGCGCCCGTCATCCCGGCGCCAGCGCAGCAGCGGTCCCGCCGCCATCGCGACCATCAGCGCCAGCGCGAACGGTCCCGCAATGCGGTTGAAATAGGGCGCGCCCACCGAAACCTTCGCACCGAAACTCTCGGCCAGCAGCGGGTACAGCGTGCCGATCAGCACCAGGCACAGGATGATCGTCAGCAGCAGGTTGTTGACCACCAGCATCGCCTCGCGGCTCAGCAGATCGAACGGCTCGCCCTCCTTAACCGTCCCCACGCGCCAGCCGAAAAGCGCCAAAGCCCCGCCGATATAGATGGCGAGCAGGATCAGGATGAAACTGCCGCGCTCGGGATCGACGGCGAAGGCATGTACGCTCGTCAGGATGCCCGATCGCACCAGAAACGTGCCGACCATCGACATCGAAAAGGCCAGCACCGCCAGCATCAGCGTCCAGGCGCGCAAAGCCCCCCGCGTCGCCAGCACGCCCAGGCTGTGGATCAGCGCTGTCGCCGCCAGCCAGGGCATCAGCGACGCATTCTCCACCGGGTCCCAGAACCACCAGCCGCCCCAGCCCAGCTCATAATAGGCCCAGTAGCTGCCCGCCGCGATGCCCAGCGTCAGGAGTATCCACGCCCCCAGCACCCAAGGCCGCATCGCCCGCGCGAAAGCCGCATCCACGCGCCGCGTCAGCAGCGCGCCGACCGCAAAGGAGAAGCCGACCGACAGGCCGACATAGCCCAGATAGAGCGTCGGCGGATGGAAGGCGAGGCCCGGGTCCTGCAACAGCGGATTGAGGCCCTGCCCGTCCGCCGGCGCCGGATTTATCCGCGCAAAGGGATTGGAGGCAAACAGCAGAAAGGCATAAAAACCGAGACTAATCGCCGCCTGCGCGCCCAGCGTCGCCATATGCGTCTCGCGCGTCAAGGCCCGCTCGAACAGCGCCACCGCGCCGCCCGCCGCGCCCATCACCATGACCCACAGCAGCATGGAGCCTTCGTGATTGCCCCATGTGCCGGCGAATTTGTACAGCCAGGGCTTGGCCGAATGACTGTTCTCGACGACCAGCAACACCGACATATCGCTGCGCAGGAACAGGGCGATCAGCGCAACGAACGCCAGCAGCGCCAGCACCCCCTGCGCCACCGCCACCGGCCGCACCGCCGCCAGCAGATCCCCGCGCCCGCCCATCATGCCGCCCGCGACCAGCGCAAGTTGCAGCAACGCCATAGCGGCGGCGAGCCAGAGCAACGCGAGACCGGCTTCAGCGATCACGGCCTCGCCTTCATCTCATGCGTCGTCTCGTTATACACCACCCCGTCCAGCTCGCGCGGCATGTAGCGCTCGTCATGCTTGGCGAGCAGGTTGCTTGCGACAAACGCGCCCTTCGCGTCGAACGCCCCTTCCGCGACCACGCCCGATCCTTCCTTGAACAGGTCGGGCGGCAGGCCCGCGAATGTCACGGGCACCGTAGCCTTGCCGTCGGTCACGTCGAAATGGATCGTCACGCCATCAGGCGCGCGCTTCAGGCTGCCCGCAACCACCATGCCGCCCAGTCGTACCGGCTTGCCCGGCTCGGGCGGGCGCGCCTTCGCATCCGCCGGCGCGTAGAAGAACGCCGCCTCGTCCCGCAGCGCGGATGTCGCCAGCAATCCCGCGCCGACGATCGCCGCCAGCGCCAGCAGCGCCAGGATCAATCTTTGATGCTTGGGCTTCATCCGCGTTTCGACAGCCTGTCCGCAGCCGCCTCCGCGCCCCGCATCGCGCGCCAGCTCAGGAAGGTGACGCCAGCCGTTCCGATGAAGGTCAGCGCATAGGCGGCGATGATGAACGGCCAGTGGTTCACGCCCTCACCCCTCCGCCAGCCGGCGCATGCGCGCTTCGACCTTGTTGCGCGCCAGGATCGTCCGCATCCGCATCAGCACGATCGCGCCGAACAGCAGCGAAAAGCCCAGGAGCGTCAGCCCCAGCGGCCACAGCATCGACCCGTCGATCGACGATCCGCTGAGCGTAATGCTCGGCCCCTGATGCAGGCTGTTCCACCACACCACCGAACGGTTGATGATCGGAATGTTGACCGCCCCCACCAGCCCGAAGATCGCCACCAGCGGACTGACGCCGCCGCGCGACGATGCGGTGGCGCTCGCCAGCGCGATATAGCCCAGATACAGGAACAGCAGGACCAGCATCGACGTCATCCGCCCATCCCATTCCCACCAGGTCCCCCAGGTCGGCCGGCCCCAGATCGATCCGGTGGCGAGACAGATAGCGGTGAACAGCGCGCCGGGAACCGCAATCGCCTCCCCAGCCACCGCCGCCAGCGGGTGCCGCCAGACCAGCTGCATCAGCCCGGCGATTGCAATGCCCGACCATCCCGCCATGCCCAGCCAAGCGGCCGGAACATGGACATAGAGGATGCGCACCGATTCCTTTTGCAGATAGTCCGCCGGCGTGAGGAACAGGCCGGCCGCGCATCCCGCGACGATGAGCAACACACCCGGCCACAATAGCCAGCCGGTCAACGGACGGGCGAAGCTGAGAAAGCGGGCGGGATTGGCGAACCGATGCATTTGCCCGGTCTTTAACCGGCTGCGATGGGCAAGGCCAGTGCGCAAAAGGTAGGACAGCCGCGGCCCGCAGGCCACGCCATCCCTTTTTTGTTTCAAACAGGCGACAAATGCGGATCGAACGACTATATGCGCGCCAGACAGCGCCCCGGGCGCTACGGATCGGCAACGGAGCCGCACGCACATCATGCTGAGCACCCATCCTTTCGACGACGACAAGCTGCGCGAGGAATGCGGAATTTTCGGGGTGACGGGGGCGGAGACTGCCTCCGCCATGGTCGCCCTGGGTCTGCACGCCCTTCAGCATCGGGGGCAGGAAGCCGCCGGCATCACCAGCTGGGACGGCGAGAGTTTCCACACCCACCGGGCGATGGGTCATGTCGCGGGCAATTTCGACCGGGATGACGTGATTCGCGGCCTGCCCGGCGGATCGGCCTGCGGTCATGTCCGCTATGCCACGACTGGCGAAACCTCGCTGCGCAATGTGCAGCCGCTCTACGCCGAACTCAATTCGGGCGGGTTCGCCGTTGCCCATAATGGCAATATCTCCAACGCCATGAAGGTGCGCCGCGAACTGATTCGCCGCGGCTCGATCTTTCAGTCGACATCCGACACCGAAGTCATCATCCACCTGGTCGCGACGTCCACCTATCGCACCCTGATCGACCGCTTCATCGACGCGCTCAAGCAGGTCGAGGGCGCCTATTCGCTGATCGTCATGACGCCCGAGGGCATGATCGCCTGCCGCGATCCGCTCGGCATCCGCCCGCTCGTCATGGGCAAGCTGGGCGATTCGATCATCTTCGCGTCGGAAACGGTCGCGCTCGACGTGGTCGGCGCGGACTATATCCGCTCGATCGACCCGGGCGAGCTGGTCATCGTCACGCATGACGGCACGATGCGCAGCCACCGCCCCTTCGGCGAGGTGCATCCACGCCCCTGCATCTTCGAACATGTCTATTTCAGCCGCCCCGACTCGATCGTCGACGGATCCAGCGTCTATTCCGTCCGCAAGGCGATCGGCGCGCAGCTGGCGATCGAGAACCCGGTCGAGGCCGACTATGTGATCCCCGTGCCCGACAGCGGCGTCCCCGCCGCCATCGGCTATGCCCAGGAATCGGGCATTCCCTTCGAACTGGGCATCATCCGCTCGCACTATATTGGCCGCACCTTCATCCAGCCGGGCGACAAGGTCCGCCACCTGGGCGTGAAGCTCAAGCACAACGCCAACCGCGCCCTCATCCAGGGCAAGCGCATCGTGCTGATCGACGATTCGATCGTGCGCGGCACCACGTCGCTCAAGATCGTGCAGATGATGCGCGAAGCCGGCGCGGCTGAAGTCCACATGCGCATCGCCAGCCCGCCGACCCGGCACAGCTGCTTCTACGGCGTCGATACGCCCGAACGCACCAAGCTGCTCGCCCATCGGCTTGATGTCGGCGGCATGCAGGATTTCATCCACGCCGACAGCCTGTCCTTCATCTCGATCGACGGCCTGTACAAGGCGCTGGGCGAAGCCAAGCGCGCCGATATCCGCCCGCAATATTGCGACGCCTGCTTCACCGGCGATTATCCCACGACGCTCACCGACCAGGACGAAGCGGTCGTACCGAACCAGCTGGAACTGCTCGCCGAACGGGTGGTCTGACCGCCGCTTCTCCCCTTTCGTCGTCACCCCGGGCTTGACCCGGGGTCCCGCCGCCTTGACGGCGCGAGCGGACAAACGGAGCCTATGACATGACAGACAGCCTCCCCCTCTTCGGCAAGCTCGCCCTCGTCACCGGCGCCAGCCGGGGCATCGGCGCGGCCACCGCGAAGGCGCTCGCAGCGCAGGGCGCCCATGTTGTCCTGACCGCGCGCACCAGCGGTGGGCTGGAGGAAGTCGAGGAAGCGATCCACGCCGCCGGCGGCAGCGCCACCATCGCCCCGCTCGACCTTACCGATGGCGAGAGCATCGGTCGCCTCGCCGCCGCCATTTCCGGCCGCTGGCAGGCGCTAGACATCCTGGTCCTCAACGCCGCCTCGCTCGGATCGCTGGCGGCGGTGCACGCGATCGACGCCAAGGAGTTCGCCCGCGTCCTCACTCTCAATGTCGGCGCGCAGCAGGCGCTGATCGCCGCCTTCGACACGATGCTGCGGGCCAGCGCCGACGCCCGCATCGTCGCCCTGACGACGTCGGTGGCGAGCGCCCCGCGGGCTTATTGGGGCGCCTATGCCGCATCCAAGGCCGGCCTTGAGGCGCTGGTCAGCGCCTATGGCCTGGAAGTGGCGAACATCTCCGCCATCCGCACTCATATCGTCGATCCCGGCACCACCCGCACCGCCATGCGCGCCCGCGCCTTCCCCGGCGAGGACCCCGCATCGCTCAAGGGACCGGAAGTCGTGGCGGACGCGATTGCCGACATGGTGCTGGCCGACACGCCGACCGGGTTCAGGACTCGCGTCGAGGGCTAGGGCCGAGGCTGGTGTTCTTGGCGCTCTCCCGCGGAGATGGGGGAGATGTCGAAAAATGACCACCGCTGGCCAAGCCGTCACTCAGGCTCCGGCGCATTTATTCGCTGTCCTACACACCGGCTCCCGCGCCATCATCCGCCGACAGGCTCTTTCCCATCGTCGATCCGCCAAGCCTTTGGGCGCGTCAGCACCTTCGCGAACTTGACATATGTTGACATTTCCAACGACTGATCGCGTCAATTTTGTCAGTTCAAGGCATGCCAAGGGCCTCACTCAAAGGTGACATAAGATGACAAATCCGCCTGCATAACGCGGTCCTTTTGTCACCTTAAGGCCATCCCGGCCCTTATTCCGGCTTCGCCAGCGTCACCTGCGCCACGTCGATCATGCCGCTGCGAAAACCACCTTCGCAGTACATCAGATAATAGCGCCACAGATCGACGAAATGCTGGTCGAAGCTCGACGGCAAGCGTCCTTCCTCGATCGCGTCATCGAAGCGCTCGCGCCAACGGCGCAGCGTTTCGGCATAATGCTGGCCGAAACAATGTTCGTCGCGCCACTCCAGTCCCTGCGCCTCCACCAGAGCACGGAAGCGGCTGCGCGACATCAGCATGCCGCCGGGGAAGACATAGGTCTGGATGAAATCCGCGCCGCGCGCATAGCTTTCGAACACAGCGTCATCGATCAGGATATACTGGATCGCCGCGCGGCCACCGGGCTTGAGCAGCCGGTCGATCGCCGCGACATAATCGGGCCAGAAACGCTGGCCCACCGCCTCGACCATCTCGCAGCTGGCGATCGCGTCATAGGGGCCGGTTGCGTCCCGATAGTCGCAGATATCCACCGCCGCGCCTGACCCCAGCCGGTTGCCGGCATAGCTTGCCTGCTCCGCCGACAGCGTCAGCCCGCGATAACGCACACCGAACCGCTCCATCGCTCGCTCGCCCAGACCGCCCCAACCGCAGCCGATCTCCAGCAGCGAATCGCCAGATCGCAGCGCCAAGCGATCGAGCAGCGCATCCATCTTGGCCTGCTGCGCCAGTTCCAGCGGCTCGTCGTCATCGGCCGGGTTGGTAAACAGCGCACTTGAATATTGCATCCCGGCGTCGAGCCAGAGCGCGTAAAAATCATTCCCCAAATCATAATGATAGGCGATGTTGCGGCGCGACCCGGCCCGGCTGTTGCGCCGGCCCCAATGAATGGCGCGGCCGACCCAGCGACCGACGCCGGACGGGCGGGCGACATTGCCCAGCGCCACGGCGTTGGCGGTGAACAGCTCGAACAAGGCGACCGGATCGGAACTGTCCCACGCGCCGGCCGCCCACGCCTGATACCAGCCCGCCGACCCGCCCGTCGCCAGCCGCGCGAGCGCCGACCAGCGACGCAGGCGCACTTCGCAGACCGGGCCATCGGCATGGCCGCCCAGCGTGCGGCGCGTGCCGTCGGGCAGGATTGCGTTCAGCCGGCCCGCGACCAGCCCCTCGTCGATCCTGTCGAGCATCTTGCTGCCGGGCATGGCGAGTAGCCGGTCGATCAGTTTCGATCCACGGGCGCGCCGACGTCGCCGCGACAGGGGGGCGCGCATGCCGATTTTCGGATCGATAGCGTTCATATCCGCTCTGTGCCCCATGCCGGGGCCGGCATCAATCGCCCTTGATATGCCGGTACGCGGAAAGCGCTCTTTCCCTCGCCTCGCGATGGCCGATGATTTTGGCGGGATAGGCGCGGGGGCGCACGCCATGCGCATCGGGGTCGTGGATTTGCGTATCGTTCAGCCCCGCAAGCTCCGGGACCCACTGGCGAATATAGCCCGCCGCATCGAATTTTTCCGACTGCGTCAGCGGCGCCATGATTCGCGAGAACATGTTGGCGTCCACGCCGCTGCCCGCGACCCACTGCCAGTTGACGCTGTTGTTGGCGTAGTCGGCATCGACCAGCGTGTCCCAGAACCAGCGCGCGCCATGCCGCCAGTCGATCAGCAGATGCTTGATGAGGAAGCTGGCGGCGATCATGCGGGCGCGGTTGTGCATCCAGCCGGTGGCCCATAGCTGTCGCATGCCCGCATCGACGATCGGGTAGCCGGTGCGCCCCTGCTTCCAGGCGGCGAAGTCGGCCCTTGCTGTTCGCAGGTCACGCCAGGCCAGCTTGTCGAAAGCGGCGCGCGCATTCTCCTCGCCATAGCCTGGCAGTGACACGATCTGGGTGTGGGCGTAATCGCGCCAGGCCAGTTCCTTGCGGAAGATGCTGGTGTCGCCGTCCGCCTTGTCCAGCCGATGCCAGACATAAGCGGGCGATACCTCGCCAAAGTGCAGATGCGCTGACAGGCGGGACGTCGATTCCTCGGACGGGCGGTCGCGGCCTTCGGGATAGAATTCCGCCTGATCGACGAAGTCCGCCACCCGCTCCCGCGCGGCTGCCTCGCCCGGCGTCCAGTCGTCGGCGAAGCCGCTCGCCCAGTTCGGCTTTTCCGGGAGCAGGCCCCAGTCGCCAAGCGAATCGCTGCTGGGCCAGCGCGACGGTCCCTCGATCTTCGAGGGTGCGCGGCTCGGCGGCGGTGGCGGCATATGTTCGTTGAGGGCGCGCCAGAAGGGCGTGTAGATGCGGTACAGGCCGCCGCTGCCGGTCGTGACGCTGCCCGGCGGCAGCAGCAGCGATCCGTCATGCAGGGCAAGGTCGAGTTTGCCCGCCACTGCCCGCTCGGCCGCCTGCCACCAGGGTTCGTAATGTGACAAGGCATGCACCCTGCCCGCCCCAATTTCCGCAGCCAACTTCGCCAGTTCGTCCGCGCAGCGCCCGCGCCGCAGAATGAGTCGGGAACCATGCTCGCGTAGCGCTGCGTCCAGCGCGGCGAGGCTGTGATGCAGCCACCAGCGCGAGGCACCGCCCATCCTCCATCGGCCCGGCGTCTCATCGTCGAGGATATATACCGGAACGACCGGCCCTTCCTGCGTCGCCGCCAGCAAGGCGGCCTGATCGGACAGGCGAAGATCCTGGCGTAGCCAGAGGAGGACGGGTGCAGTCATGGCCGTCCAATGCAGTCGGCCCGTTTCCGTTGCAAGATCGCCGCAGCCGCGATGATTCGAACAGCGCCGCTCTTCTGGCGATTCGGACGATGGACGGGGGCCACGGCCGCGCTTATCCTTGTTACAAATACGAGAACCAAGGATGCGACGGCCCGGTATGTCTAGCGAAGTCGAACTGCCCTATCGCCCATGCGTGGGGATCATGCTGGTAAACATGGACGGCAAGGTGTTCGTCGGGCAGCGGCTCGATAATGTGGTCGAAGCCTGGCAGATGCCGCAGGGCGGCATCGACGAGGGCGAGGACGCGAAGGTCGCGGTACTGCGCGAACTGGGCGAGGAAACCGGGATCACGCCCGACCATGTCGAGATCATCGCGAAGGCGAAGGAAGAGCATTTCTACGACCTGCCCGCCGATCTGGTCGGCAAGCTGTGGGGCGGGCGCTATCGCGGGCAGCGGCAGTTCTGGTATCTGGCGCGCTTCCTGGGGACCGACGCCGACGTGAACATCCAGACGAAGCACCCGGAATTCCGCGACTGGAAATGGATCGCGCCCGAATTGCTGCCGGAGGTGATCGTGCCGTTCAAGCGCAAGCTGTACCGCGATATCCTGAAGGAATTTCACGACCTCATCTGAGCAGGTGCAGCATCCGGGGGTTAACATCCCCGGCTTAGCGGCTATGACAGACCAGATGCGTTCGCTTCTCTCCATCCCTATCTGCCTGATCGGCGCGACTGTTGCGCATGGGCAGGAAAAGCCGCTGATGCCCATCGCCGTGCGCGAGATGCTGGAGGCGGCGATCGCCAATGGCAACGAGACGGAGATCGCCACGGTCGCCAAGATCGCCAAGCAGACCAATCCGGGTTCCGCCGACGACATTCAGCGCATGGTCAACAGCTGGAAGGATCGGACGAAGGCCACGCACGACGCCGTCATTCGGGAGGCCGCCTTCACAGAATTGTGGACCGGCCGGGTTGAAGCGGGCGGCTTTCGATCGACCGGCTCCACCAGCGAAATCGGCGTCAGCGTCAGCGCCTCCGTCAAGCGCACCGGCCTGCAATGGTCGCACAAGCTGGCGGCGATCGCGGATTATCGCCGCGCCAATGGGGTGACGTCGCGCGAGCGTTACATGCTGAATTACGAGCCGCGCTACGAATTCAGCCCGCGTGGTTTCGCTTATGGCCTCGCCCAGTTCGAGCGCGACCGAACCATCGGCTATGCCCAGCGCTATACCGGATCGGCGGGTATCGGTTACAAGCTGATCGTCAGCCAGCCAGTCGACCTGTCGGCCGATATCGGTCCGTCCGTCCGCCATGTGCGCTACATTATTGGCGATGTGGAGACGAAGGTCGGCGCACGCGGCTCAATGGACCTGGCCTGGCGGATTACGCCGACGCTGACGTTCAAACAGGTGGCGTCGGGCTATGTCGAGAGCCACATGCATTCGCTCAATTCACTGACCAGCCTGGAAACGAAGGTCGGGTCGCGGCTGTCAGCAGCATTCTCATACAACGTGCTCTACGAATCGGAGACGCTGCTGGAGGGCAAGGAATTCGACACGCTGAGCCGGGTGACGCTGACATACGATTTCTGAGACAGGCGGCTGTAGCGCTGGGGGTGGAGCGGTTCGTTATGCTCTGATAGACCCTCCCCATGACATTCCTGATGCGACCGGCGCGGCCGGATGATTTGCAGACATTGTACGAGATGGCGAAGCTGACCGGCGGCGGATTCACCAATCTGCCGCCCGACCGGGCGTCGCTCTCCGCCAAGCTGGAGCGGACGGCGCAAGCGCTCTCGCGCGAGGCGGAGGGCGTGCAGGACGAGTTGATCGTCATGGTGTTGGAGAACCGGGCGACGGGCCAGGTGCGCGGCACCTGCCAGATTTTCAGTACGGTGGGGCAAAGCTGGCCTTTCTATTCCTACCGCCTGGGAACGCTGACCCAGCACAGCCGGGAGTTGGGCCGGACATTCCGGGCGCAGATGCTGTCGCTGACCACCGATCTGGAAGGGTCCGTCGAGGTCGGCGGCCTGTTCCTGCATCCGCGCGAGCGGGCCGAGGGGCTGGGGCTGCTGCTGGCGCGCAGCCGCTACCTCTATATTCGCAATCATCGCGCGCGCTTTGGCGACCGGATCATCGCGGAATTGCGCGGCGTCATCGACGAGGCGGGCGGATCGCCCTTCTGGGATGGGCTGGCCGGGCGCTTTTTCGGCATGAGCTTTCAGGAGGCGGACGAGTTCAATGCCGTCAACGGCAACCAGTTCATCGCCGACCTGATGCCCAAGACGCCGATCTACACCGCGATGCTGACCGACCATGCCCGCGCCGTCATCGGCCTGCCCCACCCCAATGGTCGCGCAGCTATGCGGATGCTGGAGACGGAGGGCTTCGACAATGCCGGCTATGTCGACATTTTCGACGGCGGGCCGACGATGGTGGGGCAGATCGACGGGCTAGCGACCGTGGCCGGCGCGCGTGACGTGATGGTTTCGGCCATTCACGACAAGGGCGGCGCGAAGAAGCTGATCACGCTGGGACGGCTGGCGGACTATCGCTGCGCCTATGGGCTGATCGAGGAGCGCGAGGACGGGACGGTGTCACTGGACAAGGCGAGCGCGGACCTGCTCGGCATAGAGGAGGGCCAGCAGCTGACGCTGGCGGGACGTTGAAATGAGCGTACGGGAAATCAATTTCGACGGCATCATTGGACCGAGCCACAATTATGCGGGCCTGAGCCTGGGCAATCTGGCGTCGTCGCGCAATGCTGGCGCGTCCTCCTATCCGCGCGCGGCGGCGTTGCAGGGGCTGGAGAAGATGCGCGCCAATATCCGGCTGGGGCTGACGCAGGGCGTGTTCGTGCCGCACTGGCGGCCGGACAGCGCCTGGCTGGGGTCGATCGGTACGACGGTCTCGGAAGCGGAACCACATATCCGTGCGGCGGCGATGTCCGCCTCCGCGATGTGGGCGGCCAATGCGGCGACGGTGTCCCCGGCCTGTGACAGCGCGGACGGGCTGACCCATCTGACCGCCGCCAATCTGGTGACGATGCCGCATCGCAGCCATGAGTGGCCGCAGACGCTGGCGCAGTTGCGCGTCGCCTTCGCCGCGAGGAGCGCCTTTGCCGTGCATGCGCCCGTCCCTGCCCCCTTTGGCGACGAGGGCGCGGCCAATCATATGCGGCTGACCGAACGGCACGACCTGCCGGGGGTGGAAGTGTTCGTCTATGGCGAGGCTGGCGGCGCTTTCCCCGCGCGGCAGCAGCTGGAGGCGAGCAAGGCGGTGGCGCGGCTGCACCGGCTGGCGCCGGAGCGCACCCTGTTCGTGAAGCAGGCCGAAGAGGCGATCGCCGCGGGCGCATTTCACAATGACGTGGTGGCGGTGGCGAATGAGCATGTGCTGTTCACGCATGAGCTGGCCTTTGCCGACAAGGATCGGTTGTACGAGCAGCTTCGCGCCGCCCTGCCCTGCGTCGAGATCATCGAGGTGCCGGCCAGCGCCGTCAGCCTGGCCGATGCGATCGGCAGCTATCTGTTCAATGCGCAGCTGGTGACGCTGCCCGAGGGCGGCATGGCGCTGGTGCTGCCGACCGAGGCGCAGGACCGCACGAACGTGTGGCAATGGCTGGAGGAGATGGTCGCGGGCAACGGACCGATCCGCCGGCTGATCCCGGTGGATGTGCGCCAGTCCATGGCCAATGGCGGCGGCCCCGCATGCCTGCGGTTGCGCGTGGTGGCCGACCCGGCGGATATCGATCCGCGCTTCCTGGTGGACGAAACCAGGCTGGACGAGATCGCGGCCATCATCGCGGCGACCTGGCCCGAGAGCATTGCGCCGGAGGAATTGGGCGACACGCGGCTGATCGCACGGATCGAACAATCATGGTTAACCCTTGTTGACCATTTGCGGCTTTCACGCGATCTAATGCCCTGACGGCGGGGGCTGTCGCCGAAAGGGCTGTAATGCAGCGGATCAAACGCCTCTTCACGATCAAGACGAAGTTCGAGGCGTTTCTGGTCATCTATGCCCTGGCGCTGGGCGCGGCCGAGCGCGGGTTGGTCTATATGGACCAGTATCCGGGCTTTGGCGGACAGTTGCTGGCTCTGTGCTGCACCGGCGCCGTGTTCATGGGCGGCGGCATGATTATCGACGCGCTGGAACTCAAGCGGCGGGCGGCCGAGGGCTGATCCGGCGGCGCACGCCGGCCCGATTTCACACTCTTTAAAAGCCGAAACACAAAAGCCCTGCCAAGTCTTTGACCTGGCAGGGCTTTCGATGGTGCACCCGGAGCGATTCGAACGCCCGACCCTCAGATTCGTAGTCTGATGCTCTATCCAGCTGAGCTACGGGTGCAGTGGAGTGGCGCAGATAGAAGGGGTCGGCCGGTCTGGCAACCCCTTTTTCCGCAATTATTTCGAAGGCGTGCCCCGGCCTGGAGACCGCCCGCAACCTTTGCCCGGTTTCGGCCGTTTCGGTGGGGAAAGGAACTCGACATGAGCTTTACCATCAACGAGATCGCGCTGCTGGCGGTGGCGCTGCTGATCGGGCTGGTGCTTGGCGCGATGATGGGCCGCGGCGGCAAATACAAGAAACGCTGGCGCGACGAGGAGGTCGCGCATCGGGCCGCCATCCGGGATCGTGACGCCCGGCTGGAGGCGGCCAACACGCGAATCGCGGAGCTGGAGCGCAACCAGGGGCCGATTGGTCCAGGCACGGCCACGGCGGTTGCGGGCGCAGTGCATGGGCGTGACGAGCTGACGCGGATCCGCACGGTGTCAGCGAGCGACGAGGTGGCGCTGAACGAGGCGGGCTATCACCGTTATCGGCAGATCGCGGGCATGAGCGACGAGCAGCAGGCGACGGTCGAGGGCCGACTGGGGCTGCGTCCCGGCGCGATCACGCGCGACGAGTGGCGCGAGCAGGCGCGGTTGCTGGACGAGCGCAAGGACGATGAGCATGCGCGTATCTATGATCGGCGCAAGACGCCGGTTTGAGAGCGGCGGCGCGCGTCAATCCGTCCCTCCATTCGGCTTAAATTGACTAAATTGACGCGATTTTCGGTTGGAAATGTCAAGCTAAGTCAAGTTAGGGCGATGGCTCGCCCCTTTGCTGCAACCGTCGCGAGGACGACAGGCAATGGGATGCCGACGATGCAAAAGAGCCTCGCGCGCCAGGCCAAAAGCCGAAACGACACACCCCCTGTTGGCATGACAGACAGCCTGTAGGACATAAAAAAGGCTCCGAGGTCACCCCCGGAGCCTTTTCTTGTATCAGCCCTTGTTCGCGAGTGCCGCCTGCGCGGCGGCGAGGCGGGCGATGGGGACGCGGTAGGGCGAGGCCGAGACATAATCGAGGCCGGTCTTTTCGCAGAAGGCGATCGAGGCCGGGTCGCCGCCATGTTCGCCGCAGATGCCGAGCTTGATGCCCGAACGGGTCTTGCGGCCGCGTTCGGCGGCGATCTCGATCAGTTCGCCCACGCCCTCGACATCGATGCTGACGAACGGGTCGCGGGCGAAGATGCCCTTGTCGACATATTGCGTCAGGAAGCGGCCGGCGTCGTCGCGGCTGATGCCGATCGTCGTTTGCGTGAGGTCATTGGTGCCGAACGAGAAGAACTCGCCGACTTCGGCGATCTCGCCGGCCTTGAGCGCCGCGCGCGGCAGCTCGATCATCGTGCCGACCAGATAGTCGACCGATGCGCCCTGCTCCGCGAAGACTTCGGCCGCGACGCGATCGACGATCGCCTTCATCAGCTCCAGTTCCTTCTTCGTAGCGACGAGCGGGATCATGACTTCGGGGATCGGCGCTTCGCCCGAACGCTGCTTGATGAGCAGCGCCGCTTCGAAGATGGCGCGGGCCTGCATCTCGTAGATTTCGGGATAGGTGACGCCAAGGCGGCAACCGCGATGGCCGAGCATGGGGTTGAATTCATGCAGTTCGGCCGCGCGACGCTTGAGCGCGTCGACGCCAACGCCCGCCGCCTTGGCCACTTCCTCGAACTCCGCTTCGCCATGCGGCAGGAATTCGTGCAGCGGCGGATCGAGCAGACGGATGGTGACCGGCAGGCCGGCCATGACCATGAAGATTTCCGCGAAGTCATCGCGCTGTTCGGGCAGCAGCTTGTCGAGCGCGACGCGGCGGCCCTTCTCGCTGTCGGCCAGGATCATCTCGCGCACGGCGGTGATGCGGGCGGCGTCGAAGAACATGTGCTCGGTGCGGCACAGGCCCACGCCCTCCGCGCCGAATTCGCGCGCGACCTTGCAGTCCTGCGGGGTTTCGGCGTTGGCGCGCACCTTCAGGCGACGGACCTTGTCGGCCCATTCCATCAGCGTGCCGAAATCGCCGGCGAGTTCGGGCTGCACGGTCGGCACTTCGCCTGCCATGACTTCGCCGGTCGCGCCGTCGATGGTGAGGATGTCGCCTTCCTTGAGTTCCCGCGTGCCGATGCGCAAAATCTTGGCGGCGTTGTCGATCGACAGGCTGCCCGCACCCGAAACGCAGGGACGGCCCATGCCGCGCGCCACCACGGCGGCGTGCGACGTCATGCCGCCGCGTGCGGTCAGAATGCCCTTGGCCGCGTGCATGCCGTGAATGTCTTCGGGGCTGGTTTCGACGCGGACGAGGATGACGGCGTCGCCCATCTCGTTGCGGCGCTCTGCGGTGTCGGCGTCAAACACGATCGCGCCGCTGGCCGCCCCCGGCGAGGCGGGCAGGCCCTTGGTCAGCACATCGCGCGGCGCCTTGGGATCGAGCGTGGGATGGAGCAGCTGGTCGAGCGCGGCGGGATCGACGCGGGCGACGGCTTCTTCCTCGCTGATCAGGCCCTCGCTCGCCATTTCGACGGCGATCTTCAGCGCCGCCTTGGCGGTGCGCTTGCCCGAGCGGGTCTGGAGCATCCAGAGCTTGCCCTGCTGCACCGTGAATTCGATGTCCTGCATGTCGCGATAATGCTTTTCGAGGATATCGAACACATTGGCGAGTTCGGCATAGGTTTCCGGCATCGCCTCCTCCATGGAGAGCGGCCTGGCCCCTGCCCGCTCGCGCGCCTGGCGGGTCAGATATTGCGGCGTGCGGATGCCGGCGACGACATCCTCACCCTGCGCATTGATGAGATATTCGCCATAATAGGCGTTTTCGCCGGTGGCGGGATCGCGCGTGAACGCGACGCCCGTGGCCGAAGTGTCGCCCATATTGCCGAACACCATCGCCTGCACATTGACGGCGGTGCCCCAGTCGTGCGGGATCGAATTGAGGCGGCGATAGACCTTCGCGCGGTCGGCCTGCCACGAACCGAAGACGGCGTTGATCGCGCCCCAGAGCTGGTCATGCACGTCCTGCGGGAACGGCTTGTCCCAGAGCTTCTGAACGAGCGCCTTGTACTCGGTGACGAGCGCCTTCCAGTCGTCGGCGGTCATTTCCGTATCGAGCAGATAGCCCTGATCTTCCTTCGCGATTTCAAGGGCTTCTTCGAAGGCTCCGTGATCGAGTTCGAGGACCACATCCGAATACATCTGAATGAAGCGGCGATAGCTGTCCCAGGCGAAGCGCTCGTCGCCGGACACGGTGGCGAGGCCCACCACCGTCTCGTCATTCAGACCCAGGTTGAGGACGGTGTCCATCATGCCCGGCATCGAAATGCGCGCGCCCGAACGGACGGAGACCAGCAGCGGGTCGGCTGCATCGCCGAAGACCTTGCCCGTAACGCTCTGAATATGGGTGATGCCGTCCGCCACCTGCGCCAGCAGGCTGTCGGGATAGACGCCGCCGTCGACGAAATAGCGGGTGCACATTTCCGTGGTGATGGTGAAGCCCGGCGGGACCGGCAGGCCGATCGACGCCATGCCGTCAAGGTTCGCGCCCTTGCCGCCCAGGAGATTCTTGTCGCCCTTGCCTCCGTCATTCACACCGCCGCCAAAGCGATAGACATAACGGGTTGCGGTCTCGGTCATGCTGGCCTCTTCCATCTTGATCATCGGGGGTCAGTCTCCTCGGGTTGTTCGCACTGTAGAATATTTGTGCGCTGCAACAAAGAGATTCCGTCGCATCGGGGAGGCTGACTGTCCCTATATGGTCTTAAATTGACGCGGTTCGGAGCGAAACGATTATTTCCTGTCGTCAGCCGGTAATTTTCGAGAAGTCGGCCACGGCATGGACCGCGCTGCGCACCCGCGCCAGCAGGGCGAGGCGGGCGGCGCGCTTGTCAGGGTCCGCGTCGTTGACGGTGACGGCCTCGAAAAAGGCGTCGATCGGCGCGCGCAGGGTGGCGAGCGCGGCCATGGCGCCCTCGAACTCCTCGTTTGCGACGGCTTTTTGCGCGCGGGGTTCGGCGGACTCGAGCGCGGCGATGAGCGCGGCTTCGGCGGGTTCGGTTGTGTAGGCGGGCGCGGTCCAGTCGGCGGTTGCAACGCCTTCCTTCTTGAGGATGTTGGCGGCGCGCTTGTAGCCCGCGAGCAGGTTCGCGCCGTCATCGGTGGCGACGAAGGATTGCAGCGCCTTCACGCGGGCCAGCAGGCGGACGAGGTCGTCCTCTCCGCCGAGGGCGAAGACCGCGTCGATCAGGTCGTGGCGGACGCCGGCTTCCTTTTGCTGGACCTTTAGGCGGTCGGCGAAGAAGCTGGCCAAATCCTGTTCGGTGTAGCTGAAATAGATTTTTCCGAACTTTTCCAAGTCATCATCTGTCGCCGCCAGCAGCACTCGCTCCAGCCTGAAACGCAGGTTGTTTTCCAGGATAAGCGATATAACGGCCAAAGCGGCGCGGCGCAGTGCAAACGGATCTTTCGACCCTGTCGGCGGCATTTTCTCGATGAAGAAGCTGGCCAGAGTATCCAGCTTGTCCGCCAGACTCACCGCCACCGTGACCGGCGCAGTCGGCACGTCATCGCCCTGCCCGACCGGCTTGTAATGATCGCGGATGGCGTCGGCGACGGCGTCGGACAGGCCCTCGGCGCGGGCGTAGTAGCCGCCCATGAGGCCCTGCAATTCGGGGAACTCGCCGACCATTTCGGTGACGAGGTCGGCCTTGGCGAGACGGGCGGCCTGTTCAGCGAGGGTGGCGAGATCGCTCCCCTCCCCTTCAGGGGAGGGGCTGGGGGTGGGGGCTGTCGGAGAAACCTGTCCTGTCGGGACAGCCCCCACCCCAACCCCTCCCCTGAAGGGGAGGGGCTTTTTGTCGGTGACGATGCCCTCTTCCACCAGCCAACGCGCCAGCTTCGCGACGCGCTCGACCTTGTCGGCGACGGTGCCCAGCTTTTCATGGAAGGTGATGCGCTCCAGCTTCTTCGCGTGGTCTTCCAGCTTCGTCTTCTTGTCCTGCTCCCAGAAGAAGCGGGCGTCGCTCAACCGCGCGGCGAGGACCTTGCGGTTGCCGGCGACGATGGCTTCGCCGCCGTCCTTCGCGTCGATGTTCGCGGTGCAGATGAAGGCGGGAGCGAGCTTGCCGTCCGCGTCCCGCAGCACGAAATATTTCTGGTTGATCCGTAGGGTTAGCTGAATGACTTCAGGGGGAACCTCAAGGAAGGCCGGGTCGAAATCGCCCAGCAGCGGCACCGGCCATTCGGTAAGGCCGGCATTTTCCGCGATCAGGCCCTTGTCCTCGATGACGGTGTAGCCCTTCGCGGCGGCGGCCTGTGCGGCGCGCCCCTCGATGATCTGCTGGCGTTCCTGGTGCGACACGATGACGTGGCAGGCGCGCAGCTTTTCGGCATAGTCATGCGCGCCGCCGATGGTGATCTCGCCGGCGTGGTGGAAGCGGTGGCCGAGCGTCGCGAAGCCGCTTTTCAGCCCCTCGACCTCGATCTCGACGAGGTCTTCGCCCAGGATCGCGACGATGCTGCTCAAGGGGCGGACCCAGCGCAGGCTTTCGGTAGTGGCGGACGCGCCGCCCCAGCGCATCGACTTGGGCCAGGGGAAGGCGCGGATGACGGCGGGGACGGCCTGCGCCAGCACGTCCTTCGTGGCGCGACCGGGCTTGTTGACGACGGCGAACCAGGCGCCGTCGCGGTCCTCGAGCTGGTCCTGCGTCAAGCCGGTCTTGCGCAGGAAGCCTTCGAGCGCCTGCGCGGGAGCGCTGGTGCGCGGCCCCTTGAACTCTTCGGAGACGGCGGCGGTCTCCAGCGGCAGGTCGCGGGCGATGAGCGCCAGGCGACGGGGGGTCACGAAGCTGTCGATGGCGGCGGGTTTGAGGCCCTCCTTTGCCAGTTCTTCGGTGAACAGGCGGGCGAGATCGTCGCTGGCCTTCAACTGCATGCGCGCGGGAATTTCCTCGCAGCGCAGTTCGAGGAGGAAGTCGGTCATCAGGCGGCCCATCCGTTGGTCTTCATCCACGCTTCGCAGCTGCCCTTGGCCATGTCGCGGACCTGACCCATGTAGCTGGCGCGTTCCTGCACGGAGATGACGCCGCGCGCCTGGAGCAGGTTGAAGGTGTGCGACGCCTTGATCGCCTGTTCGAAGGCGGCGAGCGGCACGCCCGCCTCAATGCACTGGTCATATTCCGCGCGGCAGTCGCGGAACCAGCGGAACAGCTTTTCGGTGTCGGCGACCTCGAAATTCCATTTCGACATCTGGCGCTCGTTCTCCAGGAACACGTCGCCATAGGTCACGCCGGCATTGTTGAATTTCAGGTCATAGACGCTGTCGACGCCCTGAATGTACATGGCGAGGCGCTCGAGGCCGTAGGTCAGTTCGCCCGCGACCGGCTTGCAGTCGAAGCCGCCCATCTGCTGAAAGTAAGTGAACTGGGTGACTTCCATGCCGTCGCACCAGACTTCCCAGCCAAGGCCCCAGGCACCCAGCGTCGGGCTTTCCCAGTCGTCCTCGACGAAGCGGATGTCGTGGACCAGCGGATCGATGCCGATCTCCACCAGGCTGCCCAGGTACAGCTCCTGCAGGTTCGCCGGGCTGGGCTTCATGATGACCTGATACTGGTAATAATGCTGGAGCCGATTGGGGTTCTCGCCATAGCGGCCGTCCGTGGGCCGGCGGCTGGGCTGCACATAGGCGGCGTTCCATGTGTCGGGGCCGAGCGCGCGCAGGGTGGTGGCGGGGTGGAAGGTGCCCGCGCCCACTTCCATGTCCAGCGGCTGGAGGATGACGCAGCCCTGCCGGCCCCAATAGGCGTGCAGGGTGAGGATCAGATCCTGGAAGGACAGAGGCTCGCTCAATGGAATATCCCGAAATCACGTGACTGGCGAAACTGCGCATTGGCGCAGGCAGGAAAGAGGGTCAAGCAGCCTGTCGGGCGGAAAGTGGGTTAAGCGCCTTGCCCCCGACCCGCCCCGCCGCCATCTTCCGGGCAAATGACGGAGTTATCGCGCGCATGAAATCCCCCCTTTCACGCTGGCTGACGGCCGGCCTGCTGCTCGCGCTGTCGGCCTGCGCGCCGACGCCCCCGCCGCAGCCGGTTTCCACGACGCCGGTGGTCCCTGCCCTGTGGCAGGTGAAGGATGACGACACGACCATCTATCTGTTCGGCAGCGTGCATGTGCTGAAGCCCGGCACGCAATGGTTCGGGCCGGGCGTGCGCAAGGCGTTCGAGGGGTCGGGCGAGCTGGTGCTGGAGATCATCGAGCCGGAGGATGCGAACCAGATGGCGCTCGCGATGGCGACCAAAGCGATGTCGAGCGACGGGACCAAGCTGTCCGACCGGCTGACGCCCGAGGCGCGCGCGAAATATCAGGCGGCGATGGACGCCAACGGGCTGCCCTGGGCGCAATTCGATTTGTTCAACCCGTGGATGGCGGGCATGGCGCTGTCCGTCGCGCCGCTGGGGAAGCTGGGCTACAAGCCCGAAGAGGGCGTCGAGAAGATACTGACGGCAGCCGCCAAGGCATCGGGCAAGCCGATCGGCGCGCTGGAGACGGTGGAGCAGCAAGTCGGCTTCTTCGCGGCGCTGCCGATGGAGCAGCAGATCGAGTTCCTGAACGCCACCGTCGACGGCCTGCCGGATATGGAGACACAGTTCGGCGCGCTGATCGACAACTGGCTGAAGGGTAATCCCGACAAGCTGGCCGAGCAGATGAACGAATCGCTGGAGGCGACCCCGGAACTGGCCGAAATGCTGCTGAAGAAGCGCAACGCAGCCTGGGCGCAGTGGATCAAGACGCGGCTGGACAAGCCCGGCGTGGTGTTCGTGGCGGTCGGCGCAGGGCATCTGGCCGGCAAGGACAGCGTGCAGGAGCAACTGAGCGCGATCGGCGTCAAGTCTGCGCGGGTGATGGAGTGAGCGGGATGCGGATGATGATCGCCCGCTTGCTGGCGCTGTTCGCCTTTACGCTGGTCGCGGCCTGCGGCGGCGAGCCGCCTGCCCCGCCGCCACAAAGTGGGCCGGCGCTGTGGGCGGTGAAGAAGGGCGAGCTGAACGGCTGGCTGTTCGGCACCATCCATGTGCTGCCCAAGAATACCGCGTGGCGCACGCCCGCGATCGGGACGGCGATCGACGGCGCGGACCGGCTGATGATCGAGGCGGCGGACATTCAGGACGAGCAGAAGACGCTGAGCATCTTCGAGCAGATGGGCCGCAGCCCCGGACTGCCGCCGCTCGACGCGCGCGTGCCGGCGGAGGAGCGCGCGGCGCTGGACGCGGCGGCGAGCCAGGGCGGCGCGACCGTGCAGCTGCTGTCGGGCTATGAAAGCTGGGCAGCGGCAATGCTGATATCGGCGGCGACGCAGCAGGCGCTCAACATCAGCCAGGATGACGGGGTGGAGCCGGCGCTGATCGACAGCTTCAACAAGGCGGGCAAGCCGATCGGCGGGCTGGAGACGGTGGAACGGCAGTTTTCCGCCTTCGACACGCTGCCCGAGGAGGTGCAACGCCGGCTGCTCGTGCAGACGGTGCATGAGACCAAGGACATGAAGGGCCTGTATGACCGCATCCTGTCCGCCTGGCTGAAGGGCGACATGGCCGCGATCGCCAAGGAGGACGAGAATGGCGAGCAGCCCGACCCGATGGTCGAGGAAGCCGTGCTGGTGGCGCGCAACCGCGACTGGGTGCAGGCGATCGGCGCGCTGAAGGGACGGCCGTTCATCGCGGTGGGAGCCGGCCATCTGACGGGGCGGGAAAATCTGATCGACCTGCTCAAGGCGAAGGGCTTTTCGGTGACGCGGGTGCAGTAAGCCCTTGCTCCGTTCGCTTCGAGCGCAGTCGAGAAGCCGATAGCGCAGCGCGAGCGTTTCTCGACTGCGCTCGAAACGAACGGAGGTTCGGCATGGGTTTCCCCCACCCTTGCAATCCAGCGCTTTTCTGCTAAAGGCCCCGCTTCCCGCGATGGTCATCCCTGGAGGCGTGGCGGGAAATGTCAGAAATTGCTTTTGGAGACACGCAATGAGCGAACAGCTTACGCTGTCGGCCGAGGCACGCGATCGGGCAGGCAAGGGAGCCTCCCGCGCTCTCCGCCGTGAGGGCCGCGTACCCGCCGTCATCTATGGAATGAACGAAGAACCCCAGTCGATCCACGTCGAGGAAAAGCTCCTCAACAAGCTGCTCGGCACCGGCCACTTCTTCAATTCGGTCGTCATGGTCGAAATCGGCGGCAAGAAGGTCCGCACGCTTCCCAAGGACGTCGCCTTCCATCCTGTGAGCGATCGTCCGCTGCACGCGGACTTCCTGCGCGTGTCCGAACACGCCACCATCACGGTCGACGTGCCGGTGGTGTTCGTCAACGAGGACAAGGCCCCCGGCATCAAGAAGGGCGGCGTGCTCAACATCGTCACGCATAATCTGGGCGTGATCGTCGATGCGGCGAAGATCCCCGACGACATCACGGTCGACCTGACCGGGCTGGACGTGGGCGATTCGGTCCACGTGCGCGACATCAAGTTCCCGGCCGGCGCCAAGTCGGCGGACCATGACGACAGCGTCACGGTCGCGACGATCGTTGCGCCGTCCGCGCTCAAGAGCGCCGAGGGCGACGCCGAGACCCCGGCCGAGGGTGAGGCTGAGGGCGAAGGCGAGTAATCGCCTTCCGGTCCGTTCAGACTGGAAATTCCGATCCCGTCCGCCTACCCGGCGGGCGGGATTTTCTTATTGGGGAAGGCGCGACATGCAAATCTGGGCGGGCCTGGGCAATCCGGGTCCCAGCTATGCGATGCACCGGCACAATGTCGGCTTCATGGTCGCCGACGTCATCGCCGACATGCACGGCTTTTCCGCACCGAAGAAGCAGTTTCAGGGCTGGACCCAGGAAGGGCGGATCGGCAACGAGAAGGTGCTGCTGCTGAAACCCGCGACCTTCATGAACGAGAGCGGCCGCGCGATCGGCGAGGCGATGCGCTTCTATAAAGCCACGCCGGCTGACGTGACCGTGTTCCATGACGAACTCGACCTCGCGCCGATGAAGATCAAGGTGAAGCGCGGCGGCGGCAATGCCGGGCATAACGGCCTGCGCTCCACCGACGCGCATATCGGCAATGATTTCCGCCGGGTGCGGATCGGCATCGGCCATCCGGGGCACAAGGACAAGGTGCTGGGTTACGTTCTTGGCAACTATCACAAGAGCGAAATGGATGCGCTGTCCGACATGCTCGGCGCGATCAGTGCCGAAGCGCCCTGGCTGGCCAATAATGACGATGTGCGGTTCATGAATGAAGTCGCATTACGTACTTCGTCATGACCATGGTTACTATTCCGCAATAGTTCAGCGCCTATACAATGCCCCGGTCGCGCGGGGAGTTATTGATGCTGATTGACATTGCGCCCGACCAAGTGACCCTGGGCATGTATGTCCACGGGTTCAGGGGAAGCTGGCTACAGCACCCCTTCTGGCGCGCGCGCTTCATCATCACGGACATTTCGGTGCTGGAGGCGATCCACGACAGTGCGGTCGATGCGGTGATCATCGACGACAGCAAGGGCAAGGGCCTGTCCCCGCCGGAACGCGAACAGAAAGCGGCGCCTGCGGCCGCTCCGCGCAGGCTCGACACCCGTCGCGAACCGCTGTCGCAAAGCCAGCGCAACGGCGAGATCGAGCGCGCGCGCAAGATCATCGCGCGCGGCAAGATGCTGGTGATGCGCCTGTTCGACGATGCGCGGATGGGCCGGCTTACTTTGTCCGCGCCGATCCTGGAACTGGTCGAGGACATTTCGAAATCGCTGGAGCGCAGCCAGTCGACCCTGCTCAACATGGCGCGGCTGAAGAGCAAGGACGAATATACCTATCTGCATTCGGTCGCGGTGTGCGCGCTGATGATCGGCTTTGCGCGCCAGCGGGGCCTCGGCGAGGACGCGGTGCGCGAACTCGGCATTGCCGGCCTCTATCACGATGTCGGCAAGGCCGCCGTGCCGAGCGAGGTGCTGAACAAGGCCGGTCGCCTGTCGCCCGAGGAATTCGACAGCATCAAGGCGCATACCATTTCCGGGCGCGAACTGCTCGAGCGCTGCGAGGATGTGCCGCAGGTCGCGATCGACGTGGCGCTGCATCATCATGAGCGGATGGACGGCACCGGCTATCCGTTTGGCCTCAAGGGATCGGAACTGAGCGTCGCGGCGCGGATGGGCGCGATCTGCGACATCTATGACGCGCTGACGTCCGAGCGGGTCTACAAGGAAGCCTGGACGCCGTCGGAGGCGATCAGCAACATGGACCAGTGGGACGGGCATATGGACCCCGAACTGCTGTTCACCTTCATGAAGAGCGTCGGACTGTTCCCGCCCGGCCTGCTGGTGCGGCTGCGGTCGAATCGGCTGGCGATCATCCTGCCCAATGGCCGGCGCGGATCGCGGGCGAAGGCGCGGGCTTTCTATGCCATTCCCGAGAAGATGTTCATTGAGGCGGAGGATGTCTCCCTGAAGGAAAGCGCCGGGCATGACGCCGTGGTGAGCCGCGAGGAGCCGGCGCACTGGCCGTTGCAGGACTGGGCCGCGCTGTCGGAGGCACTGCTGGCCGGCGACTATCGCGCAGCGGATCACGCTGCGTCACGGGCGGCCTGAACGGACGAAAATGCCGGACAAAGACATTGGACCGGACGCGGGCGATTGCCTATAGATCGGCGCGTCATGCTTTGTTTTCCGATGCTTGCTTCCTTCTTTTGCCATGGCTGATCCGGCCGGTGATCCCCTTGCGCGGCTGACCGATCGGCAGCGCGACTGCCTGCGCCTGATCGCGCGCGGCCATGCTTCCGACAAGGAGATCGCCGCGGCGCTCGGGATTTCGCCGGAGACCGCCAAGCAGCATGTCGCGGCGGCGCGGCGGACGCTGAACGTGCCGACGCGCGCCCAAGCGGCGCGGTTGCTGGCGGCGCGGGAGGAGTCTCCGCCTCCCCCTAATGGGGTTAACCCCTCACCGGAGCTTGCCCCGCCCGTCGATGTCGGCGCAGTCGCCGTGGACGGCAGGGCGTGGCGTCGGTGGATCGGCCCCTTCGGATGGCTCGTCCCTGCCTATCGAGGCGCGTCGAACGACCTGGCGACGGGGCAGCGCATCGTGCTGCTGATCCTGCTGCCGCTCGCCATCATCCTGGTCGCGGCCGGGACGCTGAGCGCGGTCGAGACATTGACGCGGATTCTCGGGCGACTGGCGGGCTGATCGCACGCGATCGGCCAAGCTGACATGGCCGAAGGGGGACATAAGCGCATGACCGACGCCGTCTATTTGCCATTCTCGCGCTAGGCCACACGCGCGATGCTGCCCCTCATCCTCTGGTATCTGAACCTGGCCTTCCTGCCCGCGTCGCTGCTGGCGGCGGCGATCCTGGGCGGGCGGGACGAGCGGATGACGGTGGGGTTCATCCTGCTGGCGATCATCGGCACGCATTTCGCATTGTCCGGCATGGGGGAACGCTATCATGCCGCCGAACTGCGGGTGCTGGCGGTCGATGCGCTGCTGGCGGTGGCGCTGATCGCGCTGGCGCTGCGATCGGATCGGTTCTGGCCGATCTGGGCGGCGTCCTTCCACCTGCTGGCGGTCTATACCCATCTGTCGATCCTGCTGGCGGAACGGATCGCGCCTTTACCCTATGGCATCATCGCGGGGACCTGGGCCTTTCCAACGCAGGGTGCGCTGCTGATCGGGGCTTGGGGGCATTATCGGCGGTCGCGGCGCGTCTAGCGTTCCTTCATGGGGTGCCGCGCCATGGCTGATCCGATTACGATCCTGTGCGTCGAGGATGATCCCGACCAGCGCGTCATCATCGCCCGCTCGCTCCAGATCGATCCGCATGTGACCGTGCTGATGGCCGGGTCGGCGACGGAGGCGCTGGCGGTCGCGCCACATCTGCGGCCCGATCTGGTGCTGATCGACAACTGGCTGCCTGATTTCGGCGGGATCGAACTGGCGCGCCGGCTGCGCGCGTCGGGCTATGCCGGCTCTATGATATTCCTGACCGGGACGATGAAACCGTCCGACCGGGCGGCGATTCCCGAGGGGCTGGTGCTGGGCATCATCGCGAAGCCGTTCGATCCTGTCACATTGGCCGCGCATATTCGCGCAATGATGGACGGTGGCCATGGCCGTGCTCCCGCGTCATAAAGGACAGCAAGTCGCCCCTATCGCATAAAGGCCCTGCATGACCGTCACGATCGTCGACACCAGCCCGTTCACTGACCAGAAGCCCGGCACGTCCGGCCTGCGCAAGAAGGTGCGGGTGTTCGCCCAACCCCATTATGCGGAGAATTTCATCCAGTCGGTGTTCGACAGCCTGGAGGGATATGCGGGCCGGGCGATCGTGATCGGCGGCGACGGGCGCTATCTGAACCGCGAAGTGATCCAGACCGCGCTGCGCATGGCGGCGGCCAACGGCTTCGGCAAGGCGATCGTGGGTCAGGGCGGCATCCTTTCCACCCCGGCGGCGAGCCATCTGATCCGCTCCACCGGCGCATTCGGCGGGCTGGTGCTGTCGGCCAGCCATAATCCGGGCGGGCCGGACGAGGATTTCGGGATCAAATATAATATCGAGAATGGTGGCCCCGCGCCGGAGAAGGTGACGGACGCGATTACCGCCAACACGCTGAAGATTGCGCAGTACCGGACGCTGGACAGCGCCGACATCGACATCGACACGATCGGCACGGTCGATCTGGCGGGCATGGTGGTGGAGATCGTCGATCCGGTCGCGGCCTATGCGGACCTCATGGAGACGCTGTTCGACTTCGACGCGATCCGCGCGCTGATCGCGGCCGGCTTCAATATGGCGTTCGATTCGATGAGCGCAGTGACAGGTCCCTATGCGACCAAGATTTTCGAGCGGCGGCTGGGCCTGCCGGCGGGCACGGTGCGCAACGGCGCCCCCCTGCCCGATTTCGGCCACCACCATCCCGACCCCAATCTGGTGCATGCCAAGGAACTGTATGACGACCTGATGGCCCCTGACGCCCCCGATTTCGGGGCGGCGTCGGATGGTGACGGGGACCGCAACCTCATCATCGGGCGGCATAGCTATGTGACCCCGTCCGACTCGCTGGCAGTGCTGGCCGCGAACGCGCATCTCGCGCCCGGCTATGTGGCGGGTCTCAAGGGCATTGCCCGCTCCATGCCGACCAGCGGCGCGGCCGACCGGGTCGCGGCGAAGATGGGCGTCCCGCTCTATGAGACGCCGACCGGCTGGAAGTTCTTCGGCAATCTGCTGGACGCCGGCATGGCGACGATCTGCGGTGAGGAAAGCGCGGGCACCGGCAGCGACCATGTGCGCGAGAAGGACGGCATCTGGGCGGTGCTGCTGTGGCTCAACATCATCGCGGCGCGGCGGGAAAGCGTCGCCGCGATCATGGCGGACCATTGGGCGACCTATGGCCGCAACTACTATGCTCGCCACGATTACGAAGCGATCCCCAAGGACAAGGCCGACGCGCTGATCGAGGCACTGCGCGGCAAGCTGGCGACCCTGTCCGGTACGCAGAGCAGCGGCGAGACGGTGAAGAGCGCCGACGATTTCAGCTATACCGACCCCACCGACGGATCGGTCAGCAGCAAGCAGGGCATCCGCATCCTGTTCGAGGATGGATCGCGCGTGGTCATGCGCCTGTCGGGCACGGGCACGGAGGGCGCGACGCTGCGGGTCTATATCGAGCGTTACGTCGCGACGGACGGCGACCTTGGCATGGAGACTGGCGACGCGCTCGCACCGCTGGTCGCCGCAGCGCAGGAGATCGCGGACATCAGCGGCTTCACCGGCATGGATGCGCCCAGCGTCATCACCTGACATTTCACAAAAGGTCATGGCCGGGAAAAGGAGCAGCAATGCGCCGGCGATAGGCGCGCGCCTATGCGCTTGCTTTCTGTCCTGTCCGCCTGCCTTGCCCTGCTGAGCGCCCCCGCCTTCGCCGATACGCGGCAGGACGAGCAGGCCTGGGTCAACCTGACCGCCATGGGATCGGTCAAGGGCGACCTCGTCTATTTCGCCGAAGTCCAGCCGCGCGTCGGCGACGGCGTGTCGCGGCTGGACCAGATGCTGCTGCGTGGCGCGGTCGGCTGGAAGCTGTCGCCCAAAGTCACGGTCTATCAGGGCTATGCGCATGTCATCGTGCCGGTCGATGGCGGCCGGGACGTCAATGAGGAACGCAGTTTCCAGCAGCTGAACTGGACAATCGCGAAACCATGGGGCGGCGAACTCTGGTCGCGCACCCGGCTGGAGCAGCGCTGGCGCAGCAATGGCGACGACATGGGATGGCGGCTGCGCGAGATGCTGCGCTACGAAAAGCCGTTCAAGCAGGGCAGTGACGCGGTCAATGCGCTGGTCTGGGGCGAGGCGTTCGTGGCGCTCAACAATACCGACTGGGGCGCACGGGACGGCTTCGACCAGTTGCGCAGCTTCGTCGGCGTGGAACTCGGCCTGCCCGGCGCGTCCACGGCGGAGGTCGGCTATCTCAACCAGCTGATCGACCGGGGCAATGGCAACCGGCAAGTCAATCATGTGGCGTCGGTGACGATTTTCTTCCGGCACTGACGATGCTGCGCCCGAAGGCTGGCCATCGGCGCGATATCGCTGTATCGGCGCGCCTTCACCAGAATTTGAAGGCAGGACCATGGGTTTTCGTTGCGGTATCGTGGGGCTTCCCAATGTGGGCAAGTCCACCCTGTTCAACGCACTGACGGAGACGCAGGCGGCGCAGGCGGCGAACTATCCCTTCTGCACGATCGAGCCGAATGAGGGCCGCGTCGCCGTGCCCGACGAGCGGTTGCAGACGATCGCGAAGATCGGTGGCAGCGCGAAGATCATCGAGACGCAGCTGTCCTTCGTGGACATCGCCGGCCTGGTGCGCGGCGCGTCCAAGGGTGAGGGGCTGGGCAACCAGTTCCTGGCGAACATCCGCGAGACCGACGCGATCGTGCATGTGCTGCGCTGCTTCGAGGATGGCGATATCACCCATGTCGAGGGCAAGGTCGATCCGATCGCCGACGCCGAGACGGTCGAGACCGAGCTGATGCTGGCGGACCTGGAGAGCCTCGAGAAGCGCGTACCCAACCTCGCCAAGAAGGCGGCGCAGGGCGACAAGGAGGCCAAGGCCGCCGCATCCGTGCTGGGACAGGCGCTCGACCTGCTGCGCGACGGCAAGCCCGCCCGGCTGACGCAGCCGCGCGATGTCGAGGAAGAACGACTGTTCGCGCAGGCGCAACTGCTGACCGGCAAGCCCGTCCTCTATGTCTGCAATGTCGAGGAAGATGCCGCGGCGGAAGGCAACGCCCATTCGGCCCGCGTGTTCGAGAAGGCCGCGGCCGAGGGCGCCAAGGCGGTGATCGTGTCCGCCGCGATCGAGGCGGAGCTGGTCACCATGCCGGTCGAGGAGCGCGCCGAATATCTGGAGGCGCTGGGGCTGGAACAGGCCGGCCTCGCGCGGATCATCCAGGCCGGCTATGAACTGCTGGGCCTCATCACCTTCTTCACCGTGGGGCCGAAGGAAGCGCGGGCATGGACCGTGGCGAAGGGGTCCAAGGCCCCGCAGGCGGCGGGCGCGATCCATACCGACTTCGAAAAGGGCTTCATCCGCGCCGAGACCATGGGTTACGCCGATTACGTCCAGTTCAACGGCGAACAGGGCGCGAAGGAAGCCGGCAAGTGGCGGTCCGAGGGCAAGGACTATGTCACGCAGGACGGCGACATCATGCTGTTCCGGTTCAACGTCTGACGAAAAACCTTCTCCCTCGAGGGAGAAGGATACGAAGCCTTGGCCCGCAGGGCCTTAGGCGAAGTTGGATGAGGGGGTGCGGCAGCGCGCAACGCCGGCGTCGTAGCCCCCTTCCCTCCCGCCCCCATAGTGCCTAACCTCCACTCGACCGTTCAACACGGCGAAGGAGTGGGGATGCCGGACGATCATGACGCACGACTGGCGGCGGTGGCCGCTGATCCGGGTTATCAGGCGCTGACGCAGCGCCGCGCGCGGATGGAATGGGCACTAACGGCGCTGATCGTCGCTGCGTTCATGGGCTATACGCTGCTGGTCGCCTTTGCGAAGGACTGGCTGGCCCAGCCCCTCGTCGCGGGCGGCGTGACCTCCATCGGCATTCCGATCGGCCTCGGCCTCATTCTGTTCGCGATCCTGCTGACGGGCTTTTACGTCGCCTATGCCAACCGGCATTTCGACCGGCAGATGGCGGACATCGTCGCGCGGGTGGAGGCATGAAGCGCGCCCTCGCCGCCGCGCTGTTGCTGGCCCCCTTCCCCGCTTTCGCTGCGCCGACGATCGACGCGGCGGAGCAGCAGCCGGTGAACTGGGTCGCGATTCTCATGTTCGTGGCGTTCGTGTCAGCCACGCTCTGGATCACCAAGCGCGCCGCCGCGCGGACACAGTCGGCGGCGGATTTCTACACGGCGGGCGGCGGCATCACCGGGTTCCAGAACGGCCTCGCCATGGCGGGCGACTATATGTCCGCCGCGTCCTTCCTCGGCATTTCGGCGCAGATTTTCGCCGATGGCTATGACGGACTCATCTACTCGACCGGCTTTCTGGTGGGCTGGCCGATCATGCTGTTCCTGCTGGCGGAGCGGCTGCGCAATCTCGGGCGCTTCACCTTCGCCGATGTCGCATCCTACCGCTTTGCGCAGGCGCCAGTGCGCAGTTTCGCGGCGGTCTCCACGCTGCTCGTCGTCAGCTTCTACCTGATCGCGCAGATGGTCGGTGCGGGGCAGCTCATCAAGCTGCTGTTCGGCCTGCCCTATGCGGTCGCGGTGGTGATCGTGGGCGTGCTGATGATGCTCTACGTCCTCTTCGGCGGCATGCGCGCGACGACCTGGGTGCAGATCATCAAGGCGGTGCTGCTGCTGGGCGGCGCGAGCTTCATCGCGATCATGGTCCTCGCCCGCTTCGGCTTCTCGCCCGAAGGCCTGTTCGCCCGCGCCGTGGAGATCAAGGGCGACGCGATCATGGGGCCGGGCAAGTTCATCAAGGACCCGGTCAGCGCCATCTCCTTCGGCCTGGCGCTGATGCTGGGCACGGCGGGGCTGCCGCACCTCCTGATGCGCTTCTTCACCGTGCCGGACGCCAAGGAAGCGCGCAAATCCGTGCTGTGGGCGACGGGGTGGATCGGCTATTTCTACGTGCTGACCTTCATCATCGGCTTCGGCGCGATCGTGCTGGTCGCGACCGATCCGGGCTATCTGGCGGCGGACGGCAAGCTGCGCGGCGGCGGCAACATGGCGGCGATCCACCTGGCCCATGCGATCGGCGGAGATGCGCTGCTGGGCTTCATATCGGCGGTGGCGTTCGCGACGATCCTGGCGGTGGTGGCGGGGCTGACGCTGTCGGCGGCGTCGGCGGTGAGCCATGACCTTTACGCGACGGTGCTGAAGAAGGGCGGCGCGTCCTCGGCGGACGAGTTGCGCGTGTCGCGGCTGACGACGCTGGCGCTGGGCGCGATGGCGGTGCTGCTCGGCCTCGCGTTCGAGACGCAGAATGTGGCGTTCATGGTGAGCCTGGCCTTCGCGCTGGCGGCGTCGGGCAATTTCCCGGTGCTGGTGCTGTCCCTCTTCTGGAGCGGCTGCACCTCGCGCGGGGCGGCGGTGGGCGGCACGATCGGGCTGCTGAGTGCGTTCGTGCTGACGCTGCTGTCACCGGCGATCTGGACGAGCGTGCTGGGGCTGGCCGATGCACCCTTTCCCTATAGCTCGGCGGCGATAGTGTCGGTGCCGGCCGGGTTCATCGCGATCTGGCTGGTGTCGGTGCTGGATCGATCGCCGCGCGCGGCTATCGACCGCGAGGGCTTTCCCGCGCAAAGGGTCCGCGCGGAGACCGGGATAGGCGCGGCGGCGGCCAGCGATCATTAAAGCCCCTTACTCGTCCGCTTCGAGCGCAGTCGAGAAGCTGCCAGCGCTGCGCCAGCGTTTCTCGACTACGCTCGAAACGAACGGAGGTTGGTGACTTAACTCGGCGTCGCGGGCTTGTCCGTCTCCACCGGCGCAGCCTCTTCGACCACAGGCGCGGGTTCCTCGGGGTAATAAGGCTCCGCAACCGGCTCCGCCTCCCGCTTGCCGAACAGCCCCTTGATCCAGCGCCAGCCGACGCCGAACGCCAGCACCAGCGGGATCAGCAGCTTCTTGCCGAACACCAGAATCATCGCCAGCAGGCCCAGCTTCTTGGCCGCGAACAGGCCCGCGCCTGCTGCAACCAGACCGCCGACGCCATATTCCGCGACCTTGTCGACATCGGGCACATAATCCGCATAGCGCGCGCCCTGGTCGAAGGTGACGGACGAACCGAATTTCTCTGCCGCGCTCTTCACCTCGGCCAGATGCGGCATGGTGGAGATCATGTTGAGGCTGAGCACGCCGAAGCGGCCCAGCAGGCGCACGTCATAGTTCAGCGAGTTCTGCTCGGACCCCTGGAATTTGAGATCGCGCGCCCACACGACGCTGTGGTGTGCGCGGTCGTAATTCGGGCGTTCGGCCCAGCCGTTCAGCATGACGGTGGGATAGCCGGCCTCGGTGCGTTGCTTGTTGTTCTCCTCCTCGCCCGACTTCATCTGGTCCATCAGTTCGTCATAATCGGTAGAGGCGGCGTCATCGTCCTTCACATAGCCGGTCTGCTCATAGGTGATGACCGCGCCCCAGGCGTCCTCGTCAGCGAAGGTCTTGCCCTTGGGGAAGACGATGCCGAGCACGTCGTTCGCCTGCGCCGGGGGATTGCCCCAGAAATCGACGATCACCTCGCGCGCTTCCTCCGGATTGAGGAAATAATAATCCTCGCCCAGACGCAGCGTCGCCTTGGCCGCCGGGATCGGCACGTCGCCGGTCTGCGGATGCTGACGCTTGAGCGCGTCCTTGACCTTGGCCTCGAAAGCGGCTTGCTGCTGTTCGGGCGATAGTTGCGCCGGCGTTTGGGCTGCTGCCGGCGTCGCCGCCAACAGAGCCAGGGCTGCGATGGCCCGCAATAGTTTCATCCTGTTTCCCCCATTTCGTCCCCTGCCAACAGATTAGAAACAAAGTCCGCCATGGCAATCGACAGGTTAACGGCTGGTCGCAAAATCGCTTTTCCGCCGAACGTGGATGCGGCGACGCGCGTGCTGGTGCTGGGGAGCCTGCCGGGCGACGCATCGATTGCGCGGGGGGAATATTATGCGCATCGGGGCAATGCGTTCTGGGACCTGATCGGCGCGGTGCTGGGGGAGGATTTGCGCGGCGCGCCCTATGCAATGCGGCTGGAGCGGCTGCGTGCGCGGGGCGTGGGCTTGTGGGACGTGATCGACAGCGCGGAGCGGCCGGGCAGCCTGGACAGCGCGATCCGGGGCGCGGCGGTGCGCGATCTGGGCGGCTTTGTCGATGGACTGCCGGCGCTGCGGGCGGTCGCCTTCAACGGGAAGACGGCTGCGAAACATGGCCGCCGGCAACTGGGCGAGCGGCCGGGGCTGGCGCTGATCGACCTGCCGTCCACCAGCGGCGCGCATGCGGGCATGAGCCGGGCGGCGAAGCTGGAGGCGTGGACGGCGCTGCGCGCATTTCTTGGATAGCCTGAGCGCCGCGCTTGCGCTAATCTGTTGCCCATGCGGCTGCTCTTCGCCCTGCTGATCGCCTGCCTCTCGCTGCCTGCCATGGCGGCGCACCCTTGTGCGCCTGTCGCGCCGGCGCATGCGAGCGTCCACAAGGCGAGCCATCACGCGCCCGAACAGCACAGCACGCCGCGCGTGCATGAATGCATCGGCTGTATCGCCCCGATCGACGGGCTGACGCGGCTGGCGGCTCCGGTCGCCATGCCGCCCCGGCAGCGCGTCGCCTATAACGACCAGCCGCTGGCGCCGACACGCAACTGCCCCTCCACGCCCCCACCCAAGCCGCTCGCCTGATCGACATGCGGAGTACGCCTCCGTCCGACCAACAGAGATCAGGACATAGTTACGATGACACGCATATTTACGTGCGCTGCGGCGATGGCCGTGGCGCTGACGGCTGCGCCGGCATGGGCGCAACATGAAAATCACCAGACGATGGATCATGAGGGCATGGACCACGCCAACATGAACCATGGCGACCAGAATATGGGGTCCATGGAAGGAGATGCCTCCAAAGCCTCCGATTTCGGCCTCGGCTCCGGCACGTCGCGCCTGCCGGGCGCAGAAGGCGCGATGTCCGGCCTGCATGTCATGACCGGCGACTGGATGCTGATGGCGCATGGCTATGCCTGGGGCGTCTACACCAACCAGGGCGGCCCGCGCGGCGACGACAAGGCCTATGTCCAGTCGATGCTGATGGCCAACGCTTCCGGGCCGATCGGCGATGGCGTCAATCTGACGCTCAAATCCATGTGGAGCCTGGAGCCGGCGATGTCTGCGCGCGGTTATCCCAATCTGTTCGCCACCGGCGAGACGGCTGGCGGCGAGCCGCTGATCGACCGGCAGCATCCGCACGACCTGTTCATGGAACTAGCGGCGCGGGTGGATGTCGATATCGCGCCGGGCGCCACGGCCTTCCTCTATGGCGGCCCGGTCGGCGAACCGGCGCTGGGGCCGAGCGCATTCATGATGCGGCGCTCTTCACGCTTCAATCCCGAAGCGCCGATCAGCCACCACTGGTTCGACAGCACCCACATCACCTATGGCGTGATGACGGCAGGCGTTTCGGCGCGGACGTTCCAGCTGGAGGGGTCGGCGTTCCGGGGCCGCGAGCCGGATGAGGAGCGCTGGGGTATCGAGACGCCAAAGCTCGACAGCTGGTCGGTGCGGGCGAGCTGGACGCCGACGCCGAACTGGGCGGCGCAGCTCAGCTACGGGCGGATCGAAAGCCCGGAGGAGACTCATCCCGGCGAGGATGAGGGCCGGCTGACCGCCAGCGTGCATTATGCGACGGAGCGCCTGTCCGTCACCGGAGCTTTTTCCGCCAAGAACAGACTGCCGGGCAAGACGCTGACCGCCTTCCTGCTCGAGGGGAACTGGAACCCGGTGGGCGGACATAATCTGTTCGGCCGCGTCGAAAGCGTGCGCAATGACGAGCTGTTCCCGCATGGCGATCCGCTGCACGGGCAGGATTTCCGCGTAGCGCGGTTTCAGGCGGGCTATGCCTATCGCATTGCCATCACCGACACGGTCGGGCTGGCGCTCGGCGGATCAGGCGCACTCTACGCCAAGCCGGCGCGGCTGGACGCGGCCTATGGCGGAACCCCGGCCAGCTATACGTTGTTTGCCAGGCTGTCGCTCGGCGATTGAGCATCAAGGCGCAAGGGGGCGGACAATTCGCCCCCTTGCGCCATCCTGCAACAGATGAGAGCTAGGCCGCCTTCATGCATATCCATCGCCACTTGCTCGCCGCCCTGCTGCCGATCGTCCTGCTGGGCGGATGCGCCGGGTCCACACCACCCGTCGCCACTAGCGCCGCCCCCGCTGCGGAAGTCCGCGCGCCCGTCACCATCCTTGTGTCCATCGACGGCTTCCGCCCCGATTATCTGACGCGCGGCGTCACGCCCCGCATGGCGGCGCTGGCTGCTGGCGGGGTCGAGGCGTCGATGCATCCCTCCTTCCCGTCCAAGACCTTCCCCAATCACTGGGCCATCGTGACCGGCAAGCGGCCCGACCACAGCGGCATCGTCGCCAACAACATGGAGGACGCCGCCCGCCCGGACGAGAAGTTCACCATGGCGAGCGACGATCCCTTCTGGTGGAACGACGCGCCACCGATCTGGGTGACGGCGGAGAAAGCGGGCGTGCGCACCGGCACCAGCTTCTGGCCGGGGTCCAACGTGCCCTGGGGGGCGACGCTGGCGAAGGACTGGCCACATAGCCCCATCGGCGGGACGCGGCCGAGCGACTGGAGCCAGTTCAACCAGCAGATCAGCCCGGATCAGCGCGTGAACGCGGTGCTTGATCTGGTGCGGCGGCCGGCCGATATCCGCCCCCGCTTCCTGACGCTCTATTTCGATGCGGTGGACACGGCCGGGCATCAGTTCGGCCCGGATGCGGCCGAAACTACCGCCGCCGTCGCCGATGTCGATCGCCATATCGGCATGCTGGTCGATAGCCTCAAAGCCATGGGCCAGCCCGCCAATCTGGTGATCGTGTCGGACCATGGCATGGCAGCGCGCGGCGCGGATCGCGTCATCCCGCTCGACAAGGTCGCCGACCCGGCCGATTATCGCATCGTCGAGAGCGGCCCCTATGCCGGCATCGCCGCGCAGCCGGGGCATGAAAAGGCGCTGGAGGCGAAGCTGCTGACGGCGCATCCGCATATGCAGTGCTGGCGCAAGGCGGAGATACCGGCGCGCTTCCACTATGGCACGCATCCCCGCATTCCGGCCTATCTGTGTCTGGCGGAGACGGGCTGGGAAATCACGCCCTCGACGCCGCCCACCCCGCCATCGGGCGGCAATCATGGCTGGGACGACATGGCGCCGGAAATGCAGGCGCTGTTCATCGCCAATGGCCCGGCGTTCGACAGCACGTTCCGCCCGCCGGCCGACTTCGTCAATGTCGATGTCTATCCGCTGCTCGCCCATCTGCTGGGCGTCACGCCCGAGCCGGGCGACGGCCGGCCGGATGCCTTGGCGGGCCTGATGAAGAACTGAAGCGCAACTGTCACAATCGGGTTATAACCGCCACATCATGTTCAATCGTCGCCAGTTCCTGACCGCCGCCGCCATCGCTCCTGCTATCGGCGCGCCCGCCATCCTCCATGCGCAGACGCTGTTCGCGCGCTATCCCTTCTCGCTGGGGGTAACCTCGGGCGATCCCGCGCCCGATGGCTTCGTCATCTGGACGAAGCTGGCCCCCGAGCCGCTGGAACCGCATGGCGGCATGCCGATGACGCCGGTGACGGTGAAATGGGAGGTGGCGAGCGACGACCGCTTCAAGACGATCGTGGCTGGCGGCGAGGCGATAGCGCGGCCGGAACTCGGCCATTCGGTGCATGTCGAGGTGACGGGGCTGCAAGCCGACCGGCCCTATTATTATCGCTTCACGCTGGGCGCGGATCGTTCGACGCGCGGACGGGCGCGCACGCTGCCGCTGGCGTCGGCCAGCCCCACCGCGCTGAAATTCGGCGTCGCCGGCTGCCAGAATTACGAGGACGGGCTGTTCACCGCCTATCGCCATCTGGCGCGGGAGGACGACCTCGCCTTCGTCTATCATTATGGCGACTTCATCTACGAATATACGCAGCGCGGCCCGGATTATGACAAGGACGGCCTGCCGGTCCCGGTGGTGCGCAACCATGTCGGGCAGGACTGTTTCGACCTGACCGACTTTCGCCTGCGCTATGCGCAATATCTCAGCGACTATGATCTTCAGGCGGCGCGGGCGAAGCATACATGGTTCCCGACCTTCGACGACCATGAGGTGCAGAACAACTGGGTCGGCGACATCGACGGCAAGGACAGCAGCAACGACGCCTTCCGCTTCCGCCGCATGGCCGGCATGCAGGCCTGGTATGAATATATGCCGGTGCGCGCCGCGATGGCCCCGCGCAATGGCGTCATCACCAACATGTATCGCGAAGCGCGCTATGGCGACCTGTTGGCGATCGACTTTCTCGATACACGCAGTTTCCGGACCGACCAGCCCTGCGACGACGGGTTCAAGACCTTTTGCGCCGGGATCGACGACCCGAAGGCGCAGGTCATTTCCGCTGAAGAGGAAAGCTGGCTGCTGCGCAATCTGGCGCGCAAAGACGCCAAGTGGAACTGCGTGGCGCAGCAGGTGATGATGATGTCGCTCGACCGGCGGCGCTACCCGGACGAAAAGGAAAAGATCTACAATCTCGACAGTTGGGCGGGGTATGAGGCGCAGCGCAAGCGACTGCTGGCGCGGATGCGGGGGCTGGACAATGTCGTCGTGCTGACCGGCGACGAGCATCAGAATTTCGCGGGTCTGCTGGACGATGGCGACAGGACGGTCGCGGTGGAGTTCGTGTCAACCTCCATCTCCTCGGGCGGCGACGGGTCGGACCTGCGCGCCAATAGCGACCGAATGTTCAGCAACAACAGCCAGTTGAAGTTCCTGAACGATCAGCGCGGTTATCTGGTCTGTGAAGTGACGCCAGACGCTTGGGCGAGCCGTTTCATGGTGATGGATCAGGTGTCCCAACCCGGCGGCGCGATCTCGAAGCGCGCCACCCTTACCGTGCCGCGCGGCGAGCCGGGGCTGACGGTCGGTTGACGTTAACGTAAGGCAAGCCTAGACCGCTTTCGTTGCACAGGGAAACGGATGGCATGGAAGATTTCGTCTATTTCGAGGATGTCGCGGTCGGCGACAGCATCAGCTTCGGCCCGCTGACGATCACGCGGGACGAGGTGGTGACGTTCGCGGGCGAGTTCGACCCGCAGCCTTTCCACCTGTCCGACGAGGCAGCGGCGCATACGCATTTCGGCAGTCTGGCGGCGAGTGGATGGCACACGACCGCGATCTTCATGAAGATGTTCGTCGCGGAAATGCAGAAGCAGCCGGGCCGACAGGCGGCGAGCCTGGGCGCGCTGGGCGTGGACGAACTGCGTTGGCTGAAGCCCGTGCGGCCGGGCGACACGCTGCGCGGGGTGAGCGAAGTGATCGAGACCAAGGCGCTCAAGAGCCGGCCGGAAATGGGCATCGTCCGCAACAAGGTGACGATGTTCAATCAGGATGACGAGCCGGTGCTGACGATGATCCCGATCGCGATGTGGCGGACGCGGCCGGTCTAGGGCCAGCGTGGCGATAGCGGCTCTGGCCGGCATCGTCCGTTCGGTTAGGGCGAACCAGATTTCATCCGGGGAGCCGCCATGCCAAGCCTGACCCATCTGCTCGCCTTTGCGGCTATCTCGCTCGGCATGGTGCTGACACCGGGGCCGAACATGATCTATCTGATTTCACGATCGATCTCGCAGGGGCGCGCGGCGGGGCTGGTCTCGCTGCTGGGCGTGGCTTGCGGTTTCCTGTTCTACATGGTGGCCGCCGCGTTCGGCATCACGGCGTTGGTGATGGCGGTGCCCTATGCCTATGACGCGCTGCGGATCGGCGGCGCGCTGTACCTGCTGTGGCTGGCGTGGAACGCAGTGAAGCCCGGGGGGCGGTCGCCCTTTCAGGTGAAGCAACTGCCCAAGAATGGACCGCGCAAATTGTTCGCGATGGGGCTGCTGACCAACCTGCTCAATCCCAAGGTGGCGATGATCTATCTGTCGCTGCTGCCCCAGTTTATCGATCCGGCGCGCGGCCATGTGCTGGGCCAGTCGCTGGTGCTGGGCGCAACGCAGATCGTCATCAGCCTGTCGGTGAACGCGGCGATCGCCTTCGCGGCGGGATCGATCGCCGGGTTTCTGGGCGAGCGCCCCCTGTGGCTGACGGTGCAGCGTTGGTTCATTGGCACGGTGCTGGGCGGGTTGGCCGTGCGGATGGCTGTGGAGCGATAAACTGCATCGAGGTTCCGCCCATACCGGCCTGCAAATCGCGATCTGCTGCGCTTCGGTGCTCACGGGCCAATAGCCCGCTGCGCTCCGATGCTCGCAAATCACGATTTTCGGCTCGGTCTGGCCGCAACCTCAACGCAGTCCGCCTTTTCCTGAAATCGCCCTTAATGCTGATGCGGCTCTGACGCGGCGTCCGCCGCCTTGGCCGCCATGACGGTGATCGTTTCGGTCGACGCGCCAGCGATCTGGACAATGTGGTTGCCGGCGGCGAGATCGAACCAGACGATCTTGCGGATGCCCGAACATTGCGGGCCATGGCCATGTTCGACCGAGACCAGCGCGGTCGCGCCGTCCACGACATCGATCCATGCGCCACCCGACAGCGCCAGACCAACACGCGCGGGCGCATCGAGCGACAGCGACAGCAGGCCGCCATGGCCATCCGTCGCGCCCTTGCCGGGCGTGGCGGGGAAGGTGACCTGCGCGGAGGGAACGAGCGTGGCGACGACCGACTGACCGAGCGTGAGCGCAGGTGCGCCCTCCGCCTTCGCCGCCGCGCTGATCGCGCCGCTCTGCTTCCACTCGACCCAGGGGGCGGCGGGCGGCGGCGCGGCGGAACAGTCGGGCGCTTCCGGGGCGACGAGCAGCAGGGCGGCGAGCAGGATCATCCTTTATTTCCTTCCGAACAGTTTTTCGATGTCGCCATGCCCCAGCTTCACCAAGGTTGAGTCACAAACACCAATGCAGCGATCATTGATAGTTCCCACCAAGCCACCAATGGTTCAGCCCCGGATTGGCATCGTCGAGGCGGACGAACTCTTCACCTGTTACGAATAAGCCGTAATCGTCATCCAAGATGAAACCACCCCCGCTGACCAAGCCACGCAACACAGTTTTTAGTCGTTCAACATCCTTGAAATGAACAGCATAGATTTCCCGCGCTGGCCCGACCGCTTCGATATCTGCCACCTGCGAAGGTTTATCGCTCCAATCCTCACAGTCAGCACCGAGCGAAACAAGGCGAATATTCTGATCAAACTCAACCGAACGCAGCAGAAAATCTTCGTTTTGACTTGTTAGAATCTCTACAATGTTCGGCGCAACGCCGTGCAGTCGCTCACGATCAAAAGGGCTCGGCGCTATCAATAGAACATACTGCATGGCTTACTTACGTCCAAAAAGCTTCTCGATCGAGGCGTGATCTAATTTCACCCACGTAGGTCGGCCGTGATTGCACTGACCCGATCGCGGCGTCACTTCCATTTCGCGCAGCAGGGCGTTCATCTCCGCAACGCTGAGCGCTCTGCCCGCGCGGACGGAGCCGTGGCAGGCCATGGTGGCGGCGACGAGGTCGAGCCGTTCCTTGAGGACCAGCGCCTGGTCATGGGCGGCGAGATCGTCGGCGAGGTCGGTGACGAGGCCGTGCGTGTCGGCCTGCCCCAGCATCGCCGGGATCGCGCGGACCAGTATGGCGGTGGGGCCGAAGCGTTCGAGGTCGAGGCCGAGGTCGTGCAGTTCGGCGATGCGCGCCTCCAGCCGGTCGCAGGCAGGTTCGTCCAGTTCCACCACTTCGGGGAGAAGGAGCGCCTGGGAGGCCACCCCCTGCCCTTCCATCGCGCGGCGCATGCGTTCGAGCGTCAGGCGCTCATGCGCGGCGTGCTGGTCGACGATGACGAGACCGTCTTCGGCTTCGGCGACGATATAGGTGCGCGCCACTTGGCCCCGCGCGACGCCGAGCGGGAAGCTGTGCGCTTCGGGCGCCTCAGCGGTGGCGGGTTCGGCGCGGGCCTGCGGCGGCGGAGTGAACCAGGTCTGGCGGCGGTCGCCCAGCGATGAGGGCGTATAGGCGGGAGGCTGATAGCCGCCCGCCGCCTCGAAGATGGGCATCGCGCCGATCGGTGTGGGCGAGACCGGCTCGGGCTTCCAGGCAGAGAGCGCAGCTGGATCGGCATGCTGGACGGCGCGAAACCCTTCGGCGTCCAAAGCCCGGCGCAGGCCGGAGACGATCATGCCCCGGATCAGCGCGGGATCGCGGAAGCGCACTTCGGTCTTGGCCGGGTGGACGTTGACGTCCACTTCGCTGCCCGGCACGTCGAGGAACAGGGCGACGACCGGATGCCGGTCCCGCGCGAGCAGGTCGGCATAGGCGGCGCGCAGCGCGCCGACGAGCAGCCGGTCGCGCACCGGGCGACCGTTCACGAACAGGAACTGATGGTCGGCGATGCCGCGATTATAGGTCGGCAGGCTGGCGACTCCGGCGAGCGACACGCCCTCCCGCTCCAGCGACACGATGACGTGGTTGTCGGCGAGCGCCCGGTCGGTCAGCGCGGCGACACGGCCCTCCCGCCCCTCGCCCGCCTGCACTGACAACGCGCGACGGCCGTCATTTTCGAACGAAAAAGCAACAGCAGGATGTGCCATTGCGAGACGGCGCAGCACGTCCAGACAGGCGGCATATTCGCTGCGGGGCGAGCGCAGGAACTTGCGGCGGGCGGGCACCTTGCCGAACAATTGCTCCATGGTGACGCGGGTGCCGGGCGGGATGGCGGCCGGACCTTCCTCCGTCAGCTGGCCATTGTCGACCGTGCGTCGCCAGCCGTCCACGCCGCGCGGGCGGCTTTCGATGGTGAGGCGGGCGACGCTGGCGATCGACGGCAGCGCCTCGCCCCGGAAGCCAAGCGTCGCGACATCCTCGATTCTCTCGTCCGGCAGCTTGGACGTGGCGTGCCGTTCCAGCGCGAGCGCGATGTCGTCGGGCGTCATGCCGCAGCCGTCGTCGCTGACCTCGATCCGGTCGAGTCCGCCATTCGCAATCCGCACTGCAACATGAGTCGCGCCGGCGTCGAGCGCGTTTTCGACCAGTTCCTTGAGCGCGCTGGCGGGCCTTTCGACCACTTCACCGGCAGCGATGCGGTTGACCAGATGCTCGGGCAGGCGGCGTATTGACATTGACAGGGGACTAGCCCAATCGAGCGCTTTCCGCGACCCGCAAGCCCAGATTTTTTGCGTTCAGGCATGGGCGGGCGGCAAGCGGCGCAGGTTACGCGGGCGATCCCCTAAGGCGCTCGCAAACGGGTATGCAAAACAGGACGGTGCATGTCGATCTTCTCGCGTCTCTTCAAACTTTCCTCCCAGGACATGGCCATCGATCTCGGCACCGCCAATACGGTGGTCTATGTTCGCGGTCGCGGCATCGTGCTGAACGAACCCTCGGTCGTGGCGGTCGAGACGCTGAACGGCGTCAAGCGGGTGAAGGCGGTCGGTGACGACGCCAAGCTGATGATGGGCAAGACCCCCGCGTCGATCGAGGCGATCCGCCCGCTGCGCGACGGCGTGATCGCCGACATCGACGTGGCCGAGCAGATGATCAAGCATTTCATCACCAAGGTGCATGGCGGCAAGTCGCGCCCCTGGCGCTTCCCGGAAATCGTGATCTGCGTGCCCTCCGGCTCCACCAGCGTCGAGCGTCGCGCCATCCGTGACGCCGCCAGCAATGCCGGCGCAAGCCAGGTGTTCCTGATCGAGGAGCCGATGGCCGCCGCGATCGGCGCAGACATGCCCGTGACCGAGCCGATCGGTTCGATGGTGGTGGACATCGGCGGCGGCACCACCGAAGTCGCCGTGCTGTCCCTGCGGGGCCTTGCCTACACCACCTCCGTCCGCGTCGGCGGCGACAAGATGGACGAGGCGATCGTCAGCTTCGTGCGCCGTCACCACAACCTGCTGATCGGCGAATCCACGGCAGAACGGATCAAGAAGCAGTTCGGCGTCGCCCAGCCGCCCGAGGATGGCGTCGGCGAGACGATCCACATCAAGGGTCGCGACCTGGTCAACGGCGTCCCCAAGGAAATCAGCATCAACCAGGGCCAGATCGCCGATGCGCTGGCCGAGCCGATCAGCACCATCGTCGAGGGCGTGCGGATCGCGCTGGAGAATACGGCCCCGGAACTGGCGGCCGACATCGTCGACCAGGGCATCGTCCTGACCGGCGGCGGCGCGCTGCTCAAGGGGCTGGATGACGAACTGCGCGACGAGACCGGCCTGCCGGTCACCATCGCCGAGGACCCGTTGACCTGCGTCGCGATCGGCACCGGCCGCGCGATGGAGGATCCGATGTTCCGGGGCGTGCTGCAAACCGCTTAAGGGCAAGGGGAAGACAGGACGATGGCGCGGCCACCCAGCCGACGCCCCGGGGTCAACCGGAAGGCGCAATATGGCTTGTTCGCCAGCTATGTCGTCGCGGTGACCGGGGCGGCGATCGGCCTGCTCATGGTTGTCGTCGCCTTTTTCGATCCGACGGGCTTTTCCGCCATCCGCGTCGCCGCGGCCGAAGTGACGCGCCCGGTCTCCAACGGCATGAAGCGCATGGTGACCGGCGTCGCCTCGATCGACGAGGTGCTGGCCGCCTATTGGCGCGCAGGCAGCCAGAACATGGCGCTGCGCCGCCAGGTCGAGACCGACCGCAACCGCATCATCGAAGCCAAGGCGATCGCGCAGGAGAACGCGCGGTTGAAGCGGCTGCTGAAGCTGGTGGAGGAAGACGGCAGCGAGTTGCTGACGGCGCGACTCATCAGTTCATCGGCAGGCAGCGCGCGGCGCTTTGCGCGGCTGAACGCGGGCAGCTGGCAGGGCGTGCGGCCGGGCATGCCGGTGCGGGCCGCGGAGGGACTGATCGGCCGTGTGCATATCACCACGCCGAACACCGCCGACGTGCTGCTGCTGACCGATGGCAGCAACATCGTGCCGGTGCGGCGCGCCACCGACAGCGTGCCGGCGATCTCCACCGGCATGGGCGACGGCACGGTCGAGATCCGGGCGCTGGCGGCGGGGCGCAATCCGTTCAAGCCGGGCGACCTGCTGGTGACGTCGGGCATCGGCGGCATCTATACGCCCAATGTGCCGGTCGCCGTGGTGGTGCGCATCCAGGGCGAGGCGGCTGTGGGCGTGCCGCTCGCCAATCCGGCGAAGGTCGACGCCGTCATCGTCGAGCGGCCGTTCGAGCAAGCGGTAACCCGCGGCGCGGCGGAGAGCGAAGTGCAGACCGCGCCCGCCGACAACGCGGCCGCAGCCACTCCGTGATCGACCGGCATCTTCTCTACGCGCCGCGTCTCGGCCATCAGCCGTCGCGCTGGCGCTTGCAGGGTGCGCCGGTGGTAACGGTGCTGCTGGGGTCGCTGGTGCCGATGCTGCCGCTGATCGCGCAGTCGCCGGTGCTGCCGCCCTTCGGGCTGCTGGCGCTGCTGGCGTGGCGGCTGTTGCGGCCTGAATTATGGCGGGCGTGGATCGGGCTGCCGCTCGGCCTGTTCGACGACATGATGAGCGGACAGCCGATCGGGTCGGCCGTGTTCCTGTGGACCGTCACGCTGATCGCGATCGACTATGTCGAGCAGCGGCTGTTGTGGCGCGACTGGAAGCAGGACTGGCTGATCGCGGCGGGCTGCATAATTTTCTGCCAGGGCGGCGCTTTCCTGTTCGCGCATTTCACCGGCGGCGGGCATATCAGGGTGATGCTGATCCTGCCGCCCACGATCGCCGCGATCCTGCTGTTCCCCGCCGTCGCGCGGCAGTGCGCCCATATCGATCGCTGGCGGCTGATGGCATGAAGATCAGCTTCAAGTTCCGACGCCAGCCGCGCAAGATCATCACCGAAGCGGCACAATCCTTCACCTTCCAGCGGCGCGCCTTCGTGGTCGGCGGCCTGCAGGCGGGGATCAGCGCGATGCTGATCGGCCGCATGGCCTGGATCAGCGTGGCGGAGAACGACAAATACAGCCTGTTGTCGGAAAGCAACCGCGTCAACCTGACACTGGTACCGCCGCGTCGCGGCTGGATCATCGACCGCAACGGCAAGCCGCTGGCGAACAACCGCACCGACTTCCGCGTCGACCTGATCCCGCAGCGGATCAAGGACCCGGACATGACCATCCGGGTGCTGACCCAATTGCTGGGCCTGCTGCCGGACGAGGCGCAGCAGCTGCGCGAGGACCTGGACAAGGCGGCGGGCTTCCGCCCCGTGCCGGTCAAGGAGAATGTCAGCTACGACCAATATGCGGCGATCAGCGTGCGCCTGCCCGATCTGCCCGGCGTCGCGCCGAGCCAGGGCTTTTCGCGCCATTATCCCGCCGGCGCGACGGTTGGTCACCTGCTGGGCTATGTCGGCACCGCGTCGGCCAAGGATTATGAGAAGAATCCCAGTCCGCTGCTGATCACGCCGGGCTTCAAGCTGGGCAAGGATGGCCTCGAAAAGGCGTTCGACAGCCAGTTGACGGGCAAGGCCGGGGCCAAGCGCGTCGAAGTGACCGCGCGCGGCAAGATCGTGCGGGAACTCACGACCCGGCCCGATACGCCCGGCAACACGATCAAGCTGACGATCGACGCCGGCTTGCAGGAGTTTGCCGGCCGCCGCCTGGCGACGCAGAGCGGCTCCGTCGTGGTGGTCGATTGCGCCAATGGCGACATATTGGCGATGGCGTCGATGCCCAGCTTCGATCCCAACAGCTTTTCCGACGGCATCAGCCATATGGAATGGGAGATGCTGTCGAAGGACGACCATGTCCCGCTGCGCAACAAGACGTTGCAGGGCCTGTATCCGCCGGGATCGACGGTGAAGCCCATGGTCGGACTGGCGCTGCTGGAGGCCGGCATCGGGCCGCATGAGACGGTGAGTTGCGGCGGCGCGCTGCGCGTCGGTAATGGCCTGTTCCACTGCCACAAGCGGCGCGGCCATGGTCCGCTCAACCTGCGCGGGGCGATCGCGCAGAGTTGCGACATCTATTTCTACGTCATGGCGCAGCGCATCGGCATGAACCGCATCGCCAGCATGGCGCGGCGCTGCGGCATGGGGCAGAAGTTCGACCTTCCCTTCCCCAGCCAGTCTTACGGCACCGTGCCGGATCCGGCGTGGAAGCTGAAGAAATACAAGCAGGAATGGCAGGTCTACGACACGGTCAACGCGACCATCGGTCAGGGCTATATGCTGATCAACCCGTTGCAGATGGCGGTGATGGCCGCGCGGCTGGCGACCGGCAGGCAATTGATGCCCAATTTCATCCATGACGCCAAGCGGCCCGCGCCGTCGCCCGTGGGCGTGCCGGAGGAGCATCTGGTGACGATCCGCGACGCGATGAATGCGGTGGTGAACGGTGGCGGCACCGGCGGCGCGGCGCGCAGCAGTATCCCCGGCGTCATGATCGCGGGCAAGACCGGCACCGCGCAGGTCCGCCGCATCACCATGGCGGAGCGCGCCGGCGGCGTGCGCGGCAACAGCTCGCTCGCCTTCAAGCTGCGCGACCATGCCCTGTTTCAGGGTTTCGCCCCCTATGACAATCCGCGCTATGCCGTCGCCTGTATCATCGAACATGGCGGGCACATGATCCGCAACGAGGACGCGCCGATGATCGCCAGCGATACGCTGTCCTATCTGTTCGATCCGACCAAGGCGCTGGAGAAGCTGTCCAAGCTGGAAGAAGGCTGGGGCGGCCCGCCCGGCGTGCGGCTGGAGCGGCAGATGGCGGCCTTCCGTCTGGCCAAGGCGATCGAGGCGGGGCAGGTTCCGCCCGAAGCGGCAAATGCAGCCAATGCGGCGGAGGCGAACGGCAACGACGCCGCGCCTGCCCCCGTCCGGCCGGCTCCCGCCAGCGCCCAAGCGGACGAAGATGACGTGCCGCCACCCCCCGGATCGAACGTGACCGCGCCATGAGCATCATTCCGCATCAGGTCTCCGACTTTCCCTGGCGCGTGCTGGCGCTGCTGGCCGCCATCGCCTTCTTCGGACTGCTGGTGCTCTACAGCGCAGCGAGCGGCAGCATGACGCCGTGGGCGCTGAACCAGGCTGTGCGATTCTGCGTCTTCTCCGGCATGGCGCTGACGCTCAGTCGCATTCGTGTCGACCTGTTCGCGGCCCTCGCCTTTCCCGCCTACGCCGCCGTGCTGGCTGCGCTGGTTCTTGTCGAGCTGATCGGTGGTGTGGCCGGCGGCAGCCAGCGCTGGATCAATCTGGGCTTCATGCAGTTGCAGCCGTCCGAGTTCATGAAGCCGATCATCGTCCTGACGATCGCGCGCTTCTATGCGCTGCTGCCGGTGGGCGACATCCGCAGTTGGCGCGCGATCTGGCCGGCTTTGCTGCTGATCGGCGTGCCCTGGTCGCTGGTGCTGATCCAGCCGGACCTGGGCACCGCGACGATGGTCGCGGCGGGCGGCGTGACGGTGATGTTCCTGGCCGGCCTGCCGCTGCGTCTGTTCATCGGCACGGGTCTGGCGGGCGCGGCTCTGGTGCCGATCGCGTTCAGCTTCCTGCATGACTATCAGCAGAAGCGGGTGCTGATCTTCATGGACCCGGAAAGCGATCCGCTGGGCGCGGGCTATCATATCAGCCAGTCGAAGATTGCGATCGGCTCCGGCGGCCTGACCGGCAAGGGCTTCCTGCAAGGCACGCAGAGCCATCTCGACTATCTTCCCGAAGGGCATACCGATTTCGTATTCGCGACCATGGCGGAAGAATGGGGCCTGCTGGGCGGCTGCCTGCTGATCGGCGGCTTCCTGCTGCTGTTCCGCTGGGGCATTCGCGTGTCGCAGCGCACGCCCGACAAGTTCGCGCGGCTGACGGCGGCGGGCCTCACCACCACGATCTTCTTCTACGTCGCCATCAACCTGATGATGGTCATGGGCCTGGCGCCAGTGGTGGGCATCCCCCTGCCCTTCATGTCCTATGGCGGATCGTCGATGCTGACGGTGATGCTGTGCGTGGGGATCATCATGGCGATCGATCGCTCCACCAAGCGCGGCGCGGGCAGTCGAAACTGGGGCTGAGGCGGCGCGCGGAGAAAAATATCGGCAAGGCTGCATTTTATGTTTGCATGATCTGCTGATGATGCTAATCGCGCGCCTCCAGCCGGCGCTGGCCACCAGCCATCGCCGCTCCGGAGACGGAGGACACATAGCTCAGTTGGTAGAGCAGCTGACTCTTAATCAGCGGGTCCTTGGTTCGAGCCCAAGTGTGTCCACCATTTTCCCCATATATTCAAATGACTTGCAGACCAGGCTTCGGGTCAGGTCGGCCTCTGCCCTGCTTCAGGCTCGGATCAGAGCCGAACCGACAGCGCAACCACAAGCAGCAGTCCCACACTGACCGCCGCCAGTCGTTTCGACCAGATTTCGGCAGCCCCCCGGGATGGCAGCAGCGAGGCCGCTGCGGCCGTAACGAGCACCACGGCCCAATAGATCGCCAGCGGCGACAATCCCATCAGCGCGGCCATAGCGGACGCCGCATAGGCGGTTATCTGTCCCCATATGAACGCAGCCCAGATGCGCTCGCGATACGGCGCGGGGCGGCCCTGCTCGCGGCGACGGATCAGCCAGATGTTCACGCCCGTCGCAATGATCGCGCACAGGCCGACGCCCAGCGCCACATAGATGAGCTTGATCCAGATACCGCCATAGGTGCCGAAATGCAGCGGCTGGACCATGCCATAGATGCGCATGCCGACGCTGCCGTCGGTGAATCCCGCCTTTGCCAGCAGCTTGCCGTTCGGCGCGAAGGTCCACCCTTCCGACCGGGACAGATGATCGGGCGCTCCGGTGGCGATCTGGACGATCTGCCCTGCCGTGCCGACATGGTCGAACCGGACATAGCTGACCGGCGATCCGGGCGCCTGCGCTTCGATCGTGGCGATCATGGGCAGGATGTCAGGCAGCGGCGCGGGCCTGCTGTCCTCGGTCGCCATTGGGCCAAGGAGCGCACCGATCGCCTTTTCCTGATCGCCCTGATAGGCGATCAGCGCGAGCACGCCGATGATGAGTCCGGCCAGACCCAGCAGCGACCCGGTCAGGCTGACGATCAGATGAAAGGGCAGCGCCCATATGCCGATGCGATTGTGCAGATCGGCATTGGCGAGGCGCGGTGACCCGCCCCAGCGCAGGCGAAAGGCGTCCTTGAACAAGCGACGATGCGCGAGCAGGCCGGACCCAAGGCTGCCGAGCAGGATCGTGCCGATGATCCCGACCAGATAGGCGCCATAGGGCGCGGGAAGATGCAGGTTATAATGATGTTCGCGCAGAAACTCGGTCCAGGGCGTTTCCGGCCGGTCCGACAGCCGACCATCGGCGTCCGCTACCCATTCGCGATGCCGGTCGTCCTTGAAGGCGGTGACCGTCAACTGGGGAAGCGTGGAACTGGGCGTCACGATAAAGATATCATGGTCGAGGCCGGCCGCCTTGGCATGAGCGTAGGCATCGACCGTGATCTCCGCCAGACGCTTTGCCGTCACCTCCGTCACGCGCGGCGTGTCGGGCCGCTCCCAGACGGTGAATTCGTCCAGCAGAACTGACAGAGTCCCGCTGACGCAAACGAGGTAGAGCGCCGCGCAGAACAGGATGCCGATCATGCTATGCGCGCCCAGCAGGGCCGCAGAAAAGGCGCGGGAAGGCTTGAGCATGATGTTCATCCGTGCGGCAGGAAAGCGATGGCGAAGCCGATGGCTCCGGCGGCGGCCAATATCAGCGCGACCCGTCCCGGCCGCGGCGACGCGACCGCCCAGACGATCGCCCCCGCCCATAAGGAAGGCACGATCAACCCGGCGAGTATCAGTCGCGTCTGTTCGACCATCGGCGCTGCGATCGCGGTCGCCACGCCTATGCCCAGCGCGGCGACCAGGCCCAGCAGACTGGCGGTCAAGGTGCGGATTACACCGCGCCAGCGCCGCCCGGGAACGGGTGCGGCCAGCGGCGCGATCCTGTCCTTGCCCGCCCGCGCCTTTCTCCGCTCGATGCGCGTCAGAATAAAGCCGAAGGCGATCAGGGCGGCCGTCTCCAGCGCCAGCGCCGTGCCGATTTCCGCTCCGAATCCGATGATCCAGACTGCCGACGCCGCCGCCCACAAGGCGATCGCCAGGCAAAGCATCCGCCGCGATCCGGTTCGCCATCCGCGATAGGCGGCGAAGACGCCCGCCAGCGACAAGGCCGGGCCAAAAATGATGACGAGCATAAGTCCCCCTGCAATGCCCTTATTAAGAATGCGATTGACTCGCAATAGCCTTCTCACTTAGTCGCCGGGCAACAAGGGGGAAACAATCATGCACAGCAACCTGCGCGCCATCGTCATGGCGTCGATCGCATTCGGCGCCGCCACCGCCACGGCGCATGCCGCTGATAACGCGCCGGCGGGGCCGGCCGATCAGGCGGTGGCGCTCGACGAAATCATCGTGACGGGGGAAAAGGCCAACCGCTCCCTTCAGGATACGATCACCAGCATCCGCGTGGTCACCGCCGTCGATATCGAGCAGGAAAATCTGCTGAACGTCTATGACGTCATCGCCCGCACCGCGAACCTGACCGCTACGTTCGGCAATAGCGGCTTCAATATTCGCGGCATTTCCAACAGCAATATAACCGGCGTAGGCACCGGCGATCTGGCCACCGTCTATCTTGACGGATCACCCCTGCCCCGCGAAGCGCTGGCCGGCCCGCTCGACCTGTGGGACCTTGCCCAGATCGAGGTGCTGCGGGGGCCGCAGTCCACGCTTCAGGGGCGCAATGCCCTGGCCGGATCGATCATCCTGCGCACCACCGATCCGACTTTCGAATGGTCGGGTCGCGCGCGCGCGATCGTCACCAACGAGATCGATTCGCGCCGCTTTGCCGTGGCGGTCGGCGGGCCGATCATTGCGGACGAAGTCGCCTTTCGCATTTCGGGCGAACATAGCCGCACCGACGGGTTGACCCGGAACCCGACGCTGAACGACGATCGGGTCAACCGCCGCGACGGCGACAATATCCGCGCCAAGCTGCTGGTGACGCCGAAAGCGATTCCCGGCCTGCGGATCGTCGGCACCTATTTCCATGACAAGCATGAAAATGGAGAAAATTACTCGTTCACCGATGTCCCGGATAGCTGGGAAAATCGCACGATCCTGAGCAACCGCCGCGCGTCCGACGTCTACAAGAGCGATTTCGGGACATTGGAGGCGAGCTATGACATCAGCCAGCATCTCGCGCTGACGTCGATCACCACGTTCAGCCGGATCAGGAACAGCATCACCTATGACGGCGACAACCTGCCCGTCGATCAGTCCTATGGCGGCCAGAGCAAGGACCAGAAGACCTTCACGCAGGAAACCCGGCTGAACCTGAACACCGACAGCCTGAGCGCGCTGATCGGGGTCTATTACTCGCACCTCTCCAACAAGCATGACCGCAGCTACAGCACCTTCTCGCTCAGCCCGGTCGACGATCTTGGCCTGCCGGCCGCGCTCGGCGCGATCTATCCGTCGGACCTTTATGTCGACACCCTTCAATTCTACCCGCAAGTGGTCAAGGCGATGGCGCTATTTGGCGATGCGACTTGGGAAGCAGCGCCCGGCCTGAAACTGCGCGCCGGTTTCCGCTGGGATCAGGAGAATCAGAGCCGCGCGAACAACAATATCGTCACGCTGGTCACCACCCTGCCGAACCCGGCGGACTATAGCGCCGTCGGGCTGGACGGGACCATCGCCGCGATCAACGGCCTGATCGGCGGCTTCGTGGCCCAGGCCAATTCCTCGTCACCGGCGGCGAAGACCCGTTTCCGCGCCTTCCTGCCCAAGGGCGGCGTGACCTATGAGTTTACGCCCGACGCATCGCTGAGCGCGACCATCCAGCGCGGCTATCGATCGGGCGGCAGCGGCGTCAATCCGGGGATGGGGCAGCTCTATACCTATGATCCCGAATTCACCTGGAACTACGAGATCGCGTTCCGCAGTCTGTGGCTGGATCGCAAGCTGTCACTCAACGCCAACGCCTTCTACATCGATTGGACGGACCAGCAGGTCATCTATTATCCGCCGCCGCGCCAGACCTATAATTATCTGACGGTCAACGCCGGGACATCCCGCGTCTACGGGTTCGAGATCGAGAGCCGTTACCAGCCCAACCGAAACGTCACGGTCTATGCTTCGGCAGGCTACAGCAACACCAAGTTCAAAAAGTTCGTCATCGACACGACCGACTATTCCGGGGCCGAATTTTCCGGCGCCCCGCGCTGGACCCTGGCGGCCGGCGGCACCTGGGAGGCGCCGGAGGGCTGGTTCGTCAACCTCAACGCCAATTATCGCTCGGCCGCCTATCAGAATCTGGAGCAGTTCGACGGGCGCGAGTTGAAGGCCCGCGTAATCGCGAACGCCAAGATCGGCTGGCAGAACGATAATTTCGGCGTGTTCGTCACCGGGACCAATTTGTTCAACAAGCGCTATTTCGACTATCAATATATGAACGGCGCCCGCAGGCAGGGGCTTCTGGGCGAGCCGCGTGTCCTGGGCCTGCTGCTGGAAGCGCGCTTTTGACGCTTATTGGCGGGGTGACATTGGCAGCCGTTCGCCCTCAAAAGGGCGAACGGTTCCTGTCACATACGCTAGGCTCTACGAGCCTTCGCGCAACCGCTCATGGTGGCGGATCACTTCGTCGATGATGAAGCGCAGGAATTTTTCGGTGAAGTCGGGGTCGAGATGCGCGTCGGCGGCGAGTTGGCGCAGGCGGGCGATCTGGCGCTCCTCGCGGCCCGGATCGGCCGGCGGCAAGGTGTGTTCGGCCTTGTAGCGGCCCACCGCCTGGGTGATCTTGAACCGCTCGGCCAGCATGAACACCAGCGCCGCGTCGATATTGTCGATGCTCTCGCGATAGCGTTGCAGGCGGTCGTCCATGGGTTCCTCCGGTTGATCGCGGGCTTTTTGCGGCATCTGGCCGCTTGCGCAAGCTATTCCGCTTGCCTTCCGCATTTTGCCTCGCCACATGGGCCGGCATGACTGCATCGGCTTCCGGCAACGTCCACCCCATCAATGCCAAGACCAAGGGCGCGCCGTCGCTGGCGCCGATGATGGCGCTGGTCGCCGACGGCATGAACCATGTCAACGCGGCGATCCTGGATCGACTGCAATCGCGCATTCACCTGATCCCGGAACTGGCCGGCCATCTGATCGCCGGCGGCGGCAAGCGGATGCGGCCGATGCTGACCCTGGCCTGCGCCGATCTGGTGGGCTATGCGGGCAACCGGCACTACAAGCTGGCCGCTGCGGTCGAGTTCATCCACACCGCGACGCTGCTGCACGACGATGTCGTCGATGGATCAGGGCTGCGCCGGGGCCGCAAGACCGCCAACATCATCTGGGGCAACAGCGCCAGCGTGCTGGTGGGCGACTTCCTGTTCTCGCGCTCGTTCGAGTTGATGGTCGAGGCCGAGTCTCTCAAGGCCCTGAAAATCCTGTCCGGGGCGTCGGCGGTGATCGCGGAGGGCGAGGTCAATCAGTTGACCGCGCAGCGCCGGATAGAGACCAGCGAGGAGCAGTATCTCGACATCATCGTCGCCAAGACCGCCGCCCTGTTCGCCGCCGCCTGCCGCGTGTCGGCGGTGGTGGCGGGACGCGACGAGACGGAGGAGATGGCGCTCGACGTCTATGGCCGCAATCTGGGCATCGCGTTCCAGCTGATCGACGATGCGATCGACTATGAGTCGGACGGCGCGACGATGGGCAAGGATGCGGGCGATGATTTCCGGGACGGCAAGGTGACGCTGCCGGTGATCCTGGCCTATGCGCGCGGCAGCGACGAAGACCGTGTCTTCTGGAAGGCGGCGATCAGCGGTGAGCGGGTGTCCGACGAAGACCTGGCCCATGCCCGGACCCTGCTGCACAAGACCAGCGCCATCGCCGATACGCTGGCGCGGGCCAGGCATTATGGCCAGCGGGCGATCGATGCGCTGGGCATGTTCGATGCCGGTCGGGCCAAGTCGGCCCTTACCGAAGCGGTCGAGTTCGCGGTAGCGCGCGCTTATTGAGGGAAGGCGCGGCAGGTTCGTTTCGCCTGTCAGTCAACGCCCGGAATTTCCTGTGATCCTTACGCCTGAGACCATCGCCTTTCTGGTGGCGGCTGCATTTATTGCGGCCGCGATCGACGCCATGGCAGGCGGTGGCGGCCTGATCAGCCTGCCCGCGTTGATGGCGGTGGGGATACCGCCGGTCGCGGCGGTGGCGACCAACAAGCTGCAATCAAGCTTCGGCACTTTTGGCGCGTGCATCGCCTATGCGCGGGCGGGGCATATGAACCTGCGCGTCTATCGCTGGCCGGTGATCGCGGCGTTTTTGGGGTCGATCGGCGGGGCGTGGCTGATCCAGCGGGTCAATCCGCAGATATTGGCCGGGCTGATGCCGGTGCTGCTGATCAGCATAGCGGCCTATTACATGTTCTCGCCCAAGGCGGGCGATCTCGATCAGCGGCAGCGAGTGGGAATCGCCGCGCTGAGCCTGTTGATCGGCATTGTCGGCTTTTATGACGGCTTTTTCGGGCCGGGCGCGGGGGCGTTTTACGCGACGATCTTCCTGGCGCTGGGGGGCCTCAGCCTCGTGCGGGCGACGGCGCATGCCAAGGCCGCGAATTTCGCGAGCAACATCGCCGGGCTGCTGACGATGATCGCGGGCGGGCATGTGCTGTGGGTCGCGGGACTGGCGATGGCGGTGGGCAGTATCGCGGGTGGGCAGATCGGGTCGCATCTGGGCATGCGGTTCGGGTCGAAGCTGATCAAGCCGTTGCTGATCATCATGTCGCTGGCGCTGACGGCCAAGATGCTGATCGATCCGAAGAACCCGATCCACGCCTATCTGTTCGGATAGAGAGAAGGCCGAAACGCCGTTAAATTGACTAAATTGACGCGATTTTCGGTAGGAAATGTCAATCTAAGTCAAGTTAGGGCGGACACGGTTTTGGATGGCGACAGGGCCTGTCGCGCAGCGTGAAAGACGATGGGAAAGAGCCTGTCGCGGACCGTGATGGCATAGTTGGCGGGCTGTAGGACAGCGCTTATCAGGAGGTCGCCTCCACGCCCTCCGCATAGAGCGTGAAAGTGGTGTGCAGGCCGCCGACCGAGGATTGCCCGACCCACAGGTCGAAGTCGCCCGGTTCGGCGATGGTGCGGTTGCCAGCGCCGATGAACTCCAGATCGGTGCGGGTGAGCGAGAACCTCACGGTCTTGCTCTCGCCGGAATCAAGTGTGACGCGCTCGATGCGCTTCAATTCTCGGATCGGGCGGGTGCGGGTGGCGACCTTGTCGCGGATGTAGAGTTGCACGACTTCGCTGCCGGCGCGCTTGCCGGCATTCGTTACCTTCACTGCGATGGAAATGGCGTTGTTCCAGCGCAGGGCCGGGTCGGAGAGCTTCAACTCATCCAGCACGAACTTGGTGTAGCTGAGGCCATGGCCGAAGGCGTAGCGGGCGCTGTTGTCGGTGGTGGCGAAGCGGGCCTTGTATTCCGCGCCGCCATTGTCGGTGACCGGGCGGCCGGTCGATTTGCGGTCGTAGTAGAAGGGCTGCTGGCCCGATTCCCATGGGAAGCTGACCGGGAGTTTACCCGACGGATCGGCCTTGCCGAAGAGCAGGTCGGCGATGGCGTTGCCGGCTTCCGATCCCAGGAACCAGGTGGCGAGGATGGCCTGCGCATTGGCGACGGCGTCGTGCAAGGCGAGCGCGCGGCCGTGGCGGAGGAGCACGATCACGGGCTTGCCGGTGGCGGCGATCTCCTCCGCGAGTTTCTGTTGGGCGGGGGGCAGTTCGATGACGGTGCGGGACTGCGCTTCGCCGGACATGTCCTGCGATTCGCCGATGGCGAGGATGACGATGTCAGCGGCCTTTGCGGCGGCGACGGCGGCTTCGATGCCGCCCGCGACATGATCGCGCACGCCGCAGCCCTGGGTGACGCTGAGCAAGGCCGGATCGGGCATGGCGGCGCGCAGGCCGGCGGCGATGTCCACGCCCTTGTCCGGGTCACCGTAAAAGGCCCAGGGGCCGTAAAGATTGGCGCGATCCTCGCCGAAGGGGCCGATCAGGGCGATCTTCTGGCGCTTGGTCGGGTCGAGCGGAAGCGTGCCGTCATTCTGGAGCAGGACGCAGGAGCGCGCGGCAGCATCTCGCGCGAGGGCGCGATGGGCTGGCGTGTAGACGCGCGCCTTTTCCGCGTCCTCGTCGAGTGAGCGCCAGGGATCGTCGAGCAGGCCGATCGCGGTCTTGACGTAGAGGATGCGGCGGACGGCGACGTCGATCGCCGCTTCGGACACCGCGCCGCTTTTCACCAGATCGGGCACATAGCGGATGTAGAGGCCCGACTGCATCGACATGTCGACCCCGGCCAGGATCGCGAGACGGGCGGCGTCGCGCTCGTCCTGCGCATAGCCATGGGCGATCAGTTCCTCGTCGGCGGTGTAGTCCGAGAAGACGAAGCCACGAAATTGCATTTCACCGCGCAGCAGGTCGGTCAACAGGTCGCGATCGGCGGTGGCGGGCACGCCGTTGATCTCACTGAACGCCGCCATGGTGGTGAGCGCGCCGGCCGCGAAAGCCGAACCAAAAGGCGGCAGATGGGTTTCGCGCAAGGTCGCTTCGGAGATGTCGACGCTGCCATATTCCATGCCCGCCGCCACCGCGCCATAGGCGGCGAAATGCTTCGGGCAGGCGAGCAGGCTGTCGGGGCGGCGCAGGTTGCGGCCCTGGAAGCCGCGCACGCGAGCGGCGGCGAGCAGGCGACCGAGATACACGTCCTCCCCTGCCCCCTCCACCACCCGGCCCCAGCGCTGGTCGCGGGCGACATCGACCATCGGCGCGAAGGTCAGGTGCAGGCCGGCGGCGGTGGCCTCCTCCGCAGCGGCGCGGGCGGTCTTTTCGGCGAGGGCGGGATCGAACGCGGCGGCTTCTGCGAGCGGCACGGGGAAGATGGTCTTGAGACCGTGGATCACGTCGCCTGCGAACAGCAGCGGAATGCCGAGCCGGCTTTCCTTGACCGCGATTTCCTGCGCGCGGCGCGCGCCGGCGACGCCGATGCCGTTGAACAGACAGCCGACGCGGCCCTTGCGCACTTCTTCCGACAGGCGCTTTTCGTCCTGAATGCCGACCGTGGGATTGGGCGGATTGAACGGCCGGAAACTGTCGGCAAGGCAGGTCATCTGGCCCGCCTTCTCCTCCAGCGTCATGCGGCCGATCAGGTCATCGACGCGCGCCACTTCGTCTGCGGCGAAGGCGCGGCGAGGAAGGTTGAAGGTCAGCAGGCCGGCAAGAGCGCCGTTCAGGAGGGTGCGTCGGTCGAATGGCATAGGTGTAAAGGGCGTAACCACCGGATGATGAACAGGGGATAACCGCGAACGTTCCGCTGGTGATTTTCGTTGCGCTTGCGTTGCCAAGACGGTCAGGGCGTGCCGAAACGGTCCGTGGGCGCGATGCACCGTTATGGGCATCGCCCCGCAGGCACGCTAAAATTATCGAACAAAGACAAAAGGTCGCTTTCCTTCCCCCTCTGGATCGTTCCGGAAAGGACTGCCCGTGCCTCTTGTCGTCAGCACCGATATCATCACCACCGCCAATAGCGATCATGCCATCGATAATGGCAATCAGAGCGTCTATGTCGCCGCCGGCGTGCTGGTCGCCGCGCAGGGGTTCAACGCCTATGGCGTCTATTCGCCATCCTATATCCAGCTGACGGTCGCCGGGGAGATTTACGGCACCGGCAGCGGCGTCTACGGCGCCGATGGCACGGCCAATATCCGCGTCAACACGGGCGGATCAATCTCGTCCGATTCCTACGCCGTGCTGCTGTCTGGCGACGGGACGATCCGCAATGACGGCTTCATCGGTGGATCGGTGGGTATCGGCGGCGGCTACGCCGGCACGCGTTTCACCATCACCAACAGCGGCACGATCATGGGCGGTACGGGCATCACCCTGAGCCCGAGCAACGCCAATGCGGAGACGACGATCCGCAATTCAGGAACCATCAGTGGTTCCAGCAACGCGCTGCTGCTCAGTGCGGGCGGGGATACCGTCATCAACAGCGGCGCCCTGTTGGGCAATGTCTATATGGGTTCCGGCGACGATTATTTCGACAGCCAGGCGGGTATTGTCGACAGCGAGGTCAGTGGCCAGGCGGGCGATGACATATTGATCGGCAGCGCCTTCGACGACGTTCTGAACGGCGGCGCGGGCGCGGACGAGATGCACGGCGGCGCCGGGTCCGACACAATCAGCTACAATGGCGGCAACGGGGTCTATTTCGACCTGCAGAATGGCGCGCTCAACACCGGCGACGCGGCGGGCGACATCTGGACGTCGATGGAAAATATTACCGGCTCCAGCTTCGTCGACCAGATTTTCGGTGACGCCATTGGCAACAGGATCGACGGCCGCGGCGGCGATGACCGGCTCGACGGCCGTGGCGGCAATGACGTGCTGGACGGCGGATTTGGCGCGGACCGCATGACCGGCGGCGCGGGCAACGACATATTCTACGTCGACAATATCGCAGACGTCGTGATCGAGGCGTTCAACCAGGGCAATGACGAGGTCCGCTCGACGATCAGCTATTCGCTGCAAAATCAGTATGTCGAGAAGCTGACCTTGTTGGGCAGCGCCGCGATCAACGCCACCGGCAACGCCTATGACAATATCATCGTCGGAAATGACGCGGCCAATGTGCTGGAAGGACGGCTGGGCAAGGATATCCTGACCGGCAAGAGCGGCGCCGACCAGTTCGTCATGACCGGCGCGCCCGGCGCGGCCAATATGGACCGGATCACAGACTTTGCTCCGACTGTCGACAAGATCGTGATCGACAAGAGCTATTATGCGCAGATCGGCGCGCTGGGCGACCTGGCGCCAGCGGCCTTCAAGGTCATCGGCGACACGATCGACGCCAGCGACCGGATTCTCTACAATGCGTCGACTGGCATTCTCTATTACGACGCCGATGGATCGGGCGCGGCCGCAGTTCCCTTGGCTTTCGCGCAGGTGACGGCGGGACTGGCGCTGAGCGCGAGCGATTTTCTGATCGTGGCGTAACGTGAAAATGGGATGGGGGCAGGCTCTGGGCATCGCTGCGCTTCCCGTATAGGCTGACACCAAAGAAAAGCGGTCGCATCCATCGTTCATTGCAGTGGAAGGACCGTCATGACTCTGGTCGTCTATACCGACATCGTCACCACCGATCCCAGCGACAACGCCATCGATGACGGCGCGCAGCCGATTTACATCGCACCCGGCGCGCTGGTCGCGGCGGAGGGGAATGGCGCCCTGGGCATTTATTCGGTGGCTTATATCGACCTCACGATCGGCGGCGACGTCTTCGGCTATAGCGGCGGCATCTATGCGCAGGAAGGCGCCAATGTGATCCGCATGCTGGCGTCCAGTTCCGTGACGTCGCCCAATACGGCGATCGAGATGATCGGCAGCGCCGCCATCCGCAACGCAGGGTTCATCGCCGGCACCATCGGTATCGACCTGTCGATGACCGCGCTGAACAGCAGCCTGATCAACAGCGGTACGATCATGGCCAGCACCGGCCTCTCCTATTCGTCCGGCAATCCGGCGCTGACGGCCACCATCCGCAATTCGGGCACGATCAGCGGCACCAGCAATGCGCTGGATATGGGGTCGGAGATCGACATCGTCACGAACACGGGGACGATCCAGGGCGACGTCCGGCTGGGATCGGGCAATGATCGGTTCGAGAGCCAGGCGGGCGTCATGGACGGCGTCGTCTATGGCGGGAGCGGCGACGACATCCTGAAGGGCAGCGCCTATGACGACATATTGAACGGCGGCAGCGGAGCGGACGAACTTTATGGCGGCGCGGGCCTCGACACAGCGAGCTATACCGTTTCCAACAGCATGATTTATGTCGACATGCAGAACAGCGCACTCAACACCGGCGATGCGGCGGGCGATCTGTTCTTTTCAATCGAGAATGTGGAGGGCGGCAATCGCGCCGACCAGATATTCGGCAACAGCAGCGCGAACATATTGAGCGGCGGCGCAGCAAACGACCGGCTCGACGGGCGCAGTGGCAATGACATGCTGAACGGCGGCGCGGGCGACGACCGGATGACCGGCGGTCTGGGCGACGACATCTTCTACGTCGACAGCGTGAACGACCTGCTGTTCGAACTGGCGAATGAAGGGACGGACGAGGTGCGATCGACCGTCAGCTACTCGCTGCGCGACCAGTATATCGAACGGCTGACGCTGCTGGGGGCCGACAGTATCGAGGGCCATGGCAACGCCTTCGACAACGTCATCGTCGGCAATGATGCGGGCAATGTGATCGAAGGAAGATTGGGCAAGGATATATTGACCGGCAAGGGCGGCGCGGATCAGTTTCTGATGACCGGCGCGCCCGGTGCGGCCAATCTCGACCGCATCACTGATTTCGAGATCGGCATCGACAAGATCGCGATTGACCGCAGCTATTATGCCGCGGTCGGGCCGATCGGGACATTGCCTAATTACGCCTTCGGATCAGCAGCATCCCCCGACGCCAGCGATCGCATTCTCTACAACAGCGCCAATGGAGTCATCAGCTATGACGCGGACGGATCAGGACCGATCGCCGCCCTTCCCTTCGCGCAGGTGACCGCCGGGCTGGCGCTGAGCGCGAGCGATTTCCTGGTCGTTGTGTAGGCGCTTTTCCGCAGGCGTTAGACATTGGTCGAGCCGGGAGACGGTGGTTCAGGCGCATTTACTTTTCGGTAACCAGCGGATCGCAAGGGTCAGTCATCGGCAAAAACGAAGGGGTTTTCGCATATGACTGGCGGCGTAATCACCACTGCGCCGGACGACCTGATGGGGATCGTCCGGGTGATCGGCACCGGCGTGTGGACGCCGGCCTATGTCGACGCGCATTTCGTGGAGTTGCGCGCGCATATCGATGCGATCCGCGATCGGGGCGACGACGTGCTGGTGCTCGTGGACCTGTCGGGATCCGACGTGCAGCCGGCCGCCACGGCGGAGCGGATCAAGGCCAATACCGACGATCTCTATCGCCCCGGCGACCGCATCGCTGTGGTGGTGGGATCATGTCTGGCGAAGATGCAGATGCGCCGCACCGTCAATCCCAGCTTCAACGAAGTCTTCGTATCGGCGAACGCCGCCCTCACCTGGCTGATGGCCTATCGCAGCCTGAGCCGCGCGCCGATCGCCATCTGACCGTTTCATCGGTTCGGGATGCGCCCCTGCGCATCCCCGCCGCGCTGGCCTGCACCACCGCTTCCTCCCCCTTTCGGAAAAGGTTGCAGGCCAGTGCGGCTACTTTGCTGGAAGGCCCTCAAGGGCATGGTGGACAGGGCTGGATTCGAACCAGCGTACGGGAAACCCGGGCAGATTTACAGTCTGCTGCCTTTAACCACTCGGCCACCTGTCCGTGCCCTGACCGCGTAACCGGGAAGGCCCGGTGCGGCTGGAGGGCGCCTATTGGCGAAAGCGGGCTTGCCTGTCAATGCCGGTCGTGAAATGAGCGCGTCATGAAAAAAGGTCACCGCTCCTCGACGCCGAAAGGCAATTTCCCACGCTTCTACGGACGCCATGCCGTGACGGCCGCACTGGCCAATCCGGAGCGCACCGTGCGCAAGATATGGGGCACGCGCGAAGCGATCGGCGCGCTCGATCTGCCGCCGGTGCTGCCCATCGTTTATGCCGATGTCGCCGATCTTGGCCGCATGGTGCCGTCCGACGCGCCGCATCAGGGCATCGTGGCGGAGGTGGAGCCGCTGGAGGATGTGTGGCTGGGCGACGCGCTGGAGGCGGGGCAGGACGACAAGCGCACGGTGCTGGTGCTCGATCAGGTTACGGACCCGCATAATGTCGGCGCGATCCTGCGTTCGGCGGCCGCGTTCGACGCTTTGTGCATCGTCACGCAGGACCGGCATGCGCCGCCCGAATCAGGCGTACTGGCGCGGTCGGCGTCGGGAGCGCTGGAAATCGTGCCCTGGGTGCGGGTGGTGAACCTGGCGCGGGCGCTCGACGAGATTGCGGAGGCCAATTACTGGCGCATCGGTCTGGCCGGTGAGGCGACGACGACGCTTGGCGAGGCGATCGGCGAGTCGCGAGTTGCGCTGGTGCTGGGCGCGGAAGGCGACGGGCTGAGGCAGAATAGCATGGCGCATTGCGACATATTGGCTAAGCTGCCGATCAGTCCGCGCATGGAGAGCCTGAACGTCTCCAATGCTGCGGCGATTGCCCTTTACGCCGCCGCCAGCCGGTAGCGGCGCAAAGGGCGGCAACGAACGGGGGTTCGTCATGACTGTCCTGCTGCGCGCCGCCATGGGCCTGGCGGCGACCCTGCTGCTCTCCGCCTGCCTGGTGACGCCGGGCAAGTTTGTGTCGACCATGGACATCCGCGCCGACCGCAGCTTCACCTTTACCTACAAGGGCGAGGTGATTGCGTCGGACAGCGGGCCGAATGGCGGTGTTACGGGCGGCGGGGCGGAGGAGCAGTCCTTCGACAGCCAGTCCTATGGCGGCGATGACGAGGCCGCGCCGATGACCGCGCTGCTGTGGCAGGACGACGGGAAAGCCGGCAGCGAGGAACGCTTCGACAGCGGCTCCAAGTTCGATCCGAAGAAGATGAACGAGGTGGCGGCCGCGCTGGCGAAGGAGAAGGGTTTTAGGTCGGCTCGCTATGTCGGCGACGGCAAGTTCGAGATCGACTATGCGATCAGCGGCACGCTGACCCACGCTTTCATCTTTCCGTTCAACATCGACGCGCAGATCGTGCTGCCATTCATCGCGGTGGAGATGCGGGGCGAGGACCGGGTGCGCGTCAAGGCGCCGGGCTTTGCCAACAGTTTCGACAAGAGCCAGGGCGCGGGCGGCATGGGCATGATCGACAGCGCCACGGCGCAGGCGATGGACGGCAGCTTCACGCTGACCACCGACGCGGAAATCGTCAGCCAGAACGAGGAAGGCGGCGCGCAGGACGTGCCCCAGGGCAAACGCATCGTCTGGACGATCACCTCGTCCACCAGCGAAGCGCCGGCGGCGACGCTGCGGTTCAAATAATAGGGCCGCAGGCGATCTCCTCGAATCGCCTGCGGCCCTGTTGATTCCCGTTCCCGCTTTCCGGGAGCGCGATCAGTCTTCCGGCGCGATGGTGACGCGCAGGCCGTCCAGTTCTTCGGTCATCGCCAGCTGGCAAGACAGGCGGCTGGTCTCGTTGCGATGATCGGAGCTGTCGAGCAGATCGTTCTCATCCTCGCTGACGGCTGGCAGCTTGTCGGCGAAGGCCGGGTCCACAAAGACATGACAGGTGGCGCAAGAGCAGCAGCCGCCGCACAGCGCCAGCAGTTCGTCAAAGCCATTGTCGCGAATGATCTCCATCACCGACAGGCCGGCTCCGGCCTCGACGCTGGTTTCCGATCCGTCGCGGTTGACCACAATCAGTTTCGCCATGTACGCAATTCCCCTAAATTCTTCCCAGACCGCTCAATAGGCGGAGGGGCCGGGAAATCAATAGCGAGGCTTCCAACGATGGTATCGACCGCCACGGCATTGCGCGAGAGCCTGGATGCCATTGCCGCGCTGGAACCCGGCTTTGCCGCCGCGATCGGCCGGGTGGGCTATCCCGAACCGCGCGTGCGGGAGCCGGGGTATGAAACGCTGCTGCGCACGATCGTGGGTCAGCAGGTCAGCGTGGCGGCGGCGGCGGCGGTGTGGCGCAAGCTGGAGGCGGAGCTGGGCGTGGGCTGTGCGCCCGAGACCTTACTGATGCGTGACTATGACGCGCTGCGCGCCTGCGGCCTGTCGCGGCAGAAACAGGGCTATGCCCGCAGCCTGGCCGAACTGGTGACGAGCGGCGCGCTGGACCTGCACGCGCTGCCCGCCGATGACGAAGAGGCGATCGCAGAGCTGGTGCGGATCAAGGGAATCGGTCGCTGGTCGGCGGAAATCTATCTGCTGTTCGCGGAAGGGCGCCCGGATATGTGGCCCGCCGGCGACCTGGCGGTGCAGATCGCCATCGGCCGCATGCTGGGCATGGCGGAACGGCCGAGCGAAAAGCTGACCCGCCAGGTCGCGGAGGGCTGGCGGCCGCATCGCGGCGCTGCGGCGATCATGGCGTGGCACGACTATAATGCTGGGCTGGACATGCTGAAGACGTAAGGCGTCAGCCGGCGATCCCGACCCGGCGCAATATCGGCAGTTCGCGCGTTTCGAAGCGTTCGTGCATGTCGCGCAGAAATGCCAGATTTTCGCTATCGTCCTGCAATATCTCGCCATCGCGGATCATGCGTTCGCCCAAGCCGCTTAGCGTGGACCAGACATAGTCGACCGGCTCCTCGCCCAAAGCATGCGCGTGCAGGAACATCTGGCTGATCCGCCCCACGCTCAAGGCCCCGCCTGTTACCGGAGAGGCGAGAAACCCGATCTCTCCAGATGCGGCGGCGCGGCGGCAGAGTTCCCGATTGAGCCGCCCTGCCCGGCCTGCTGCTTCGGCATCGGGCGCATGCGTTGGCAAGGCCGCAACGCTGCCAATGGCGGAGAGTACGAGAACGGCTTCCCATATCTGGTCGAGCGAGAGGTCCGCGCAGCCGGACGCCGCGCAGATCGCGCCAACCGAGAGGCCCGCGTCGGCGACGTCCAGCGCTGCGATGACCGGGCCGAAAATTTCCGGCCGCATGTCCGCCTCACCCAGTGACCCCAGCACCTTGGCGGGCACGTCGTCGGGATGCTGGATCAGCAGGAATGCAGCGTCGCGGATCGCCGCTTCGCGATCAATTCGACTGAGTGGGCGTGGTCCCTTCACGAAGATGTCGCGGCGGAACTGGCTGTTGGTGAAATAGTCGCGGGTCGTTTCCCGCAGGCGCGCGTCCGACAGGCTGTCGATCAGGTCCTGTGCGTCGGGTGACAGGTTGAGATGCGCGATATGGTCGATGAGGCCGGCGGACGCAGCGAAGCTGAGCTTGGCTGGCTCCAGCGTCTTGCTCGCGACCGAGAAGGGCATGGGGTGCCAGTCCTCGTTGAAGAACTCATGCGCCAGATAGTGGCGGTCCTGCTGGTGGAGCCGCTCCAGCCGGCCGACGACCGCCGGGTTGTTGGCGAAATAGCTGGCGCCGCTGTCGACCAGGCGCTGCGCGAAGGCGAGCGACTGGTCCACCTTCTGCATGATTTCGCCGCGCGCCTCCGCCCTGGAATATTCCACCATCAGGTGCCGTAGGGGCATGGCCGGCGACCAGCCGGGCGTGACGTTGTAGCTGACGTAGAACAGGCCGCCGGGGCGCAGCTTTCGGCGGGCGATATCGACGATGACGGCGCGGTTGGCGTCGGATATCCAGGACCAGATGCCGTGCAGGGCGATGATGTCGAATTCTGGCAGGTCTGCGCGCGCGGCCAGTTCGTCGAAGGCGTCGTCCAGAATGCGCACGTCGGCGCCCGATATCTCGCCCAGCGCGCGGGCATTGGCGGCGTGGGCCGGGTTGAAATCCGTGCCCCAATAGCGCCCCTTGTTGGTGGCCGCGACGATGTTGAGCGTCAGCCCCTGGCCGAAGCCGAGTTCCAGATAGCTAGGATCGGCCGGCATGGTTACGTCGATGCCCGCCGACAGCATGGCGAGCCGCAAGTTGGCGGGGGCCAGTTCCGAATAGAAGCCGTGGGTATAGCCCAGTTCGGAAATATAGCCGGACGCGCTCATGGAACATCTCCCCCGTTTGTCCGCACCGTAACGAATGCCCTGCGCCGCAGGAAGAGCCAAGGCGTGCGCCCTTCCCTTTCGCGTGCCGACAGGGTTAAGGAGCGATAATATCCAGAAGAAGGCCCCGACCATGCCCCTGCCCCACGCCCGCTATATCGTCATCGCGCATGAAGGCGTGTGGAAGATCAATCTGGACAACAAATATTACGGTCCCTTCCCGACTCAGGAGGAGGCCGTCGAGGCGGCGACGGACACCGCGAAGAAGGCCGATGGTGCGGGCTATCCGGCCTCTGTGCTGTTGATGAATGGGACAAGATTCGAAACGCTTTGGACCAACACGGAAAACTGAGAAATGGGGCGGAACCAAAAGCCGGAACAGGCATTTTGATTCTCCAAATTTACTTCAAGTCCACTATCCGAGCGAAGGCATGTCGAAGAAGGTTCTGATCGTCGAAGATGAGATTTTCGTGGCGCTGGAGATCGAGGAGATCGTTCAGGACGCGGGTTTCGAAGTCGGGGCGATTGCGGCCGACCGCGCCGCCGCACTCGCCGGTGCGCAGGGTTGCGACATCGCTCTGGTCGATCTCAACCTGCGCGATGGTCCGACCGGCCCAAGCATCGGCATGGCGCTGGCTGTCCAGCACGGCATGCGCGTTATCTATGTGACGGCCAATCCCGCACAGATCGGTGAAGCGTCGGTCGCGGCGCTGGGCGTTATCGCCAAGCCGTTTCGGGCGCAGAGCATTGCCGCAGCGCTGCGTCTGGCGGCGGCGGACGAACCCGCGCCGCACGCGCATGACATCGCCGGCTTTACCGCGTTCCCGCCGCCGCGCGGCTCATGGAACCCGATGGAATCCAGAGGCTGAGGCGCAGCCCCTCAGGTAGCCAGATCCGCTCCATCTTGCCGCCGAGTTGACGTTCGACGCTTAGCGCCATCAATTTCGTGCCAAAGCCGCTGTCGGTCGATGGAGAGACGGAAGGGCCGCCCTGCTCGATCCATTCCATCCGAACGGCGTCGGCTTCACGCGTTACTTCCAGCTTTACGTTGCCGCCGGGCAGCGACAGCGCGCCATATTTGGCGGCGTTGGTCGCCAGTTCGTGGAACAATAACGCCAGCGGCGTGGCCGACCGATCGTCGATCGGCATGTCTTCGCCCGACAGGTGGACGCGACGGCCCGTCACCGAGCCATAAGGCGCGAAAATCTGATCCAGCACACCCCAGAGCGTGTTCTCCTCCCCTTCGGGGCGGGATTCCGAGCTGTGCGGCCGCACGAAGTCATGCGCGCGGCCCAACGCCAATATGCGGTCGCGCAAGTCGTCGGCCACATCACGGATTTCCGGATGCGCGCGCGCCGACAGGCCGATGAGGCCGGCGATGACGGAGAAGATGTTCTTGATGCGGTGGGACAGTTCGTGCGCGATCATCTCGCGCTCTTCCATCATCAACCTTTGTTCGTGGATATCCGTGCAAGTGCCGATCCAACGGGTGACGACGCCCTGGGCATCGCGGATCGGCAGCGCTCGCCCCAGCGTCCAGCGATAGAGGCCGCTACGATGCCGTAGCCGATATTCGATATCATAGGGGTCGCCCGTGGTGAGCGAATGCCGCCAGCGTTCCCACGCGCGAGGCTGATCGTCGGGATGGAACATGCCGTTCCACGCCTCACCATCGGTCGAGCCGACCGGCGCGCCGGTATATTCATACCAGCGCGCGTTGTAATAGTCGTGATAGCCGTCCGGCAGCGTGGACCAGACCATCTGCGGCATGGTGTCGGCCAGGGTACGGAACATGCGGTCGCTGTCGGCCACGGCTTCGGCGTCGCGGGTCTGGCGGGCGATGACGTCCCGGTCCCGCCGGCGGCCTTCCAGCTCGACCATCACCTGCCGCGCCATCAGCGCCAGGCCCTGTCGCTGGAGCGGCGTCAGGTCGGCGCGGGGCTTGTCGTCGATGACGCAGAGCGACCCAAGCGGCACGCCGGTCATGTCCACCAGCGGCGCGCCGGCGTAGAAGCGGATGTGCGGCGGGCCAGTCACCAGCGCATTGTCGGCAAAACGCGGGTCCTGCGTGGCGTCGGGGACGACGAAAATCGCCTCCCCCAGCATCGCATGGGCGCAGAAGGAGACGCTGCGCGGGGTTTCCGTGGCTTCGAGGCCAGCGCGGGCGAGAAAGCGCTGGCGCGCTTCTTCGACGATGCTGACCAGCGCGATCGGCGCGTCGCACAGTTGCGCCGCGAAACTCGTGATATCGTCTAGCGTGCTGAAACCGCCGGCGTCGAGATCATACAGCGCGATTACCGCCGCCCTGTCGGTCTCCAGACCCGCCCATTCAGCCATCGCTGATCCGTTCGATATCCGCGCCGACAGCCGACAGCTTCTCTTCGAGCCGCTCATAGCCGCGATCGAGATGATAGACGCGGCTGACGATCGTTTCGCCCTCCGCCGCCAGGCCCGCGAGGATCAGGCTCATCGAGGCGCGCAGGTCCGTCGCCATCACGGGCGCACCGACCAGTCCCTCAACCCCGCGCACGACGGCGGTGCGGCCGTTCACACCGATGTCCGCGCCCATGCGCGCCAGTTCGGGCACATGCATGTAGCGGTTCTCGAAGATCGTCTCGGTCAGCACCGATGCGCCGTCGGCCAGCGCCAGCATCGCCATGAACTGCGCCTGCATGTCGGTTGGGAAAGCGGGGAACGGCGCGGTGGAGAGGGTCAGCGGCTTGAGCTTGCCTTCGGCTGCGACCTTGACGCCGTCGCGCGTCTCGGTGACTTCGACGCCGGCGTCGCGCAGGGCGGCAAACACCGCGTGCATGTCGTCCATCTTCGCGCCGACCAGATCCAGTTCGCCGCCGGTGATCGCGGCGGCGCAGGCGTAGCTGCCAGCCTCGATCCGGTCGGGCATCACGCGATAGGTCGCGCCGTGCAGGCGTTGCTGACCCCGGATGACGAGCTTGTCGGAACCGACGCCCTCGATATCCGCGCCCATTGCCAGCAGCAGTTTGCAGAGGTCGACGATTTCGGGTTCGCGCGCGGCGTTTTCCAGAACGCAGGTGCCCTTGGCCATCACCGCGGCCATCACCGCATTCTCGGTCGCGCCGACCGACACCACCGGGAAGGTGAAGACGCCGCCCGGCAGGCCGCCGTCGGGCACGCTGGCGCGGACATAGCCGGCGGACATTTCCAGCACCGCGCCGAACGCTTCCAGCGCCTTCAGGTGCAGGTCGATCGGGCGGTTACCGATGGCGCAGCCGCCCGGCAGCGAGACGCGGGCCTCGCCGGCGCGGGCGAGCAGCGGCCCCAGCACCAGGATGGACGCGCGCATCTTGCGCACGATGTCATAGGGAGCCTCGGTCGACGTGACGCGGCCGGCGCGAAGGGTCATGACGCGACCGAAATCCTCCGGCCGCGCGCCCTCTATCATGGTGGACACGCCCAACTGGTTCAGCAGATGGCCGAAGCTGTCGACATCGGCGAGGCGCGGCAGGTTGCGCAGCGTCACCGGCTCGTCGGTCAGCAGGGCGCAGGGCAGCAGCGTCAACGCCGCATTCTTCGCGCCCGAAATCGGAAGTCGGCCGGACAGTCTGTTGCCGCCACGAATGTGAATGCGATCCATCGCGCCGGTTCTTAGCGTTAAAAAATCGTGACGCAAGGCGTCCTGCGCGGTGGCCGCATGCAGACAGCCCAAGCCTTCAGAATTATTACGCTTTCGAGCGTGTCTGTTGATCGAGTTTAGTGCGCGCCCTGAAAATGCAGCCAAAAGGGGTCTGGGGCGTTCTGCCATCGTAACGACAAAGAACAATTAAAAGGTGCTTTTGGTGGCGACGAGTTGTTTTGCCGACAGACTGCAAAAACATGTCCCGCTGTCCGATGCCGAAAAGGCCGCGCTGTCCCGGCTGGAGGAAAATCCTCGCAGGGTTAAGCGTGGCGCGGTCATTCAGCGGGCCAATGATACGGTGACGGAGCTATTTGTGCTGCGCGAAGGGCGCGCCATGAGCTTCGTTATCCTGCCGGACGGCAGCCGGCAGATATTGCGCGTCTATTTCCCCGGCGATTTCATCGGATCGGCGAGCACGGTGTACGGCAAGGCGCCGGAATCGCTGGTGGCGCTGTCCGATTCGATCATCTGCCCGTTCGACAAGCTGGCGCTGCGGCGGCTATTGGAGGAATATCCTCGTGTTGCGGCGCTGCTGTTCCTGCTGTCCAATGCCGAGCGTGTGTCGCTGACCGATCGACTGGCGTCCCTGGGGCGGACATCGGCCAGGGCGCGGGTGGCGGCGTTTCTGCTCGATATCTTCGACCGGCTGCGCATTACGGACGATAGCATCGTCGACAGCTTCGACCTGAAGCTGACGCAGGAGGAGATCGGCGATGCGGTCGGCCTGACGTCGGTGCACGTCAACCGGATGATCCGGCAGATGGAGCAGGAAGGACTGATCAGCCGCGCGCAGGGCCGGATCACGCTGACCGACATCGCGCGACTGGAAGAGATCGGCCACTATAGCAACCGACACAAGGACCTGGACCTGGACTGGCTGCCGACCGCTTAGGCGATCAGTTCCACGTCCCAGTAGAGCCAGTCGCGCCAGCTTTCGTGCAGATAGCCGGGCGGGAAGGCGCGGCCATGTTCCTGCAACTGCCAGCTGGTCGGGCGGATCGGCTGGACATAGAGCTTCATGCCGGCTTCGCGCGGGGTGCGGCCGCCCTTGCGCAGATTGCACGGGCTGCATGCGGTCGCGACATTTTCCCAGGTGGTGCGGCCGCCGGCGCGGCGCGGGATCACATGGTCGAAGGTCAGATCGTTCGGGCTGCCGCAATATTGGCAGGCGAACTTGTCGCGCAGGAACAGGTTGAAGCGGGTGAAAGCGGGATGTTCGGACGGCTTCACATATTGCTTGAGCGCGATGACCGAGGGGATCTTCATCTCGACGCTGGGGCTGTGGACCTGCCGCTCATAGCTGGAGACGATGTCCACCCGGTCGAGGAAGATCGCCTTGATCGCGGTCTGCCAGGGCCACAGGCTCAACGGATAATAGCTCAGTGGCGTATAATCTGCGTTCAGAACCAGCGCCGGACAGCTTTCCGGATGCCGTATCAGGTCGGGATGGTACATAAAGACCCTTCTTCCCCCTTTCGCCGCGCGTCCTGATTGACCAGAAACGTGACGCAGGCATGACAGCATTAACCAGTCGGTCCCGTCAAGAGACAGTATGAATCAATCCCCTGCCCTACAGAATGTGGTGACCCGTTTTGCCCCCAGCCCCACCGGCCGGCTGCATGTCGGCCATGGCTGGTCCGCGCTGATGGCGATGGACCTGGCGCGGCGGCTGGGCGGCGCGATGCGGCTGCGGATCGAGGATATCGACGGCACGCGCAGCCGGCCCGAGCATGTTGCGGGGATCATCGAGGACCTGACCTGGCTTGGTGTCGAGTGGGACGGTGCGGTCGTGTTCCAGTCGGAGCGGCTGGAATTATATGCACAGGCGCTGGAGGGGTTGAAGGCGCGAGGTCTGGTCTATCCCTGTTTCTGCACCCGCGCCGATATAGCGGCGAGCGCGAGTGCGCCGCATGGGCCGGACGGGCCGGTCTATCCCGGAACATGCAGGGTGATCCGCGTGCCAGAGCGCGATGCGCGGATTGCGGTTGGGGAGGCGCATGCTTGGCGGATCGATATGGTCAGGGCGGTGGCGGATGCAGGGCGGACGGCCTGGCCTTCTTTTCATTTTAGTGATGTTAATCAATATGTTATTGATGATATCGAAGCCCACCCCTTAGCGCATGGCGACGTGGTGCTGGCGCGGAAGGATGCGCCGGCGAGCTATCATCTGTCCTGCACGATCGACGATGCGGCGATGGGGGTGAGCCATGTGCTGCGCGGGGACGATCTGCGCGGGGCGACGGACATTCACCGGCTGTTGCAGGCGCTGCTGGGGCTGCCGACTCCCGCCTATATGCATCATCCGCTGCTGGTGGGCGCGGACGGGCGGCGGCTGGCGAAGCGCGACGGGTCGATCGCGCTCGCTGATCTGCGCGCCGCCGGGGTCGATCCGAAGGCGCTGGCGAGCGACCTGCGGGGGGGACGCTTTCCGGTTGGAATTTCTCTGGCGCGGGCCTAGGCTGCGCAGATGCAGACTTTCCTCGTCATCCTTCTGATCGTCGCGATGCTGGGGGCGCTGGTGGCGCTGATCCGCGGCATCGTCGCTTTTCTTCAGGCCACCAAGGAGGACCTGAACGCGCCCGAGGGCGCGCCGCGTCCGTCCAGCCTGAAACAGAACAGGATGATGATGAACCGCATTCTGTTTCAGGCGGGCGCGGTGATCATCGTCGCCATTTTGCTGCTCATGAAGGGCAACAGCTGAGGTTTTCGTGGTAAAACTGAACAAGATTTATACCCGCACCGGCGACGCCGGGACGACCGGGCTGGTCGATGGATCGCGCCTGCCCAAGCATGCGCCGCGTATGTTGGCGGTGGGCGATGTCGATGAAGCGAACAGCGCCATTGGCCTGGCTGTGCTGGCGATCGGCGAGGGGCAGGAAGCGGAATGGCTGACGACGATCCAGAACGACCTGTTCGATCTGGGCGCGGACCTGGCGACGCCGATCCCGGAAGGCGACGACGAACCCTGGGCGCTGCGCATCGTCGCCAGTCAGGTGGAGCGGCTGGAGCAGCAGATCGACGTGATGAACGCCGAGCTTGCCCCGCTCGACAGCTTCATCCTGCCGGGCGGATCGCCGGCCGCCGCCGCCGTGCATCTGGCGCGGTCGATCACGCGTCGGGCGGAGCGCAGCGCGACCGCCGCCGCTGTCGATGTGGCGCTGAACCCGCAGGCGCTGGCCTATATCAACCGTCTGTCCGACCTGCTGTTCGTGATGGCCCGGCGGATGAACGGCAATGGCGCGAGCGACGTGAAATGGGTGCCCGGCGCGTCGCGTTGAGGGCGATCCTTTTTTGAGCAAACTACTGCCGATCCGGCTCGCCTTATATCCGTTCACCCTGAGCGAAGTCGAAGGGGCCTGCTGAGCCGCAGGCGAAGCTCCTTCGCTTCGCTCAAGGGAAGGCTTCGACTTCGCTCAGCCAGAACGGGTTTAGGGCTGTCCTGCCCCTCCAAAGCTTTTTCCGCCTCCCCCCTACCCGATCAACGGCTCGACTCATGGCGCGCACGGTCTGTCGGGTCCGGCGGGGTTAACCCTGTTCCTTCAGACCCGCTTTACGATTTGGCCCTGATTTCGGTGCTCGAAAGTACCGAAAGGGGAGCCGCCACATGACCTTCTACCTCGCCACATCCTTCATATTTCCGCGCAGTCTGCGGCTGCGGCTGTTCATGCTGTGCTTCGTGGCGACGCATCTGCCGCTGCTGGGCTATGTCGGCTGGGGGCTGTGGTCGGGGCGGATCGCGATCGACGAATGCCTGCTGCTGGTCGGGATGACAGCGACGGGCACGGCGCTGGCTCTGTGGGGCATTGGCGCGTTGCTGAACCCCATTCATATCCTGGCCGATACGCTGAAGGGCGACAATGACAATGGCCCGGCGGCGGTGCCCGCGCTGGCCGATGTGGGCGACGTGATCCAGACGCTCTATGCCGGCGTGCATCGCGCTGCGCGGTCGACGCAGGACCGGATCGCGCATCTGGACCATGCCGCGCATGAGGATGCGCTGACCGGCATCGCCAATCGGCGCGGTTTCCTGACGCAACTGGAGGCGCTGCCGACGCAGGAGCGGCATGGCAGCTTCGCGATCGTCGACATCGACCATTTCAAGCGGGTCAACGACATGCTGGGCCATGACGAGGGCGACCGGGTGCTGCGCGCCTTTGCCGACCGGCTGTCGGGCCATCTGCGGCGGATCGACCTGGTCGGCCGCTGGGGCGGCGAGGAGTTCGCGATCTTCTTTCGCGACAGCATCGAGGATGAGGCCGGCTGGGCCTTGGCGCGGATCGCCGAGCGGATGCGCGCCGTCCCCGTTGGAGAGGTGGACGGGCGGGCGATCAGCTTTTCGGCGGGGCTGTGTCGGTGGAACGGCGAACCGCTGGAGGATATCGCCCTGTGCGCGGACGAGGCGCTGTATGAGGCCAAGCGGCGCGGGCGCGACCGGGTGCAACGCGCGTCGCAGCTGCGGATGGAAGTGCTGATATAGATCAAAGGCGGAACAAACAGCCGCCCCCATGCGCTTTTCCTTCCGAGAGCGGGACCGCCGCATCGGAAGGGGCAGGCTTTGATCATTGGCAGACCGATCGTCCGGCCGGACGAGCTTCCATCCCGATATGAACAGGTGCGGTCGCTGACGCTGGCGCTGGCTGCGCCCTTGTCCGATGCCGACGCGACGGTGCAATCCATGCCGGACGCCTCGCCCGCCAAATGGCATCTGGCGCATGTCAGCTGGTTTTTCGAAACCTTCGTGCTGCGGGACCGCGCGCCGGACTATCGGCCGTTCGATCCGGCTTATGCCTATCTGTTCAACAGTTACTATGAGGCCGAGGGGCCGCGCCATGCCCGGCCGATGCGGGGAATGCTGACGCGGCCGTCGCTGGAGGAGATCATCGCCTATCGCGCGCATGTGGATGCGGCGATGCTGGCGGTGCTGCCCGATCTGGACGCGGAAGCGCGCGCGCTGGTGACGCTGGGGCTGCATCATGAGCAGCAGCATCAGGAACTGCTGCTGACGGATGTGCAGCATCTGTTGTCGCTGAACCCGATGGAACCCGCCCTGTTCGATGCGCCGAGCGCCCTGCCCGCGCCGGTGCCGGGGCCGCTGCACTGGCTGGAGGGGCGCACGGGGCCGGTCGAGATCGGCGACGAGGGCAAGGGCGAGTTCGCGTTCGATTGCGAAGGGCCGCGGCACAAGATCTGGCTGACGCCGCACGCCATCGCGCACCGGCCGGTGACGAACGGCGAATGGATCGCGTTCATCGAGGATGGCGGCTATCGCGACCCGTCGCACTGGCTGTCGGACGGATGGGCCTGGGTCCAGGCGGAGAGCATTGAGGCCCCGCTTTACTGGCGGCAGGAAGAGCGCGGCTGGAGCCGTTTCGCGCTGGACGGGCGGCAGCCGGTCAATCCGGCCGCGCCGGTGACGCATATCAGCCTGTATGAAGCGGACGCCTATGCCAGTTGGGCGGGCGCGCGGCTGCCCACCGAAGCGGAGTGGGAGAGTGCGGCGCAGAATATATCGCCGCTGTCGGGCGTGCAGCTGGACGAGGCGGGATGCCCCCGGCCCCGCGCGGCGGAAGAGGCCGAGGGGCTGACGCAGATGTTCGGCGATGTGTGGGAATGGACCGGCAGCGCCTATCGGCCGCATCCCGGCTTTCGCGCGGCGGCGGGCGCGGTCGGCGAATATAATGGCAAGTTCATGTCCGGGCAGTTCGTGCTGAAGGGCGGCAGCTGCGCCACGCCGCGCGGCCATGTGCGGGCGAGCTATCGCAACTTCTTCTACCCCCATCAACGCTGGCAGTTCACCGGACTGCGGCTTGCAAAGGACATCTGATGCTGCGCACCGACGACATGCCCGTGGCCGCCAGCCCGGTCGATCCCGCATTCCGCCGCGACATCCTGAACGGCCTGTCGGCCAGTCCCAAGGCGACGCCGCCGATCTGGTTCTATGACCGGCGTGGGTCGGAGCTGTTCGAGGCGATTACGGACCTGCCCGAATATTATCCGACGCGCACGGAGACGGCGCTGCTCGCGGGCCATGGCGCGGATTTCGCCGCGGCGATCGGGCCGGGGCGTGCGGTGGTGGAATTCGGTGCGGGGAGCGCGCGGAAGACGCCGCATCTGCTGCGCGCGATCGCGCCGGCGGCCTATGTGCCGATCGACATCAGCGGCGAGTTTCTAAGGGCGTCGAGCGCGGCGCTGGCTTCCGCTTTTCCCGGATTGCCGGTGTTGCCACTGGTCGGGGATTTTCATGGATCGCTGACATTGCCTGCCGCGATTGCCGGGATGCCGAGGCTAGGCTTTTTCCCCGGATCGACGATCGGCAACATGGACCCGAGTGCCGCCGTCGACCTGTTGCGGGCGATGCGGCGCTTGTTGGGAGACGAGGCGAAGCTGCTGATCGGGATGGACCGGATCAAGAATGTAGAGACGCTGATCGATGCTTATGACGATGCGGCGGGGGTGACGGCGGCGTTCAATCTGAACCTGATCCACCGCATCAACCGGGAACTGGACGGCGACATGCCGGTCGCCGATTTCGCCCATCGCGCCATCTGGAACGATGAGAAGGCGCGGATCGAGATGCATCTGGAGGCAAAGCGGGACATGCGGTTCCGGGTCGCCGGTCATGCGTTTGCGATGACGGCAGGCGAAACGATCCATAGCGAGAGCAGCCATAAATATGGGCCGCGCGACAGTCGGCTGCTGCTGCGGGCGGCGGGGTGGGAGCCGGCGCGGGAATGGACGGATGGGGACGGGCTGTTTTCGCTGATCCTGGCGGAGGCGGGTTGATTATTCGACGACGCCGGCCGTCCAGGTCCTGATCCAGCGCCATGCGCCGCGACATTCGCCCATGGATGTCGCCTCTATCAGGCGGAAACGGCCGCCGTCCCAGACATAGGCTTCGCTGCTGCCGCAATCGCCCAGGCCCCTGCCCTTGGCGAAACTGTCGAGGCGCGACAGTGACGCTTCCCAGCCGGCGTTGACGAGCATGGGGTTCTTGGCGTCTTCGCTCCAGCCCGGCTGATAGTCGAAGCTGGCGCGGCGAAAGGTGCGGCGGCCGGCCGCGCCGGTGGCGATCAGCGGGACCGAGGTGAAGTTGTACGCGCCCGATCCGCAGGGGACCAGCACCAGCGTTTCGGTGGCGGACAGGCGATGCTGCGTCGGCGGCTCGGCGTCCTTCATCTCGTCGGTGCAGCCGGTTAGCTTGCCGATGGCGGCCAGTTCCTCGCGCCAGAAATTCTGCACGCCGCCCGAAGCGACCTTTACCCGGCGAATGATCGGCAGGATGGGCGATCGGCGCACGGCGGTGCGGGCGAGCGGGCCAGTGGCGATGAGGGCGGAGACGGTGCCCGCCCTGCCCTGCTGCGCGTCCATGTAACGAAGCGCTGCGCCGGAGCCGGAGAGCGACGGGCTGCCGACGAGTTTGCCGCCGACGCGCATTTCCAGGCGGCTGCCGCGCGCGACGGCGACCGCCAAAGCCCCGGCCTGTTGGCCTTTCAGCGTGACTTCGCCATCCTTGGCGGTGGCGCTTGTCACCTTTTGGCCGTCGATGGTGAAGCTGACTTCCTGCCGGCCCTTGCCCTCGAACGCGGCCCAGATTTCCGGTTCGGCCTGTGGCCCGGAATCGCGCAGCACGCCGATATTGGCGGTCGGATCGTCACCGACGACGCCGTCAGCGGGGAACAGCGAGAAAGCCTCGCAATGGCCGCTATTGTCGCAGCCGATGGTCCAGTCGCGATAGGTTTCGAGCGCGCCGGGCTTGGGCGTTTGCGCCTGCGCCATGTCGACGCAGCCCGCCAGCGCGACCAGTCCGGCAAAAAATCTCTTGGTCCCCATGCGTTAACCATAACCGATCCGCGCGCGAAACGGTAGAGGGCGCGGGCGCCCTAGCGCAAACTGAGCATCAGCCCGGCCAGCGCCGCGCTCATGAGGTTGGCGAGGGAGCCGGCGACCAGCGCCTTCAAACCCAGTTTCGCGATCATCGGGCGCTGGTTGGGCGCGAGATTGCCGGTCACCGCCATCTGGATCGCGATGGAACTGAAATTGGCGAAACCACAGAGCGCAAAGGTGATGACGGCGACGGTATAGGGCGAAAGCATCTGCGCCTGGCCCAGGTTGATATAGGCGACGAATTCGTTGAGCACGACCTTGGTGCCGAACAGGCCGCCGGCGACCTGCGCCTCGTTCCAGGGAATGTTGAGCAGATACATGATCGGCGCGAAGAAATAGCCGAGCAGCTTCTGGAAGCTGAGGTCCGTGAGGCCGAACCATGCGCCGACGCCGCCGAGGATGCCGTTTGCGAGCGCGACCAGGGCGACGAAGGCCAGCACCATTGCGCCGACCGCGACGGCCAGCTTCACGCCGGTCTGCGCGCCCTGCGCGGCGGCCATGATGATGTTGGCGGGCTTTTCCTCGTCATGGGTGGCGGGCGGCATCGGTTCGCCGGGCGTGCCGCCTTCGGGCAGCAGGGCGGCGGGTCCCTGCCCGCTGATCCGGGTTTCGGGGAGGTGCAAGGCGGGATCGTCGCCCAGCGGCAGCACGCCCTGCACCGGGGTGCGTGGGTCGGGCATCATGATCTTCGCCATCAGGAGACCGCCGGGGGCCGACATGAAGCTGGCGGCGAGCAGATAGTCGATCTTGATGCCCATGGAGGCGTAGGCGGCGAGGATGGTGCCGGCGACGCCCGCCATGCCGCTGGTCATCACGGCGAACAACTGGGTCGGGGTCAGGCCGGCGAGATAGGGGCGGATGACGAGCGGGCTTTCGCTTTGCCCCACGAAGATGTTGGCGGCGGCGCACAGGCTTTCGACCTTGGAGACGCCAGTGACCTTCTCGATCGCGCCGCCGACCCAGCGGACGATGAACTGCATGATGCCGAGATAATAGAGGATCGACACCAGGCTGGCGAAGAAGATGATGACCGGCAGCGCGGCGATGGCGAAGCTGGCCCCGCCGATTTCAGGCTTGGCGAGCGGGCCGAAGATGAAGTCGGTGCCGGCCTGCGCATAGCCCAGCAGGTTCGACACCCCCTTCGACATGCCGCCGATGATCGCGCGGCCGGCGGGGACGTAGAGCACCAGCACGGCGATGCCGGCCTGGAGCAGGAACGCCGCGCCGACCACGCGCGGCCGGATGGCGCGGCGATCCGACGAGAAGGCGAAAGCGACGAGGAGAATCAGGATTATGCCGGCAAGGCCGATGAGCAGATGCATGGAGCGCCTTCGCGAGGGGGATTATGTGCCGGGCGAGGACTATATGGACGGCGACGCGCGGAGGGAAGCGCTTTGCGGCACACTCATTTCGGCATGCCCGACAGTCCGCTCGCCTTCCTGAGCGCTGCGCCGTCGAGGCGATAGCCGTCGAGGAAGACGGTTTCGACATGGCGCAGATTGGTGATGTCCTGCGACACATCGCCGTCGACCAGGATGATGTCCGCGGTCATGCCGGGCGCGATCGAACCGGCGCGGTCGGCGAGGCCGGTCAGGCGGGCAGGGATGATCGTCGCGGTCTGGAGCGCCTGCGCATTGGTGAGGCCGGCCTGTTCATACAGTTCCAGTTCGCGAACCAGTTCCAGCCCATAGCCGTCCGTGCCTGCGACGATGCGGACGCCCGCCTTGTGCAGGCGGCCGACGACATCGACCATCTTCGCGAAGCTCTTGCGGAAATCGTCGCGGGTGAGGCCGCCGAACAGGGGATAGCCGCTGATCTTCCAGTTGCGCGCGACGGAGGGCGGCGCGATGTCGGCGAAGGGGGCATATTCGGGCGAGATGGCGCTGCCGTCGGATGTCATCAGCGGTTCCCAGACGGTCAAAGTGGGATCGATGATCGTGCCGCGTTTGGCGAGTTCGGCGTAGAAGGCGGTCATCGCGGGGGAATCGAGATCGATATCTTTCCCGTATTTGGCCGGACCTTCGAGGCGGGCGGCGGTGTTCGCCTTGTCCACCACATCCTGCGGCATGGCCTGCATCAGGATGAAGTTGATGTGGGTGACTTCATCATAGCCGGCGCGCACGGCGTCGAGCGGCCGCATGCCGGCGGGGACATGGCCGTGGACATGCAGACCGAGTTTGTGCGCCTCCGCGGCGGCCGGGGCGATCCATGCCGGGTCCATCGAGGTGTAGAATTTGACGCCCCACATCCCCGCGTCCTTGACCTTGCGCACGGCGGCGATCGCCTCGTCCGCTGACGACACCGTGAGCGCGCCCTGCGCGGCGAGCGGGTCCTTGCGGTCGATAATCACCGAGACCTTGCCGTCGGGCGCGAGCAGGTCGCCGGCGGCGCGGCGCTTGAAGAGGTCCTGCGCCTCATCGATCATCGATCCGGGGCTGCGGAAATTGGTGATGCCGGTCGCGACATTCTGAAGCAGGTTCCAGTCGTCGCCGCCGACATGCAGATGCGAGTCCCACAGGCCCGGCGACAGCGTCTTGCCGCGACCGTCGATGAGGGTCGCGCCGGCAGGAGCCTTGATTGATCCGCCCGCCCCGACGGCGGCGACTTTCCCCTCGGCGATCAGCACCGCGCGGTCGGGGATGTAAGCCCCGGCGACGGAATCGAACAGCAGCACATGGTCGATCAGCGTCGGGGTGCGGTTGGCGGGGCTGAGGAAGCCATGGGCGACGTCGCGCACCTTGACGGCGGTGGCCTCCTCCTGGATCGCCTTCAGCTTCGGGCCGCTCTTTTCATAGCCTTCAGGCAGGAAGGAAATGGAGCCGGCATGGCCAAAATAGCGATTATTCTGGTCGAGCCAGACTGGCGACGGGGCGAAGCCATAGCCCTGGGTGAAGGCGAGCTTCACTGTTTTCGCGCCCTGCGGTCCCTCGATCTGCACCGGCGCGCCGATGCTGATGCTGGCATGCCCGGTCGGCAGCATGTCGATGCCCTTGTCGCCAGCGGCGACGAGCGCTTCTATATCGAGATCTGTCGAAAGATACGGGCCGCCATATGTGTTGTAGCGCCTCGCCCCGAACGGCGCGGAGCCTTCATCGATCGCGGTCTTCCAGTGGGCGACGCCGGACGCATCGACGCTGAAATCCTCTGTCGCGTCGCCGGTGTCAGTGAAGCCGCGAATGGCGATAGCGGTGGGCCGTCCGTCCGGGCCGAGCGTGACATGCTGATCATTTTCCGAGACCCAGCCGCGCAGCGACATCGACATGCGATAGGCGATGCGGCCATCTGCGGCCTTCCACGACCACATGTCGCCATGCTTCCCGGCCTCCGAACTGATCGTATAGTGCCGCGCGTCGGCGGGCGGCTTCGCCAGTTGCTCCTTGGTGGCGGGTTCCGCCATGGCGATCGACGCGGTTGCGGCAAGCAGCGCGGCGAGGAGAAGATGGCGCATGTCTATGAAATCCCCCGATTTGGACAAGCGAGACTGACAAGCCGTCGTCGCATACGCAATCGTCTTTCGACGAACGGCGTGACTGTTCTTGCGTGCGACCTGCTGCGCGCCTTCATGACGGCGATTGTCCTGTCGCGATACTGGCGGACCGTGCGGCGATAAGATAATGTTAGCATTCCGTAACGGCATGTCGTCGGCTGCGCCGGGCCGGAGGGGGACATTCTTGACCAGCAGCCGCGTCCTTGGGGGAGGAATGTCATCATGGCCATTACCGAAGGCGTCACGCTGGAATTCGACGCGACTGCGCCGGACGTGCCGATCGCATCGCCGCTGTCGTCGCATGTCAGCACGACGAGCCTCGCCAATCGTGGCTTCGTGGCGATCGGCGACAATGCCGGTTCGATCGACGGAAACATCTATAACGCGGCGGGCGTGCAGACGGGCAGCATATCCGACATCACCGGCACGGACGGCGCGGTCGCGCAGTTGAGCAACGGCCAGCTGGCGATCGTCAGCCAGGATAGCGATTCCGTGCTGGTGACCCTGGTGAACGCCAGCACCGGCGCGGCGATCGGCGGGCCGCGCGATGTGCTGGCGCCGCTGATTTCCGGGACCGGCATTTCGTCCAACGCCGATGTCGCGGCGCTCGCCGGGCCGAACGCCGGATCCTTCGTGGTCGCCTATCAGGTCGATTTCGGCGGGGGCGACATCGACGTTCAGATCGAGGTGTGGGGCAATAACGGCGTCGGGCAGAATGTGTTTTCCGTCGATATTTCGACAGTGCTGGCCGACAGCAATGTCAGCGTGGCGGGCCTGTCCAACGGCACTATCGCCGTCGCCTGGACCCGCAGCACGATCGGAAGCAGCGCGACCGACATCTATTACGCGATCTACCGCACCGATGGCACGGTGGTGAAGGAAGCGACCAAGATGCCGACCCGGACGTCGGTCGACAACCAGCGTCACAACCCGAGCATCGTGGCGACGCCGGACGGCTTCGCCATCGCGTTCGAATCCACCTTCCTGCTGCGCAGGGATGAGGATGCGCCGCAGGGTGCGCCCTTCGACCACGACATCTACATCTCCCGCGTCGACCTGAACGGCAACGCGACCTTTCCCACGGAGATCACCAACACGGGTTTCGAGACCAGCAACATCAACGAAGGCGGCACCAATATCGATCCGTCGATCGCCCTGTCGCCGGACGGCAACCTGCTGGTCAGCTACACCAACGTCAATTTCGATGTTGAGCCGGATGCGTCCCCCATCACCACCCATGTGGCGGTCGTCCGGGGCACGGATCGGATCGTCACGACCGGCAGCAGCGATGGCGGGAACAGCGCGATCATATCCTTCGGGGTCGGGCAGATCGGCGTGTTCCAGGCGAATGACGGCGCGATCACCGGAACGCATCTCACCGGCTTCCGCGACATTGTCGGCGATCAGGCTGAGCCGTTGAACGAGACGATACGCGGCGACGATTTCAGGGACCTGATGAACGGGTTGGGCGGCGACGACAATCTGGATGGCGGCGGCAATAATGACGAGTTGCTCGGGTCCTTCGGGAACGACATCCTGCATGGCGGCCAGGGCAACGACAAGCTGGCCGGCAATGGCGAGGGCGACAATGGGTCCGAGGACGAGGCCGACCGGCTCTTTGGCGACGATGGCAATGACCAGATTTTCGGCGAGGGCGGCGACGACTTCCTGATCGGCGGGCGCGGCAATGACCTGATCGATGGTGGCGACGGGATCGACACCGTATCCTATGTCGACGCGGTTGGCAGCGGCGTGACCGTCAGCCTGGCGGTGGCCGGGCCGCAGTCGGTCGGCGGCGGGCGCGGCACGGATACGATCGCAGGGGTCGAGAATATCACCGGGTCGCAGTTCAGCGACCGGCTGGTCGGCACAGGCGGCGCCAATGTCATCGACGGTGGCGTTGGCGGCGACGACATAGTGAGCGGCGGCGGCGGCGACGACAATTTCCGCTTCGCCGTGTCCACGCTGTCGGGCGGAGACCAGGTGAACGGCGGCAGCGGCGTCGATGTGCTGTCGTTCAAGAATGCGGGCGACATCAGCGCCAGCGCCTTCGCCAATGTCACGCGGGTCGAGAAGATCGTGCTGGCCAATGGCGTGAACGCGATCGCATTGGCCGACGCCATGGTCGGCGCGGCAGACGGCAAGCAGGTGTCGGTGATCGGGACCGCCGGGAACGAGACCTTCGACGCACGGCTGGTGACGACAGCAGGCAACCGCGTCGTGCTGGCTGGTGGCGGCGGCAATGACGTCTATTTCGTGGTGAAGGTGGCGGATCAGGTGCTGGAGGCGGCCGGCGGCGGGAATGACCAGATTTTCGTGATCGGCGACTATGCGCTGGCTGCGGGGCAGGAGATCGAGCGGCTGACCGCCACCTTCACCAATACGACCAACGCGATGAACCTGACGGGCAACAGCTTTGGCAATCGCATCGAGGCGAATGGCGGCGTCAATGTGATCGACGGCGGCGGCGGCAATGACGTGCTGCTGGGCCTTGGCGGGCGCGATACGCTGATCGGCGGGAGCGGCGCGGACAGGCTGACCGGCGGCGCGGGGCGCGACATCATGACCGGGGGCGCGGACGCCGATATCTTCCTGTTTGGCGATGGCGATTTCGAGGGCGCGACGATGACGCTGGCCGACGCGATCACCGATTTCAGCCACGCGCAGGGCGACCGCATCGACCTGAGTCTGATTGATGCGAACGGCAATGGGAGCGGGAATCCGGCCTTTGCGTTCATCGGGACCGCGGCGTTTTCGGGCGTTGCGGGGCAACTGCGGTTCGAGCAGATCAGTGGGAATACGTTCGTGTTCGGCGATGTGAACGGGGACAAGAGTGCCGATATCGCGATCCGGTTGAGCGGGTTGCACGCTCTGGTGGGCGGCGACTTCGTGCTGTGACACGGTGCGATCCGGGGCGCGCTGCCCCGGATCGCTTCATGTTTCAGGCGAGCGCGCTTTCCGCAGGCACGCTGGCGATGCCCAGGCTCTCGCCCACGGCTGGATAGGTCAGCTTGCCGTCCCAGACGTTGAGGCCCTGAAGCAGATGCGGGTCGCGCTTCATGGCCTCCTTCCAGCCGAGGTCCGCGATGCGCAGGGCGTGCGGCAGGGTGACGTTGTTGAGCGCATAGGTGCTGGTGCGCGCCACCGCACCGGGCATGTTGGCGACGCAATAATGGACGATGCCGTCGACCACATAGGTCGGTTCGGCATGGGTTGTCGCGTGGCTGGTTTCGAAGCAGCCGCCCTGGTCGATCGCGACGTCGACCAGCACCGCGCCCTTCTTCATGGTCTTGAGCATATCGGCGCTGACCAGCTTGGGCGCGGCGGCGCCGGGGATCAGCACCGCGCCGATCACCAGATCCGCCTCCGCCACGCATTCGGCCAGGTTCGCGCGGTTGGAGAAGCGGGTCTTGGCCCGCGCCTCGAAATACATGCCGAGCTTTTCCAGCACTTCGGGCGAGCGATCGAGGATGGTCACGTCCGCGCCGAGGCCCGCGGCCATCTGCGCCGCGTTGAAACCAACGACGCCGCCGCCGATCACCGCGACCTTGGCCGGCAGCACGCCCGGCACGCCGCCCAGCAGCACGCCGCGTCCGCCATTGGCTTTTTCCAGTGCGGTCGCGCCCGCCTGGATCGACATGCGGCCGGCGACCTGGCTCATGGGCTTGAGCAACGGCAGGCCGCCGCTCGCGTCCGTCACCGTTTCATAGGCGATGCAGGTCGCGCCGGACGCCAGCAGCGCTTTGGTCTGCTCCGGGTCGGGCGCGAGGTGGAGATAGGTGTAGAGGATCTGGCCGGGGCGCAGCATCGCGCATTCCTGCGGCTGCGGCTCCTTGACCTTCACGATCATCTCCGCCGTGGCGAAGACTTCCGCCGCCGTGGCGATGATGCGCGCGCCCGCTTTCTCGTAGAGCGCGTCATGCGCGCCGATGCCCTCGCCTGCGCCGGTTTCCACCAGCACGTCATGGCCGTGCGCGCTCAACTCATGCACGCTTTCGGGCGTCAGGCCGACGCGATATTCGTGGTTCTTGATCTCCTTGACGGCGCCTACGATCATCTGGCTGTCCTTCCATCTGCGCGTTCTTCGGCCGGCTCTCCCGGCCTCCTGTCGCCGCTATAGCGCATGGCGCGGGAAAGTAGTTTCAAAATCTACTTCTTTTCCCGCACCGGAACCCGCACCGAGCAGACATCCGCGCCGGCGGCGGCCGTGCGATAGAAGTCGTCGTCGCGATGGCCGATCAGCTTCATATAAGCGGCGAAGCTGGGGCTTGCGGTGTCGAGCATGCGGTAGCGCGTCTGTTCGGCCGGTGGCAGGTCGCTCATGATGCGCGCAGTGACGATGCCGAGCGGGGCCTGCTCCTTGCCATAGAAGCCCATTTCGCCCGTGCCGCGCGGCAGGCTGGCGAGCGTGGCGATCCCCTCGATCACGCGGCCGGCGACGACGATGTTGCGGTCGAGCGCGCGCGGCGGCTGGCCGATGACGGCGTAGAGTTCCGCGCCCGATCCGGCATTGGGATGCAGGTCGCGCGCGACGCCGACGCTGGCGTAGCAATGGGTGAGCCAGGTCGCCTTGCCGTCGCTCGCCACCGGCCAGCCGTCGATGAAGCCGGTGACCTTCGCGTAGGAATCGGGCCAGGGCAGTTTCGTGATCTTGCCGGCGGCAGCGGCGGGGAGCCAGTAGTCCTCCCTGGTCTCCTTGACCGTTTCGGGCAGCGGGAGTTTTTCCGTCACGTCGCCCCATTGCGCGACCCAGTTGTCCTGCACGCGGTAGACGGTCTTGCCGTCCCACCAGCCCGCGCGCGCGATGGCGCGGATATTGGCGGCGTGGACCGGCGAGAAGCGGTCGTTGATCTGGATGACGACGCGCTTGCCGCCCTCCAGAGTCATGACCAGCAGATCGTCGGCGGGCACATCCTTCCACGCGCTGTCGGGCGCGGCCTCGATCAGGGCGGAGGGGGTCGGTTTGGCTGGCGGCTTGTCCGGGGGCGTCTGCGCGATTGCCGGCATGAGCGGCAGGATTGCGGTGGCGAGGAGGATCGATCGAAAGCGCTTCATGCAGTGATCAAGCACCAGCGACGCGCGAATGCAAATGCTCCTTGCGCCCCGCCCCGGCCCGCGATAGGGGGCTTGCCTTCCAGAGCATGCGGAGCGGTGGCCGAGTGGTCGAAGGCGCTCGCCTGGAAAGTGAGTATACGCCAAAAGCGTATCCAGGGTTCGAATCCCTGCCGCTCCGCCACCTTATCTCATTCTCGCGGTCGTGGTCCGCGCTTTGCCGGGCGCAGGGTTCGCCCGGTCGTCCGGCGGCGCGCATTGACATAGCCGGTATAGCGCCGATGCAGGTCCCCAGCGTGGCGCGCAGCCCATCCTCATGCGACGGCGTCAGCACGAGATGGACATGATTGGGCATGAGGCAATAGGCCCACACTTGCGTGCGCGCTTTTCCCACCGCGTCGGCCAGCAGGTTCAGATACAGCGCGTAATCCGCCGGCTCGAAGAACGTCTGCGCTCGCCCATTGCCACGTTGCGTGACATGATGGGGTATGCCGGGGAGAACGAGGCGGGGGAGACGAGCCATGTGGGGATGCTGGCGGAGTTTGGGGGTTTAGTAAACTGTCACCGTAATTCCGTAATTCCGTAATTCTTCCGTAATTCAAGCGCGGTCAATCATGAAGGACGGACTAGTGAGAGCAGAAGCCGTCGCCGCTCAATATGGCGTCGGACGCGCAACCTTGTTCAGAAGCTTGAAATTTTGAGCAATGTTGCGATATAGAAAAATTGCCACGACAAAATCGTAAAATTTTAAATAATCTAGTCATTTCTAACTATAATAATTTGGCGCTTCCCAGTATGGATTGTCCATTTGCATTGAATCAGAGTGACAAAGAACGCAGTAGCTACCTGCATCTAATTCCATAGACCGATAATGAGCTAAGATATACTTTAATCGAGATATGGTATCAGGCTTGGTAGAAGATATAAGGGATCGAAAATGAGAACCCATTTCTGATGCTACCGCGTGTAACGGGTTCGAGAAATAATTTAAAATTCGGGTTACAACATCTCTTTTGTTTGCTGTAATTACAATCTGTACGAGATCGTATGCATTTCCCCTGAATATCATTGCTGATTTGAACTCTCTCTCCCCCTGAGGCAGTCTGCAAACTTGATGAATATGATTGTAGAGATCATGTATGTCGTCTGAATCATAAATATCTCTATACCATCTAGGCGGCAGCGTGGGCATGGCAATCTCCTGGATATCCCCTGATCAAGAGGCGCTCCGCAGTGATCAGCTTACGATTTGACCTTTATAGCCTATTTGCAAGGATGATGAACCAGGAGAATTATTCAGAATTACGGGAATTACGGTGACAAATTACGTTAAATTACGGTGACAGTTTACTTAACCCCCACTCTCCCCAGCGCAGGTTCCGCCTCGCCCTGTTACCGCAACAACATCTGCGCTGGCACAGACCACCAACCCCCACCGTATCCCGTGGAGACTGGTTCGCGTTAGTCTGACAGCACAGTCTGACGCAGCTATCGCACCGCTCGCTCAGGGAATCGCGGTGCAGGCGGCCGGACTGCCGAACGCGGCGGTGGCGGAGTTGCAGGTCCAGCCCGCATACCACTGGTCGTTGCTGTCCCTGACCGCGCCAATATAGACCGTCTTCTGGAAGAAGGCGCCAAGCTGGCTGGCGTCATAGGCGATGATCGCGTTCTCGTTCACGCCGTTGACGAACAGGCCGGTCAGGCTGGAGCGGAAGGCGGGGTCGTTGTTGGCGCCGCCCGTTTCGAACACGGCCCGGATCGCGTCGGGCGATATGTCGCCATCGTCCAGATAGGCGCCCGCCGTGCAGCTGAGCATTACGGCGTGGAAGGAAGGCGGCCCCTGGTCCTGCGCGCTGGCCGAGGCGGCGCGCATCGTCGAGCCGCCGTCGATGTCCAGGCAGGCGCGCGGAGACACGATCAGGCCGTTGGCGGCAGTAAAGTCCGCGCCGCCGCGCAGCAGGATCGCGCTCGACGCCAGGGTGGAGCGCTGGATGAAGGTGAAATTCGCGATCCGCGTCCATTGCCGGGGCAGGCTGTCCTCATTGCCCGCGCTGTCGACCTCGATCATCGCGTCGCCCGAACCGCCACCCGATCGCTGCGCGGCGATGACATACTGGATGAAGCCCTGATAGCCCTGGTCGGTGTCCAGGCTGTCATCGTCATTGCCGGTCAGCACCAGATGGCTGGCATTGGCCCGACCACCGAACCATTCGATGCCGTCGTCGGAGCTGTTGTGGACCTGGACATGATCGATCGCCGTGCCCGATCCGACGCCGGCCAGCGTCAGGCCGTTGATCTCCTGATTGGGGGCCAGTTCGAACCCGGCATAGCGGATCTGCACATATTGCACCGCGCCGCTGCTGTCGTCGGCGATGCCGCCGCCGTAGAGCGTGTTCGTCAGCCCCTCATAGCCCTGCTCGCAATTGGCCGTTCCGCCCGCCACATTGCCCAGGCAGTCGGAAATGGGCGCACGGCCGAGCAGGATGACACCGCCCCATTGCCCCTGGCTGCTGTCGGTCGCCAGTCCTTCCAGATTGGCGCGGCTGGTGAAGATGATGGGCGCGCTCGCCGTGCCGGTCGCCCGCAGCTTCGATCCGCGGTTGACGACCAGATAGTCCAGGCCGCCGCTGCCGAAGATCACGACACCCGGATCGACGGTGAGCGTGGCGGCGACGCCGCCGCTGGCCAGACCGTCGCCGCCGATATCCCGTCCCACATCGACGCGCCCCGACAGCGCGTACACCGTGCCCGCGCGTTTCGGCAGCGTCAGGTCGCGCAGGATGAGGCGGGGCAGCACGCAGACGCGCCGGTTGGCCAGGACGCCGCCATTGTCGAAATCGGTCGGGCAATCGGCGGCAGGGGTCTCCGTCGGGGTGGGGGTCGGCGTCGGGGTCGGAGTGGGCGTGGGGGAAGGTGTCGGCGTCGAACCGCCTCCGCCGCAGGCGACCAGTGAAAGGCTTGCGCCCAGAAGCAGGCCGTTGAGACCAAAGCGCGACTTGCCGGACATGCGACCCCCAGATTGGCGAGCGACCATAGAGCATGCCCGGCTTACAGATTTTTGACGGGCGCACATCACCGCAGCCGCCGTCAACCATCTGTCATGCAGCGGCGCCAGAAAGGCATTGTAACCGTGGAGACATGCCCATGCCCGACTCGATAACCGCGCCCGCCACGTTCGACATGGAACGCATCAAGGCAGAGATCGCTGACAGTTTCGACGAAGAGCTGGAGATGGAGATCGACGAGAGTCGGCTGGAGGAAATGCTGGGCGAGCTATCGGACGGGGCCGATCGCCACCAGCTGGATCGTCGCGTCTATTTCCGCGAGCTGTTCCGGTTGCAGCATGAACTGGTGCGGCTGCAGGATTGGGTCATGCACAAGGGGTTGCGCGTCGTCGTGCTGTTCGAGGGACGCGATTCCGCCGGCAAGGGCGGCGCGATCAAGCGCATCACCCAGCGGCTCAATCCACGTGTCTGCCGCGTGGCCGCCCTGCCCGCGCCGAACGAGCGGGAGCGCACGCAATGGTATTTCCAGCGTTATGTGACGCATCTGCCGGCAGCCGGCGAGATCGTGCTGTTCGACCGCAGCTGGTACAATCGGGCGGGCGTGGAGCGGGTGATGGGCTTCTGCACGGAAGACGAGGTCGAGGAGTTTTTCCGGTCAGTGCCGGAGTTCGAACGGATGCTGGTCCGTTCCGGCATCATCCTCATCAAATACTGGTTTTCGATCACCGACGAGGAGCAGCAGTTCCGCTTCAACATGCGCATCCACGATCCGCTCAAGCAGTGGAAGCTGTCGCCCATGGACGTGGAATCGCGTCGCCGGTGGGAAGATTATACGCGCGCCAAGGAAGCGATGCTGGAACGCACGCACATCGACGAGGCGCCCTGGTGGGTGGTGGAGGCCGTCGACAAGAAGCGCGCGCGCCTCAATTGCATCGCACATCTGCTGGACCAGATCCCCTATGAGGACGTACCCAAGCCATCGGTGATCCTGCCCGATCGGGAACGGCATGAGGACTATATCCGCCATCCGATCCCGGCAGACATGCATGTGCCTGACCGCTACTAGCGGCGCATGAAGCCCAGCCATCGCAGCAGCAGGTAGGTCGCCGCCGCCGCGCCGGCCGCCAGCATCGTCGCATGCAGAGTTCCGAACGGGCCGGCGGCGAATGGCAGGCCGCCGGTGTTCATGCCGAATATGCCGGTAACGAGCGTCGCCGGCAGCATCAGCGCCGTCACGATGGAAAGCATGTAGAGATTCTGGCTGGTGCGCTGGGATTCCTGGATGTCCAGTTCCTCCCGCAGCAGCCGGAGCTGCGCCTGCACCTCCAATATGTCGGCGTCGAGCGCCTGGAGGCGTTGGGCGAGCTTTTCCACGCCCGGAAGCAGGCTGTCGGGCAGTTCCTCGTCCTGCTCCAGCCGCTGGAACACCCCGCGCATGCCCGACAGCAGCCGGTGTATCTGCGCGAGGCGGCGGCGCACGCCGATGAGGTCGCGGGCGGTGGGCGGGTGATGCCCCTCCAGAAAGGCGTCCTCGGCCCGCTGCACATCGCTGCCCAGCGTCCGACTGATATCGCCGATATTGTCGCCGATAGCACCGACCAGCAGTTCGAGCGCCTGGGGTGGCGCAATGGCGACAGCGCTGCGCGTCAGCCGTCCCTTGGCGATGTCCGCCGATCGCAGCGGATGCAGGCGGCAGGTCAGCATCATCGACGGTGTCAGCGCCACGCGCAGCGCCCCGATCCGGGCGGTATCGGCGACGTCGAAGTCACGCTCGAAATCATGCAGGACACAGGCGACGACGCCGCTGTCGATCAGGGCGCGCTGGTGGGTTTCGGCCGCCAGCAGCAGATCGCGCACCGCGACGGGCAGCGTGGCCCGTTCCCTGATCCAGCGCTGCGTGCCGTGATCGGCGAGATTCAGATGCAGCCAACGGAACTGCCCGGCGGACGGCGCTTCGCAATGCGCGACCGGGATGATCTGGCCATCCTTGAAATCCAGGCCCCAGATGAGGCCCGGCCCCAGACCGTCAAGCGGACCGGGGCCGGGCAAAGCCGGAGGTTCGGGTCCCCGATCCATCGGTGGATCGGTCAGAGGAGCATGGAGAAGAGCATGTAGAGGCCGCCCGCCAGCGCGATGGACACCGGCAGGGTCAGCACCCAGGCCATCAGCAGGTTGCGGATGGTGCTCATCTGCAAACCGGATTGGTTGGCGGCCATGGTGCCCGCTACGCCGGAAGAGAGCACATGGGTGGTCGACACGGGCAGCCCCAGATGATCGGCGCCGAAGATAGTGCCCATGGCGACCAGTTCCGCCGCCGCGCCCTGCGCATAAGTGAGGTGCGATTTGCCGATCTTCTCCCCCACGGTGACGACGATCCGTTTCCAGCCGACCATGGTGCCGAGGCCGAGCGCGAAGGCGACGGCGATCTTCACCCAGGTCGGGATGAAGCGCGTGCCGGCGTCCAGTGACCCCTTGTAGGTGTTGAGCGTGTCCTTCGCATCGTCCGGCAGTGCGGCCCCCTTGTCCTTGCCCAGCCGCTTGATCGCTTCGGACGCGAGATACATGTCGTTGCGGACGTTTTCGACTGCAGCGGCCGGCACCTTGGCCAGCGACCCATATTCGCTGACCTGCCGGTCGATATCCTGCACCAGCACGGCAAGGGCCGGCTTGGTGGTTTCGGCATATTTCTTGTCGGCGATGTAGCGCGTGATGTCCGCGCGGGCGCGGGCCGGATCGGCTGCGGCCGGCGCGGCCCCCAGCACAGTGGCGGCAGCGCGCGAATTGACATGGAATTCCTGCGTATACTGTGCCGGCACCGCGCGGTTGAGCGCATAGGCCGTGGGCACCGTGCCGATCAGGATCAGCATGATGAGGCCCATGCCCTTCTGCCCGTCGTTCGATCCATGCGCGAAGCTGACGCCCGTGCAGGTGAAGATCAAAAGCGCGCGGATCCAGGTCGGCGGCGGCAGGCCGTCCTTGGGTTCTTCGTACAGCGCCTTGTTGCGGATGAGCAGCTTCATCGCGAGGAACAGCAGCGCCGCGACGCCGAAGCCGATCAGCGGCGAGATCAGCAGCGCCTGGCCGATTTCGGTCGCCTTGCTCCAGTCGACGCCCGCCGTGCCGCTCTTGCCGTGCATCATCGCGTTGGCGACGCCGACGCCGATGATCGAGCCGATGAGCGTGTGCGAGCTGGACGAGGGGATGCCCAGCCACCAGGTCGCCAGGTTCCAGATGATCGCCGCGATCAGCAGCGCGAACACCATCGCGAAGCCGGCGTTGGAGCCGACTTTCAGGATCAGTTCGACCGGCAGCAGCGAGACGATGCCGAACGCGACCGCGCCGGTGGAAAGGAGAACGCCCAGAAAGTTGAAGAAGCCCGACCATACGACTGCGACATTGGCCGGCATCGCATTGGTGTAGATGACGGTCGCGACCGCATTGGCGGTGTCGTGGAAACCATTCACGAACTCGAAGCCCAGCGCGATCAGCAACGCGATGAACAGCAGGATGAAGGGCAGATAGGCGGTCGGCGAAACCCCCGCCGCCGTTGCATCGACATAAATGCTGTAGGCGACGTACAGGATCGCCACGCCGATCGCGGCGATGAAGCCGATCTGTCCGGCGAGACCAAGTCCCTTGTCCAGATCGGGGCGGGTCGCCGCCTGCGTCTGGCCGTCCATCACTACCGTCGCGTTCATCGAATCCGTCCCTGCGTGCTGATGTCGGTCCCGTGCTATGGCCCAATCATGACAGCGTGATTGCATCGGGTTACGGACGAGCAAAGCATCCGACACAAAGCGGTAACGCAGCACTGCCACCCCTGATGCCCGTAGTCGATTCGACAACGGGGGTGGACGTGCCGAGAAAGTCGCTGCTGGCGGTCACCATCCTGGCCGCGTCCTTTGCGGTCGGTTGCCCTGCACTCGCGGCCGATCAGCCCGCGACTGCCGACGAGGTCGCCCGGCTGCGCGCGGAGGTGGAAGCACTGCGGGCCGAGATGCAGGCCATGCGGGCGCAGATGGTCGAGGCAGCGGCGACACCGGCGCCCGCTTCCGTCGCGCAGAATGCCGTTCCGCTCGCTGGTTCCACGAAAAAGCCGGATGAGATCCAGATCAGCTGGAAAGGCGCGCCGGAATTCAAGTCGGCCAGCGGATGGAGCTTCAAGCCGCGCGGTCGGATGCAGATCGACGGCGGCTACCTGGATGCGCCGGAATCGCGCGCCAGTGGGCAGCGCGACGGCCGCGGCTTCACCAGCCGCGTGCGCCGGGCCTATATCGGCGCGCAGGGGACGATGCCGGGCGGCTTCAGTTACCGGGCAGAGGTCGATCTGGCCAATGGCGTGAACTGGACCGATCTGTTCATCAGCTACGACAACGGCCCGTTCAACGTCACCGTTGGTCAGCACCATCCGTTCACATCGATGGAGCAGCTCGATTCGGACCTGTACCTGACCTTCACCGAGCGCGCCTCTTTCATCGGCGCGTTCAATCTTGAGCGCCGGGTCGGCCTGTCGGCGGGGTACAAAACGGACAGCCTGATGGCCAATGTCGGCGTGTTCACCGACGACATGGGCGGCCTTGGCAACGACGGCGACAAAAGCGTGAGTTTCGACGGGCGGATCGTGTGGATGCCGCGAATCGGCCCGGCGCAGCTACACATCGCAGCCTCCGCGCATCGCCGCAATCTGGGCAGCTTCCAGGCGACGCTGGGCACGCAATATCGCCAGCGTCCCTATATCGGCACGAGCGACATCCGCTATGTCGACACCGGCGTCCTGACCGTCAACAACGAGACGCATCTGGGCGCCGAACTGGCGCTCAATCGCAAACGCTTCCACTTCGCGGCCGAAGCCGCACGGTTCAAGGTCGATCGGCCGGGCAATGCCGACCCGGTGTTCTTCGGCGGCTATGCCGAAGTCGGCCTGTTCCTGACCGACGACAGCCGCGTCTATCGCAACGGCGCGTTCGAGCGGGTAAGTCCGACCAGCCCCGTCGGCAGCGGCGGTTGGGGCGCGTTGGAACTCAATGCCCGCTACGATCGGCTCGATCTGACCGATGCGGGCATCGGCGGCGGCACGCAGGACGGCTATGGCGCGTCGCTCATCTGGATGCCCAACGCCTATATCCGCTTCATGGCGGACTATATGCACCTGATCTACGATATTCCCAGCGCGCAGCCGACATTCAACGCGGACGTCGTGGGCATGCGGGCGCAGCTTGATTTTTAGGCGATCGCGCCGCTGCCGGTCGCGCTGCTCGGCCACTGGCGCCGACATCTGGACGGGATGGTCGTGAAGCTCAACGGGGAGATGGTCTGCCTGTGGCGTGCGGTCGATCATGACCGACGGTGTGAGCGACGGTGACAGTTTACTGAAACCCCAGCACCCCAGCGCAGGTTCCGCCTCGCCCTGTCACCGCAACAGCATCTGCGCCAGCCAGACCACCACCCCACCCGCGCAGCATCCCGTGGAGAGCGGTTCGCGTTAGTCTGACGGCGCCGCCATTTCCTTTTTTTCTGTGTTAGACAGGCTTCGCGTCTTTCCGGCTTGCGCTGTTTTGCCGTGCGCGCTTTCATCTGCGGAAGGGGACGTTGGCCGTGTGCGCGTGAGAGCGGAGCGCCGGGTGGGTGATTTGTCGGGCTATGGTGATTGGCGGGGTTTGGGGGGTGAGTAAACTGTCACCGTAATTGGTCACCGTAATTGCCACCGTAATTGCTTTGACACTGGCGGACGGCTCTATTTCATCGACGACGGCGCGGTATCGCTGCTGGCGTCAGGCGTGCCGAACGTGGTGATGGGGGATTTTCTGTTTTATTAGGGCGGGGATATGGGTCATGCGAGGATACTGGTGGCATCAGGATATTTGGTAAACTGTCACCGTAATTCCAACAAAGTCATCATAATGCGAAATTGGGGGATTGTATGCTATGATTGAGATCGCAAGAGATTACGATCGCCCATTGCGTATCGATGCTCGATTTATAGAGGGGCTACGCGCGGCAGCCGCAAATGGCAGCGACTCGATCTACAGGGCGTATTCGGAAAAATTAAACCTTCCAATTGAGCATCTTAAATCTTTAGTTCAAGGCGACATAGAAAACAATGATGAAGAAACCGGAATATTAAATTACGAATTTAGACAACTTTCCAAAGATGTTGAACCAAAATTTAGAATAATGTTTAAAAATGGATTGAAAATAACTTCTTATAGCTTTGATGAATTTAATAAAAAATTAGATTTTGAACCAGAATCTATTGAATCCATCTCATTTGAGATAAGATCTTATGAACATTTGTCTCATAGCATATCTGTAGGCGATAGATATGGTTCTACCGCTAGTATATCCGTGTCCGAAAAGGATGAATCTATAGATAGATCATTTCTAAATTTGGAAAAATTAATAAAATTATCAGAATCACCTATGCCGTTTCTTCATACAGAGTCATTCAGGTTTATTGTAGCTGCTACCATATGGATCGTCTGCGTGACGATGATCGTGATAGGATATTACAAAGCGGGTTTCTCCTTTGCGGGAAAGGGGACACCGCTAACTTACGCAATGGTAGGAATAGTTGGAGGCGCAATATGGCCAATGTCCTTATTTGCTTCGGCCAAACTCAAGGATGTATACCCGAGAATTGAGTTTGCTTTGGGTTATGGCCATGGTCGAAATTTGGCGACACGCGCCTTTTGGGGCTGGCTTATCGGAATCATCATCGCGCCCACTATATTTCTTGTTATGGGCATTCTCTCATCATAATTTTCTATATAGTTTAGCCATTTGAATTATGGTTACAGTTAATTAACTCCTCACAACGGATCCAAAAACCCCTTCATCCCGTACCGCTGGTGCGGCCCGGTGATATACTGCTCCAGCGCCCCCACGCCGACCCGGTCGCCGCAGGTCGCGCGCACCACATGCTGCACATGCAGATGCCGCGGCGCGTTCAGGTCCAGGTCGTTGACGTTCCACGTCTCCAGCGTCCACGCCTCCTCGCCCTTGTAGAAGCCATGGCCCCATTCGGGATGATTATAGCCCGTGCCGATCATGTGGTATCGCAGCAGCGGCTCCAGAACGAAGGTCTCCTTGCTGCCATCGCGATACACCGTGTCGATCTCCGCCCCCTTGATCATCCGCGAGCCGCTATGAAAAGTCAGCCGATGGTCGCCGCACAGCGCCGGTGAAACGCGGCTCTCATCCAGCGCGTCGAAATCGCTACCCGCCGGAAACGTCTCGAATATCTGCGCGAATTCCTTCCACCGCTTGCTGTCGGCATATTCATGCTGGCCCCAATGGGTGCAGCGATCCTGCCAGTGGATCGGCGCCCACAGCCAGAAGAACTGCTCCGGCTGATCGCGCGACACGCCCTTTTCCGACTCCCCGGTCCAGCGCCAGCCCCATGACCGATCCTTGGTGCCATAGGTGGTTTCCAGGTTGATTTCCTGCCGCTCGCCATTGACGGTGATATGCCCTTCCCATTTGCCGAACTGGGTGAAGCGCTTCATCTGCGCGACCGTGCGGACGCCCTGCTTCATGTGATCGGCCGGCTCTTCGTGCGCGATCGTGTTCGCGCGGAAGGTCAGGTCGCAGGTGAAGCCGGTGTCGTTTTCCTCCACCACGACGCGCACGGTCTTCATCGGCTCGACGATGATGTGCCGCATCGGCCCCGCATACATATCGGTGCGATCCCCCTGCAATCGCCGCGACGCGCGAAAACTGTCCTGCCGCCCGTTCTTGCGCACGATGGAGACCGCGCCGTCCATCACCTCCCGGTTGGGATACATGGCGAAGGCGATGCCGAAATAGAATTCGCCGTCAAAATCATAGGCATTGTACCAGTAGCGGCCATAGAAATTGCGCTCGCTGGTGGAGATGTAGGACAGCGGCTCGGCGGTCTGGTGCAGGGGGTAATCGTCAAAGGCGATGAGCATATTTGTCTCCCGACAGGCGGCGGATGTGACGGAAACCTAGCGCGCTGCGCACACGCATGAAAAAGACGGAAACCCGTCTCTGTCGGCCCGCGATGCGATAAGGTCGCAAGTGCCGCGCGATCATGATAGGCTGCGCCCGGACGCGATCGGGGGAGGCAGGCGTATGCGCGGTTCGGGGCCATTATGGGGGCTGCTCAATCAGGCCCGTCGCCTCAATCTGGACGATGCGGGCGCGCCGCCGCCAATCGCCACTCATGAAGGCATTACGCGCCGCCGCGTGCTGGCGGCGCTGGGCGCGGCGGCGGCGCTGCCGGCGCTGGGTCGGCCCGCCCCGGCTCGCGCGCAGACCGTGAAGCGCGTCGTCGTCATCGGCGGTGGTCTGGCCGGGCTGGCCGCGCTCGACGCGCTGAGCGCCGCCGGGGTGGACGCCCATCTCTACGAAGCGCGCGGGCGTCTGGGCGGACGGGTGCTGACCGCGAACAACGCGCCGGAGCCGGGCCTCAATATCGAGGATGGCGGCAACCTCATTAACACCGATCATGCCGACATGCTGGCGCTGGCCGAGCGGTTCGGCATCCCGCTGATCGACCGCAAGCCGATGCGCGCGCACAGTCGCTATGTCGCCGATGGCCGCGCGCTCCGCGATGCGCAGCTGGTCCGCGACCTGCGGCCGATCGCCGCGCAGATCGGCAAGGACGCCGCTGCGCTCGACGCCGATTATGAAGCCGTCGCGCCCGCGCTCGACGCGCTGTCCGTCACCGCCTATCTCGACAGCCACGCCGCGCTGATGAAGCCCTATGTCCGCGCCCTGCTGGAAGCCACGATCCGCACGGAGTTCGGCGCGGAGCCGGGGCAGGCGTCGGCGATCGAACTGCTGTTCAACCTGCCGGTGGTGGACGGGCGACAGGCCGAACTGATCTCGCTCAGCGACGAGCGTTTCATCCTGACCGGCGGATCGTCCAGCGTCGTGAAAGCCCTGTCGGAACCGCTGCTGCCGAAAATCTCCACCGGCCATGCGCTGGCGGCGATCGTGGCGAAGGGCGACGGCGTCGAACTGCGCTTCGCCAATGGCAAGGTCGACATCGCCGAACGCGTGATCGTCACCGTGCCCGCGCCGCTGATGCGCACGATCGATTTCGGCGGCCTGCTGCCCGAACCCTGGTCGGCGCTGGTCAGCGAGATCGAATGCGGCCGCAACGAGAAGATCAACGCCGGCTATGCGACGCGCGTTTGGGAGAAACAGACCGGGCCGGCGGGGTCAGCCTGGGCCGTGGACACGAAAGGTCCGGGCGTCTTTTCGGAATTCTGGGACGCAAGTTCCGGCCAACCCGACGACGCGGGCGTGCTCACCTGGTTCTTCGGCGGCGATCAGGTCGATGCGCTGATGGCCGCTGAACCCGAAGCCACCCTGCGCCGCGCCGAAGCCGCGATAGCCCCCGCCGTCCCCGGCCTCGCCGCGCGTACGATGCGGCGCACCGCCTGGGGCCAGGACCCGTTCTCACGCGGCGGCTATTCGACCTTCAAGCCCGGCCAGTTGACCCGCTTCGCGCCCCTCTTCTGGGTCGAGGAAGAGGGCAAGGCCACGCAGCAATCCCTCGCCGGCCCCATCGTCTTCGCCGGCGAACATCTGTCGGACGCTTTCCCCGGCTACATGAACGGCGGCGCGCAGACCGGACGACTGGCCGCAGCGGCAATCCTGGCGGCTCAGCCCGCCGGCGTGTAGCCCCCGCCCATCGCGCGGAACAACGCGACGCTGGCCCGCAACCGCTGCGTGCGCAGGTCAAGCAGCGTACGCTCGGCCGACAGCGCATCGGTCTGCGCCAGCACGACCTGGAGATAGTCCGACGCCCCATCCCGATAGCGGGTCAGCGCCAGTTCGCGAGTCCGCCCGGCCGCCCCGGCGCTTTCCTGCTGGTCGGCCACCTGCGTCGCCAGATAGCGGTCCGCCGCCAGCGCATCCTCCACCTCGCGAAAGGCGGTCAGCACCGTTTCGCGATATCCGGCGGCAATCTCGTCATATTCCCCGCGCGACAACTTCACCTGCGCATTGCGCCGCCCGCCGTCGAACAGCGTCAACAGGCTGGAAAGCGGCCCCAGCCCCCAGAAGCTGTTCGGGCTGGTCAGCAATTCGCCATGCGTCGTGCGATACCCACCGCTCAACCCCAGCGTCAGCGATGGGAAGAACGCCGCCTTCGCCACGCCGATGCGCGCATTTGCGCCGAACATGCGACGCTCCGCCGCGGCGATGTCCGGGCGGCGCTGGAGCAGTTCGGACGGCGCGCCGACCGACGGCTGCGGCGCATCGGGCACGCCCTCCAGCGGCGCGAGCGAAAAGTCGGACGCGGTCGCGCCGATCAACGCGGCAATCTCATGCTCCGTCGCCGCGCGCTCGTTAGCCACGGCGGACAGCTGCGCCCGCGCCTCGTACAGCACCGTGCGCGACCGATTGACGTCGATGCCCGACACGATGCCGCCGTCATGCCGGGTCGATGTCAGATCATAAGCGCGGGAAAAAGCATCCACCGTCTCGCGCAGCAAAGCCGCCTGCGCATCCAGCCCGCGCAACCGGAAATAGGCGTCGGCGACCGACGCCTGCAAACTCAACCGCGCCAGCGCCAGATCGGCCGCGCTGGCCGCCGCCTCCGCATCGGCCGCCTTCACCCCGTTGCGAATGCGCCCCCACAGGTCGATCTCATAATCGAGCGATCCGCCAACGATAAAATCATTGTAAGTCGCCGCCGACCCGCTGCTCTGCGGACGCCCCGCCGACACCCGGTCACGCGCCGCGCTGCCGCCCACACCGACCTCGGGGTACAAAGCACTACCCGCAATCCGCGCACTCGCCCGCGCCTGATCATAACGCGCCAGCGCCGCCGCCAGCGTCGGGCTGGCCGCATCGCCACGCTTTTCCAGATCGTCGAGCGCCGGATCGGCGAACACCGACCACCAAGCCCCGCGATCCACCCCGTCCATCGGCGTCGCGCTGGTCCAGCCCGCCGGCATTTCCTTGAACTGCGCAGGCGCCTGCGTCACCGGCGCGCGATATTCCGGCGCCATCGAACAACCCGCCAGCAGCGCGAGGGCGACGGCCGACATCATGGTGAACCGCATTGTCATGCCGTCACGCGCCCGCCTTCTTCGCCGCCTGCTGCACCCGAACCTGATCGCCGGTGCGCACGGAGTCGGGCGGCGTGTCGATGACGCGCTCGGCCGTCGTCACGCCACCGGACAGGCGCACCGTCGCGCCTTCGTCGCGCGCAATGGTGACCGGCTTCACCGTCACGCGATTGTCCGCCCCGACAACCGCGACGGTCGGGCCATCATTGCCATACAAAATCGCGCTGCCGGGCAGCGTGACGGCATTGCCCTGCCCCGCCCCGACCTTGAACCGCACCTGCGCAAAGGCGCCGGGCTTCAGCGCGCCATCGGGATTGTTCGCCTGCAACTGCACCAGCACCGCGCCCGATTGCGCATCGACCGCGCCTGCGCTGCTGGTCATCACCGCATCGAAGCTGCGGTCGGGATATTCCGGCAGCGACAGCGTCGCCGCCATGCCGTCCCGCACCTGCGCCGAATAGCCCTGCGGCACGCGGACATAGATGCGCATGCGATGCACGTCCGACACCGTGAACAGCGGCTGCGCAGCGGCATTGCCCGACACCACCAGCGCGCCGATCTGCGCCGACCGGCTGGTCACGACGCCCGCGAACGGAGCCGACAGCCGCGTAAAGCCCTGCATCGCGCGCAGCCGGTTCACATTGGCGAGCGCCGCGTTCGACACCGCCCTGCGCGCCGCCAGATCGCCGCGCTTCTCGTCCGTTTCCTGCTGCGACACGGCGTCCTTCGCCAGCATCACTTCCCACCGCTTCGCTGTGGTCTCGGCCAGCTGCTGGTTGGCGATCGCCGTCTGATAGTCGGCCCGCGCCGCCTCCAGCTGCTGGTCGATTTCCGGCGCGTCCAGGATCGCGAGCGGCTGCCCCGCGCCGACCCGGTCGCCTATGTCCGCCAACCAGCGGCGCACATAGCCATTGGTCCGCGCATAGATGGCCGCGCTGTTATACGCCTGCACATTGCCCGGCAGCACCAGCTCATTGCCCTGATCGCCCGCCGTCGGCATCACCACGGCCACGGTCGGGATCGCCGCGTCGGCGGCCGTCTGCTTCAGGTCATTGGTCGCGTGAATGCGCGAGCTGACGCCGAACACCACGACGCATATCGCAACGATCGCAGCGCCCATCCCCACGCGCTTCAGGGTACGGCTATCGGGGCCGGTCGCTTCATCAGGCATTTCGCTATGGGTCTCAGACATGGCTCGGCTGCATTTCCATGGGGGCCTGCTTCGCAACATGCTTGCGGTGGACAAGCGCGAAGACGGTGGGAACGAAGAATAGAGTGGCGATGGTCGCGCAGATGAGGCCGCCGATGACCGCGCGCCCCAGCGGCGCGTTCTGCTCGCCGCCATCGCCCAGCCCCAGCGCCATCGGTCCCATGCCGATGATCATCGCCAGCGCGGTCATCAGCACCGGACGGAAGCGCACCAGCCCCGCCTCCAGCGCGGCCTTGGTCGCGTCGCCCAGCTCGGCGAGCTTTTCCCGCGCGAAGCTGACCACCAGAATGGAGTTGGCCGTCGCCACGCCCATGCACATGATCGCCCCGGTCAGCGCCGGCACCGACAGCGTCGTGCCGGTGACGAACAGCATCCACACGATGCCCGCCAGCGCCGCGGGCAGCGCGGTGATGATGACGAACGGATCGACCCAGCTCTGGAAGTTCACCACGATCAGCAGATAGATGAGCACGATCGCGCCGGCCAGGCCCAGGCCCAGCCCCGAAAATGCCGTGTTCATCGTCGCATATTGACCGCGAATGGTGATCGTCGCGCCCTTGGGTTCTTCCGCCTTCAGCGACGTGATGGCCGCCTGAATGTCATTGGCCACCGCGCCCAGATCACGGCCCTGCACGGTGCCATAGATGTCCAGCACCGGCGCGATATTGTAGTGCGACACGACCGGGGCCGTGCTGGAGCGCTCGATGGTGGCGAGGCCACCCAGCGGCTGCACCGCCCCGTTCGATCCCGCAGCGGCGGAAACCGGCACGTTCGACAGATCGCTCATGGAGCCAAGCAGATATTCGGGCGTCTGCGCCACGACCGGGTAGGACACGCCGCTCTTGGGATCGACGAAGAACACCGGCGCGGTCTGCGATGTACCCGCAAGCGAGCTGCCCAGGCTGGTGGTCACATCCCGCTCGGTCAGGCCATATTGGCCCGCGCGGGAGCGATCGACATCGACGCTGAGCTGCGGTGCGCGCCCCGGCTGCTGGATGCGCGCATCCGCCAGGCCTGGGATGGTCGCCATCTTCGCCATCAGCTTCTGCGCATAGGCGCGGTTCGCCGCCGCATTCTTGCCGGCGATCTGGACGTCGATGGGCGCGGGCGCGCCGAAGTTCAGGATCTGGCTGGTGATGTCGGCCGGCAGGAAGGAGAAGGTCACGCCGGGGAAGCGACGCGGCAGCTCCCGACGCAGCTCCGCCACGATCTCCTCGGTCGGACGATGCCCTTCCTTCAGGGAGATCAGCATGTCGCCGTCCTGCGGGCCGATTGTTCCGCTATTATTGTAGACGCTGTTGATGCCGCTGACCGGCAGGCCGATATTGTCGGTGATGGAGCCAAGCTCCTCGGCCGGCACCATGGCCTGCACCGCATGGGAGACCCGGTCGAACCGCGCGGCGGTGTCCTCGATCCGCGATCCCATCGGCACGCGGATATGCATGGCGATCTGCCCGGAATCGACCGACGGGAAGAAGTTGCTGCCCAGCATCGGCAGCAGGCCGAAGGACAGCAGCACCACCGCCATGAAGCCCAGCAGGAAGGGCTTGCGCGCCTGCAACGCCCCCCGCAGCAGGCCGACATAGCCGGCGCGAACCTTTTCGAACCGCACCTCGAACCCCCGCTGGAACCGCACCAGCGGATTGCGGGAGGTCGGCGTGCCGGCCAGATGCGCATTCTCGTCATGCGGCTGATGCGGTTTCAGCAGATACATCGCCATCGTCGGCACCAGCGTGCGCGACAGCACGAAGGACGCGATCATCGCGAACACCACCGACAGCGCCATCGGCACGAACAGGAAGCCCGCAACGCCCGGCAGGAAGAACATCGGCACGAACACGATGCAGATGCACAGCAGGGAGACGAAGGCCGGCGTCACGATCTGCGCCGCGCCGTCCATGATCGCCTCGATCACGCCCTTGCCCTGCTCCAGATGCCAGTTGATATTCTCGATCGTCACCGTGGCGTCATCGACCAGGATGCCGACCGCCAGCGCCAGCCCGCCCAGCGTCATGACGTTCAGCGTCTGGCCGAACAGCGCCAGCATCGCCACCGCCGCCAGAATGGCGAGCGGGATGGACAAAGCGATGATGACGGTCGATCGCCAGCTGCCCAGGAACAGCAGGATCATGAGCGACGTGAGCGCGGCCGCGATCATGCCTTCATGGATGACGCCCTCGACCGCGCCTTTCACGAACAGCGACTGGTCGCCGATCAGCAGGATCTTCAGGCTATCGGGCAGCGTCGCGGATATCTTGGGCAAGGCCGCCTTGACGCCATCGACAATGGCCAGGGTCGAGACCGCGCCGTTCTTCAGGCCCGTCAGCAGCACGGAACGGCTGCCTTCGACATGCACCACGTTCATCTGCGGGCTGTTGCCGTCGCGGACATAGGCGATATCGCGCATATAGATGGTCGCGCCGTTCACCACCTTGACCGGCAGGTCATTGAGCGCCTCGATCGTGCCCGGCGCGTTGTTCAGGCGGACGCTATATTGCGTCGGCCCGATCTTCACGAAGCCGGCGGGATTGATCTGGTTCTGCGCGGCGATGGCATTGCCGACATCCTGCGCCGACAGGCCCTTCGACTGGAGCGCCACGGGATTGAGGTCGACCTGGATCTGCCGCTGCTTGCCGCCCGACGGGAAGGGCATGGCCAGGCCCGGCACCGTCACCAGCTGCGGGCGGACCTGGTTCATGCCGGTGTCGAACAATTGCTGTTCGGACAATCCCTTGCCGGACAGCGCCAGTTGCAGGATCGGCACGGTAGACGCGGAATAATTGAGCACCAGCGGCGGCGTGATGCCCGGCGGCATCTGGCGCAGCACGGTCTGCGAAATCGACGTCACCTGCGCCGTGGCGGTGCGGATGTCCGCGCCCGGCTGGAAGTAGATCTTGATGATGCCGATGCCCTGGAGCGACTGGCTTTCGATATGCTCGATATCGTTGACGGTCGTGGTCAGCACCCGCTCATAGGGCGTGACAATGCGGTTGGACATGTCTTCGGGCGGCAGGCCGGCATATTGCCACGCGACCGCGATCACCGGGATGCGGATGTCTGGGAAGATATCGACCGGCGTGCGGATCGCAGACGCAATGCCGACGATCGCGATCAATATCGCCATGACAATGAACGTCAGCGGCTTTTGCAGCGCGATCCTGACGATGGCGATCATTCGTCAACTCCTGAACCCTGGCGGAGCAGCCGCAGGTCCCTGCATGCAGCAACCCGTCGAAGCGCTCTTTGCCCAATCCCGTGATATATTCTGAACGCCGGCAGCAGGTCGCTCACATGCAGGAACGGGTTGCCGGAGAAAACCCATATTGCGCTTCTGTTTCTGTCGCGTCCAATATATAATCGATCACCATTGATAGGAATATCGACCTGATCCATGGACCTGCGCCAACTCCGCTATTTTCTGTGCGTTGCCGAGGAACTGCATTTCGGCCGCGCTGCGCGGCGTCTCGGCATCTCGCAGCCGCCGCTCAGCCAGCAGATCAGGGCGCTCGAAACGACCCTCGACGTTGACCTGTTCGAACGCACCAGCCGGCGCGTCAGCCTGACCGAGGCGGGGCGGCTGTTCCTGCCCGAAGCGCGCGAAACACTGGCGCAGGCCAATCGCGCCATCAACACGGCCCGGCGCGTGCGCAGCGGCCATGCCGGGGCGCTGTCGCTGGGCTTCACCATGTCGGCCCCCTTTGTGTCGATGATCTCCCGCTCGCTCTATCATTTCCGGCAGACCCATCCTGACGTGCGGCTGACCCTGACGGAAATGGGCCGCAACCAGCAGATCGCCGCCATCGAAATGGGCAAATGCCAGCTGGGCATCGCCCGCAGCTTCGACAATTTCACGCTGCCGCCCGATTTCGCCTGTTCCCGCTTGCTGGAAGAGGACACCGTGCTGGCCATGCGGGAGGATCATCCGCTGGCCGCGCAACCCAGCGTCGATGTCGCGGACCTGCACCGGCACGCCTTCATCCGCTACGACGCCCAATGGGGTTCGGGCTTCAACGAGCAGTTCGACGCCCTGTGCGCCGCCGCCGGCTTCACGCCCAATTACACGCAGGAAGTCAGCGGCCTCGCCACCCTGATGGGCTTCGTGTCCGCCGGTTTCGGCATCGCCGCGTTGGCGCAGTCGCTCACGCTGCTACGCCCCGAAGGCCTGGTCTATCGGCCGATCACCGGCCAGCGCTTCACCAGCTATCTCTGGCTGCTCCACAAGAAAGAACTGTCGCCCGCCGGCGAAGCGCTGAAAGCCTGTTTCGAGCGCTTCGCCGGATCGTGACGACCCGTCAGAATTTCAACGTCGAACGCAACCCGATCTGCCGCGGCGGCAGCACGAAGGTGCCATAGCTGCGATAATAGACCGGCCCGCCATCCGCATTGGTCAGCACCTGCAATCCCTGCGGCGTGCCACGCACGCCGACTTCCGCGAACTTGTTGAAGATATTGTCCACATAAGCTGCGTCGCAAAGCCGCCCTTGCTGAACTTGAGCGCCGCGCCATGCATCCTGAACCCCGGCAACGTCAGGCTGTTGCCGCGTGCGCCGGTGCGGCTGAGCACATTGCTCTGCGCCGACATATTGTAGGAAAAGCCGATCGTCATGTCGTTGCCGATCGATTTTTCATATTCCAGGAACACGCTGCCCGAATGCTTGGGCGATCCGGGCAGGCGGTCGCCCTTCTCGCCATCGGCGTAAAGCGTGCCGAAGCCGGGGGCCATGGAATACTGGATCAGGCTGGGCGAGAAGCCGGTCAGCTCCGGATCGGTATAGGCATAGTTTCCCCGCAGCGTCAGGCCCTGCGCGATCGTCCAGGCCGCCGACAGTTCGAAGCCCTTGGTCTCCGCGCCCGCGCCGTTGATGGTGATCGGCTGCGATCCGATCTCCGTGGCGGAGGACACCTGCGGCCCCTTCCAGTCGATATAGTAGATCGCGCCGTTCAAGGTCAGCTTGCGGTCGAACCACTGCGTCTTGAAGCCGATCTCGTAATTGGTCGTCTTGTCCGGCGTATAGAACAACTCGTTAGGCTGGCCGCAGACATTCTGCTGGCTGCCGTCGCCCTCGCAGGCGGTCAGGTTGTTGGAGCCGCCAATGCGATAGCCCTTGGAATAGGTCGCGTAGACCAGCGCGTCGGGCGTGAACTTGTAGGAAGCGTTCAGCTTGTAGAGGAAGCCATTATCGTCCTGCCCGCCCGGCTCGAACGCCAGTTCGATGGAATCGGGGTCGCGGCCGTTGAACACCGTCTCCAGCAGCGGCAGGTCGGTCGCCTGCTGCGTGCGCAGCTTATAGTCATAATAGCGCCCGCCCGCCGTGATCTGGAAGCCGTCGAACAGCTCGTAGGACAGCTCGCCATAGGCCGCGACCTCGCGCAGCCGCGCCTTGCTGACCGAATAATATTCCAGGAAGTCCGGCCGGCTGCCGCCCAGAAACTCGTCATAATAGGGCGTGAACTCCTTGGAGAAGCCACTGCTCTTGCTCTTGTTGTAGAAGCCGCCGACGATCCACTTGAACGGTCCGGGCGCCTGCGACACCAGCCGCAGTTCCTGCGTCCAGTTCTCCGACTTGCCCCTCTCCAGCGTATAGGCGGTGAAATCCGGGAAGGCTTCATAGCTATATTCCAGGCTGATCAGCAGATCGGTCTGGTCGCGATTGCCGTCATCCTTGAACTTGCTGTAGCCGCTCGCCGAGGTCAGCTGCGCAAAGCCCAGGTCCAGCACCGCCTCCAGCGAGATCAGCTGCGTATCGCGCTTGTTGGGTTCGCGCACCCGCAGCGCCGATTCCCACTTGCCCGCAGCAACGGGCAATATCGTGTTGCGATAGCTGGAGAACTGCCGGCCATCGGTCTGCTGGCTCTGGAAATAATAAGTGAGGTTGATATCCGCCGCATCGGACGGCCGGAAGCGCAGCGCAGCCCGCGCCGAGACCGTCTCGTTGGTGTTCAGGTCCTTGCCGCGATGGGTGCTGCCCGGAATGTCGTTCGGATTGGCCTTGCCGATCGAATTGACCAGGAACGGATAGTCGATGAAGCCGCGATCGTTCAGCAGATCGATCGACCCGCGAAACGCCAGCGTCGACGTCAGCGGAAAGTTGATCGTCATGCCCGTATCGGTGCTGAGGCCCTTGCCCTCCTTGTAGCTGTAGAGGTCCGCGCGCACCTCCCCGCCCACCGCGTCGAACTGCGGCCGCTTGGGAATATAGCGGATCGCGCCGCCCAGCGTCCCCGCGCCATAAAGCGTGCCCTGCGGCCCCAGCAGAAACTCCACCCGCTCCATGTCGTTGAGCCGCAAATCCACATAGAGCGGAATTTCACCCACATAGGTCGCGACGCTGCCGCCGCCGCTATTGTCGCCGTCGAAGGACCCCAGCGGATCGCGTTCAGGCCGCGGAACACGATCGGCGTGCCGCTGCGCGCGCCCTGATCGACGATGTAGACGCCCGGCACCGTCCGCGCGACTTCGCGCAGGTCCAGCGTGCGCTGCGACTGGAGCATGTCGGAGGTGACGGCGGAAATGTTGATCGGCACGTCCTGCACGCTCTCCGCGCGGCGGGTGGCGGTCACGATGATGACATCGCCCGGCGCTTCGGCTGGCTCCTGCGCGGGCGCGACGGCGTCCTGCGCCGATGCGACGGCGGGAAGCGAAATCGGGGCCAGAAAGGAACCCGCGAGCAGCAGGGTCCGGATCGCGGCGGCAGATTTCATGACCATTGTTACCCCTTTATATTTTGCCCGGCCTGCATCATGACAGGCTTATGACGGCCATGCTTTATATTGCGCCGCAGCTTGTCAATCCTTCATATATTGCTACCGGAAACATCGATGACAGCGCCCGAAAAAACGCCGATTTCTGTGGCAAAATCGCAACTTTTCGCCGGCGCCTTCCAACAGGCTTTCGCAACGGCACAATCGCTGTTGCGAAACGACCCTGACGCTACGGAAGCCTTGCTCATCCTGGCCTGCGTCGCCCTGGAGCATGGCAATGTCTCCGGCGCGCGGGACATAGTGAAGATCGCGCAAAGCCGTGGCGAGACAAGCGGCTGGGCAGCAGTCATCGCCGGCCGCATCGCCCTGCTCGGCAGCGACACCGCCGACGCCCGCGCGCAGGCCCGCCTCGCCATGGAACGCGGCGTCGCAGACCCCGATGTCGCCGGGCAACTCGGCGTCCTGCTCTCCCGCACCGGCCTGCATGGCGAAGCGATCCCGCATCTCGCGCGCGCCGTCGCCGCTCGGCCCGAAGACGCGCAATATCGCTACAATCTCGCCATCGCGCAGCAGTTCGCCGGAGATCTGGATGCCGCCCGCGCCGGCTTCGAAACACTGGTCGCCGACCATCCCCGCGACGGCCGCGCATGGCTCGCCCTGGTGCAACTGGACCGGCAGCCCGATCGCCATCGCCTGCCAACGCTCGAAGCCGCCTTCGCCGCCGCCACCGAAGCCGACCAGAAGCTCCCCCTCGGCCACGCCATCGCCAAGACGCTGGAAGATGTCGGCGCATGGGACGAAGCGCTGGGCTGGCTGGACCGCGCCAAGGCCGCCAAGAGCAGCGCAATCCGCCACGATCGCGCTGAAGTCGACGCCTGCTTCGCCGCCGCCAAGGCCGGAACCGCCGCGATCGGCGCAGCGGCGTCGAACGAAGACCCCGCCCCCATCTTCATCACCGGCCTGCCCCGCAGCGGCACCACGCTCGTGGAGCGCATCATCGCGTCCCATCCCGATGTCCGCTCGGCCGGAGAACTGTCCGACTTCGCCATCCTGCTCAAGCGCCGCCTGCGCACGCCCGGCCCGCTGGTGCTGGACGCCGCGACATTGCACGCCGGCATCACCGCCGACCTCCACGGCGTCGGCGACGACTATGTCCGCCGCGCCCGCACGATCGTCGGCGATACGCCGCGCTTCATCGACAAGATGCCGTTCAACATCTTCTACGTCCCGCTCATCCTGCGCGCCCTGCCGAACGCGCGCATCCTGTGCCTGCGCCGCTCGCCGTTCGACACGCTGTTCAGCAACTACCGGCAACTCTTCGCAACCAGCTTCACCTACTACAGCTACGCCTATGATTTCGAAGACACTGCCGATTTCGTCGCCGGCTTCGAAAGCCTGGCGGATCACTACGCCGCCAGCCTGCCGCCGGATCGTTACCGCACGCAAAGCTATGAGGCGCTGGTGGACGACCAGCGCGGCCAGACCGAAGCGATACTCGACTTCCTCGGCCTCGACTGGAACGACGCCTGCCTGGATTTCCACCGCAGCGCCGCCCCCGTCGCCACCGCCAGCTCGGTGCAAGTGCGCAAACCCCTCTACCGCGATTCCATCGAACGCTGGCGGCGCTACACGCAGGGCAGCGATCGGGCGATCACAGCGCTCGGCCAATGGGGCATCACGCCATAGACATAATCCGTTCGGGCTGAGCGAAGTCGAAGCCTTCCCCTGAGCGAAGCGAAGGAGCTTCGCCTGCGGCTCTGCTGAACCCCCTTCGGCGAAGCTCAGGACAGGCTTCGACTTCGCTCAGGGCGAACGGATTTCGATGTGACTACGACCTGGCACAGGTCGCTCGAACAAGAACTCCTCCACCCGAAGGTTCAGCCGGGGAAAACACCCTCAAACGCAAACTCGCCGATCGGCTTGCGATCACTCGGCGCTTCCCGCTCCTGCAACGCCACAGGCAGATGCGAAGCATCCCCCTGCCGACCGATCGCCACCGCCGCCTCAATGCGAAAACGCTCCGGCACGCCAAGCGCCGCCCGCGCCGCGTCGAAGTCCACGCCGGTCATGCCATGCGTATGATAGCCCAGCCGCGTCGCCTGCAACGCCAGCTGCGCCCAGGCCGCGCCGGCATCGAAACTGTGGCTGTGCGACGGCTTCGGTTCGCTGCCCGGCTGCCCCATCAACGTGTCCGACAGCACGAACAGCAGCACCGAAGCCCGCTCCGCCCAGTCGCGGTTGAACGGCACGAGCACGCCCAGAAAACGCTCCCAGTCCGCCCCATCGCGATGCACATAGAGAAAACGCCAGGGCTGATAGTTGAACGCCGACGGCGCCCAGCGCGCCGCCTCCAGCATCGTGTCGAGATCCGCCTGCGGCAGGCTCGACCCGTCAAAGCCGCGCGGCGACCAGCGGTCGGTGAACAGCGGATCGACAGGATGATGGGCGGTACGAACCGGGCTGGTCATGCAAATTCCTTTGGTTGTGCAACGCGGCCCAACATCGTCCGCCCGGCGCGGAGATCAAGCCCCGGTTTGGGAAACTGTGCGTTCGCGCCCGAACTGTCGAGTACGGATTCATTTTCACGCGGAGGCGGGGGGGGGGGGGGGGGTTTGGGGGGGTGGAGCCGGGGGCGCGCGGGCCCCG
>JBIIEH010000001.1:0-235975 GCA_044237945.1 Sphingobium sp. | reverse complement strand
GTTTGGGGGGTGGCCCCCCGCCCCCCCCCCGCCTCCGCGTGAACCAATTTATTGTCGGCTTTGGGTTGATTGCGGACTGTCTGGTCTCAGAGCAATTTGAACGAAAGCCGACGATCCGAAATTGACTCCATATGAGATTGGAAACCGCTGGCTTCTGTGCCACCGTCGGTTGGCTGCCCTCATCGGTCGTCTGCTGCGTGTTGGCGAGCGTTCGGAGGCCCAGACAGTACGAAACTGGAGATTACAACGTGGCTGCCTCGGACTACGATCTCGCGTCGCCGCCGCTCGACGATCGTGCCCGCGCTCTATGGCTGCAACACGCTGTCGGCTTCATCCTGTTCGAGGACGTGCGCCGTCATGCTCAAGAGCGGATCGACCCGTGCCTCGACCATGTCGCACGTGAGGCCGCCCACAAAGCCATCGATGACGCATTATATGGCCTAATGATGGTTGTGGATGGCGTAACCGGCGCACTCGGGAATACGACGCACACGGTTAGTCTGGACTTTTCAGTGCGTCTGGCGGCGGACGACGTTTCTTGCGAGACTCTCGATCTCCGGCAGGACGGAGACGGTATGTGTATGGGCTTTCACAGCTGGCGCGAGGGCAATTTCGGTGTCGATCCCATTATCGATTGACCTTCCTTGCGATTTGGTCGCGTTCGTGTGCTCAGTGGACGAGACCCGACTTGATGGAAAGCGACTGTCCGTTTCCGGAACCATCCATCTCTACATTAGATGTCTCAGATTGATAGTAAGTAGACAGACTCCCGCCCCTCTGCCTGGAGGGAGAGGGTTGCGAAGACTTGGCAGCTTGCTGCCTTAGTCGTAGCTGGGTGAGGGGGCTGTGACGCCAGCGTGACACGCCACCGCCCCCCTCAACCAACTGCGCTTAATCCGCCGCCACCGGCAACCACACCGCGCTCGCAGCCTCGCCACCACGATGGATCGTCTCCGTCGCCTTCACATAATCGCCGGGCTTCGCCTCCATGATCGACGGGACCCAACTCTGCGGATTGCGATCATAAAGCGGGAACAGGCTCGACTGCACCTGCACCATGATCCGGTGCCCCGGCAGGAACACATGGTCGACATTGGGCAATGTCCACTGGAACGCATAGGTCTTGCCCGGCTCCAGCGCGGCGGGCGTCGCAAAGCCGTTCACATAGCGGCCCCGGAAAATCTCTATGCCCACGCCCAACTGATAGCCGGCCAGCGCCGGATCGGCGGCATTCTCTTCCGGGTAGACGTCGATCAGCTTGACCACGAAGTCGCTGTCCTGCCCCGTCGTCGCCGCGCGCAGGTCCACCTTGGGCGCGCCCTTGATATGCACGGGCTTGCCCAGCACCGCGCCGGTATAGCTCAGCACATCGGGCCGCCCGTCGACGAAACGCTGGTCATGCACCAGCCATGTCCGCCACTCGTCGCCCGACATGTGGATCGGGCGCGGCAGCATCGGCACCGGCTTGGCCGGGTCGGACACATAGCTGTCGCTGCCGGCAACCGGCTTGTTCCAGCTGAGACCGAAATCGCCCGCCAGATAGAGCGGCGTATAGGCCCCCGCCGGCCACTGCTGCGACACCTCCCACTTGTTGGTCCCGGTGGCGTAGGTCAGCACCGGCGGCGTGTCGCACGCCGGCGCGTTCGTCTTCAGGTGGCAGTCGAAAAACGGCTTCATATAGCGGGTGCGGAATTGCAGCCCCGTGTCGCCCTCCCATTTGAGCGGCCCCAGTTCGCGCGCCTCGTAATTGACCTGACTGTGCCGCCACGGCCCGATGACCAGGCTGACCATGTCGTTGTTCTTGTCCTGCTTCTCCAGCGCCTGATAGACCGCCGGCGCGCCATAGCTGTCCTCCTGGTCCCATTGCCCGACCAGCAGCATCGTCGGCACGCTCAGCGTCCGCGCCGCCAGCAGCTTGTCGACCGCCTGGCCTTCCCACCAGGCGTCATAGGCGGGATGTTCCAGAACCTTGCGCACCACCGGCAGGTCCAGCAATCCATAGGCTTTCGCATAGTCCATCGCCGATCCGGCGGCCAGATAGGCGGCATATTCGTCGCCCGTCCCCTTGGGCACGGACCCGCCGCCCTTGCCCACGGTCTGGCCCAGATCATAATCGAAGCCGAAGGTGCGGAACGCGCCGTTATGGAACCAGTCGTCTCCCATCCAGCCGTCGACCATCGGGCTTTGCGGCACAGCCGCCTTCAGCGCGGGATGCGGATCGATCAGCGCCATCAGCGAGGTAAAGCCCAGATAGGAGGAGCCGGTGATCCCGACCTTCCCGTTGCTCTCCTTCACATTCTTCACCAGCCAGTCGATCGTGTCATAGGCGTCGGTGGCGTGATCGACCTTGGTCGGGTTCAGCGGCCCGCGCAGCGGCCGGTTCATGACATAGTCGCCCTCCGACCCGTCCAGCCCACGCACGTCCTGATACACACGGATATAGCCGTCGTTGACGAACTCGGCGTCCATCACCGGCAGCACTTCCTCGATCTTCTGGCTGCGGTTGCGGCTCGTCATCTTGTCCGCATTATAGGGCGTGCGGCTCAGCAGGATCGGCGCGTCCGTAACGCCCTTGCGATGGACGATGACGGTGAACAGCTTCTTGCCGTCGCGCATCGGGATCATCACCACCCGCCGCACATAATCGGCCTGCGGGCGCACCCAGTCATAGGACTTCACCTGCTCGTTCAGCATGGTGTCGGTCGGCGGCGCAGCCGACACCAGAGCGGTGGGCAGCGGAGCGGCGAGCGCGATGGCGGCGCAGGAGAGGGCGGCGGCGGTGTGGATCAGCTTTGTCATGGGATCCTTGCTGCGCCCTGCGAACTACAGGGTCAAGGATCGGATCGCTGATCCGTCAACGCGATCGCAGCTGCATCGATCTGTCGCAGCATCCCCATCAGAACATCCACCTGCGCGGCCTCGAGGCTCGCCAGCAGACGCCCTTCCAGCGCGAGCGCGCGCGGCGCGATTCCCGCATGGAGATTTCGCCCCGCTTCGCTCAGGCTCAGCAGGCGTGACCGCCGGTCGGTGGGATGCGCGCTTCGATCGAGCAGGCCCCGCGCCAGCAGCGAGACCGCCGCACGGCTGATGCTGACTTTGTCCATCCGCGTGCGCGCGCAGATGTCCTGCTGCGTCATGCTGCCCTGCTCACCCAGCCAGGCGATCACCCGCCATTCGGGAACCGTCAGCCCGAAATCGGCTTCATAGACGCGGGCGATAGCGTCGCTGACCAGCTTCGCGCTGAACGACAGGCGGTAGGGAATAAAATCGTCGAGACGCAGAGGATGATCGGCCATGTCAGGATAGTATCATTTGACACCAGATGCTCAAGCACGATATGGTTTCATATGTTACCATATGTTGGAAGCATCAGGATCTTGCAAGAAGATCACCGTGCATGTCGTGGAGGGAACAAGCCGCATGATGTCGGGTTTCGGCAATCATTTCTCGACCGAGGCGGTCGCCGGCGCGCTGCCTGTGGGGCAGAATTCGCCCCAGCACGTCCCCTTCGGCCTCTATGCCGAACAGCTGTCGGGCGCCGCCTTCACCGCGCCGCGCGCAGAAAACCGCCGCAGCTGGCTCTATCGTCGTCGGCCCGCAGCCAGCCATCCCGCCTTTCAGCCTTATGCGCGAGCCACCCTGTTGCGCAGCGCGCCGTTCGACCAGGCGCCGCCGACGCCCAACCGCCTGCGCTGGGACCCGCTGCCCATGCCGGACGAACCCGTCGACTTCGTCGATGGCCTCACCAGCTACTGCGGCAATGGCGACCCATCCATGGCGATTGGCCTGGGCGTCCATATCTACGCCGCCAACCAGTCGATGCGCGACCGCGCCTTTTGCAATGCGGATGGCGAAATGCTGATCGCGCCACAGCAAGGCCGGCTGCGCATCAGGACGGAAATGGGCATAATGGAAGTCGAGCCGGAGCAGATTGCGGTGCTGCCGCGGGGGCTGCGGTTCAGCGTCGAACTGCCCGACGGGCCGGCGCGCGGCTATGTCTGCGAAAATTACGGCGCGCTGTTCCGCCTGCCGGACCTGGGGCCGATCGGATCGAACGGTCTCGCCAACCCGCGCGACTTCGAAACGCCGGTCGCTGCGTTCGAGGACAGGGACGATCCGTGCGAGATCGTCCATAAATTCTGCGGCGGGCTGTGGACGACGCGCCTGGGACACTCACCGTTCGACGTCGTCGCCTGGCACGGCAATCTGGTCCCCTATCGCTATGATCTGAGGCGGTTCAATACGATCAACACGGTCAGCTTCGACCATCCCGATCCGTCGATCTTCACCGTGCTGACATCGCCCACCGACACGCCCGGAACGGCCAATTGCGATTTCGTGATCTTTCCCCCGCGCTGGATGGTGGCGGAGAATACGTTCCGGCCGCCATGGTTCCATCGCAATGTGATGAGCGAGTTCATGGGCGTGATCCACGGCGCCTATGACGCCAAGGCGGACGGCTTCGCCCCCGGCGGCGCATCGCTGCACAATTGCATGTCGGGCCATGGGCCGGATCGGGCGAGCTATGAAAGCGCGATCCATGCGACGCTGACGCCGCACCGGATCGAGAATACGATGGTGTTCATGTTCGAAAGTCATTTCGTCCTGCGCCCGACCGCCTTCGCGCTCACGACGCCGCTGCTCCAGAACGACTATGACGACTGCTGGGCCGATTTCGAAAAGGCGCGGCTGCCCGACGGCCCAGCCGCCACCGGAGATGACGCATGACCTTCGCCCAGATTGACGAGACCCACGATCCCCTGCTGACATGCTGGGTCGAGGGCGCTGATGGCCATGACGTATTTCCGGTGCAGAACCTTCCCTTCTGCATATTCTCCCCGCCGGGCGGTGCGCCACGCGCCGGGGTGGCGATCGGCGAGCATATTCTCGACCTTGCGGCGATTGCCGACATGCTGCCGGAAGTCGTGCGCGCAGCCGTTCGCGCCACCAGCCTCAACGCCCTGTTCGCGCTGCCCGCAGGCGATCGGGTCGCGCTGCGCCGGTCGCTGAGCCAGTTGCTGACGGACCCGACGAAAGCGACGGCCGTCCGCCCTCACCTGGCGACCGGCTCGGAATGCGCGCTGCATTTGCCGGCTGTGATCGGCGACTATACCGATTTCTATGTCGGCATTCACCACGCCAACAATATCGGGAAGCTGTTCCGCCCCGACAATCCGTTGCTGCCCAACTATAAATATGTGCCGATCGGCTATCATGGCCGCGCATCGTCGATCCGGCCTTCAGGCGTGCCGGTGCGGCGCCCCAGCGGGCAACGCAAGGTGCCCGACGCGGACAGTCCCCTATTCGCGCCGACCGCGCGGCTCGACTATGAACTGGAACTAGGCGTCTGGATCGGCGCCGGCAATGATCTGGGCCAGCCCGTCCCGATCGGCGAGGCGGCGGATCATATCGCTGGCTTCTGCCTGCTCAACGACTGGTCAGCGCGCGATTTCCAAGCGTGGGAATATGTACCGCTCGGACCATTTCTGGCGAAGAATTTTCAGACGACGATTTCGCCCTGGGTGGTGACGGCCGAAGCCATGGCCCCCTTCCGCATCGCCCAGCCATCCCGACCCGCTGGCGATCCCCGCCCTCTGCCCCATCTGTGGGACGAAGAGGATCAGGCGCGCGGCGCGCTGTCGATCGATCTGGAGGTGTTCCTGTCGACCGCCGCAATGCGCAAGGCTGGCCAACCGCCGCATCGCCTTTCAAAAGGTCCCGCATCGAGCATGTACTGGACCGCGCAGCAGATCGTCGCGCATCACGCCTCCAATGGCTGCAACCTCAATCCCGGCGATCTGCTGGGCACCGGAACGCTGTCGGCGCCGACGCCCGACGGCTATGGCAGCCTGATGGAACTGTCCGAAGGCGGCAAGCGCAAAGTGATGCTGCCGACCGGGGAGGAACGCAGCTTCCTGGAGGATGGCGACGAACTCATCCTGCAAGGAACGGCGCGCGCGCAAGGCTATGTCCCCATCGGCTTCGGGGCGTGCCGCGCGACGGTGGAGCCGGCTATTTAAGCCCGCCGCCCATCGCGCGGTACAATTCGACCATGTTCGCAGCGCGCGTCAGCCGCGTCGCGAGCAGGCTTTGTTCTGCGGTGTAGAGCGACCGCTGCGAATCGAGCGTGGTCAGGAACGGATCGATCCCCGCCTTGAACCGCGCGTCCGACAGGCGATAGGCGACGCGCGCAGAGTCCCGCAGCGACGTTTGCGCATCGAGTTGCGCCGTCATCGTGCCGCGTCGCGCCAGCGCATCGGCGACCTCGCGGAAGCCGGTCTGCACGCTCTTCTCATAGGTGGCGAGCATCGCGTCATAGGTCGCTTTGGCATAGCGCAGATTGCCCTTGTTTCGACCGAAATCGAATATCGGCAGGGTCGCGCCAGGCGCTACCGACCAGCTCTCGCTACCCGATTTGAACAGGTTGGACAGCCCCAGACTGACCGTGCCGAGCGCCGCCGTCAGCGAAATATTCGGGAAGAAAGCCGCCCGCGCGGCGCCGATATTGGCGTTGGCCGCCCGCAACTGATGCTCCGCCGCCGCGATGTCCGGCCGGCGCAACAGCAGGTCGGACGATATTCCGTCGGGCAGATTCTCGATCGTCGCACTGGTTTCAGCGAACGCCTCGGGCAGGTCGGCCTGCGGCACGGTTGTGCCGGCCAGCAGGTTCAGCGCATTCTGATCCTGCGCGACCAGGGTCGTCGCGGTTGCAATGTCCGACCGCGCCTGATCGTAGCTGGTCTGTGCCTGCCGGACCTCAAGCTCCGAGGCGATGCCAGTGTCAAAGCGCGCCTTCGTGAGTTGCAGCGTCTCACCGAACGCCTTTTCCAGATCGCGGGCGATGCGCAGCCGCTCCTGATCCGCCGCCATGGTGAGCCAGGTGCTGGCGGTTTCCGCGATCAGCGCCGTCTGCGCGGCGTTGCGCGTTTCGACGCTGGCGAAATATTGCTCCTGCGCCGCCTTGGTCAGATTGCGGATGCGGCCGAACAGGTCGATTTCCCAGGCCGAGATGCCGACTTGCGCCTGATAGACATCCGTGTTGATCCGTCCGCCCTGGCCGAATTGCACCATCGGCTGTTCGGAATAGGTCGCGGTCCCGCTCGCGGCCACAGTCGGCAGCAGGTCGGCGCGCTGCACCTTGTACTGCGCGCGGGCCTGCTCGACATTAGCAACCGCCAGTCGAAGGTCGCGATTATTGGCGAGCGCCGTCTCGATCACGCGCGCCAGACGCGGATCGACAAAAAAGTCGCGCCAGGCGGTGTCGGGCGTGACCGCAGAGGCGGCGTCCGACTGCGCGTCATAAGCCGGGCCGGCGGGGCTTTGCGTCGGCACGGGCAAGGCAGGCCGGGCGTAACGGGGCGCGAGATCGCAGGCGGCGAGCGCCAGCGGCAGCGCGGCGACCGATATCCATTTGTGGACAGTCATGCGCTTATCCTTCCTGCGGCGCCGGGGTGTCGCCCGCCGGCTTGTCATTGTCTGTTTCCCGAGACGCCGGCCCGTGCTGACGGAACAGCCGCTTCACCACGGTGAAGAAGACCGGCACGAAGAAGATCGCCAGCACCGTTGCGGACAGCATGCCGCCGACCACCGACCAGCCGATCGCGTTTTGGCCACCCGCCCCCGCACCCGTTGAAAGCGCCAACGGCAGCACACCGAAGATGAACGCGAAGCTGGTCATCAGGATCGGCCGAAGCCGCAGCTTGCCCGCTTCGAGCGCCGCCTGCCCCGCCGACATGCCCTCGCGCATTCTCTCTTCGGCGAACTCCACGATCAGGATCGCGTTCTTCGCCGACACGCCGATCGTCGTGATAAGGCCGACCTGGAGGTAGATGTCGTTGTTAAGACCCACCAGCGTCGCCGCAATGACAGCGCCGATAACGCCCAGCGGCACCACCAGCATCACCGCGATCGGCACCGACCAGCTTTCATAGAGAGCCGCAAGGCACAAGAAAACGATCAGCATCGAAAGCGCATAGAGCGCCGGCGCCTGACCGCCCGACTGGTTCTCCTCATAGGAAATGCCGTTCCACGAGAAGGTGAAGCCCTTGGGCAGCTTGGCGGCATGCTCCTCCATCGCAAGCATCGCTTCGCCGGTGCTGACGCCCGGCGCAGGCGCGCCCTGGATGTTCATGGACGACACGCCATTGAACCGCTCCAGACGCGCCGGGCCATTGACCCATTCGGTCTGCGAGAAGGACGACATCGGCGCCATGACTCCGGTGCTGCCGCGCACATGCAGGGCGCCGATCGAATCCGGGTTGGTGCGGAACGGCGCGTCGGCCTGAACATAGACGCGCTTCACGCGGTCGCGGTCGATGAAATCGTTGACATAGGAGCCGCCCAGCGACGTGCTGATCGTATCGTTGATATCAGCCTGAGCGATGCCCAGCGCGCCAGCCGCCGCCTGATCGACGTTGAGCTTCACTTGCGCGGTGTCTTCAAGGCCGTTGGGTCGAACCTGCGCCAGACGCTTGTCGCCCATCGCCATGCCCAGCAACTGATTACGCGCTTCCAGCAGCTTGGCATGGCCTAGCCCGCCGCTGTCGATCAGCTGAAAATCGAAACCTGCGGCATTGCCCAGCTCCTGCACGGCCGGCGGCACGAAAGCGATCGCCCGGCCCGACGAAATGCCTGCGAACGCCTTGTTCGCCCGCAACGCCAGCGCGGACAGCGAGTGCTCCTTGCCCTTGCGCTTGGACCAGTCGGCCGCGCGCACGAACACGATGCCCACATTCTGCCCCTGCCCAACGAAGCCGAAGCCCGAAATACTGAAGACGAAATTGACGTCCGCCTTCTCGTCGATCAGATAATGGTCGCGCACCCGCGCCAGCGTCCGCTCGGTCTCCTCGATCGTCGAACCCGCCGGCAGCGTGACCTGATTGATAAGGCGGCCCTGATCCTCCTCCGGCAGGAAGCCGCCGGGCAACCGCAGGAAGATGAGCGCCATGCCGACCGTGATGAGCGCAAAGACGATCATCGTGCGCCCCCAATGCCGTTCTACCTTCTCGACCGTATTGCCATATCGTTCGACATTGCGGTCGAACATGGCGTTGAACCAGTCGAAGAACCGATCGAAGATCGAGAACAGGCTCTTCTTCTTGTGGCTGTGGCCATGGTCATGCGGCTTGAGGATGGTGGCGCACAACGCCGGCGTCAGGATCAACGCCACCAGCACCGACAGGATCATCGACGAGACGATCGTGATCGAAAACTGGCGGAAGATGACGCCGGTCGATCCGCCAAAAAAGGCCATCGGCAGGAACACCGCAGACAGCACCAGGCCGATGCCGATCAGCGCCCCGCTGATCTCGTCCATCGACTTCTTGGCCGCCTCCTTGGGGCTAAGACCCTCGGTCTGGATGATGCGCTCGACATTCTCCACGACCACGATCGCGTCGTCGACCAGCAGGCCGATCGCCAGCACCATGCCGAACAGAGTCAGCGTGTTGATGGTGAAACCACAGGCGTAGAGAATAGCCAGCGAGCCAAGCAGGACGATCGGGACCGCGATGGTGGGGATCAGCGTCGCGCGCCAGTTCTGAAGGAAGATGAACATCACCACGAAGACCAGGGCGATCGCCTCGATCAGCGTGTGGACGACCTGTTCGACCGACAGTTTCACGAAGGTCGAATTGTCCACGGGGAATTCATATTTCACCCAGACGGGGAAGTTCGGCGACAACTGGTGGATCTTCGCCTTCACCTCTTCGACCGTTTCGAGCGCATTGGCGCCTGGCGCCAGCTTGATGCCGAAGCCTGCCGCGGGATGTCCGTTGAACCGGGCGCCAAAGCCGTAATTTTCCGAGCCCAGTTCCACTCGTGCGACATCAGACATGCGTACGACTGATCCGTCCGCGTTGCTGCGCAGCAGGATTTCGCGGAACTGTTCGGGCGTGCGCAGTCGTGATTGTGCGGTGACCGTCGCGTTCAGCGCCTGCCCGGCCGGCGATGGCGCGCCGCCGACCTGACCAGCCGAAACCTGCGCGTTCTGCGCGCGGATCGCCGCTTTCACGTCGCCCGTGGTGACGCCCAGATTGGCCATCTTGTAAGGATCGAGCCAGATGCGCATGGCGTAGCCCGCGCCGAGCAATTGCGTGTCGCCGACGCCGGTAACGCGGCTGATCGGGTCCTGAAGGCTGGACGCGACGAAATCGCCGGCGTCCATCTGATCGTGAACGCCATCATCCGCATAGACTGCGAGGACCATCAGGAAGCTGGCGGTGGACTTGCTGACGCGCAGCCCCTGCTGCTGCACCTCCTGCGGCAGCAAAGGCGTCGCCTGGGCTAGCTTGTTCTGCACCTGCACCTGCGCGATGTCGGCGTCGGTGCCCTGCTCGAACGTCAGCGTGATCGCCAGATTGCCGGCAGAATCGCTGGTCGACGAAAAATAGCGGAGATTGTCGATGCCCTTGAGCTGCTGCTCGATGATCTGCGTCGTCGTGCTTTCCAGCGTCTGGGCGTCGGCGCCGGGATAGGTCGTGCCGATCGTGACGGTCGGCGGCGCGATCTCCGGATACTGGGCGACGGACAGCGAACGCAGCGCAAGCACGCCCGCCAGCATCAGCACGATCGCGATCACCCATGCGAAGATGGGCCGGTCGATGAAATAGCGCGCCACGGTTCAGCGCGCCCCGGCCTGGGCCGCGCCATCCTTAGGCGTTGCGGTCACCTGCTGCGGCGCGCCGGGCTTCACGACCGCGCCGGGACGCAGATTGGTCAGCCCCTCGACGATCAGCCGGTCGCCCGGCTTCAGCCCGCCGGTCACGACCCATTTGTCGCCGACCGCGCGATCCAGCTCGACCTGACGCATCTCCGCCTTGTTGTCCTTGCCGACCACCATCGCCGTGGCGCGACCCCGCGCATCGCGGCTGATGCCCTGCTGCGGCGCAAGGATGACCTGGCTACGCTGCCCTTCGACCAGCCGGGCGCGGACATACATGCCCGGCAACAGCAGCCCGTCGGGGTTGGCGAAGGTGGCGCGTAGGGTGACTGCGCCCGAACTCGGATCGACCGTCACTTCGGAAAAGCCGAGCCGCCCCTCGATGGGATAGGCGCTGCCATTGGGCAGCAGCAGTTCGACGCGGGCGCCGTCCACTTCGCTGACATTGCCCTGCGCCATCGCCTGCCGCAGATTGATGAGCTGCGCCGCCGATTGCGTCAGGTCCACATAGACGCGATCGGTGCGCTGGATGGTGGCGAGCGCATCCGCCTGCCCGGCCTGCACCAGCGCGCCCGGCGTGAACAGCGAACGGCCGATCCGGCCCGAAATCGGCGCGCGAATGCGGGTGAAATCCTGATTGACCTGGGCCGCGCGGACAGCTCCGCGCTGCGCCGCAACATCAGCCGTCGCCTGCTGCGCCGAGGCGATGGCGTTGTCTGCTTCCTGCTTGCTGACGGCGTTGATCGCCACCAGATCGCGATAGCGCTGCGCCTGAAGCGCGGTCGCGCGGATAGAGGCTTCCGCTCGCGCAAGCGCGCCACGCGACTGCTCCAGCGCGGCGCGATAGGGCGCATCCTCAATCTCGTAGAGCAGCTGCCCGGCGCTGACCATGGCGCCTTCGGTGAACAGCCGGCGACGGATGACGCCGCTGATCTGCGGGCGGACTTCGGCCGTTTCTGCGGCGGTGATGCGACCCGGAAGCTCCGCCGTCAGCGGAACGGTTTCTTGGGCGAGCGTGACCACGCCGACACTGGGCGGCGGCGGCGCGGGGGGCGCTTCCTTGCCGCATCCGGCCAGGCTCATGGCGGCGCAGGCCATCAGGCCCCAGCTCTTCGCCCTGGTCATCATCGTCATTCTCCGCCCTGATATATGTCGGCGCCACAATGTGTACGCCCTAGTACGGTGCGCGAAGTAGGGTTCCCATGCGTCGGGATCAAGTCAAAAAGGTGCCAAATCGCAACCGAAAGTTTGCGTTGCAGCATGAATCCCACCTTCGCCCCTATGTTTCACGTCATCGCACGATAGACGTCAACCGTTCTCGCAGCGCAACGTTCCCAGCCATAGCCGGCGGCGGCGACGAGACCTCGCGCCCGCGCATCCTGCCGCCAGGCGGCGTCGGTCAGCGCCTCTTCGATCCGCAGCGAGAAGCCGTCGATATCCTCCGGTTGCACCAGCATGGCCGCGCCTGCGGTGACTTCCGGCAGGCAGGATGCATCGGCCACCACCACCGGCGTGCCGCTCGCCATCGCCTCGACCGGAGGCAGGCCGAAGCCCTCGTAGATGGACGGATAAACGAACAGCGCAGCCCCCGCATACAGCAACGGCAGGTCCTCTTCCGGTACGAAACCGAGATAGCGCACCCAGCCCTCCCGCGCGCCGCGCGCCATGCGGGCGTCGATGGCTTCGCTGAGCCAGCCCGCGCCGCCCGTCACCATCAGCGGCCAGCGATTGCGCACGGCGGAGGGCAGTTTTTCCCAGGCGTCGAGCAGTTCGGGGATGCGCTTGCGCGGTTCGACCGTGGAGACGCACAGGGCGTAGCCATTTGGCTCCAGTGCATAGCGGGCGAGCGGGTCACGCAATGTTTCGACGGGCCGGGGATGATAGGCCGGGCCGACGCCCAGATGCACCGCCGTAACCTGATCGGGCGACAGCGAGAACTGATCGATGACTTCACGCCGGCCGGTTTCGCTGTCAGTGATGATGTGCTGCGCGCGGGCGAGCGATTTGGCGAATTCCCGCTCGAAATAGCGCAGCCGCTCTTCCGGATGGGTCTCGGGATAGCGGAAGACCGAGAGGTCGTGGATCGTTATGACGCCACCCTCGCCCATCTCGGGGAGGAAATAATTGGGGCCGTGAAACAGATGGCTGCGGCCGATCCGGCGGTTGCGCGCCTCGCGGATCGCTCTGGGCGGGCGGGTGCGGCGCTTGAGCCAGCGCTGGAAGGGCGTGGTTTCTGGCGGCGGCTGCAACAGGGTCGCCGGATCGTCGATCCACTGGCCGTTGCGGTAGAAGCGCACATCCTTGATCCGCGAATCGTCGCCGATGCGCTGCGCCAGTTCCCAGCTATAGCGGCCGATGCCCGACAGGCGCGGCTCCAGCGCCTCCACCGACAGGATGACGCGCAGCCTGTCCCCCATGTTCCTGACCGTCACGCCTGCTCCGTTTTCCTGGCTCGCCCATCGCTGTAGCGCCATTTGTCGCGCACTGCACAAAAAGCTGATAGGTCCGATCCGACACAGCCAAGGAGCATGCATGCCGGCCGACCAGACCGACCATTCGCCTCTCCCCTCCCCCGTCCCCTGGTGGCGCGGCGCCGCCATCTATCAGGTCTATCCGCGCAGCTATGCCGATTCGAACGGTGACGGCATCGGCGATCTGCTGGGCGTCACGGCGCGGCTGGAGCATATCGCGGCACTGGGCGTGGACGCAGTGTGGCTGTCTCCCTTCTTCACCTCGCCAATGGCCGATTTCGGTTATGATGTGTCGGATTATCGGGATGTCGATCCGATCTTCGGCACGCTCGCCGATTTCGATGCGCTGATCGAGAAAGCGCATGCGCTGGGGCTGAAGATCATCATCGATCAGGTCTACGCCCACACCTCCGACAGGCACGCCTGGTTCGTCGAAAGCCGCTCCAGCCGGGACAATGAGCGCGCCGACTGGTATGTCTGGGCCGATCCCAAGCCGGACGGATCGCCGCCCTGCAACTGGCAGTCGGTGTTCGGCGGGCCGGCCTGGACCTGGGACGCACGGCGCGGGCAATATTATCTGCACAGTTTCCTGAAGGAACAGCCGCAGCTCAACTGCCACAATCCGGCGGTGCAGGCCGAACTGATGGATACGGCGCGCTTCTGGCTGGATCGCGGCGCGGACGGCTTCCGGCTCGATGCGCTCAACCATTCGATGCACGACCCCGAATTGCGCGACAATCCGCCGCAGACGGAACCCGGCCCGCGTACCCGGCCGTTCGATTTTCAGCGGCGCATCTACAGCCAGAGCCATCCCGACATCCCCCTGTTCGTCGAAAAGCTTGCCGGAGTGATCCGCGCGCATGGCGACCATTTTACCGTCGCGGAAGTCGGCGGCGAAGATGTCGACCGGGAGATGAAGGCGTTCACCCTGCCGCCCAGGCGGCTCAACAGCGCCTATGGCTTCACCTATCTCTACGCCCCCGAACTGACCGCCGGTGTGGTGCGAGAGGCGATCGGCCAATGGTCGGGCGAGCCGAGTGAAGGCTGGCCGAGCTGGGCCTTTTCGAACCATGACGCGCCGCGCCATGTCACGCGCTGGGGCGCGGGCCGGGACAGGGACAGGGTCGCGCGGCTGACGATGCTGCTGCTGATTGCGCTGCGCGGCAATATTTTCCTGTATCAGGGTGAGGAGCTGGGCCTGCCGCAGGCGCATGTGCCGTTCGATCGGCTGGTCGATCCCGAAGCCATCGCCAACTGGCCGCAGACGCTGGGCCGCGACGGCGCGCGCACGCCGATGCCCTGGACGACGGCAGCGCCATGGGGCGGCTTTTCGACCGTCGAGCCGTGGCTGCCGATGGACGCCGCGCATCTGCCGATGTCGGTGGACGCGCAAGCCGGCGATCCGGCGGCGATGCTGGCGTGGACGCGAACATTGCTGGCGCTGCGCAAGGCGACGCCGGCGCTGCGGCATGGAGACATCGCGCTGGAGGGCGACGGCGACCTGCTGCGGTTCGAGCGGCGGTCAGGTAACGAGACGCTGTTGTGCCTGTTCAACCTGACCGACGAAGCCTTGGCCCTGCCCGACATACCGGACAGCGAGATACTCGCCAGCGTGGGCAAGCTGGGCGAGGCGCTATCGGGCATGATCCTGAGGATCGTCTAAAGCCAGTGGCAATATACAACGCCCGTTCGCTTCGAGCGTAGGTTGGTGAGACGTATGATCGACGATCGAAAGAACAGTCCATCCGCTACTACGATCCGTGCCGTGTAGGACAGCCTTACTTCGCCTCCACCCCCTCCGGCAGCACGACCACGGACCAGCTCTTGCCCGGCACGAGATATTTGACCGCCAGCGCCTGCACCTGTTCCGGGGTCACCGACAGCATGTCATTGGCCATGTTGCGCATCGCCTCGACATAGCGGGGATCGCGGGTCGATCCTTCCATCTGGCTCATCCAGAAGGCGTTGCCGGTGCTGGCGCGCATCAGCAATTGCCGCATCGGCACGACGGCGCGGTCGAGTTCGTCGGCGCTGACCGGCGTCTTGGCGAGGTCGGCCGCCGTCGCTTCGACCACCTGGCGGAAATAGTCGATACGATCCGGTCGCACCTGGCTGCTGACGATCAGATAGCCACCCTTGTCGAAGGCGAAGGACCAGCTGTTGCGCGCGCTGGGCGAATAAGCAGCACCCTCCGTCGAGCGCAGCTTGTCGAACAGGCGGTCGCCGAAAATCTGGGCGAGGATTTCCAGCTGTCGGCCTTCCTTGCTCTGTTCAAAGCCGCCCGAGGTCGGCCAGGCGATGACCGCCGCCGCCTGATCGGCCGCGCCCTGATGGCGCAGCACGACGGGCTTTGCGACATGGGCGGCAAAGCGCAGCGTGCGGTTGGCGGCGGGCACGGGCTTGTCGGCGCGGGCCGGCAGCGCGCCGAAGGTCGCGGCGACGGTGGCGATCGCCTCGTCCGCCTTGACCTGCCCGAACAATTGCACCTCGATCGGGCCGGAGGCGAGGATCGGCTCCCAGGTTGCACGAAAACTCTGCGGCGTCAGCGCATTGATTTCCTGGAGCGAGGGCGTGCGGAAGCGCACATCCTTGTCGCGCAGCAGCCATTCCAGATCACGGCCAAGCACGGAGTCGGGGGAACGCGACATCGCGTCATAGGCCACCGCCGCGCCAGTCTTGACCCGTGCGATCGGGGCCGGGTCCCAGCCGGGCTGGAGCAGCTTGGCCGCAATCAGCGTCAGATTGTCGCGATAATCGGCGGGGCGGGTCAGCGCCGCAATTTCGAACGCATCGTCGTCGACCGAGAAATCCATGCCCATGCGGCGGCCGTTGGTGAGATCGTCCAGCTCGCGCTGGCCCAGCGTGCCGATGCCGCTCGCCATCAGCGCATAGCCCGCCGCCCAACTGGCGACCGGCTTGGTCGGGGAGAAGCTCTGCTGGCCATGGCCGAAGCGGACGTTGATGCGGACCTTTTCGGTCTCGGCGTCATTGGCGAACAGGGTCAGCTTGACCCCGTTGGAGAAGATGACCTCCTCCATGCCATTGAGGCCGACCGGCTTGCGGCTGACGACCGTTCCCGGCGCGCCGAATTTCGGCAGGTCGGCCATGGTGATGCGCTTGTCGCCCAGACGCGCGCCCTCGGCGGCCTTCACCGGCTCGGCGACGGCGGCGGCGAGCGCGGCGGCCTGGCCCGGCTCTTCCTTCGGCCCGATCAGCATGGCGCGGAACACGCCGGCGGAGAACAGGCGGCGGGTGGAATCGAGCATGCGTTCCGGCGTCATGCCGGGCTTGCCCGACCGGAAGATGTCGAGCGCGGCCTGCGGGCTGACGGTGGTTTCGCGGATGTCGACGGCGCTCGCCAGATCGCTCGCCTGACGCGCGCCCGGTTCGGTGTCGGCATTTTCGACCTGGATCGCGAGCGCGGTGTCCATCTGCGCATATTCGCGGTCGATTTCCAGCTGGCTGGGCGGCGCGGCCTTCGCGTCCTCGATGATCGCGCGCACATCCTTGAGCGCAGCCTGCCAGTTCGCGCCGCTGGGCGTGATGGTGATGAAGGTGCCGTCGGCCGAGCGGCTGACGTCCTGCTGATCGACGCTGGCTTGCAGGAAGCTGCCGCCGGCCCGCGCCGCCTGCTCCAGACGCCGGCTGACGATCTGGAGCGCCAGCATGTCGGTCAGCTTGTCCTGGTTGTAGACGATCGTGTCCGCCTTCTGCTTCCACGGACGCAGCCAGGCCATGGTTATGCCCAGCGGCACGCCGGCTTCGCTGACCACCTTGGTCGCGGGCAGATCAGGATTGGGCGCGCCGAAATCGGGCATGGGCGCGCCCTTGCCCACGCCGGTCCAGCTGGCGAAATTGTCGCGCACCAACCGTTCGGCCAGCGCCGGGTCGATGTCACCCGAGATCGAAATGACCGCGTTTTCCGGGCGATACCAGCGCTGGTGGAACGCCTCCATCTTCGCGGCGGTGGCGGCGTCCAGCGTGGCGATCGTCCCGATCGGCGCATGGTCGGCCAGCGGTTGGCCTGCGAAGAAGTGCAGCCGGGTCGCGTCGGAAATCCGCATCTGCGGCCCGTCCGATTCGCGGCGCTCGGCCAGCACGACTGCGCGTTCGGCATCGACCGCGCTGTCGACGATGTTGGGATCGACCATCATGCCGGACAGGATTTTCAGCGTCTCGCCGACATTGGCTTCCGTGCCCTGCGGCAGGTCGAGCGAATAGGTGGTGCCGGTCGGGGTCGTCTGCGCATTGCTGTCGCTGCCGAAGGTGACACCCAGCCGCTGCCAGATGCGCTTGGATTCGCCGTCGGGGACATGGCGGGAGCCTCGAAAGGTCAGATGCTCCATGAAATGGGCGTAACCCAGTTCGTCGGGCTGCTCCATCAGCGAGCCGGCGTCGATGCGCAGGCGGATGGAGACTTGCCCCGGCGGCACGCCATTCTTGCGGATCGCGTAGCGCAGGCCATTGGGCAGCGTGCCCATCAGCCATGCCGTATCCACCGGCACGTCGCTGTTTTCATAGAGCCAGGGACGCGCTTCCGCCTTGGCGGCGCCGGTGACGGCGGGCGTGGTTGCGTCCCTCGCCAACAGCGGCGCGGCGGGAGCAGCCAGCAGCAGGGAGAGGACGGTCAGCGAAGCGGCGGTGCGCCGAAAGGACAAGGTCATAGGCGCGGCAGCCTAGTCGCATTTTTCTGAATGACCACTGACAAAGCATGTCCAGTGGCGCGCCCTGCCCGGATAATCCGGCGGTGCAGGGTCACAGCCGGAGCAGGGGCGGCCAAGTTCACACCGTTCCAGGCTATCTGTTTTGACGCAAAACCGCCGAAAATATGCGCGCCAAGGCACAGGCCGGTCACTGCAAAGTCACTATAAGGCGACGGCGACGCGCCACCGACGCGCCTTCCGGATGTCACATGGGTCACAGGTGGGTGACAGACACGCGACAGGAAGGTCACAGTTGCGCGACGGGCGTGCGCCTCTGGCAAGGGCGAGCGGAAGGCCGGGTTCTGGTTCATCGCCAAGGATGAACTAGATAAAATCCTACATTGGAAGGATTTCCGACCTTGCCGAGAGCATCAGCGCGGCGCGCCGGTGCGCTGGACCGCGCCCTTGTGCGCGCCGACGCCGCCGCGACGACGGGGACGGCGCTTCTTGGCCGGATCGCCCGCTTCGCCTTCGGGGCGATGGGCGCGCTCGCCCGCGCCGCGCTGCTGCTTCTGCTGGTCCTGATAGCGACGCTGGCCATCGGCGCGGCGGGCCTTCTGGTCCGGGGTCTGCTGCGGCCCCTTGCGCGGCGCGGCGGGCTTGGGAAGGTTGCGCACCGCTTCGGTGAAGTTTTCCGGCAGTGGCGCGATCTCGATCTTCTGGCGCGTCGCGCGCTCGATCGCCTTCAGATAGGGCCGCTCGTCATCCGCCACGAAGCTGATCGCAATGCCCTCCGCGCCGGCGCGCGCGGTGCGGCCGATGCGGTGGACATATTGTTCGGCGACATTGGGAATCTCGAAGTTGATGACGTGGCTGACGCCCGACACGTCGATACCGCGCGCGGCGATGTCGGTCGCGACCAGCAGCTTGCAATGGCCGTGGCGGAACGCCTGGAGCGCGGTGGTGCGCTGCGCCTGACTCTTGTTGCCGTGGATCGCATAGGCCTGAATGCCCGCGCCCTCCAGGAAGCGCACGACGCGGTCGGCGCCATGCTTGGTGCGGGTGAAGATCAGCGCGCGGTCGATATCCTCTGTCTTGAGGACGATGTGCAGCAGCGCCTGCTTTTCCGCCTGGTTGACGAAGGTCGCGCGCTGCGCGACGCGCTCGGCCGTGGTGGACTGCGGCGCGACGCTTACCTTGACCGGGTCCTTGAGGAACTGGCCGGCCAGCGCCTCGATCTCCTTGGGCATGGTGGCGGAGAAGAACAGGTTCTGGCGCTCCTGCGGCAGCAGCTTGGCGACACGTCGCAGGGCGTGGATGAAGCCCATGTCCATCATCTGGTCGGCTTCGTCGAGGACGAAGATTTCCGTGTCCTTGATGGTGAAGGCGCGCTGGTCGATCAGGTCGAGCAGGCGGCCGGGCGTCGCCACGACGATGTCGACGCCGCGACCGAGTTCGCGGATCTGCTTGTTGATCGGCACGCCGCCGAACACCACGGAGACGCTGAGGTCCATGAAGCGGCCATAGTCGCGGAAGCTCTGCGCAATCTGCGCGGCGAGTTCGCGCGTGGGCGAGAGCACCAGCATGCGGCAGCCGGCGAGCGGCGTCTTCTTGGGGTTGCGGGCGAAATAGTCGAGGCTGGGCAGCGCGAAGGCGGCCGTCTTGCCGGTGCCGGTCTGGGCGATGCCGCACAGGTCGCGGCCTTCGAGCAGGACGGGGATCGCCTGCGTCTGGATCGGCGTGGGGGTGGCGTAGTTCTTGGCGGTCAGCGCCTTGAGGATCGGTTCGGCCAGGCCGAGGTCGGTGAATTGCATATCTTGCTTCCAATGCAAGCGCCGCGCCCGGAATCCGGGCGCGGTCGCGGGTTGCGAAACGACCCGCGTGACAAGGGAAGCCTCAGGACAGCCTCTTGTTCAGAGGCAGGCTGTTCGGTTCGCTCTCGCCATTTCTTCCGGCGATGAGCTGCACGCAACCGATGGGCGGCGCATGTCTCACGCCTCCAGCCGGTCCTGCATATGATGCAGATCAACGCAAAAAGCAAGATGGCGGCGAAATGTCCCGTTGCGGGATGTTTGAGTCATTTTCTCTTGGCAGTTCGGGCCTTTGGGATAGGATCGCGCCAACGCCACGATCCGGGAGCAGGTCATGACGCAGCCGCCACGCAGTCCCTATGCGGATCTTCCCAGCGAACGCTACTGGAAGACCGGGGTCAGCGAGCAGCATCCGTCGACCATCAGGAAGCTCTATACCAGGAAATTCCCGATTCCCCCCGACATGAAGATCGCGACGGCCGGCAGCTGTTTCGCGCAGCATATCGGCGGCCATCTGCGCGCGGCGGGATATGAAATACTCGATACCGAGCCGGCCCCGCCGAAGATGGAGGAAGGGCTGGCGCGCAGCTTCGGCTACAAGCTCTATTCGGCGCGCTACGGCAATGTGTATCTGGCGCAGCAATTGTTGCAGCTGGCGCAGGAGGCTTATGGGCTGTTCTCCCCCGCCCTGCCGGTGTGGGAGCGCGACGGGCGCTTTCATGACGCCATGCGGCCGGCGGTCGAGCCGAACGGCCTGTCGTCGCCCGAAGAGGTGATGGCGCATCGCGCGCAGCATCTGGCGGCAGTGCGCGATGTGCTGGAGCAGGCGGACATGCTGATCTTCACCTTTGGGCTGACGGAGGGCTGGGTCCATCGCGAGACCGGGACCGTCTATCCGACCGCGCCGGGGACGATCGCGGGGGAGTATGACCCGGATGTGTTCGCGTTCAAAAACTATCGCGCGAGCGAGATCAGGGAGGCATTCCTCCAGTTTCGCGATCTGGTGCGGCTGCGCAATCCGGGCATCCGTTTCCTGCTGACGGTGTCGCCGGTGCCGCTGACCGCGACGGCGAGCGAACAGCATGTGCTGAGCGCAACGACCTATTCCAAGTCGGTGCTGCGGGCAGTGGCGGGCGAACTCGCGGAGCTGGACGACATCGATTATTTCCCGTCCTACGAGCTGATCTCCAGCCCCTTTTCGCGCGGCATGTATTATTCGCCCAATCTGCGCACGGTCGAGGATGCGGGCGTGCAGGCGGTGATGCGGGTTTTCTTCGACGAGCATCGGTTGCGGACGACGAAATATCGCCCGCCGCGCGATGTCGATGTCCAGTGCGAGGAGGCCCTGCTCAATGCTTTCGCGGGCTGATCCGGCCGGGGAGCGGCCCCGCATCTGCATATTGGCCAATTCGCACGCCGCGATGCTGAAACATGCGCGCGACGCCGCGCCCGATCTGCGCTGGTCGCCGACCTTCTTCGCGGCGCCCTCCGGCCTGATGCGCAGCCTGCGCCTGACGCCGGACCGCAAGCGGCTGGTGACCGCGAATATGCGCACGCGCGACATCATGACGATGGTCTCGGGCGGTCTGCATGAAGTGGCGCTGGGCGATTTCGACGCCATCGTGCTGATGGGCCTGACCGCCAAGAGCATGGACGCGATGCGGCTGTTCACCGACTATCAGCCGCTGGGCCGCCGCGTGTCGCCCGACGCCACGCTGATTTCGGAGGATGCGTTCGAGGCGACGATCCGGTCGATCTACAGCCAGTCGATCGCGCAATATATGCTCAAGCAATTGCAGGCGATCGACCATCCGATCCTGTTCGTGCCCTCCCCCGTCCCGGCCGAAACACTGGCGCTGCGCGAAGGCTTCGGGTGGATCAGCCAGCCGGGCGGGCGGGAGGCTGTGGCGTGGATCAATGCGATGTGCTTCGGCATCTGGCAGGAGGCGGCGATCGAAGCAGGCGCCAGAATTGCGCTCCAGCCGGCGCAGACCCTCGGCGCGCTGAACCTGACGAAACGCGGTTATTCAGAGGGTTCCATGATGCTGCAGCGCGACCAGCAGCAGGTCGACGACGACAAGCATATGAACGCGCGCTACGGGCGGCTGGTGCTGGAACAGATCGGCGACGTGTTCGCGCCGCAACTGACGGCCCAGCGCATTTCGCCCCGCCCCCGGCCACGCGCAAAGACGGGCTGAGCGCGGGGCTTTCTCGTCAGAGCGCGATTTCGGCGTGCTTGTCCTTCATCTCGTCACGCACGTCACCGCCGAACAGCTGCTTGAACACGCCCTTGAGCGACATGTCCGAGCGCCAGATCTCCGCATTGCCAAGGTCGAAGCGCAGCATCAGCAAGGACGGATCATTGCGGCCTTGCGGATACCATGCCTCCACATCCTTCGACCAGTAGCGGTCGATGACGGCGGGGTCGCTCTCCTGCACCAGCTTGCCGGCGATGCAGGCGAACAGATAATGGTCCTTGCCCGCGAATTGCGCCATGGCCGGGCCGCCGGCCGCCAGACGGTTGTCGCGACTGGTATAGAACCAGAAGGCGTGGTTCGCGTCGGGATCAAGCTGCGCCGTCATCGGCACGGCATGCTCGGTAGACCCGTTCAGCTTCACCATCAGGAAGGGGCTGGCCGACAATTCGGACCAGAAGCGTTCGCGGATGTCGGACTGGGCGCTCATCGTGCATTCTCCTGTGGTTATCGCGTTTCCCAACCAATGGCTGGCCCGGCGTGAAGTTCCGCGTCTTGATCTTCGTCAAGCATATCGCCACATGGCGGATATGCTGATCGAGACCGAAGCCACGCCCAACCCCGCGACCGTCAAGTTCCTGCCGGGCCGCGCCGTCATGACATCCGGCACGCGGGACTTCGCCAGCCCCGAGGAGGCGGAGGCGTCCCCGCTGGCGGAAGCGCTGTTCGGGCTGGGCGATGTGACCGGCGTATTCTTCGGCGGCAGCTTCGTATCGGTGACGATCGCGCCGGGCGCCGAATGGAGCGATGTGAAGCCCGACGTGCTGGGCATCCTGCTCGACCATTTCTCCGCCGACATGCCCCTGTTCGCGCCGGGTTCGGCGGCCGGCATCATGGTGCCCGCCGACGAGGAAGAAAGCTTCGCCGATGATCCCGAGGACGCCGAAGTCGTCGCGCAAATCCGCGAACTCATCGACACCCGCGTCCGCCCGGCGGTGGCCAATGACGGCGGCGACATCGTCTATCGCGGCTTCGACAAGGGCACGGTGTTCCTGCGCATGCAGGGCGCCTGTTCGGGCTGCCCTTCCTCCAGCGCCACGCTGAAGAACGGGATCGAGCAACTGCTCAAGCATTATGTGCCCGAAGTGACCGAAGTGCGCGCCGTCTGACGCTGCGTCCGTCGGCTCGGCCAACACGCATTTGCAAAAGCGCGCCAATCGATTAACCGGCTGGCATCGCCAATGAGCGACGCCGGGACGCGGGGGATTGGATTGCGCATTTTGGTCATCGACACCGCCACCCAGGCCCTGTCGGTTGCTTTGTTCGAAAACGACGCGCTGCTGGCGCACCGGCATGATATTGTCGGGCGCGGCCATGCGGAGGCGTTGCTGCCCGCCATCGCCGCGCTGCCCGAGGGCGGGCGGGCGGATCGGATCGCCGTGGATGTCGGCCCCGGCAGCTTTACCGGCGTGCGCATAGGCGTGGCGGCGGCGCGGGCGCTGGCGCTGGCGTGGGATGCGCCGATCGCCGGCTACACCGCGCTCTCGCTTGTCGCGGCGATGGCGGCCGAAGACGGCGCGCAGGCGTCGATCGACGTCACCATCACCGGCGGCCATGGCGAACTGTTCTGGCAGAGCTTTGCCGGCGACGGTCGCACTGCCCTTACCGACCCGGCCTCCACGGCGATTGCCCAACTGGCGGAACAACTGACGGGCGACACCGTGTTCGGCACCGGCGCGGAAGTGCTGGTGACGGCGCGCAGCCGGGGTACGGCTGTCACGCTCTATCCCGATGCGCGGTCCTGGCAGCTGATCGCCGACCTGCCCGCGCTGCCGCCCACGCCGATATACGGGCGCGGCGCCGATGCGCAGCCCATGGCGCAGGCTTCGCGGCCATGACGCCGGTCGCCATGCCGAATGTCGTCTTCACGACCTATGACGATGGCGACCGCAATGCGCTGGCGGACGCGATGGACGTCATGGACGGCGCGTTCGACCCTGTGTTCGGCGAGGCATGGACCCTGTCGCAACTGGCCGGCGTGATGATAATGCCCGGCACCTGGCTGACGATCGCCCGGCTGGACGCCGCGCCGCTGGGCTTTGCGCTGGTGCGGTCGGTGCTGGACGAGTGCGAATTGCTCCTGTTGGCGGTCGCGCCCGCATGGCAGCGCCGCGGAGTCGGCGGGGCGCTGCTCGACCAAAGCCTGTCGATCGCGCGGCGACGCGGCATGCTCACGATGAATCTCGAAGCCCGCGCGAGTAACAATGCGATAAGCATGTATGAAAGAGCGGGGTTCGAATTTGTGCATCGGCGCCCCGGATATTATCGGGGCAGCGACGGTCAACTTCACGATGCGCTGAGTTATCGCATGGACATCCTGTTCTGATCCATAATGGCTCTTGATCTTCGATGACGGCAGGTTTAGCGCGTCACTTCCGCTCCTGTAACGATTGCGCAAGGGCGGGTCGCAAACAATAGCCTTCGCAGGAATCAGAACATGGAAAACGAATCCGCACAGAGCGAACTGCTCATTACTTTGACGTCCGACATCGTTGCGGCGCATGTCTCCAACAACAGCGTTGCTGTCGGTGATGTTTCGTCGCTGATCCAGAACGTGCATGCCGCGCTGGCTGGCCTCGCCACCCCGGTGGTCGCCCCCGAGCCGAAGCCCGAGCCGGCTGTATCGGTCCGCTCCTCCATCAAGCCGGACTATATCGTCTGCCTTGAGGACGGTAAGAAGCTCAAGATGCTCAAGCGTCACCTGATGACCCATTATCAGATGACCCCAGACGACTATCGCGCCAAGTGGGGCCTGCCCGCCGATTATCCGATGGTCGCCCCCAATTATGCCGAGCAGCGCCGCTCGCTGGCCAAGAAGATCGGCCTGGGCACCAAGCGTCGCCGCACCGGCCGCGCGAAATAAGGCCACAGCTTCAAGGGCGCGCGCACCAAACGGTTCGCGCGCCCTTTACCTGTCGGGAAAAGGGGTTAGAAGCGCGGTTAAGGGACGCCATCCTGCCGAGCGAGAACCATCATGAACCGCAAGATCGACGTCGAAGCCCTTTGCCATGAGAAGGGGCTGCGCATCACTGAACAGCGCCGGGTCATCGCCCAGGTGCTGAGCGACGCCGAAGACCATCCCGATGTCGAGGAACTGCACAAGCGCTCTGCCGCTGTCGATCCCGGCATCTCCATCGCTACCGTGTACCGGACCGTGCGCCTGTTCGAGGAAGCCGGCATTCTGGAACGCCACGACTTCGGCGATGGCCGCGCCCGCTATGAAGCGGCGCCCGAATCCCATCACGACCATCTGATCGATGTCGAGACCGGCAATGTGATCGAGTTCGTCGATCCCGAGCTGGAACTGTTGCAGAAGCAGATCGCGGAAAAGCTGGGCTTCCGCCTGGTGGATCACCGCATGGAGCTGTACGGCGTCTCGCTCGAACGCAAGAACTGATCCGCTGGGCGGCGTCAGGCGGGCGCGCCGAATCGGCGCACTGATCCTGGCGCTGCTTTTGTGCCTGCCGCTGCATCTGCTGTGGCTTTTGCTCCGACGGAGATCGCCCTGGCCGCCGCGTTTTCTGGGCCTTGCCGCCCGCGCCGTGGGCGCGCGCGTGACCGTGACTGGCGCATTGCCGGCAGGGCGCAGCTTCCTGATCGCCAATCATGTCAGCTGGATCGACATATTGGCGCTGGGCGGCGCGACCGGCGCGGCCTTTGTCGGGCATGACGGCATCGCGCGCTGGCCGGTGATCGGCTGGCTGGCGCGGCAGAATGGCACGCTGTTCGTCTCGCGCGAGCGGCGCGGGGGCCTTGCGGCGCAGATCGACGGCCTGCGCGCGGTGATGGACGGACATCAGCCGGTCGCCCTGTTCCCCGAAGGCACGACCAGCGACGGCGCGACATTGCTGCCGTTCAAGCCGGCATTGCTGTCCGTGCTATTGCCGCCCATCCCCGGCATGGCGGTGCAGCCGATCCATATCGATTATGGCGCATCGGCTGCCGATATCGCCTGGGTCGGCGACGAGCCGGCGGCCGCCAATGCGATGCGCGTGCTGGCGCGCAAGGGGCCGCTGTCGGTCACGATCCACCTGCTCGCACCCTTCGATCCGGCGAGCTGCGCCGACCGCAAGATGCTGGCCGCCACGGCGCGAGCCCGCATCCTCGCCAGCATGGCGCAGCAGACGCCTTCCGCTATCGCCCCTCCCCCTGTATAGCGAAATCCTATGAATCGCCGTGATACCCCCGCAACGCCCAGCACTTTCCGCGTCAAATCCTTCGGTTGCCAGATGAACGTCTATGATGGCGAGCGGATGGGCGAACTGCTGGCGACTCGCGGGCTGACCGCCGCGCCGGAGGGCGAGGACGCCGATCTGGTGATCCTGAACACCTGCCACATTCGCGAAAAGGCAGCGGACAAGGTCTATTCCGACATCGGCCGGCTGCGGCGCGAGGACGGGACGCGGCCGATGATCGCCGTCGCCGGCTGCGTCGCGCAGGCCGAAGGCGCGGAGATCAGCCGCCGCGCGCCGAGCGTGGACATCGTCGTCGGCCCGCAAGCCTATCACCGGCTGCCCGAACTGATCGACAGCGCCGGCAAGGGCGAGGCGGCGGTCGACACCGACATGCCGGCCGCATCGAAATTCGGCGCCCTGCCCGGCCGCACCCGCCAGCCGCGCCCGACCGCCTTCCTGACGATCATGGAAGGATGCGACAAATTCTGCACCTATTGTGTCGTGCCCTATACGCGCGGCGCGGAGATCAGTCGCAGTTGGTCCGCGATCCTGGACGAGGCGAAGGCGCTGGTGGACGGCGGCGTGCGGGAAATCACGCTGCTGGGGCAGAACGTCAACGCCTGGACCGGGGATGACGACAAGGGTCGCAAGCAGGGCATGGACGGGCTGGTGCGCGCGCTGGCCGACATGAGCGGGCTGGAGCGGATTCGCTACACCACGAGCCATCCCAACGACATGAGCGACGGCCTGATCGCCGCGCATGGCGACTGCGAGAAGCTGATGCCGTTCCTGCATCTGCCGGTGCAGTCGGGCAATGACCGTATCCTGAAAGCCATGAACCGCAGCCATAGCGTGGACAGCTATTTGGCGATAATCGATCGCGTTCGCGCGGTGCGGCCGGACATCGCGCTGTCGGGCGACTTCATCGTCGGCTTCCCCGGCGAGAGCGACGCGGAGTTCGAGGATACTCTGAAGATCGTCGAGCAAGTGCGCTACGCGCAATGCTATTCCTTCAAATACAGCCCCCGCCCCGGCACCCCCGCCGCCGACATGGATCACCAGATTCCCATGGACGTGATGGACGACCGACTGGCGCGGTTGCAGGCAGTGATCAACCGGCATCAGGTCGATTTCAACCAGGCCACGGTCGGCCGCCGCACCGCCATCCTGCTGGAGCGCAAGGGCCGTTACCCCGGCCAGATGATCGGCAAGACTCCCTGGTTGCAATCCGTGCATATCGATGCTGATCTGTCGATCGGCGACATGGTGGATGTCGATATCATCAGCGCCGGTCCGAACAGTCTGGCCGGTGCATTAGCCAGGAGGAAGGCCGCTTGAACCAAAGCTTCGTCATGCCCGCAACCGTGGGCCGAAAATGCGACCATGTAGGCGTGACGATGATGTTGGGAAGGGGCTGAACGACCATGGCGAAGAAACCACATCACTCGCAGCGCGGCGACACGGTCGAGCGCGCCCGGCTGGAAGTCGTCTTCGAGCGGCCGCATCTGCTGACTACGCTGTTCGGGCAATATGACCAGAATCTGGTCGCGATCGAGAACAGGCTGGGCGTCTATATCGCCGCGCGCGGCAACAAGCTGCAGATCGAGGGCGAGGCGGAAGCCGCCAATCGCGCCCGCGACGTGCTGACCGGCCTCTACAACCGCATCGTCGCCGGCCAGCCGATCGATTCGGGCGCGGTGGAGGCGGTGATCGCCATGTCGTCCGAACCGACGCTGGACGGCATCATCCGCCATGACGTCGCCGAACCGCCCAAGGTGATGATCCGCACGCGCAAGAAGACGATCGTCCCGCGCAGCGCGACCCAGGTCACCTATATGGAGGCGCTGAACCGCAACGACATCATCTTCGCGCTGGGGCCGGCAGGCACGGGCAAGACCTATCTGGCCGTCGCGCAGGCGGTCAGCCAGCTCATCACCGGCACCGTCGACCGGCTGATCCTGTCGCGCCCGGCCGTGGAAGCGGGCGAGAAGCTGGGCTTCCTGCCGGGCGACATGAAGGAGAAGGTCGACCCCTATCTGCGCCCGATCTACGACGCGCTGCACGACACGCTGCCGGCCGAACAGGTCGAGCGGCGGATCGCGTCCGGCGAGATCGAGATCGCCCCCCTCGCCTTCATGCGCGGGCGGACGCTGGCCAATGCCTTCATCGTGCTGGACGAGGCGCAGAACACCACCATCGCGCAGATGAAGATGTTCCTGACCCGCTTTGGCGAAGGCAGCCGCATGGTCGTGTGCGGCGATCCGCGTCAGGTCGACCTGCCGCAACCGGGCGTATCGGGCTTGGCCGACGCGGTCGCGCGGCTGGAGGGCGTGGAGGGCATCGCCGTGGTGCCCTTCGGCGTCGGCGACGTGGTGCGTCATCCGGTGGTCGGGCGGATCGTGCAGGCTTATGAGGGGCCGGATGCCTGATGAACCTGTTCTGCGTGGAGTTCCTGCATGATTGACGTCGCTCTGCTCCACGAAGGCGACTGGCCCGAGGCGGATTGGGAGGGGCTGGCCGAGCGTGCCGTCAATGCGGCGATCGCGCACAGCCCCTATGCCGCCTTCGCCTTTTCGCCGGCGCTGTATGAGATCGCGGTCAAGCTGACCGACGACGCGGAGGTGCATGCGCTCAACCGCGCCTATCGCGACAAGGACAAGCCGACCAACGTGCTGTCCTTCCCGCAGGTGCAGTCCGACCTGTTGCAGGCGACGGGAAACACCGACGATGGCGAGGTGCTACTGGGCGATATCGTGCTGGCGCAGGGCGTCTGTGCGAGCGAGGCGGCGGACAAGGGCATCGCCATGGTCGATCATGCTGCGCATCTGATCGTGCATGGGACTTTTCATTTGCTGGGATATGATCATATGATCGACGGCGAAGCCGATGCGATGGAGGCGCTGGAGATCCAGGCGCTCGCCAGCATGGGCCTGGCCGATCCGTACGGCGACCGAGACACAGGGGAATATCGAGACAATGGCTGAAGGCAGTCCCAAGGACGGCAGCGCGTCCAAGGAACCGGACAGTAACAGCCAGGAAGGCGGTTTATGGAGCGGCATAAAGTCGCTCTTCTTCGGCGAGGGTGAGAGCCACAGCCTCCGCAAGGAGCTGGAGGAAGCGCTCGACGACTATGACGAGGAGGGCGAGGAAAAGGGCGCCCCTGCCCCCGTCAAGGGCGACCTGTCCGCGATCGAGCGGCAGATGGTGCGCAACCTGCTGCATTTTTCCGAGCATACAGTCGACGACGTCGCGGTGCCGCGCGCCGACATCATCGCGATCGAGGAGAAGGCGAGCTTTTCGGAACTGGCCGACCTGTTCGCCGAAGCCGGGCACAGCCGCATTCCGGTCTATCGCGGCACGCTCGACACGATCGTGGGCATGGTCCACATCCGCGACGCCTTTGCGATCCTGGCGGGCAAGACGCCCGTGCCGGACACGATCGAGCCGCTGATCCGCCAGCCGCTTTACGTGCCCGAAAGCATGGGCGCGCTCGACCTGCTGGCCGAGATGCGGGCGAAACGGACCCATCTGGCGATCGTGCTGGACGAATATTCGGGCACCGAAGGGCTGCTGACGTTCGAGGATCTGGTCGAGGAAATCGTCGGCGAGGTCGAGGACGAGCATGACGACGAGCCGGAGGCGATCCTCGTGCCGCTGGAAGGCGGCATGTGGGAGGCTGACGCGCGCGCCGAACTGGAGGATGTCGCCGAGGAGATCGACGAGCGGCTGGCCGAGGTCGAGGAGGATGTCGACACGCTGGGTGGCCTCGCCTTCGTGCTGGCCGGGCGCGTGCCCGAGCCGGGCGAGATCGTCGAGCATCCGCAGAGCGGCTGGAAGCTGGAGATACTGGCCAGCGACGGCCGGCGCGTCACGCGCCTGCGCCTGCATCCGCCCGAGCCAATCGCGGATACCGAAGAGCAATAGCGCCGCAAAATTGCGTGAATTGTTAAGGCCCGGTCGCTAGTCAGGGGCCAGGGAACGGTCGCGTCGCGATCCAACGGGCAAGGTGACAGGGCAAATGCGGACCGAACGGGCGGCGATGGCGGGCGCAAGGCGCGCCGACATGGCTGTCGCTGCGCCATGGTCGACCCTCGAAAAGGCGCTGCTGGCGCTGGTGTGCGCGGCGACCCTGTTCTTCGCCTGCGTCACCCCGCCCTTTCAGGCCCCGGACGAGAACCAGCATTATATGAAGGCGCTGCTGCTGGCGCAGGGCGAGACGCTGACGCAGCAGCGTGGGCCGATGATCGGCGCGGAACTGCCGCGCGCGGCGGTGGAATTTCACGCGGTCGATTTCCCGACCGAAGCAACCGGCGCGCGACAACTCTACAATGCCAGGATGCTGGCGAAGAGCGCGGAGGCGGACGCGAAGCGGCCGGGGACGGCGTTCGCCGATTTCCCCAATGTCGCCAATTATGCGCCGACGCTCTACGCGCCGGGCGCGGCGGGGCTGCTGATCGGCGAAGCGACCGGCCTGTCGCGGATCGAGGCTTTCTATGTCGGGCGGCTGATCAATGCGGCGGTGGGGCTGGCGTTGCTGGCCGTGGCGCTGATGCTGCTGCCTTTCGGCCGCAATGCGATGCTGGCGACGGCGCTGCTGCCGACCTTCGCATATCAGACCGGGTCGCTTTCGCCTGACGCCGTCATCAACGGCTTCGGCTTTCTGGGGCTGGCGCTGGCGCTGCGGCACGGGTTCATGAGCGGCGCGCCGCTGCGGACGGCCGGGCTGTTCGTGACCGCGCCGCTGCTGGCCTTGTGCAAGGGGGTCTATCTGCCGCTGATGGCGGCGGGGCTGCGCCTGCCTGCGAGCGCGCGAGACATGCGGCCTTGGCTGCTGATTGCAGCGATGGGCGCGGGCGCGATCGCCTTCATGCTGTGGATGAAGATGTCGGGCGGCAGCCAGGCGCTCTATCACATCATGTCGCGCCGGACCGGCGAGAGCGTGCTGACCGCACCGCTTTCCCAGCAACTCGCGGTGATCCTGGCCGACCCCATGGGCTATGTCCGCATTCTGGTGTCGAGCGTGACCGAACGCGCGCCGGTTTATGCGTTGCAGATCGTCGGGCGCTTCGGCTGGAACGCGATATTGCTGCCGCTGATCGCCTATCCGATCGGCGCGATGATGCTGGCGGCGGGCATGGCGAAGGGGGCGGACGCGGGCTTCGGCATCGTCCAGCGCCTGTGGTGGCTGGCGGTGGCGGCGGGCGTGGCGCTGCTGATCGAGACCGCCATGTATCTGACCGGCACGCCCTATGCCGCCGATTTCATTCAGGGGACGCAGGGGCGCTATTTCCTGCCCGTGCTTCCGCTCGTGCTGCTGGCGCTGTCGCCTGCGCAGGGGATGCGGGGCGCGAAGACGCTGTTTGCCGGCTGCGCGCTGCTGCTGGCGCTGATCGCGGCGGCGACCGTCTATGACAGCTTCTGGGTGCATGGCTTCGTCACCGATGACGGCATGCCGGCGCATGACAGCCTGACGAGCGCGCTGCTGCTACCCTCGCCGCGCTGGTAGCCAGACGCGGCACAGCACGATCCAGCCCAGCCCCTCGATCCAGCCCGCCAGCACGTCGCTCGGCCAATGCACGCCCAGCCAGACGCGACTGACGCCGATCAGCGCAATGATGACCGCCGCGCCCGCATAGACGCTGCGCCGCGCCGCCAACAGCGCCAGCGCGCCGAAAAGCATCATGTTGCCGGCGGCATGACCGCTGGGGAAGCTGTAGCTGGTGACAACATCGAGATGTTGGAGCAGATCGGGGCGCGGCGCGGCGAACAGCTGCTTGAGGCCCAGGTTGAGCAACGTGCCCCCAAGCATTAGCCCGGCCAGCCATGCCGCGTCATGCCGCCGGCCGCGCCAGAGCAGGCAGCCAAGCGCCACGGCCAGCAAGGTCATGCGTGCGATCGTGTCGCCCAGCGTCGTCAACAGACGAAGCACCGTCGTCACCTGCCCACCCAGGGATGTCGCCCGCGCCTGCCCCGCCGCGCCCATCAGCCCGTGGTTCAGCCCGTCCAGCCACCCCGCCCACTGCATGAACGCAATCAGCAACACACAAAAAAGCGCGAGGGCAAACGCCCCCGCGCCTTTCAGCGCCTGTTCGCGGCGATCAGATATGGAGCGCGCGGCCATAAGCGGCCAGCACGCTTTCGTGCATCGACTCGCTGATGGTCGGGTGCGGGAAGACGGTGTGCATCAGCTCCGCTTCCGTGGTCTCCAGCGTCTTGCCGATGGTGTAGCCCTGGATCATTTCGGTCACTTCCGCGCCGATCATGTGCGCGCCCAGCAGTTCGCCGGTCTTGGCGTCGAACACGGTCTTGGTGAAGCCTTCCGCCTCGCCCAGCGCAATCGCCTTGCCATTGCCGATGAAGGGGAACATGCCGACCTTCACCTCATAGCCCGCTTCCTTCGCCTTCGCTTCGGTCAGGCCGACGCTGGCGATCTGCGGGTGGCAGTAGGTGCAGCCCGGGATGTTGCGCACGTCCATTTCGTGCGGGTGAACCTCCGTATTGCCCAGCGCCTGCGCGATGGCTTCGACGGCGATGACGCCTTCATGGCTCGCCTTGTGCGCCAGCCATGGCGGCGCGGTCACGTCGCCGATCGCCCAGATGCCGGCGACATTGGTGCGGCACAGGCCGTCCGTCTTGATGTGATAGCGCTGGTCGGGTTCGATCCCGACGTCCTCCAGCCCCAGATTTTCGACATTGGGGACGACGCCGATGGCGACGATGACATGGCTGAACTCGGTCGTGACGTCCTTGCCGGCCTTGTCCTTGATGGTCGCGGTGACGGCCTTGTCGCTCGTTTCGATCTTCTCGATCTTCGCGCCAGTGAGCACAGTCATGCCCTGCTTCTTGACGGCCTTCTCCAGGAAGGCGGAGACGTCGGCGTCTTCCACGGGGACGATGCGGTCCATCATCTCGACCACGGTCACGTCTGCACCCATGTCATTGTAGAAGCTGGCAAATTCGATGCCGATCGCACCCGATCCGATGACCAGCAGCTTGGTCGGCATTTCCGGCGGCGTCATCGCATGGCGATAGGTCCACACGCGCTTGCCGTCCGCCTTCAGCTTGGGCAGGTCGCGGGCGCGCGCGCCGGTGGCGATGATGATGTGCTTGGCCGTCAGTTCCTCGGTCTTGCCGTCCGCCGTGACGGACAGCTTGCCGGCCGCGATCAGCTTGCCGTCGCCCATGTGGACGGTGATCTTGTTCTTCTTCATCAGGTGCGTGACGCCCTGATTGAGCTGCTTGGCGACGCCGCGCGAGCGCTTCACCACCGCTTCGATATCGGCGCTGATCTTCTCCGCCGCCAGGCCGTAATCCTTGGCGTGCTGCATATAGTGATAGATTTCCGCCGAGCGCAGCAGCGCCTTGGTCGGAATGCAGCCCCAGTTGAGGCAGATGCCGCCCAGATTCTCGCGTTCCACGATCGCGGTCTTGAGGCCCAGCTGCGCCGCGCGGATCGCCGCCACATAGCCGCCGGGGCCGGAACCAAGCACGATGACGTCGTAAGTCTCAGCCATGGTCAGTCTCTCTCGATAGGTAAAGGGGTTCAGTCGGCCGGCGTCAGGCGCGGCACGGACCGGGGCTGGCGGTCCTCGCCGACCGCCACGAAGGTGAAGATGGCGTGGGTGACGCGATAGCTGCGGTCGTCATGCCGGGTCCGGCGCCATGCCTCGACATCGATCTTCATCGACGTCGTGCCGACCGACAGAAGTTTTGCGAACACCGACACCTCATCGCCCACCACGACCGGCCGCAGGAAGGTCATGCCCTCCACCGCGATCGTCACCGCACGTCCCTTACTATGGCGCGCAGCGACCGATCCAGCTGCCGAATCCATCAGGCTCATCAGCCAGCCACCGAAAATATCCCCATAGGGATTGGTATCGGCGGGCATGGCGATGATGCGCACCGCCGGGCTTTCCTCCGGCGGCTGCTCCTCGGGTCGGGCCATCAGGCCAGCATGCCCAGCGGATTTTCCACCAGCGCCTTGAACGCGGCCATGAAGCGCGCGCCGTCCGCGCCGTCAATGGCGCGATGGTCGAAGCTGCCGGTTGCGGTCATGATCGTCGCCATGCCCAGCGCGTCGTCGATCACATAGGGCCGCTTCTCGCCCGCGCCGACCGCCAGGATCATCGCCTGCGGCGGATTGATGACGGCGTCGAAATGCTTGATGCCGAACATGCCCATGTTGGAGATGGAGGCAGTGCCGCCCTGATATTCCTCGGGCTTGAGCTTCCCTTCCTTGGCGCGCTCGGCCAGGTCCTTCATCTCGGTCGAGATCGCGGCCACGCCCTTGCTGTCCGCGCCCTTGATGATCGGAGTGATGAGGCCACCGGGAATCGACACCGCGACCGAGATGTCGGCGCGGCTGAACTTGAGCATCTGGTCGCCGGCGAACTGCACATTGCATTCGGGCACCTGCATCAGCGCCACAGCCTGCGCCTTGATCAGCAGGTCGTTGACCGACAGCTTGATCTTGCGCGCGGCAAGGCCAGCGTTGAGATCGGCGCGCAGCTTGAGCAGCTTGTCGATCTGGATGTCGACCGTCAGGTAGATATGCGGGATCGTCTGCTTGGCTTCGGTCAGGCGGCGGGCGATCGTCTTGCGCATGCCGCTGAGCTTGATGACTTCGTTCGGGATGCCGAAGTCCATCGCGGCAGGAGCCGCAGCCGGCGCTGCGGCAGCTGCGGGAGCCGCGGCGACGGGCGCTGGCGCAGCCTTTGCGGCGGGGGCGGCGACGCCTTCCTTCGCGCCGTCGAGGTCCGCCTTCACGATGCGGCCATTGGGACCAGAGCCGTCGAGCGCGGCAAGGTCGATGCCCTTGCTTTCCGCGATACGGCGCGCAAGCGGGCTGGCCTTGACGCGGCCGTCGCTCGACTTCGCGGCGGGGGCCTCCGCCTTTGCCGGGGCGGGAGCCGCCGGGGCTGCTTCCTTCGCGGCAGCGGGCTTTTCGGGGACCGGGTCGGCCTTTGGTGCGGGGGCTGGCGCGGGTTTCGCCTCGCCGCCGCCCTTGGCGGCTTCGCCGACATCCTCGCCCTCTTCGGCCAGGATGGCGATGACGGTGCCGACCTTCACATTTTCCGATCCTTCGGAAACGGTCAGCTTGGCGATGGTGCCTTCATCGACCGCCTCGAACTCCATGGTGGCCTTGTCGGTCTCGATCTCTGCGAGCAGATCGCCGGACGACACCTTGTCGCCCTCCTTAACCAGCCATTTCGCCAGCGTCCCAACCTCCATCGTGGGGGACAGGGCAGGCATCTGGATGGGTTTGCTCATGCGATGGGGGCCTCTTTGCGGGGGTGGAAAGCCAATGGGAGCCGTTTCGGCGCTTTGGCGTCATGGGTCAAGCCGCGCCTTGCATCCCATCGCTGCGTGGACGATATTTCATTTGATTGCAGGCCGACAGGCCACGGGGAAAAGGCGGACATGCGGACATATCTGGTGGTGGTGGACGAATCGCCCGAGGCGGAGACGGCGTTGCGCTTCGCCGCGCGCCGGGCAGCCGGAACCGGCGGTGCCGTCCGCATCCTGGCGCTGATCCCGCAGGCCGAATTCGTGCAGTGGAGCGGCGTGCAGGCGACGATGGAGGACGAAGCGGTGCAGCGCGCCGAAGCGCTGGTGGCTGGCGTCGCGGGCACGCTGACGCAGGAATCGGGCATTCGCCCCGCCATCACCGTGCGACAGGGCGATCCCGTCGCTGTTGTGCGCGACATATTGGAGGAAATGGACGATGTGGCCGCTTTGGTGCTGGGCGCAGCGGCCAGCGGCCATCCCGGCGCGCTGGTGTCGCACTTCGCCGGCGCGGATGCGGGCGGCATGCCCTGCCCCATAATGATTATCCCCGGCGGGCTGGACGCGGCGACGATCGACCGGCTGAGCTGAACCGCAACTGGCCGCCCTTTGCCCGCCAAGGCGTCGGGTATGCAAGCCGGCGACAAAGTGCGTGACCCGAAAGCCACCCCGTTCCCGCCAGAAACGCTTCACGCCCATTTATCGCTTTTTCGCGCGATGTTTTGCACGCAGATAGTGCAGCCCGATCACCATGCAGCGGCAAAGGCCGTCGAGGTTCGTCATGACCGATTATGTCGCAGCGGATGGCATCCGCTCCCGTTTTTCCGCCGCCATGTCCGAAATGTACCGGCAGGAAGTGCCGCTCTATGGCGATCTGCTCGCCATCGTGGCGCAGGCTAATGCCGCCGCCTTCGCCGCCGATCCGGCCCTGCGCGCCGGCATGGCGGACGCGGGCGAGCTGGAGCGGCTGGGCGCAGAGCGGCATGGCGCGATCCGGGTGGGGACGGCGGACGAACTGGCCGCGCTGCGCCGCGTGTTCGCGGTGATGGGGATGCGGCCGGTCGGCTATTACGACCTTTCCGTCGCCGGCGTGCCGGTGCATTCCACCGCCTTCCGTCCGGTCGACGCCGACGCGCTGCGGATCAATCCGTTCCGCGTCTTCACCTCGCTGCTGCGGCTGGAGCTGATCGCCGACGAGGGGCTACGCGCGCAGGCGGCGGCGATCCTGGCGGAGCGCAGGATCCTGTCCGACCGGGCGATGGAACTGGTCGCGCTGGCGGAGGCGCAGGGCGGCCTGACCGACGCGGACGCCAGCGAGTTCGTTGCGCAGGCGCTCGACACCTTCCGCTGGCATGCGCGGGCGATCGTCGATCAGCCGACCTATGAACGGCTGAACGGCGCGCACCGGCTGATCGCCGACATCGTCAGCTTTCGCGGGCCGCATATCAATCACCTCACCCCGCGCACGCTGGACATCGACGCGGCGCAGCAGGCGATGGCCGATCAGGGCATGCAGGTGAAGGATGTGGTGGAAGGGCCGCCGCGCCGCGCCGTCCCGGTCCTGCTGCGCCAGACCAGCTTCAAGGCGCTGGACGAGAAAATCCTGTTCCTGGGCGCCAGCGACGACGCAGCCGGCAGCCACACCGCGCGCTTCGGCGAGATCGAGCAGCGCGGCGTCGCACTGACGCCGCAGGGCCGCGCGCTTTACGACGCCTGCCTGGACCAGGCGCGCGGCGCGCAGGGATCGCAGGGCGCGGACTATGACGCGCGCCTGGCCGCCGCCTTCGCGCCGATGCCCGATGATCTGGACGCGCTGCGGCGGCAGGGCCTCGCCTATTTCCGCTATAGCGCCACATCGGCGGGAGAAGGCGCGCTGGCGGGCGCACAGGGCGACGGCGCCACGATCGACGCCATGATCGATTCCGGGATCAACGCCGGCCGGGTGCGCGCCGACCCGATCACCTATGAGGATTTCCTGCCGGTGAGCGCGGCGGGCATCTTCCAGTCGAACCTGGATGGGGGCGAACAGGCCGCCTATGCCGCCAACGCCGCGCAGGCGCAGTTCGAAGCCGCGCTGGGCGCGCCGGTCGCTGATCCTTTCGCGCTCTACGCTGCGGAGGAAGCCGCGTCGCGCGCAGCGACCATCGCCGCGCTGCTGGGCGCCTGAGACGCCCGATAAACGCGCGGGGCGGCGTCATCACGATCTGCAATGTTGCCGAACCTTTGCCGGCCGAAGGTGAAATTATCCGTTATCGCAATCACTTGCATTGATTTTAGGCTGACATCGCCCTGCGGCATGACTAGGCGGTGTTAGCCTGTCGGCATGCGCGCCGCCGATCGGGTGAAAATCAGCGCGCGGGATCGCAGCAACGCCCCTTCCATCGGGGTCCCCGTCCCCCTTTTCGCTGAGGGTCCGCCATGCCGATCATAAGCACCGACCAGATGACCACCGCCCCCGTCACGCTGGTCGATCAGGACCCGTTTCTCTATCTGAAGGCGGACACGCTGTTCTGGCTGACATCGCCAGACCTCAACGCCTTCAGGACGCAGACGACGGTCCAGGCGTTCATCCATATCGACGGAACCCTGCGCGCCCAGCGCAGCGCCATCTCGGTCATCAGTTCGATCGGCCCGCGCGTGACGGTCGGCAAGGATGGCCTGGTCGAGGGGCAGGTTTCCGCCTTCAACACTTTCAACGTCGGCGCCGCCAGCTTCATCACCAATCACGGCGTCATGTCGTCCGTGTCCGGCCCGGCGATCAATGCCGGCAATGAAAACAACAGCATCATCGGCGACCGCATTGCCCTTACCAACACCGGCACGATCTCGTCGGAAAGCGGTGTCGCCTTCCGCGGAGGCGCGGGGGCCGACATCATCCGCAACAGCGGCACGATGATGGGCAATATCGATCTTGGCGGCGGCTCCAACGTCTATGACGGGCGCGGCGGCCATCTCCATGGCGAGATTTTCAGCGGCACCGGCAGCGACCGTTACTTCGTCGACGGCCAGATCGACATCACCGACACCGGCGGCTTCGACCTCGTCCAGAGCTATGGCGATTTCGTCCTTCCCAGAGGGATAGAGGTGCTCAACCTGCAAGGCGCAGCCATCAACGGCCGGGGCAATGACGGCGACAATTTCCTGAACGGCAATCTGCTCGACAATGTGCTGCGCGGCGGGAAGGGCGCGGACACCATCGATGGCGGCGACGGCAATGACCGACTATTCGGCGAAGCGGGCAACGACAGCATCACCGGCGGCGCGGGCGCCGACGTCATGGATGGCGGCGGCGGGACCGACACGGTCAGTTGGGCTGGCAGCGACGCCGGCGTGGTCGTCAACATCGCCACCAACGTCCTGACCGGCGGCTTCGCAGAAGGCGACAGCATCACCGGCTTCGAAATCTATCGCGGGTCCTCACTGGACGACCGCATCTTCGGCAGCGACCGGGCGGAAACGATCTTCGGCAGCGAGGGCGCAGACATCCTGTCCGGCGGCGGCGGCAATGACGTGCTGGAAGGCGGCCGTGGCGCCGACAAGATCGACGGCGGCGCGGGGATCGACACCATCACCTTCGACCTTTCCAGCAACGCCGTCACGGTGAACCTGACCACCGGCGTCGGCACCGGCGGCGAAGCGGAAGGCGACACCTATACCGGGATCGAAAATGTCGTCGGCACCGACTTCAACGACGTGATCGTCGGCTCCAACGCCAACAATGTCCTCAATGGCGGCCATTCCGACGACAAGCTGTTCGGCGGCGGCGGCAACGACCGGCTGATCGGTGGCCTCTTCGACGACATCCTGACCGGCGGCGCAGGCGCCGACCTGTTCGTGTTCGCCAATATAGATGGCGTCGCATCCACCCTGGGCGATGACCGCATCATGGATTTCGAGGACGGCGTCGATCGCATCGACTTCCGCGGCAACACGCTCGTCAACTCCATGGCGGACCTTAGCTTCTCGATCAGCGGCCAGCACACGCTGATAACCACCACGGTTGGCGACACCATCCTGCTGGTCGGCGTCCCGCTCGCCAGCATCACCGCGTCCGACTTCCTGTTCGACTGACGCGAAAAGGCCCGGGCCTTTGTCGGGCGCGGGCCTTTCGTCTATTCTGGTTCAGGCTTCAGCGCGAAGCGTACTGACGGCCCTTCTGGCTCGCCACGGCCCAGCGCTGCGGCGTCGCGCCGGCCGCGCCTTCACGCACGAAGCACTGGCCACGCTGCGCCTTGACCGTCGCGCACAGCTTCATCGCGTCGGCGCGATTGGCAAAGCCGTTGATCGCCAGACGGTGGAACGCCTTGCCCTTCACCGTGACCTGGCTGGTCAGCACCGGGAAGGCGGCCAGCGTCGCGTTGCCGCGCGCCATGTTCGTCCACTTTTCCTTGGCGATGGCGGCCGTGTCATAGGCGCCCAGTTGGACGACCCAGTTGCTCGCTCCATTTTCGACCGGCTTGATGAACGCGACCTGCTGCATGCGCGCGTCCTTGACGGGCGCGGCGGCGGCCGGCGCGGCCTTGGCGCGGGTCGGCTTGGCGCCGCGCTGCTCGACGACGAAGTCCTTCGCCGCCGGCACGGCCGCGACGCGAACCGGAGTCTCGGGGGCCTGGATGATCGGCGCCTCGACGCTCGTCGCCGTCTCGACGACGAGCGGATCGGCCGGCGTCGCTTCGGCGAACTGCACTGGCACCGCCTCCACGGGCGCGGCTTCGACCGGGGCGGCCTCCGCCAGCGCGGGCGCGCCTTCGTTCGGGGCCAGCGCCAGAGCGGCCGGCAGGCCAAAGTCTTCCGCCGCGATCGTCGTGCCCATCAGCGACGCGATGCGCTGCGGCGCCATCGCCGGGTCGGCCATAACAGCCCAGGACGCGATGCGCTTGTTGGCTTCCAGCGGGGCCAGATCCTGCCCCGCCATCACGCGGGCATCCTTCCAGCGACCGGCCAGCGCATAGGCATAGGCCAGGTTCTGGCGCGTGCGGGCGTCCGAATTGCCCTGCGCCGCTTCGGTCAGCAGGCGCACGCCTTCGGGCGCGTCGCCCGCCATGGCGATCGCCAGCCCGTAATCGGCGGCGGGAATGGTCTCGCGGTTGGCGACCAGCAACTGCTGCGCCTCGCCCGCCTTGCCCTGCGCCACACGGACCAGCGCCAGGCCGATCGTCGTGCGCGGCGACGTGTCGCCCAGCGTCATGGCGTCGGTCAGCGCCGTCTCGGCCGACGCGAAACGGCCCGCCGCGATATAGGCGCGGCCCAGCAGCGCGCGGCTCGCCGCGTCCTGCGGCGACAGCTTCACGGCCGCCTCGGCGGACTCGATCGCGCGCACGGCGTCATGCGCGGCCAGCGCCTTTTCCGCCATCGCGGTCAGCTTGGTCGCACTGCCCTTCTGCTCGACGACGGCGACCTTGGGGCGGAACGCCGCCCCGCTGCACCCTACCATCGTGGTAGCGACGATCAGCGACGAGAGCGCCGCCTTGCTCAATGCCATGCGCTTCATATGTCCACCCACCCTTCGTTCATCCATGTCCGCGGTCGCGCGGCAGCGTTGACGCCAGCCGGTCGATCTCCGGCAGTTCCTTCAGAAATTGGTCCAGCGCCTGCGTGACGATCTGCTGAGCGGAGCGCCCCTCGATCGTGCAGGCCAGCCGCAGCCGCAGATGCCGCTCGGCCTCCAGCCGCAGCGTGAAGGCCGCCTTGCGCCCCTCCGCCCGCAGCCGCCTGGGTGTCGGCGTCGGCTCGATCGTCGCGCCCAGCCGCTCGGCCAGTTCCTCGCGCGCCACCACCACCGGCGGAACCGGCGCGCTGGTCGGAACCGGCATCGGCGTCAGCGACACCGGCGCCGCCGGCCCGCGATCATAGCCCATATCGTTCCAGCCAAGGTCGTCGGCTTCCACCGCCCGGCCAAAGCCCGCCATCGGCCGGCGCATCGCCGGCTGCGCGCTGCCCTTGCGGGCCAGCAGGCCGGAGGTGAGCGATGCGATCGGTTTGGGTTCAGCCATGTCCCTCGCCCTCACTGGCCCGCCACGCGACGGCCGAAGCCGCCGCCAGCGGGACGCCCGTTGGTCGGCATGCCGGCCATGCCGCCGGGCACGGAAAACACGGTGCGGCGGAAATTCTTTTCCAGCCGGTCGGAAATATAGGTCCACAGCATTTCGACCTCGCCCGCCGAACGCCCCTTGGGGTCGACCTCCATCACCGTGCGCCCGTCGATCATCGACGCGGCGAAATCGGTGCGGTGATGCAGCGTCACCGGCGCAACCGTGCCATGCTGCGACAGAGCGACGGCGGCTTCGGACGTGATCCGCGCCTTGGGCGTCGCGGCGTTGACGACGAAGATCAGCGGCTTGCCGGCCCGCTCGCACAGGTCGACGGTCGCGCCCACGGCGCGCAGGTCGTGCGGGCTGGGGCGCGTCGGCACCACGATCAGCTCGGCGACGGAGATCACACTCTGGATCGCCATGGTGATCGCTGGCGGCGTATCGATGACCGCCAGCTTGAAGCCCTGCTGCCGCAGCACCTCCAGATCAGCGGCGAGCCGCGCCACCGTGGTCTGGGCAAAAGCGGGATATTCAGCCTCGCGCTCGTTCCACCAGTCAGCCAGCGACCCCTGCGGATCGATGTCGATCAGCACCACGGGACCAGCGCCAGCCCGCTGCGCCTGCACCGCCAGGTGCCCCGACAGCGTGGTCTTGCCCGATCCGCCTTTTTGCGATGCCAATGCCAGTACGCGCACGCAATTCCCCCCACGGAAAAACCAATTCCGGGCGGCAATGCCACGTGCGCGGCTAAAAATTGGTTAACTGGCCGGAACGTTTTGCCGAACCGTTTTGCGGGCGCGAACACATTCAGGGTTAAGCTCGTGTCAAGCACTCGACACTTATGCTAACCGCCGATTAACTTTGCGCATCGACCGGGGTGGGAGCAGCGAATGAAGCGGAACTGGGTTGCATGGACGCTGGGCGGCGCGTTGCTGGTCGCAACCCCCGCGCTCGCCGATACAAAGGCGGGCGTCGACGCCTGGCAGCAGGGCGATTACGCCCGCGCCATCGCCGAATGGCGCCCGCTGGCGGAACAGGGCGACGCCGACGCGCAATTCAACCTGGGTCAGGCGTATAAAATGGGTCGTGGCGTCCAGGCCGATCTGCAACAGTCCGCCGACTGGTATCGCCGCGCCGCCCAGCAGGGCCATCTGCGCGCGGAGGACAATCTGGGCCTCGTCCTGTTCCAGCTGGGCGATCGCACCAACGCCCTGCCCTATCTCCAGCGCGCCTCCTCCCGTGGCGAGCCGCGCGCGCAGTACATCGTGGGCACCGCGCTCTTCAACGGCGACCTGCTGGCCAAGGACTGGGTCCGCGCCTATGCGCTGATGACGCGAGCCGCCGCCGCCGGCCTGCCGCAGGCGACCACCAGCCTGCAACAGATGGACAAGTTCGTGCCCGACGATCAGCGCCAGCAGGGTCTGGCCATGGCCGCCGCCCTCGAAAAGCAGCAGGGCGACCCCGCTCTGGCCGCCGCCACCCCGCTGCCCGCGCGCACCGTCACGCGCGATTCGGCCGTGCGCACCACCGAAATCCCGGCCTCCACCCCGCCTGTGACGGAACGCCCGGCCTATGTGCCCCCGCGCGTCGCCGTCCGCCCCGATCCGGTCGTGCCGCAGCCCGTCGCCAAGCAGCCTGTCATCGCGCCCAAGCCGAAACCGACGCCGCCCGCTCCTGTCCCGGCCCGCGCCGCTTCGGGCGACTGGCGCGTGCAGCTGGGCGCGTTCAGCGACGAAGCCCGCGCCAAGGCGCTATGGTCCAGCCTCAGCGGTCGCGTCCGCGCGCTCGGCGGTCTCCAGCCCTATCTGCAAAAGGACGGCGGCATCACCCGGCTTCAGGCGGGTCCGATCGCCAGCAGCGCGTACGCCGGCCGCATTTGCGGCGCGGTCAAGTCCGCCGGCGCGGATTGCATTCCGCGCCGGAAATAACCACACAGCCGCCCGTGACACAGATTCCCGAAAATAGCTGGGTGCTGACCCTCGCCTGCATCGACCGTGTCGGCATCGTCGCCGCGGTCAGCCAGTTCCTGGCCGCGCGCGGCGGCTTCATCACTGACAGCCAGCAATATGCCGACCGCGAAACCGGCCGCTTCTTCATGCGCGTCGCGTTCGAGGCGACGGACGATCGCATGGCCGGCGGCGCCGCCTGGCTCCAGGAAAAGTTCGCGCCCATCGCGACCGAATTCGACATGGACTGGCGCCTCACCGCCGCCACCCATCGCCCGCGCATGCTGGTCGCCGTGTCGAAGGGGTCGCACTGCCTCGCCGACCTGCTGCACCGCTGGCAGACCGGCACGCTCGCCATCGACCTGATGGGCGTCGTCTCCAATCACCCGGACATGCGCCGGCTGACCGAATGGCACGGGATCCCCTATCACGAGTTGCCATCCAATGGCGACAAGGCCGCACAAGAGGCTGCAATGCTGGAGATTTTCGACCGCACCCGGTCGGACTATCTGGTCCTCGCCCGCTATATGCAGATCCTCTCCGACGATCTCAGCACCCGCCTAGCCGGCCGCTGTGTCAATATCCACCACAGCTTCCTGCCCGGCTTCAAGGGCGCGCGCCCCTATCACCGCGCCCATGAACGCGGCGTCAAGCTCATCGGGGCCACTGCCCATTTCGTCACCGCCGACCTCGACGAAGGCCCGATCATCGAACAGGCCGTCGAACGCATCGACCACCGCGCCACCGCCGACGACATGGTCCGCATCGGCCGCGACATCGAAGCCCAGGTCCTCGCCCGCGCCGTCAGCTGGATCGCCGACCGCCGCGTCCTGCTCAACGGCGGCAAGACGGTGGTGTTTCGGTAAGTCCCACGAATTTCCCCTCCTCTTCAGGGGAGGGGCAGCGAGACTTATGAGCGCAGCGAGCTAGTCGCAGCGGGGTGGGGCCTGGCGCTGAAATGGGTGAAGAGCCGCTACGTCGCCCCATCACGCAACGATTACCCAACAGCCCAGAAGGCGCTTTATTGGTTCACGCGGAGGCGCGGAGACGCGGAGACGCGGAGACGCGGAGACGCGGAGACGCGGAGCGAACATCCTCCGCGTCTCCGCGCCTCCGCGTGAACCAATTTTGTTACCAGCCACGCTGCTTCGATAAACGACAGGGGTGAGTTGCCGCTATTGCTCCTCTTCAGGAACGAAGCATACGATCAAAATCAGTTATTTTCCGCCAAGTCAGGATATTCTCTTTCGATAGGCAGAATAAATGTTTCAAAGATTTCGCGAAATATTTTAGCCAGCCCGTGAACGAGAGCATCTCGCTCATCGCCTGGCGGAATATTTGAAATCAACGCATCGATTTCTCCCAGAATCGGGTCGAGCGCCAGTGCTGACTTCATCAGCCGTTCTGCGGTCTGCCTGTCCATGATGAGAGGTATCGCAAATCAAACCAATATCCGCAATTGAGCAGGTAACTCTCACGCTGGAACGATAAACGATTGTCGGCTCCCAAACAAACCCCTGTCCTACAGCTTCAACCCCATGATAGCGCCATCACGTCGAACGCGGGCAAGTTGATCGCTGCCCGCCAACGACCCGGTCACGGCGGGCGCAAGTCCACCGGGCTATGGCGCGTCGCGTTCGATGCCCTTTCGGAGGACATGGACGCACGCAAAGCAATGATAATGCCTGTGAACGCCGGGCTTCAACACTCGGATATCACGCCATAAAGCGATCGCAGCCCGGCGTCGCCGGCCGATAACGACCATATCCGGGCCATATTCCGTAAGGCGGACCGCCCGGGCCACCTTGAAAACACCCGTCCGGCGTTCCAGGCGCCGGACGGGCCTTTCCCATGCCCTCGCAAATCGCCGCGCTAAATCCCCAATCGCGCCCAGAAATCCTCGGGCGCCAGCGCCTCACCGGCGGGCGGGCCATCCTTGCGGCTCCACGACCAGTGCGGCGTGTGAACTTGATCCACGGGAAGCGCGTGCTCGGCGCGACGGCGGCGGCGTAGAATACGGGTCATCGGCTTCTCCAGTCCTCGCGGAAACACGAAACCGGCGTCGTCGCCCAGGCTGCGTGCGCTTTAGCCGTTGGTGACGCGGAGCAAGCTGACATCCTTCAAAAGCCGCGAAGCCGCCCGGCGTCTACCGGACGGCTCGTCATCCTGTCTAATCGATCGGCTGCGGGATGGGAGCGCGTTTTTCTTGCCCCCGCCCCCAGCCCGCCTTTCAACTCAGTCCACCTTGAGCATGGCGCACAGCTTGTTGCCGGCCGGATCGCGCAGATAGGCCAGGTAGAGCTTGCCGAAGCCCATCTCCCGAACGCCCGGCGCGTCTTCGCAGGGCGTGCCGCCAGCGGCGACGCCGGCCGCGTGCCAGGCGTCAGCCTGCTCGGTTGACGCCATGGCGAAGCCGATGGTGCCGCCATTGGCGTGTGTCGCCGGCTCCCCGTTAATCGGCAGCGTCACCAGGAACATGCCGCCATTGTGCATGTAGATCAGGCGCCCCTTGTCATCGGCCATCGCCGGCTTGCCGCCCAGCGCCGCGAATGTGGCGTCGTAAAACGTCTTCGAGGCGTCGATATCTTTCGCGCCGACCATGACATGGCTGAACATGCATTCTCTCCTGTAAGAAAGTCTCGCAACGGGCCGTCGCCCGCGCGCGGGCCTGTACTAGGGCAAATCCGGCGGCGACAGAAGCCTCGACAAGGCGGCCGGTTTAGCGGAAATGGCCCATCGAAGCGCGCGGGCGGATCGACCGCCGGGACGATATGCGATAGCCGCCGACTGAACTGGGCGACGCAAATGCAGAAGATGGGAAAAAAGACGCAGCCAAGCTGCTTGATCCTGCCGGAGCGGACCCTATTTGAGGGCGGGCGTCAACGGCCGGTCACAGACATACGGGGGTAGCCCCGTTCAGAACACCGCGTTGTAGATGAACCAGCCCATGATAAGCAGGCTGGACACGATGCAGAGGCGGTCCCCAAAAATATCGATACGCGTCATCACGAAACATCCTTTCCCGAAGGCGCGATCTTTCGCGTCCTTGAGAAAAGAGTAACCCAGATTTGACGGGCTGGAAACAGTAAAATATTAACCGATCAATTAAGACGACTGACGCAAATCCGCGCCTTTCAGCTCCGCTCCGCCGCCCGATGCTGTAAAAAGGCGCGCGTCGCCTCTTGCGGGCCGCGATAGGCTTCCTGAAACTCGACGCTCCAGTAGATCAGGTCCTCCAGCGCGATTCGCGCGTGCGACTGCGCGCACAGCACGAACCGGCCCGACCGGACCACATCAAAATGCGGCGTGCCGTAACGCAGCACCGCCTGCCCATCCAGCTCCGCCATCAATCGCCTGTCAGGATGCGGTCGACCAGCTGCTTGACCGTCGGCACGAAGCCGTTGGAGTAGAACGGGTCCTGCTTGAACTTGTACGCGCCATGGCCGGCGAACATCAGGTTCTTGTCCAGGTCGCCGCCATGCACCGCTTCCTGCAACGACTTCTGGATGCAGAAGCTGCGCGGGTCAGCCAGCCGCCCGGTCGAGTTGGTCTCGCTGTCCATCCAGCTGGAAAAGGCGCACTGACTGAGGCACCCCATGCAGTCGGTCTGGTCCTTGCGGATCTCGTCGCGCTCCGCCACGTCCACGAACACCAGCGTATTGTCCGGCGTCTTCAGCGCGGAGACATGGCCCTGCCCCACCCATTCGCGCGCGCGCATCAGGTCGCCCAGCGTGACCCAGAAATTCTTGCCCTTCACGCCCACGTCCAGCTGGTGGGTATGGTCGCCCGCCTGCTCGGTGCTGAACGGAATCTGCCGTTCCGACCGCGCCTCAAGGCTGCGCAGGAACGGGTTGCGCACGGCCGAGCTGTAGAAGCCGGTGGGTGAGAAACGGTGCAGCAGCACGTCGCCCGGCTCCAGCTGGGTCAGCCGCTGCTTCCACTCGTCGGGGATCGGGCTTTCCTGCGTCAGCAGCGGCCGCGTGCCGAACTGGAACATGATCGCGCCCAGCTCGGGATTGTCGATCCAGTCGTTCCAGTCCTTCAAAGCCCAGACGCCGCCCGCCATCACGATCGGCACGTCGTCGGAAATGCCGCCCTCGCGCATCGTCGCGCGCAGGTCGCGCACGCGCGGATAGGGGTCCTGCGGCTGGCGCGGGTCCTCGGCGTTGGACAGGCCATTATGCCCGCCCGCCAGCCACGGGTCTTCATAGACCACCGCCGCCAGCCATTCCGCCGCCTTGGAATAGGCCCGCTTCCACAAGGCGCGGAAGGCGCGGCCGGAACTCACGATCGGCAGATAGCTGACATTATAGGACGCCGCGATCTCGGACAGCTTGTAGGGCATGCCCGCGCCGCAGGTGACACCAGCCACCATGCCCTTGGTCTTTTCCAGCACGCCGTGCAGCACCCGCTGCGCGCCGCCCATTTCCCACAGCACGTTGATGTTGATCGCGCCCTTGCCACCGGCGATCTCGAACGCGCGCTTCACCTGCTCGACCGCGCCGTCGATGGCATAGGCGACCAGCTCCTCGTGCCGGTCGCGCCGGGTGCGGCCGTGATAGATCTGGGGGATGGGGTTGCCGAAATCATCATAGCTGTCGGCATTGACCGCCGACACCGTGCCGATGCCGCCCGCCGCCGCCCAGGCGCCCGAGCTGGCATGATTCGAGACCGCAACGCCTTTTCCGCCTTCGACCAGGGGCCATACTTCACGGCCGCCATAAACGATGGGCTTCAACCCCTTGAACAACGACATCTCCGTTAAAAAAGGCTCTGTCCGCACGTCGGCCGGTCGCCGACTATAGCAGAAATCTCATCAATAGACGAACGCGCGCTCCCCGCTCGCTTCAGGCCCTGAAAGCGCGCGCCTTAGCGGAAAATATCGGGCATTGCCAGAGCCTCGCCGTAGAGACCCGCATAAGCGTCCACCATCCGCGCCTCGTCGAAATCCCGCGCCGCCCGCGCCGCATTCGCCCGCCCCAGCCGCGCCCGCAATTCCGCGTCCACCGCCAGCCGCCCCAGCGCCTGCGACAGCGCGTCCTCATCTGCGCAGATCATATCGCGGTTTTCCGGCGCAACCATGTCCGCCACGTCGCCAACATCGGTGCAGGCCGCCGGCAATCCCGCCGCCATCGCCTCCACCAGCGATATCGGGAACTGCTCGCTGTCCGACGACAAGGCGAAAATATCGAACAGTCCGACGAACCGCCATGGCTCGCGCATGAACCCCGCCATGCAGATATCATCCAGCCCGCACGCCGCCGCTTCCGCCAGGATAGCCTCCCGCTCCGGCCCCTCGCCCACGATCACCAGTTGCAGCCGGTCGCGATGCGGCGCCACAGCCCGCACCAGCCGGGGCAGGTTCTTCACCCCCCGCAACCCCGCCAGCGTCCCGACCAGCAGCTTGCCCGGTGTCCGCCGCAACGCCGGGATCGCATCAGCATCGGGCGGGATGGCGTAACGCGCGACATCGATGCCGTTGCGGATCAGCCGCACTTTGTCCGCCGGTTGCCGCCACACCGTCCGCGCGATCGTCTCCAGCTTGACCGAGGGCATCACCACCGCCTTCGCCCGTTGCAACGCCACCCGCCGGAACAGATTGCGCTGCGGCTTCAGCCCGTTCGCCTCGTCGGCGTTGAACCCGTCCTCATGGTGGATCAGCGGCGGCAGGCGTTTCGATCGGGCAAACAGCCGATGCGCCATCACCCCGTCCATCGCCCCCCAGTTGTAGCTCAGCACCAGGTCGAAGCCGGCGATATAGTCGGCGATGGCCCGATAGCGCGCCAATCCTGGCCGCCCCGCCAGCGCCGGCGCATCCGTCGGAAAATCGACGGGAACCCCGCTCTCGATAGCATCGCGCGCGCCCAGCGCATCGGGCGCAGCGCTCAGGATCACATGGTCGAACCGATCGCCCCAGATGTTCATCAGCCGGACGGCCCGCGCCTCCTTGCCGCCCAGCGAAAAGCTGCTGTGCAGATGCAGCAGCCGTGGCCTGTCAGCCATGCAGCACCTTCGCCAACAGCCGGTCGATCGCAGCGCAGGCTTCGGGTTCATCCAGCGTCGGCGCATGCCCCACGCCCGGCACGGTGCAAAGCTCGGCCGTCGCGCCCACATCCGCGATCATCCGCTGCGCCGTCGCCGCGCTCAATATGTCCGAAGCCTCACCGCGTATCACCGCCATCGGCTTGCCGACGAACGCCTGCATGATCGGCCACAGGTCGACATTGCCCGACTCGCCCCCTGCGATCCGCAGCGGATCGGCGATCCGCATGTCGTAATCCAGCACGATCCGCCCCGCGCTGTTCAGCTTGTACTGTCGCTTGGCGATCCGCAGCCAGTCCTCCAGATCATAGCCCGGATAGATCGCCGCGTTCGCCGTCCCCACCGCGCGCGCCGCCTGCACCCAGCTCTGGTGCGATTGCCCGACGCCGACATAGGTCCTGATCCGCGCCAGCCCCTCGGCTTCCAGCACCGGCCCCACATCGTTGAGCAACGCCCCCGCCAGCCATTCGCGATGCGTTGCCGCGATCAGCATCGTCACCAGCCCGCCCAGTGACGTCCCCACCGCGACGAAACGGTCGATCTGCAACTCCTCGACCAGCCGGTTGATGTCCTGCTGATAGACCAGAGGCACATAGCTCATCGGGTCCTTGGCATAGGCGCTTTCACCCCGGCCGCGAAATTCCGGGCAGATCACCCGCCATTGCCCCGCCAGCCGGTTCGCCAGCCCCTCAAAATCGCGCGCATTGCGGGTCAGTCCCGGCAGGCACAGCAGCGGCGGCCGCCCGTCCTCGCCCCCGGCATAGTCGCGGCAATGCAGCCGCAAGCCGTCAGACGACCACCAATATCGATCCGTGTAGCCGCTCAACGCTTGATCCTTCCGCCCTCACACCTCCATATCGCCGCATGCCCAGAACCCCGCAAGCCGGCAATTATGCCCCCGCCTCGGAAATAGCCCGCCTGATGCCCGACATCGGCGCAACGGTAGCGCCCGCCGATTTCCCGCAGACCATCCCGCGCTTCCGCAATGACCGCTCGGCCGCCACGGTTGGCCTCGCTGATCTGGACGACGCTGCCTGGATCGCCCATTTTGGTCGTTTTCAGCCGCTTCCCGGCTCGCTCGAGGCGCCGCTGGCGCTGCGCTATCACGGCCATCAGTTCCGCCATTACAATCCCGACATCGGCGACGGTCGCGGCTTCCTGTTCGCCCAATTGCGCGACGGGGCGGGCCGCCTGCTGGACCTCGGCACTAAGGGATCGGGCCAGACCCCGTACAGCCGCTTCGGCGACGGCCGCCTGACGCTCAAGGGCGGCGTGCGCGAAATCCTCGCCACCGAAATGCTGGAGGCGCTCGGCGTCCCGACCTCAAAGACCTTCTCGCTCATAGAGACCGGCGAGGCGCTGGAGCGCAATGACGAACCCTCGCCCACCCGCGCCGCCGTCCTCACCCGCCTCAGCCATTCGCACATCCGCATCGGCACCTTCCAGCGCGCCGCCTATCACGACGACAAGGCGCTGCTCGAACGCCTGGTCGACTACGCCCTGACCCGGCTCTACGCCGTCACCCCGGAAGCCGACGCGCCCAGCCAGCTGCTCAATCTCGTCGTCGAACGCGCCGCCGATCTCGCCGCCAGCTACATGGTCGCCGGCTTCGTCCATGGCGTCCTCAACAGCGACAATATCAACGTCACCGGCGAAAGTTTCGACTACGGCCCCTGGCGCTTCACCCCGCAATGGGACGCCGGCTTCACCGCCGCCTATTTCGACCAGAACGGCCTTTACGCCTTCGGTCGCCAGCCCGAAGCGATCCACTGGGACGTGGCTCAACTCGCCGTCTCGCTGCGCCCGCTGGTGGAGGCCGAACCGCTGATCGCCGCGCTGGAGCGCTTCCCCGCGCTTTACGGATCGGCGCTGATCCGCCGCTTCTTCTGGCGCCTGGGCTGGACCTATGCGGATGAAACGCAAGCCTCCGCCTTCATCCAGTCCTGCGTCAAGGCGATGATCGCCACCCAGACGCCGATCGATGACTTTTTCCACAGCTGGCGGCACGGCGTCCCCGGCAATCCCGACGACGCATGGTCGGACGTCCACGCCCTTGCGGCCGCCTTCGAACCCAGATCCCGGTCGATCGAGCATCCCTATTGGGAAGGCCCGCCCTGTTCCATGCACATCGACGAGGTAGAGGCGATCTGGTCCGCCATCGATCAGCGCGACGACTGGCAGCCGCTCCACGACAAGGTCGCCGCGATCCGCACGATGGGCGAAGCGCTGGGCGAGGCTCCCTGATTTCCACGCTATCGCCCGGCGTCCCATGCCGATAGAGACGATGCCGACCGCAACGACCAGATGATGGAAGCCCCCGGTGGCCGCTGAACCCTTCGCCTCCCCCCGCCGCCACGGCTTCGTCCGCCTCGCCGCCGCCACCCCGGTCGGCAGCGTCGCGGATGTCGGCGCGAACGCCGCCCGCATTCTCGATCTCGCGCGGCAGGCTGGCGCAGCCGCCGCGGATGTCGTCCTGTTTCCGGAACTGTGTCTCTCCTCCTACGCCATCGACGACCTGCACCTGCAAGACGCGCTGCTCGATCGCGTGGAAACCGAAATCGCCCGCATCGCGCAAGCCAGCGCGGATCTGCCCCTGCTGCTGATCGGCGCGCCGGTGCGCCGCGCCGGCCGCCTCTATAATTGCGCCATCGCCATCGCCAACGGCGCGATCCTGGGCGTCGTCCCCAAGAGCTTCCTGCCCAACTATCGCGAATATTATGAAAAGCGCTGGTTCGCCCCCGGCGCGGGCCTCACGGGCCTCGACGTGACGATCGGCGGCCATAGCGTCCCCTTCGGCTCGGACCTGCTCTTCGCCAACGCAGACCGCCCCGACTTCGTCCTGCACGCCGAAATCTGCGAGGATTATTGGGCCTCGCTCCCGCCCTCGACCCTCGGCGCGCTGGCCGGTGCGACGATCCTGTGCAATCTCTCCGCCTCCAACATCACCATCGGCAAGGCGCGCGACCGCGACCTGCTGTCCGCCTCGCAATCGATGCGCGCCGTCGCCGCCTACGCCTATTCCGCCGCCGGCGCGGGCGAGAGCACGACCGACCTGGCCTGGGACGGACAGGCCATGGTCCACGAACTGGGCGCCCTTCTCGCCCAGTCGCAGCGCTTCAACGACAATCCGGAACTGACGCTCGCCGACATAGACGTGCAGCGCATCCGCCTCGAACGCATGCGCACCGGCACCTTCAATGACAGCGCCGCCGCCGCCGGCCATCCCGAACGCAGCTTCCGCCGCATCCCCTTCGCCAGCCGCCCCGTTCCCACGGACGACAAGCTGCATCGCCCCCTCGCCCGCTTCCCCTTCGTCCCCGCCGATCCCACCCAGCTCGACGCCGACTGCTACGAGGCCTTCAACATTCAGGTCGAAGGCCTCATCACCCGCTTCCGCTCCACCGGCGGCCGGCATTTCGTCATCGGCGTGTCGGGCGGCCTCGATTCCACCCATGCGCTGATCGTCGCGGCCAAGGCGTGCGACCGCCTCGGCCTGCCGCGCACCGCCATCCTCGCCTACACCATGCCCGGCTTCGCCACCGGCGATCACACCAGATCCAACGCCTGGGCGCTGATGCGGGCGATCGGCGCCACCGCAGCGGAAATCGACATTCGCCCCGCCGCCCGACAGATGCTCACCGACATGGGCCATCCCTTCGCGGACGGCGAACCCGTCTACGACATCACTTTCGAAAATGTGCAGGCGGGCCTGCGCACCGACTATCTGTTCCGCCTCGCCAATCATCATGGTGGCTTCGTCATCGGCACCGGGGACCTTAGCGAGCTGGCGCTGGGCTGGTGCACCTATGGCGTCGGCGACCAGATGAGCCATTATGCCGTCAACTGCGGCGTGCCCAAGACGCTGATCCAGTACCTCATCCGGTGGTGCATCGCGACCGACCAGTTCGACGCGGCCACCGCCGCCGTGCTCGATGCCGTCCTCAACACCGAAATCTCGCCCGAACTCGTCCCCGCCGGCGCAGACGGCGCGCTGCAAAGCACCGAAAGCCGCATCGGCCCCTATGCGCTGAACGACTTCTTCCTGCACCATATCGCCCGCGCCGGCCTGCCCCCGTCAAAGGTCGCGTTCCTGGCCCTCCACGCCTGGCGAAACGCCAGCGCCGGCGACTGGCCGCCCGGCTATCCCGAAGCGGCGAAGATCGCCTACGACCTGCCGGTGATCCGCCACTGGCTGGAGAAATTTCTCGTCCGCTTCTTCACCACCAGCCAGTTCAAGCGCTCCGCCATCCCCAACGGCCCCAAAGTCTCGCCCGGCGGCGCATTGTCCCCGCGCGGCGACTGGCGCGCCCCGTCGGATAGCGTGGCGACCGTCTGGCTGGAGGAACTGGCCGCCGCGTTCGAGGACGACAAAGCCTGATTTGCGCCCTCCCGGCCGGTTGCCATCGCCTCAAACTCTCATTACGAAGAGGAAAGGAGCTGCGCTCGAACGGCAAAGGCCGGGGGCGCATCTTGAACGGGCAAGAATCTCATCATTTTTCGGGGCGATAGGGTGAGGGCGCAGATCCATGTCTGAGCCGTTTCCGGCTTGCGCTTCGGACCTGCCCGCCCGCCAGACCGCTCGACTGCGGGGGACATCGACATTGACGGCAGAAGTCGAAATATCGGTCGTCATTCCCGTGTTCAATGGCGCGGACAGCATCGTCCGCGCCATCGCTTCTGTTCAGGCCCAGACCCGGCGCGATCTGGAGATCATCGTCGTCGATGACTTCTCGACCGACGACAGCTGCGCCATCGTCGATGCCATCGCGCAGCAGGACCCGAGGGTCCGCCTGATCCGGTCGGCCGCGAACGGCGGCCCCTCGGCGGCGCGCAATCTGGGCTTCGCCGCCGCGCGCGGACAGTGGATCGCGATATTGGACGGCGACGACGCCTACCTGCCCGACCGGCTCGAAGCGCTTGTCACCCTGGCCGACCGGAATGCTCTCGACATGATCGCCGACGGCGTCATCTATTATGACCATCACGCCGGACAGGAGGTCAGGACCGTTTCTCCCACGTCGCAGGAGGTCGAACGCCTCGACATGGACGCCTATCTTCGCGCCAACGCTTTCCGCCTGCCCCTCACCGACTTCTCGGGCGCGCCGATCCAGCAGCACGCCCTGCTCAAATTCCTGTTCCGCCGCAGCTTCCTCACCCAAAGCGGCCTGCGCTATGACGAGCGCTATCGCGATAATGAGGATTTCATCTTCTACGCCGAATGCCTGATGCACGGCGCGCGGGCCGCTCTCACATCCCGGGCCTTCTACATCTATTCCCAGCGCATCGGCGCCCTCTCGGGCGTCGCCTCCACGGTCGCGCGCACCCCTCGCGACCGCCGCAACGTCATCCGCGCAGGCCATGAACTGCTCGAACGATATGGTGCCAGATGGACAGCGCTCCAGCGCCGGCTGATGGCCGCCCGGATGCGCCAGGCCGTAGGGCTGCAAGCCATCGAGCGCGCGCGATATCTGCGCTCGACCGGAAAGGCCCTGCCTGCCCTTGGCGCAATTGCCGGAAATCCGCCGGCATGGCCCTATATATTTCAGGCGGTTATGCGCCGACTTTTGCGCAGGGGCGAATGATGCGCGTCCCTGGCGCTCAACCCCGCAAAAAAGGCGCCTGACGGTGGAAGACAGCAAGCCAAAGGGCAGCCGAACGGTCAACGGCATCGTCTGGATGATCGCCGGACAGGGCGGCCAGACGCTGTTCCAGTTCGTGCTGTTCATGGTCCTCGCCCGCACCCTGTTACCAGAGGCGTTCGGCATCATCGCGGTCGCCACCGCGCTGCTCGACATCAGCAACTATATCGGCCGCTTCGGCCTCACCGAAGTGCTCATCCAGCGCCGCGTCATCTCCGACACCGACGAGGACACCGCCTTCTGGGCCAGCGCCGGCTTCGGCCTGCTGCTGATGCTCGGCCTGTTCTTCAGCGCCGATCATCTGGCCGTCCTCTTCGCCATGCCCGCTCTCGCCCCGGTGCTGAAGATTCTCTCGCCCTATTCCCTGCTCTTCGCGGTCGGCGCCGTGTACGAGGCGAAGCTGCGGCGGCTGTTCGGCTTCAAGCAACTGGCGATGCGCAATGTGTCGGCGACCTTCATCAGCGGCGTCGTGTCGATGACCCTCGCCCTGACCGGCGCCGGCGTCTTCAGCCTGGTGGCGCAGCGTCTCGTCTTCGTGTTCTGGCAGCTGGGCGCCATGATCCTTTCGACCCGCTGGATCCCCGGCCTGCGCTATAACGCCCGCGTCTGCATGGGACAGCTCCGGGACGGCTTTGCGCTCGCCATGAGCAGCCTGCTGGGCGTCGGCAACCAGCGCGTGATCGACCTCATCGTCGGCTATTTCCTGGGTTCCGCCCTGCTCGGCTATCTACGCATCGCCTGGCGCGGCCTCGACCTGCTGCTGGAACTTTCGATCCGACCTGTCATGTCGGTGACGCTGACGTCCCTCTCCCGCCTTCAGGACGATCCGGCAGCACTCAAGGACGCCTATCTGCGGCTGATGGCCTTCACGTCCGTCTTCGCCTACCCGATCTTCTTCGGCGCGCTGATCCTGGCGCCGGAAATCATCACTCTGCTGTTCGGCAACCAGTGGGCGCAGAGCGTCGTCCTGATGCAGATACTAACGCTGACGGGCGTCTTCGTGCCGCTCATCTACTACAAGTCCAACCTGCTGATGGCGGTCGGCAACATGCGCGGCGTTCTGCTGCTCAATATCGTCGAGTTCGCGCTCAGCGCCGGCATCGCGGCGATCTTCTCCCGCTACGGCGTCGAGAGCGCGGCGGCCGGCAACGTGGTTCGCATGCTGGTCGTCACGCCGATCATCCTGGGCGTGATCGCCTGGCTCTTCGGCCTTCCCGTCGGACGCCAGCTCCGATCGGTGGCGCCGGCGCTCGGCGCCTCGCTCATTATGTTGGGCGTCCTGTTCGTCCTGCGCACCCTGCTTGGCGACATGCTCGGCCCGATCGCCAATGTCGCCCTGTTCGCGACGCTGGGTTGCCTGATCTACGGATCGGCGATGTTCCTGCTCGACCGGCGAACATTCCTCACCATGTTCGGCATGGTGCGGGATCTGGCGTCCAAGGTCAGGAAAACCCGCTGATCCGTCGTATCGTCGGGCGCTGCCCGCATCCCGGCTTGACCGCCCGCTGCATCTGCTCAATCCTGCGCGGGTGAGCGAAGCCGTCGTCGATCCCGCCCCTTCCCGTTCCGGCCCTTCCGTGGTGCTGCCGGCGCGGCCCGAAGCGATCAGGCTGGACGCCACCACGACGGCCGTGATCGTCGTGGACATGCAGAACGCCTATGCCAGCAAGGGCGGCTATGTCGACACGGCCGGCTTCGACGTCGGCCCGGCGGCGGACGTGATCCCGAAAATCGCCGAAGTGCTCGATGTGGCGCGCACGGCCGGCATGCCGGTGGTGTTCCTGCAAAATGGCTGGGACGCCGATTATGTCGAGGCGGGCACGCCGCTGTCGCCCAACTGGCACAAGTCCAACGCGCTCAAGACCATGCGCGCGCGCCGCGAACTGGCCGGCCAGTTTCTGGCCCGGGGCGGCTGGGACTATGAGCTGGTCGACGCGCTCAGCCCGCAGGAGGGCGACCTGCGCGTGCACAAGCCGCGCTATTCGGCCTTCTTCAACTCGCAGCTCGATTCCGTGCTGCGCGGCCGTGGCGTCCGCACGCTTGTCTTCACCGGCATCGCCACCAATGTGTGCGTCGAGTCCACCCTGCGCGACGGCTTCCACCTCGAATATTTCGGCGTCCTGCTGGAGGACGCCGTGCATCATCTGGGTCCCGACTTCATCCGCGAAGCCAGCCTCTATAATGTGGAGAAATTCTTCGGCTGGGTAAGCACGGTCGCCGATTTTCGCACGGCCGTCGGCCAGCTTCCGCCCAAGGAGACCTGATGCCCTTCGAACCGATCAATCCACCGCAATTCCCCACGCCCATCGCGCCCTATTCGGCCGGCGCGAAGGCCGGCGACACGATCTATGTGTCGGGCGTGCTGGCGCTGGGCGAAGGCGGCGTGGTGCTGCATGTGGGCGACGCCGCCGCACAGACGCGCCATGTGCTGGAGGTCATCAAGATCACGGTGGAGGCCGCCGGCGGAACGATGGCGGACATCGCCATGAACCATATCTTCCTCAAAGACCTGAACGACTACGCCGCGTTCAATGCGGTCTACGCAGACTATTTTCCGGGCGACAAGCCGGCGCGCTACTGCATCAAATGCGATCTGGTGAAGCCGGACTGCCTGGTCGAGATCGCCTCGGTCGCCCATCTTGGCTGAGGCGGGCGGCCTCTATTACGAAACCCACGGAGCGGCGGATGCGCCGCCGCTGATCCTGTCGAGCGGCCTAGGCGGATCGGCGGGCTATTGGGCGCCGAACCTACCGGCGCTGACCGAATATTTCCACGTCATCGCCTATGACCATCGCGGGACCGGCCGCAGCGACCGCGCTTTGCCCGATGTCACATCGGTCGGGGATATGGCGAGCGACGTGATCGCCCTGATGGACGCCCTCGACATCGAGCGGGCGCATTTCATCGGCCATGCGCTGGGCGGCGCGATCGGCGTGGAAACCGCGATTCGCACCGGGCGGATCGATCGTCTGGTCGTCATCAATGGCTGGCGATCGCTCTCCCCGCACACGCGGCGCTGTTTCGCGGCACGTCTGGCGCTGCTCCATGGCGCGGGCGAGCGCGCCTTTCTCGAAGCGCAGCCGCTGTTCCTTTATCCGCCCGACTGGATCGCCGCGCATGACAAGCAATTGGCGGCGGAACTGGAACATCATCTCGCGACATTCCCCGGCATTGAAACCACGGCGAAGCGCATCGCCGCCGTGCAGGCTTATGCGCCCGACCCGGCCGGACTGGCGGCGTTGCAAAGCCTGCTCGTCATCGCTGCCCGCGACGATTTCCTCGTGCCCTACGCCACGGCGCTCGACCTCGCCAATGCGTCCGATCAGGCCGAAGCCGCCACGCTCGACTGGGGCGGCCACGCCTGCAACGTGACCGATCCGGCCGCATTCCATCGCCTCGCCCTCCCCTATCTCAGGAGTTGAAGTCCATGCAGGTCGGCGTCTTCGTCCCCATCAACAATAATGGCTGGCTCATCAGCGAGAACGCCCCGCAATATCTGCCCAGCTTCGACCTCAACAAGGAAATCGCCCAGCGCGCCGAGAAATACGGCCTCGATTTCCTGCTTTCGATGATCAAGCTGCGCGGCTTCGGCGGCAAGACGCAGTTCTGGGAATATGGGCTGGAAAGTTTCACGCTGATGGCGGGCCTCGCCGCCGTCACGGAAAAGATAAAAATCTTCGCCACGTGCCCCACGCTGATTATCCCGCCCGCCTTCGCCGCACGCATGTGCAACACCATCGACAGCATCAGCCATGGCCGCTTCGGCCTCAACCTGATTACCGGCTGGCAGCCGCCCGAATATACGCAAATGGGCCTGTGGCCCGGCGACGAGCATTTCCGCAACCGCTACGACGTGCTCGACGAATATGCCCATGTGCTGCGCGAATTGTGGGAAACTGGCCGGTCGGACTTCAAGGGCGCCTATTATCAGATGGACGACTGCCTCGTCCGTCCGCAGCCGCAAGCCGACATGAAGATCATCTGCGCCGGCTCCTCCGACGCGGGCCTCGCCTTCTCGGCGAAATGGGCGGACTATGCCTTCTGCCTCGGCAAGGGCGTCAATACGCCGACCGCCTTCGCCTTCAACAACGACCGGCTCGCCAGGTTCACGGCGCAGACCGGCCGCGACGTGTCGGTCTTCGTGCTGGTCATGGTGATCGCCGCCGAAACGGACGAGGAGGCCATGGCGAAATGGCAGAGCTATAATGACGGCGTCGACCTGGAAGCCATCGCCTGGCTCGCCGATCAGGGGGCCAAGGACACCGTCAACAGCGACACCAATGTCCGCCAGCTCGCCGCGCCCGAAGGCGCCGTGAACATCAACATGGGAACGCTGGTCGGCAGCTACGAAAGCGTTGCCCGGATGCTCGACGAGATGGCGCAGGTGCCCAATACCGGCGGCGTCCTGCTGACCTTCGATGATTTCATCGAAGGCGTCGAAGCGTTCGGCACGCGCATTCAGCCACTGATGAAGAGCCGGACCTGACGCAGGATCACCGCGCCCGAACTTGCGAATCGCCGCTTTCAGGGTTTGGCGTTCAATTCCGGAGGTTTGACAGGCAGCGGGGAAATAGTGATCCTTGGCGTTTTCGGCTTCTTATGTCTTCCATTTCGCGCGCTCTGGCGTGAATGCCTGAAGCCGACTTGGAGAGCGCATGGATATTGTGCCTTGTTCGAACCGAGACCGACTATGCAGCGAAGGGAACGGCGGTGGCGACTTTCACGGGCAACCCCAACGCGAATGACGCCTTCATCGGCTCCGATGCGGAGGATGATGTCTTCCTCTTTTCCGTCGCCAACCTCACCAGCGGCGACCGGCCGAACGGGCGCGGCGGCACCGACACGCTGCGGCTGACAACGTCGGGCGCGCTGGCGACCCATGCCTTGGCGCAGGTCACCGCCGTCGAGCGGATCGTTTTGCGGGTCAAGGGCAATGACGTCACGCTCCCCCATGCGGAGGTCGGCGGCGTTGGCCAGGTCGCGGGCGGCGGCCGATCCCGCTCCTGCGCCTTATGGTCGCGAGCGCCGCGCATCAGGGCGCTCCCATCAATGCCGCAGAACCGAACGCGACATTGTTCCAGAATAGGGGTGAGAGGGCGCGCTGTGACTTCCGATAGCTGGATCGGACAGGCAATAACGGCGACCTGCTCTCCCTTGCACCGTCGCAACGGTGCTACGGTGCTTGACCGCCAGCCGGTCCTTCGTCCTCGACCAGGTCAGGATATGGCCCCAGCAGCAGATAGAAGGGGATCGACAGCGCCAAAATAGCCATCATGACCATCAGCGCGAGCCGATAGCTGCCGGCATAATCATGCAGATAACCAATGCCGACCTGCCCTACGACGCCGGCCAGCGCCATTGTCGCCACGGTGCTGCCATAGATCGCCGAATAGTGCCTCATGCCGAAATAGCGGGCGGAAAGATAAGCCACGACATCGATCTCCGCCCCCTGAGAGGCCCCGATCAACACCGCGACGACCAGGGCGGCCGGAAAGCTCAACTCGCCCGACAGCATCAGGCCGCAGCCGATCAGCGGACCCAGGCTGAACAGGCAGGCCACGATCGGCGCCCATACCCGATCGACCAGCAGGCCCGACATCAGCGTGCCGATCAGGACCGATCCCGCCAGCACCCCGGTTAGCGTCGCGGCATCCTGCGGCGCGATCGACAATTCGGTCATCAGCGGCTGGAACTGGCTGAGCGCCATGGTGAGCGGCACATAGCCGAGCGCCGCACAGACACACAGTTGCGCCACCTTGCGGTCGCGACGGACCAGCGTGAGGAAGCCCTCTTTCACGCCGTTGCGCGGCTGCGTTGTCCGGGCGGTGTCGCGAATGCCGATCAGGCAGGTGGGCAGGCCGACCAGCAGGACGATGCCGGCCAGCAGGTAAAAACCCGCCTGCCAGCCATGATGCGCGATCAGCCAGTGCAGCAATGGCGGCAGGAAGATGCCCAGTACCGATATGCCGATGCGCGTACAGGCCAGCGCCAGCCCGCGCGACGCGGTGAAACGCGCTGCAACCACCCGCGTGAAAGCCAGGCCCGTCGTGAAGATGCCCACCAGTTGCAGCACCAGATAGGTCGCGTAATATTGGGCCAGCGATCCGGTCAGTTGCGCCATTGCGATGTAGGCCATGCCCATCAGCATCATGGCGAGGATGAGCGGCCGGCGGACCCCGAACCGATCCAGCATAGCACCGGCGAAGGGCGACAGCAGGGCCGTCAGGATCATGCCGTTATGGGCGGCCGCGATCTCCCCTCGTGACCATCCGAAGCTGTCCTGCCAGGGCTGGATGAAGATGCTCGCGTTGAACTGGAGCATCGAAAAGCCCGTCGCCACGCCAATGGAGGATGCGGCGACCACCGGCCAGTGACGTCGCCATTCATCGGCGGAACGGGTCATGCAAAGCCTCCATGCCGGAAAAGGGCGCGCGGCCTCGAACCAGGCCGCGCGCCAGGGGATGCATCTGGATCAGAAGGCCGCGCCGAGTTCCAGCCCATAGGTGCGCGGCGCCGAGAGGATGGCATTCGCACCCGGCGCGGTGAACACGGGATAGGCATTGTCGAAGAGGTTCTTGCCGAAGAAGGCGAGCCGCCATTTGGTCGGCCCGACTTCCACATTCTGCAACGCGATGCGGGCGTTGGTCACGTCACGCTGGATGTCCCAGGCGAACGCGCCATAGGCGACGCGGCCCGTGCCCGGCGTGTCGCTGGCCATCGCATAATCGAGATGGAAGGCGAGTTCGCCGACAGACTCGATCGGGAGCGTATAATCGACGGCCACTGTGATGGCATGGCGCGGCAGGCTCTGAATGCGCAGTTCGGCATTGGGGTCAATCTGCGTGTAGCTGGGCGGCCGATGCCCATCGAGAAAGGCATAGGTGCCCGACACCTGAAGCCCGCGCGTCGGTGCCGCCACGATCTCGAGCTCCGCGCCGCGAATGCGGGTGACGCCGGGCGCATTCAGCGTGTCGGTGACCGCGGGATTGCCGGTCGGATCGAGCTGTGCGGTGATCTGGCGATTGTGGATGCGGTTTTCGAAGAGGGCTGCATTGACGCGCAGACGGCGGTCGAGAAACTCGCTCTTGACGCCCAATTCATAGGCCTTGTTCACTTCCGCGCCGAACGGCTTGAACAAAGGCGATCGGACGGAAACGCCGCCGGCGCGATAGGCCTGCGAATATTTGGCATAGATGTTGACGGCGTCGGCCACGTCATAGGCGATGGTAAAGGCCGGGTCGAAACGCTTCTCCCGGAACGGCGCGCCGACCTGATTGACCACTGCGCCATTGCTGACGGAGCGCAGGAAGAGTTTCTTGTCGTCCGTGTAACGCAGGCCAGCCGTCAGATGCAGGCGATCGCCCGCGAAACCCGGCGACCAGGTCGCCTGTCCAAAGCCGGCATAGGAGGTGGACTCGGCATTCTGCACGCCCAGTCCCGCGCCGGCGCTGCCCACGGTGAACGGGTTCACGCCGACCGCGTTGGTCAGGCCCGGATCCGTGAAGACGACGCTCAGAAAGGACTGGCGCAGGTCGTTGACCTTCTCGTGGAAATAATAGGCGCCAATCACGAACTCGATCTCGTCGAAGGAGCCGACCAACTGGAACTCCTGGCTCTCCTGGCTCTGGTCGACCTCATTGTAGGAGGCGACGCCGGAAATGGCGTAGACGGTCGTCGAAGGATCGAGGCCCAGGCTGGTCGTCCCAAGGCCCGGCACCAGCAGCGAGATCGGCCGCCCCGTCGGTCCCAGGCTGGATACAGTGAAGGCGCCGCCCAACTGGTTAGCCCCCTTTTCGCGGGTCTTGCGAAAGGCGGTGATCGACCGCAGCGTCAGATTGTCGTTGAGTTCCCAGCCGGCCTGTACGGTATGGCCCTGCGCTTTCACGCGAAATGGCGCGTTGTAGAGCGAAATCCAGGCGTCATCGACGCGGCGGTCGATGCCCGTACGCGGCTGGCCGCCCGGCGCGGTGAAGGTGCTGAGCGGGGTCAACGGACCAAAAGGCGCAAAACCATAAGGCGGCGCGCCAAGTACGTTATAGTCGCGGACATCATCTGTGGTCGAATGGTCATAGGCGTAATCGACGGTGATCGTGTCGGTTGGCTGCCAGCGTACACTGGCGCGATAGCCCTCCGCATCCAGCGCGCCGAAATCTGCCTGCCGTGCGATGCGGGCGACACGCGGGCCAGCGCTGGTGTAGCCGTCATGCCTGGTGTTGAGATAGTCCAGCTTGACCGAAAAGCCGGCGATCTCCGGCAGGTTGAGATGCGCCTCATAGCGGCGCTGATCGTAATTTCCGACGGCCAATTTGGCCGAACCGCCAAATTCCCCGGTCGGCTTCTTGGTCACGACACGGATCGCGCCGCCCTCCGCATTGCGGCCAAACAGCGTGCCCTGCGGACCGCGCAGCACCTCGATCCGTTCCGGGTCGGCCAGCTCCAGGCCCAGCCCCTGCGCCCGGCCCAGATAGACATCGTCCAGATAGACCGCCGTGCCGACCTCCGACGTGCCCTGCCCTGGATCGCCGTTGGTGACGCCGCGCATGTCAACGATCAACAGGCTCTGGCTGCCAGCGAAAGGCTGCATCACGACACCGGGCGGCGGAGCCTGGAACAGGGAGGTAAGCGCAGTCGCCCCGCGCGCTTCCAGCGCGGCGCTGGAATAGGCGCTGACTGCGATCGGCACGTCCTGCATATTCTCTTCGCGCTTCTGCGCGGTGACGACGATCTCCTCGACGCCCTGCGCCGACGCGGATGTCGCCGCCAGGGCCATGGCGATCCCGGTCGCCGACGCGCCCAGATGCATGAGTGCAGTCAGATGCTTCACGAATGTCTCCTCCCCGTATCGTTCACCGCCCTACATTAGCTGTAAGACATGTTACTCAATATAAGACATGTATCTTATCGCTGGCCATAACCTCTCTTGGCCTGACGGACCATGGATCATGTACGTGATCGGAATGGGCGCACGACAGGCGCGATCGAGATGTCTAGCGGACGGGCAGGATCAGCCGACGGCAGGGCGCAGGCAGGCGCTTTCCATCATCGCGATCCCTTCCTTCAGGAACATGTCCTCCGCCATCACGGCGCGGCCGGCGGTGATCGCGCTGTCGCGTTCGAAGATCATGTCGAAGAACATGCAGGTCGCATGGCGCAGGCGATAGTTGAGCAGCGCCGGGTCGACATCCGGGCGCAGCGCATAGAACAGCGACAGCGCTTCCTGGCTGGCCGGTGTCGTATCCTGCATGTCGTTGCGGATCACCTCGCCCTCTCGCCAGCGCAGGGCGTGGCGGAAGAAGGCAGTGTAGCGATGCACGCCATGGGCATCCATCAGATCGTAATTGGGCATGACCAGAACGCGCAGCACGGCGCGCGCATCCTGCTGCGTGCCGGCGGCGTACATTTTGTTCAGCCATATCCGACGCGCGGCGTCGAGTTGGGGCAGGCGATGTTCCCAGATCGCGCTGACCAGCTTGGCACGGTCGCTGAAATGATAGGCGATGGCTGAATTATTGCCCGCTGCGGCCTCCAGCCGGATCTGGCGCAGTGACACATTCTCGATGCCGTGCTGACCGAACAGGCGCTCGGCGGCCTCGATCAGGGCGAGCGGGGTTCCCTTCAGCGGAACCCCTTTGAGCGATCCGGGCGATGTCCTTGCCATGCCTCCTCCATAATCGCCGGCGGCCCAAAAGAAAGAGCCGCCGTGGCGGCGCGCGCGATCACATAGGCGATGAGATGATCGCGGGACTGCTCATACGCTCCCTCCTCTGACAATGTAAGACATGTTTCTTATCCACTGACTCGATGAAGTCGGGGATGTTGCCGGGAAAGGAGAGTCTGTGGCCTTGGATGCACTGTTCGGATTGGCGGGGAAAGCAGCGCTCGTGATCGGTGCGGGCAAGGTGCCGCATGCCATCGCCGACATTTTCCGTGAAGCACAGGCCGCCGTTGCGCACGAGGCGGAACCCGACCTCAGCGAAGCGGGCGTCGCGGCGCTGTTCGCGCAGCATGGCGACATCGACATTCTGGTGAACGGCGCGGTGGTGACCGGGCCATGGTCGATCGAGACGCTGACGATGAACGAATGGGACCGGGTCCACGCCACCAACGTGCGCGGCGCCTATCTGCTGATGCGGGGCGCGGTGCAGGCGATGCGCGCGCACGGACGCGGCGGGCGGATCATCAACATCTCGACGATCGGCTCCGCGCATCCGGTGCTGAACGGCAATTTCGCTTATGGCTCCTCGCGGGCGGGGACGAATGCGCTGACGCGGCAGTTCGCGATGGATTTCGCGGCGGAGGGCATCCAGTCGAACGCGATCCTGGTGGGGGCGATCCCGTCCGATCCCTTTCCCGAGGGCTGCCCCATGCCGCCGACCGGGCCGGGCGTGCGGCCCGAGCGCTTCCCGATGGGCTATGGCGAGCCGGCGGACGTGGCCCCGGTCGCGCTGCTGCTCGCGTCGGGCGCGGGGCGCTACATCAACGGCCAGGCCATCGTCGTCGATGGCGGCTTTCAGGTAGCCTGACGATGACGACCCTGTTCGACGGCTTCTACCAGATGGGCTTCGTCGCCCGCGACCTGGACCGCGCCACGCGGGCGCTGGGCGAGAGCCATGGCATCACTCGTTTTCGCCGCAAACAGGCGTCGGAGGTGATGGAGTCTGCCCACGCCTGGATCGGCGCGGTCATGATCGAGCTGATCGCGATCCGCCCCGGCGCGCCCGATATCTACGAGAGCTATATTCCCGATGACCCGGCCGCGATCCGGTTGCACCATCACGGCTTTCGCGTGGCCGATGCGCAGGCGTGGGAAGCGATCAACCAGAGGGTGGCGCAGGCCGGCTATGCAACGCCGATGAAGGGTGCGGTGATGGATGGGCAGCTCCATTATCTCTACGTCGACACCCGCCCCGTCACCGGCATCTACAGCGAATTCGTCTACCTGACCGGCGCCGCCACCGGAATGTACAACGATGTCCCCCGGAACTGAGGAGGCGCCCCCTATGGCTGAGGCCGATTCCACCGATATCTATGCCCGGCACCAGGCGCTGTACGAGCGCGTGCCGGTTCCCGCCCATGTGCCGCCCGAACTGGTGGTCGATTTCGACTATCTGCATCCCGCCGGGATCGAGGAGGGCGATGTCTATACCGCCTGGCACAGGCTGTACGATGGCCCCGACATCGTCTGGACCCCGTGCAATGGCGGCCACTGGATCGTCACGCGCGGCGAGGACGTGAAGTTCGTGCAGGAGAATTTCGAGGTCTTCAGCCATGAGGTCTTTTCGATCCCGCGCGGCTCCTCGCCCATTCGCATGCCGCCGCTGACGGTCGATCCGCCGCTGCACGCGCGCTACCGCGCGATCCTGAACCCCTTCTTCACGCCGACCCGCGTCCGCACGATGCAGGAGCAGGCGGAGCAGCTGACCCGCGACCTGATCGCGGCGATCCGGCCCAAGGGGCGGTGCGAGTTCGTCAACGACTTCGCCCGCATCATGCCGGTGGTGATGTTCCTGGGCATCGTCGACCTGCCGCTCGACCAGCGCGAGCAGTTCGTCGAGTGGGGCGTGACCTTCATGACCTCCACGGATTCCCGCGAGAAGCTGGGCGCGCAGGAAAAGGTCGTCGCCTATCTCAACCGCGTGCTGGACGAGCGCTATGCCAATCCGGGCGACGACCTGTTGAGCAAGATCGCGAAGTGGCGAGACAATTCCCGCTTCCAGGGCGAGTTCGAAGTCATCGGCATGGCCATATTGGTCTATTTCGGCGGGCTGGACACAGTCGCCAACATGCTGTCCTTCATCACCCGCTATCTGGCCGAGCATCCCGAACAGCGCCGACGCCTGATCGAGGAGCCGCAGATCGTGCCGCAGGCGACCGAGGAGTTTCTGCGCCGCTTCGGCCTGTCCAATACCGGGCGGCTGATCACCCGCGACTTCGACTACAAGGGCGTGCCGTTCCGAGAGGACGAGATGGTGATGGTGCCGATATCCATGTCGAGCATGGACGATCGCCTGTACGACCGGCCGCTGGAGATCGATTTCGATCGCAATGCCGCGCACAACACGTTCGGCAATGGCGCGCACAAATGCGTCGGAAATCCGCTGGCCCGCGCGGAAATCCAGGTGTTTCTGCGCGAATGGCTGAAGGCCATGCCCGATTTCCGGCTGGACCCGGAACGTCCGCCGGTCACGCATTCCGGCGCGGTCAACGGCGTCAATTCGCTGCATCTGGTCTGGGATATCTGATCGTGGCGGCCGCCTGCACCATCGTGGACACGCACCAGCATTTCTGGAGCGGCGGCGTGGGCTATCACGCCACCCCGTTCCTGCCGGACGACTATCTGGCGCTGGCGGAAGGATGCGGGGTGGAGGCGAGCGTCTTCGTCGAATGCCAGACCCATTATGACCATGCCTTGCCCGATGCGCTGCGGCCGGTCGGCGAGACGCGCTTTGCTGCCGGGATCGGCGCAGCCCATGCCGATGCGCCGGTGAAGCTGGCGGCGGGCATATTGGTCAATGCCGATCCGTTCGCGGACATGCCGTTCGAGGCCGTGCTGGACGCGCATGCAGCGGTGGCAGGCGAGCGGCTGCGCGGCATAAGGCGGTGTGTCGCGTGGGATGCGGACGAGGCGCTCAATTATCCGCAGTTGCGGACATGGCGCGCTATGCTCGGCGATCCGCGTGCGGTCGAGGCAGCGCGCGTTCTGGCGGCGCGCGGCCTGCTGTTCGAGGTCTGGTTGTACCATCCGCAGATCGACGAGTTGGCCGCGCTGGCACAGTCCGTGCCGGAATGTCGGTTCGTGCTAAACCATGCCGGGACACCGCTGGCGGGGCGGACAGACGCCATTGCGCAATGGCAGGATGCGATGGCGCGCCTGTCCGCGCAGGACAATGTGCAGGTCAAACTGGGCGGGCTGGTCACGCCGGGGACGATGCTGGACGCGCGGCGGATCGCGCTGAGACTGGAGCGCTGGGACACGGAGGCACTCGCGCGCGAACTGCGGCCCTATGTCGCGCATATCCTGAACGCCTTCGGGCCGGAGCGCTGCCTGTTCGAGAGCAATTTCCCGGTGGACCGGGCGCATTGCGATTTCGACGTGCTGGTCGCCGCCTATCTGGCGGTGCTGCCCGACGCCAACCGCGCGGCCGTGATGGGCGGCAATGCGCGACGCCTTTACGACCTGAACGACAAGAAACGAGGGTGAGGACATGATGGCATCCGAGCAGACATTGGCGCCGCGACCGGCGCATGTGCCCGAGCATCTGGTGGTGGACTGGGACTTCACCCGTCCGCCGGGCGGCGAGGACAATCTGAACGCGGCCTGGAAGCAGCTGCATGATGGACCCGACATCGTGTGGACGCCGCACAATGGCGGCCACTGGATCGCCACCCGCGCCGCCGACATCGAGCATATGCAGAAGAACCACGACCCGTTTTCCATGAAGCGGATCGTGTTGCCGGACGATGGCGAGCGACCGCGACTGCTGCCGATCGAGATGGATCCGCCCGAGCATGCCCGCTACCGGACGATCCTGAACCAGTTCTTCACGCCACGCGCGATCAAATCCCTGCAGGAGGAAGCGCGACTACTGGCGATCGACCTGATCGACGGATTCAAGGGCGCGGGCCGCTGCGAATTCATCAGCGATTTTTCGATGAAGCTGCCCATCACCATCTTCATGAAGATGGTCGACCAGCCGCTGGACGATCTGGACCAGCTGCTGGAATGGACCGAGATGACGGTGCGGCCCAAGCAGCTGGCGGACCGGACCCGCGCGCATCTGGCGATGAACGACTATATGGTGGGCGTCATCGAGGCGCGACGGGCGAAGCCGGGCGACGATCTGCTTAGCGCCGTCATATCGGCGCAGGTGGGCGGCGACGCGATCCCCCTGCCCGACCTGCTCAGCATTACCAGCAACCTGATGTTCGGCGGGCTGGACACCGTGGCGTCGTCGCTGGGCTTTGCCGCCAAGTTCCTGGCGGAGAACCCGGGCAAAAGGCGCGAGCTGGTCGAGCGCCCCGAACTGATCGCCAATGCGGTGGACGAGCTGCTGCGAATGTTCGCCCCCTCCTCTACCGCGCGCGTCATCACCCGCGATGTCGACTATGGCGACATCCACTTCAAGGCGGATGACCGCATCTACCTGCGCCCGCTGTTGCACGGCATGGACGAGCGCAAGTTCGCGAACCCGATGGAGGCCGACTGGGAGCGGCCCGCACTGGAGCGCAGCTATGCCGCCTTCGGCAATGGCGCGCATCGCTGCCCGGGGGCGGCGCTGGCGCGCAGCGAGATGCGCATATTCCTGGAGGAATGGCTGGTCCGCATCCCCGACTTCGCGCTCGACCCCGACGACCGGCCGACTTTTGGCGCGGGCATGGTGAACGCCGTGCTGCGGCTGCCGCTGGCCTGGGACCCGGCCACCACGCGCTGATCCAATCCTATCAAACAGGAGTTACCATGTCCGCTTCGCAAGCGCTTTCCGTCTATGGCCTTGAGGGCAAGACCGCCATCGTCACCGGCTCCGGGTCCGGCATAGGCCGCGCCACCGCCACATTGTTCACCCAGGTCGGTGCGCGCGTCCTGTTCGTCGACATCGTCGAGGACGCCGTGCGGGAAGCGGCGGAAGCGGCGGGATCGCCCTGGGCAGTGTGCGACATATCGGACGAGGCGCAGGTGCTGGCGACCTTCGAGACGGCGAAGGCCGAACTGGGCGGGCTGGACGTGCTGGCCAATGTCGCCGCCTATCGTCGCAAGGCCGACACCATGACCATGCCGGCATCCGAATGGGATATCATGCATGCGGTTACGACCCGCGGCACCTTCCTGATGATGCGCGAGGCGATCAAGATCATGCGCGACCAGGGGCGCGGCGGTTCGATCGTCAACGTGTCGTCGGTGAGCGCCGATCATCCGACCATCTTCAACAACACCCATTATGACTCGGCCAAGGCGGGCGTGGACGCGATGACGCGGGCGGCGGCGGTCGAGTTCGGCGAGCATGGCATTCGTATCAACACGATCCAGCCCGGCGGCACCGCCAGCGGCGGCGCGAAGGCGATGGGGGAAAGCCTGCCCTTCAAGGGGCCGATGACGCTGCCGGGTCGCATTCCGCTGGGCCGTATTTCGCAGCCGATCGAGCAGGCGCGCGCCATCCTGTTCCTGGCGAGCGAGGCGGCGAGCTATATCACCGGCCATCATCTGACGGTGGACGGGGGCTATCATGTCTCTTGAGGGGAGCGCCGCGATGATCGCCGATGCCGCCGTCGATATCCTGCCCCGGCCCCGGCTGCTGATCGGGGAGCGGAGCCTGTACGAGGCGAGCGGGGGCAGCCATGCGCATGTCTATGCAGCGACCGGCAGGCAGACCGGGCTGGTGCCGCTGGCCGGTGCGCAGGAAGTCGATGCCGCGGTGAAGGCGGCGCGGGCCGCCGTCCCGGCCTGGGCCGAGATGCCGCCCAACCAGCGGCGCAACATCCTGATCCGCTTCGCACAACTGCTGGAGCGCGACGCCGAGATACTGGTACGGCTGTCGGTCATCGACAACGGCATTCCGCTGTCGGTGGCGCAGTTCGGCCCGCATGTCGCGGCGGACAGCTTCCTCTACAATGCCGGATGGAGCGACAAGATCGGCGGCGACGTGATCGCCACCTGGCCGGCGCCGGCGCTGGACTATACGATGGACGAGCCGTTCGGCATCGTCGCGGTGATCATTCCGTGGAACGGGCCGGTCTATGCGCTGGGCATGGTGCTGGGGCCGGCGCTGGCGGCGGGTAACACGGTGGTGGTGAAGCCGCCGGAACTGGCGCCCTATGCGGCGATGCATTTCGGCGATCTGGCGCTGGAGGCCGGGATGCCGGCGGGCGTCGTCAACATCGTGCCGGGGGGCCGGAAGCGGGCGCGGCGCTGACCACGCATCCGGGCGTGGACAAGATCAGCTTTACCGGCAGCGGGACGACGGCGCAGCATATTCTGCGCGCGGCGGCCATGCGGATGACGCCGGTGCATCTGGAACTGGGCGGCAAGTCGGCGGCAGTGATCTTCGACGATGCGGACCTGGATGCGCTGGATGCGTTCAGCCTGTCGGGCGTCGTCAACAACAGCGGCCAAGGCTGCATCAACGCCTCGCGGCTGCTGGTGCAGGCGCGCGTCTATGACGAGGTGGTCGAGCGGGTGAAGGCGCAGGCGGCGCAGGTCACGGTGGGCGATCCGATGGATGCGGCGACGCGCATGGGGCCGGTGATCGACGATCGCGCGGTCAAGCGCATCATGGGCATGATCGAGCGCGCGCCGGGCGAAGGCGGGCGACTGGTCGCCGGCGGATCGCGCGGCGACGGGGCGCTGGCGGAAGGCTATTTCATCGAGCCGACCGTGTTCTGCGATGTCGATCCGCAATCGGAACTGGCGCAGCATGAGGTGTTCGGGCCGGTGCTGGCGATCAGCCGGTTCGAAACCGAGGAGGAAGCCGTCGCGATCGCCAACGGGACCGAATTCGGGCTGGCGGCCTATGTCTGGACCCGCGACGTGCGGCGGGCGCACGGCATGGCGAAGAAGCTGGTGGCGGGCAATGTGTGGGTGAACGGCTTCACCGGCATTCCCATTTCCGCGCCGTTCGGAGGCATCGGCCAGAGCGGTCAGGGGCGGCTGGGCGGTATCCACGGCATCCGCGAATATCTGCGCACCAAGAATGTGTGGGTCGGGCTTTGAGCATTCCGGTCGAGGCCGACATCATCATCGCCGGGGCCGGCAGCGCGGGTTGCGTGCTGGCGGCGCGGCTTTCCGAGGACCCGAGGCTGCGCGTCGTGCTGGTCGAGGCCGGGGGCAAGGGCGACGGGCTGCTGGTCAACATGCCGGCGGGCACCTTTGCGCTGATGGGACATGCCAGAGCCGACTGGTGCTATCCGACCGAGCCTGATCCGTCCGTCGGCGGGCGGGTGAGCACCTGGTCGGGCGGACGGATGCTGGGCGGGTCGAGCGCGATCAACGGCATGGTCTATGTGCGCGGGCAGCGCGGCGACTATGATCGCTGGGTGGCGGCGGGCGCGGCAGGATGGGCCTGGGACGATGTGCTGCCCTATTATCTGAAGGCCGAGCATTTTTCCGGACCTCCGTCGCAACTGCACGGCACGATGGGGCCGCTTCGGGTCAGTCCCGGCAAGGCCCGACACGCCCTTGTCGATGCGGTGATGGATGGCTTTGCTGCGCTGGGCGTGCCGAAGCGGACGGACTATTGCGACGGCGACCAGTTCGGCGTGTACGAAAATCTGACCACGACCGGCGACGGCAGGCGATCCAGCACGGCCGACGCTTACCTCAAGCCCGCGATGGGGCGCACCAACCTGCATGTCGTGACCGGGGCCATGGTCGACAGGGTGCTGATGGAAAACGGGCGTGCGGTGGGGCTGCGCATCCGGCGGCATGGCCAGACGCAGGATATCCGCGCACGCGAGGTGATCGTCAGCGCCGGGACGATCGGATCGCCGGCGATCCTGATGCGATCGGGCATCGGGCCGGCGGCACATCTGAAGGAACTGGGCATCGCCGTGCAGGCCGACCTGCCGGTGGGACGCAACTTGCAGGAACATGCCGGCACGACGCTGAGCAAGCTGGTCGACGTGCCGACCTACAACAGTCCGGCCGGCCCCTGGACGCTGGGGCGCAACCTGCTGCGCTGGCTGATCCGCCGCGACGGGCCGATGGCGTCGGCGGCCGTGCATGTGATGGCGGGGGTGAAATCCGATCCTGCGCTGGTCGAACCGGACGTGTCGATCAGCTTCATGCCGCTGGCGATCGACATGAGCGCGGGCAAGCCGCGCATGCATCCGCAACCCGGCATCACCATCGGCGGCAACAGCATGCGGCCAGACAGTCGGGGCGAAATCCGCCTGCGCAGCGCCGACCCGGAGGACAAGCCGGTGATCGATCACCGCCTGCTCGGTGACGAGCGCGATGTGCGGCGGCTGGTCGCGACGGGCAAGCTGATCGCGCGTCTGTTCGACACGCCGCCGCTAAGCGATCATGTCGTGGGCGCGAACTATCCCGTCAAAGTCCCGAGCGACGATGCAGCATGGGAAGCCCATGTGCGGCAGAGCGCGAATATCGGCTATCACCCGGTCGGCACCTGCCGGATGGGCGGCGAGGATGCCGTGGTGGACCGGACGCTGAGGGTGCGCGGGATCGGCGGACTGCGGGTCGTGGATGCATCGGTGATGCCGGTCATCGTGTCCGGCAACACCAATGCTGCGACGATCATGATCGCAGAACGGGCGGCCGAATTCATCCGGCAGGGCTGATCGTCGGCGTCAGGGTTGCTTGCGATCCTTCCAGAAGCCGGCGCCTGCATCGCCTTCCAACGGCAATTCGGCGACTTCGGACACGCGCAGGATCATCATGTAGTTGGAGATGACGAGGATCGTCTCCACCATCTGGCGTGGATCATAAAAGGCGGCGACTGCATTGAAGGTTGGATCATCGACGCGCACGGTCTTCACCACCTGCCGCGTGAAGGCGAGCAGCGCCCGTTCCCGATCGGTGAAGACCGGATCGCCGAAACGCTCCGCCGCGATCGCTTCGACCTTGGCCTTGGGAACGCCAAGGATTTCGGCCACGGTCAGATGCTGTTGCCATTCCCATTCGCCGCGTTCCAGGTGAAGCACGGCCAACGTCACGATCTCGCGCTCCAGCGGCGGCACGGTGATGGTTGTCGCCATCAGTTCATTGAAGCGGGTGAACGCCGGCCCCAGCGTCTTCGCCTGCCCCAGCAGCCGGCCCAGATTGGTGCGGGCATGCGGATGCGCGTCATAGGCGGCGCGCTGTTCCGGCGTCATATCCTCCGGCTCGATCAGCGGGATGCGGGACTGTTTCGGGGGCGTCATCATGCTTTTCTCCGGTTCGGCGAGGGCCGGCGAAGCACAGCATAGCGCAAGGCCCAGCATCAGATGGCGCATGGCGCTCCCCCTCTCCTTTTATGCGACGGGTCTGCCAAGACCGGGCGGCACCAGCAATCATGGCGTCGAACACTTCACAATGCCGATATGTCGGCACACGCCCTATGCACCCGCCCTGCCCCGTTTCATCTGAAGGACCGCAGTTGGCAGGAAAGATGCGAGATGATCGACAACAGGCAAGCGTTCCGCTCCGCGCTCGGGCGCTTCGTGACCGGCGTCACCATCGTGACGACGCGCGACGGCGACGGAAAAGCGATCGGACTGACCGCCAACAGCTTCAATTCCGTGTCGCTGGACCCGCCGCTGGTGCTGTGGAGCCTGGCGCTGACCAGCCCCAATCTCGCCGCGTTTCGCAACGGCAAGGCGTGGGCCGTGCATGTGCTGGCCGCCGATCAGGAAGACCTGTCCAACCGCTTCGCGACGCGCGGCATCGACAAGTTTGAAGGGATGGAAGTAGAGGACGGGCCGGAGGGCGCACCGCTCATCCCCGGCTGCGCCGCACGCTTCGGCTGTCGGTCGACCTTCGAATATGAGGGCGGCGATCATGCGATCTTCGTCGGCGAGGTGGTCGATTTCGCCGATCGCGACGTCAAGCCGCTGGTCTTCCATGGCGGCAAATATGGCGGCGTGTTTCAGGGCGCAAAGGAAACCCGCCCTGCCGAACTTCCGCATGACGGGGAGTTTGGCCGCTATTTTATCGCGCATCTGCTGGGCCGCGCCTACCAGTCGGCCTTTGCCGATGTGCGGCGGGAGGTGCGGGCACGCGGGCTGCGCTCGTCGGAATATAGCGTGCTGGTGGCGCTCGGCCTGGGTGATGGGTGCGCGCGCGATGAATTGACGCGACGGGCTGCCAATGGCGGCGTCGACCTGCCGGACGCGGCGGTCGATGGACTGATCGCGCGCGGGCTGATCATTACCGCCGGCGAGCGACTGCACCTGAGCGCCGAAGCCCAGGTGACGCTGACCGAACTGATGGCGGTCGCGCAATCCTATCAGCTTCAGCTGGAGGATCGGCTTGAACCCTATGAACTGGCGCAACTGACCAGCCTGCTCAACAAGCTGAGTGCTGGCTGATACGAAAAGGGGACGCAGCCCCTTCCGAGGCTGCGTCCCCTTGTCCGCTCGTATGGGCGGCTTACAGCTTTTTGAGGTCGTCCGCGGTCAGGCTGGTGACCAGACCCTTTTCGCCGGTGCTGAGGGTGGCGGCCGGGATCGACACGAAGCGGCCCTTGTAGATGATCTGCACCGAGGCGGGCGTGCCGTCCGCGTTCTTGGTGATGCGGTCGATGACGCCGACGCGCGCGCCGTCTGCCGTCTTGACCATGGAGCGCGCCTTAATCGCCGGCGCGTCCTGTGCAATCGCAGCAGAACCGAACGACAAGGCCGCGACGAGCGCGAAAAGAATTTTCATGAAAATTGCCCCCAAATCAGACTGGATGTGAAGGGTCAGTATCATGTTGCAACGGAATGGACAAACGCACATTCCGCAATGCAGCAGCGATCATCCATGTGAACTTTCGCACGGGTCATACATGAAATGAGGGCGGGCCGACCCCTCAAAGGCCGGCCCGCGCAAGGATCAGAACTGGATCCTGAATTCGCCGCCCATGGTGCGGGGCGGCTGGAGATAGGTCGCCGCCTGCGGATAAGGCTGGGACGCATTGAGCGCGTTGCCGGCCGGGAACAGCTGCGCCAGATCGACATGGTTGAGCAGGTTCTTGACCCAGAAGCTGAGCTCTCCCTTCACCCCGCTGCGCAGCGGAATCTCTGAGAAGCTCATGCGCGCGTTGATCCGGTTCGTCGATACGCCCGGATTGTAGCGCGGAGCGGGCGACTGCACGGTGCCGGTCGCATTGATGAAGGTCGCCAGCCGATAGGGCGCGCAGCAGATCATGCTGGAGCTGCGGGTCCAGTCGAAGTGGATGTTGAAGATGCCCGGATCGATCCGCTGGCTGAAATCGACCGAAACCGATCCCGAATGACGCGCCGCGCCGATGCCCAGCAATTGCAGGAACGTCGAATTGGGGTGCGCCGCCATATCCTCCGGCGAGACGACCAGGCCACCGGCGCAATTGCCGCTGGGCGCTGCCGGACAGGGGCCGGCTGGGAGGATCGACGTGCTTTTCGGCGTGAAGGTCTTGAGCGTGACCGGATCGATGCCGATGATGCGCTCATTGGCGTCAATGAAGGTGTAGTTCGCCGCGACGCTGAGGCCCGGCACGATCCGGGCGCTCAGTTCAACCTCGAACCCCTTCGCCTTATAGGGCACATTGACGTTGAACGTGTCGGAGATGCTGGGATTGACCGATGGGTTGGTCTGGATCGACTGCTGCTGATCGGTGACCTTGTAGCGGAAGGCCGCGATGTTGAGCGTCACGCGGCGATCGAACCATTGCGATTTCAGGCCGATTTCGAAGGATTTGAGCACTTCGGTGTCATAGGCGACGAAGGTCTGCGAGCGCACGTTCGCGCCCCCATCGCGGAAGCCGGAGGCGTAGCGGAAATAGGTGTTGATGTCGTCGGTCCAGCTATATTTGACGACGAAGGCGGGATCGACGCGCTTCTCCTTCGCCTCATTGCGGAGCTGGTTGGGCAGGATCACGCCGTTGAAGATATCGCGCCGCGCCCGCTTGGTATCGTCGCTGTAGCGAAGGCCGGCGGTGAGTTCGAGCTTCTCTTCCAGCACCGGCGGCGTCCAGCTCGCCTGACCATAAGCGGCATAGGCGTTGGTCTTCGAGAACTGGCGGATGAAGCCGCCATTGGGCGCGAACGGACTGTAATAGGGCGCGCGGCTCGGCCCAGCGCCGGGCGTGCAGGGCGCGCCGGGAATGCCGGCGGGGCAGTTGGTTGAGAAGCCCGAATCCCGCTCGTCCCGCACATCCTCGTGGAAATAGATGCCGCCGACCGTGATGTTGAAGTTGGAGACGGTGTAGATGGCCTGCAATTCCTGGCTGAACACCTTGGAATCCAGATAATTGCTGGCCCAGGCCTGCACCGGCGAGGTGCCGAGCGAGGTGACCGCGCCGCCATAATTGAGCGACTTGCGCAGGCCGGTGATCGACTTGAGCGTCAGCGAGTCGGATGCCCCGTAGCTCAGGTTCAGCACATGGCCCTGATTCTTGGTGATGAAATAGAGCGAGGGAATGGCGAAGGGCGCACTGCGGGGATAATGATCGAGATCCAGCGGCTGCTGCTGGTAGCGGCCGCCATCGGTGGTGAAGATCGTGGCCGGGCCGGACGGCGGCACGGTGATGCCGCCATTGGGATTTTCGATCGTGCCGGCATTGGGCGAGACCAGGATCTGCGGGAATGCCTGATCGTCCTTCGCCCAGATATTGTCATAGGCGTAGAAGACGTTGAGATCGCCGAAATCGCGCTCCACCGCGATGCGGCCGCCATAGGTCTTGAGCTTGCGGAAATCCTGGTCGTAGTTGCCGGTCTTCCAGTGGAAGGAGGAATAGGGGCTGGAGACCGGCGTGATGTTCTGAAGCAGGCTGGAGCGGACATTGCGGAAATAGCCGCCGCGCTTGCGGAACATGCCCGACAGCTGAATATTGAAGCCGGCCAGCGACGGCAGGTCGAGCCGGCCCTTCAACTCATAAGCATCGAAATTGCCGATACCAGCGCGGAAATCGCCGCCCAGAATGCCGGTAGGCCGGCGGGACACCACCTGGACGACGCCCGCCTCCGCATTGCGGCCGAAGAGTTGGCCCTGCGGCCCGCGCAGCACCTCGATCCGCTCGGGCGTGACGAGGTCGAGCGCGCCGCCCTGCGCGCGGGGGATGTTGATGCCGTCGATGTAGAAGGCGACCGCATTGTCCTGCGTCCCCTGCGAGGCGTCGGACGTGCCATAGCCGCGCATCTGGAGCGCGACGCCGGTTTCCGAGCCGTTGAGCGGGTAGGATGTGAGGCCGGCGATCTTGCCGGGGCCAAGGTCGTTCATATTCTCGATGCCGCGGCTGCGGAGCGTTTCGCCGCTGAGTGCGGTCACGGCGAGCGGCACTTCCTGGAGGCGCTGCTCGCGCCGGGTGGCGGTGACGACGATGTCGGCGCCGACGGCGGTCGTGCTTGTCGCATCGTCCTGCGCCGCAGCGGCCTGCGGCGTCGCGATGGCGACCAAGGCTGCGCCGGCCAGATAGATAGGCTTCCTCATGACAACTCTCCCCTTTTGACCATGATTGAAAATGGATGCCTGCTGTCCGGACCGATCACCGGCATGGGAAAGCAGGACTGGGGAGAGGCAGCGCGAAAATTCGCGGTGACATGCGTGCAGGACGGCATGGTTGCCGCAGATGCGATCGAGTGCCGCATGATCCTCTCCCCAGAAACCATGCATCCGCTGTTCGTTGTGTTCGGATGTCAGGCAGTCATGTGTCTTAATGGGGAGATATGTTGCATGCAATTTTGCAATTTTGGATAATAAGCATGCATCACATAGCTGATATAGGCATGGCGCATATACGGAGGCGGCCCTGGATGCCCGGCGCCGCCTCCTTGCCTTCGCGCTACAAAGCCACCGTCAATCCACCGCAAAGCGCCGGTCATAGGCGGCCTGCCGGCGGGCGATCTGGGCGCGGCGTTCTTCGGGCGTGACGCGGACCACGCCGGCCGGCAGGCTGGCGTCCAGATCGGCAAAGGCGAGCTTGCGGCTTTCGATCGCCGGCGCGTCGGCGTCCGGGTCCGGGAAGCCCTGCCAGCGGTGGAGGATCAGCACATCGTGCAGGCCGGAGGGATCGAGCCAGTTGTGGACGCCGGGATCCGCGATCGACAGGACATAGGTGTAGCGCCCGTCTGCATCGGGCAGCATCTGCGCATTGGTCAGGCTGACCTGATGGTCGCGATTGGGCAGACTGCGCAGCCACAGGTCGTGCAGCACGATATCGCGATAGGTCGCGCCCGCCGCGTTGGCGGTGATGATGACGGCATCGTCCTCGCCAAGGGTGAAGTGACCGAGGCTCCCCTGCTGCGTCACCAGTCCGCCGACTGATCCTGCTCCTTCGGCGGGGGTCATCATCTGCGGCCCGTTGAAGAACAGCCGCTGCGCATAATAAGCGTAGAAGATGTCCGACTGAATATTGCGGATCGCCGTGGCGGCCAGTTCGTCATCGGTCAGGGGATCGCGCGTCGGCGGGTTGAGGCGGCGGATACGCAGGGCGTCGGGATGCTGCGTTTCCCAGTCGCCCATGGAATCGCGGATGAAGAGGTAGAGCGTCCCCTCCGGTATCTGCATGTGATTGCGCCGGCCGTCAGCGGGCGTTTCGTCCAGCGTCAGCGTGTAGCTGCCGTCCGGCGCGACATCCATGTCGAGTTGCTCCAGCGAGACGAGCGTCGCCGATGTCGTGCTGTTGCCGACAAGCTGAAAGGTCACATAGGTGGACGGCTCGACCTGCCGCTGCCCCGTCACTTCGTATCGCCCGCCGGCCGCCACCGGGATGATGCGATAGGCGTTGTTGGGATTGTCGCCGCCCCATTTCGCACCGGGCGTCCCGTGGCCCAGCCACTCGGCCCCTTCGGCATAGACGCGCAGGACGCGGGGATAGTTGGCGTCGGTGTTGGCGGCGACCATTGTGCATTTGAAGCAGTAGTCGGAGACATGATCGTCGAACAGCGCCATCTGGTCGGGCGGCATCAGGCGGTCGGAGACTCGCCGCCAGGCGATTTCGGCGCGCGCCCGCGCCGCGCGCACATCCGGCCGATCGAACAACCGCATCGCCAGACGCTCGAGATCGCGCTGGTCGACATTGGCGACCGGGTTGGTCGAGGACAGGAAATAGTCGTCCGGTTCGATCGGCATCAGCGCTCTCCCATGTCATGCCGTGTCGCGACAAAAAAGAACGTTCGTTCCAATATTTCGCGATATTCGGCTGAATTATGGCATGACAGTGCGCCTGGTTAAGCAGATTCGTCAAGCGGGATGTCGCCGCTCAGGCAGCGGCGGCATCCTGGCGCGACTGGTCCTTCGCGGCCGGGTCAGCCTCCGCCGGCATGCGGACCAGCGGATAGAAGACCTCCTCCGCCCAGTGCGGCTGCGCGCCGGGGACGCCGTAGCGCCAGGGACGGCCCGATGGGATGTGCAGCGTGCCGAACATCCAGTCGAGGAAGGCGAAGGTCACGGCATAGTTGCGATAGGAGGCCCCGTCCCGGCCATAGCCGTGATGGGTGTGGTGCATGCCCGGGCTGATCAGCAGATGTTCGAGCGCGCGGAACGGTCGGCCGAAGCGCGGATGGCGACGAATCGCATCGTCCCAGCGGAAATGGCTGTGGGTGATGAGGTTCCACCAGAAGATGGTGAGCACGACCAGGCCCGCCGCCATCCCCTGCCCCAAATAGATCGCAAAGCCGGTGAGCCAGGAGGTGGGCACGACGAAGGACCAGAAGATGTTGATCCGCTGGGTCACCAGCACGTTCATGTAGCGGCCGGCATGATGGGTGCGGTGGATTTTCCAGAGCCAGCGCAGCGCGGGCCGCCGCTGCCCCTCATGCGCCCAGCGATGGCCCCAGTAGAAGGCGAATTCGGCGATCAGGAAGAAGCCGAGATAGGCGGGCAGCAGTGGCAGATGCGCCAGCGCGCCCTTGAACTGCGGCAGCAGCGTCTGCGCCACCAGCGCGATCAGCATGCCGGCCAGCGTGCGCGTGACGAGCGGGTTGAGCAGCGCGCAGAGGCCCAGCACCCAGATGTCGTTGCGCCCATAGATGCCGCGATGGCGACCCATGACGATTTCGCACAGCAGCACGAACGCCGTGACGGCGAGCACCGGGCCATAATAGGACATATGCCTCTCCCCTGAATTTTCGTGTTGATGTTAGGGCTGGCGCTCGATGCGCATCCAATTCATTGAAGTGGCGATTTCAATGAGTATGGCACATGGATATCCGCAAGCTGCAACATGTCACGACCCTGGCGCGCGAGGCGCATTTCGGGCGGGCTGCCGACCGGCTGGGGCTGACGCAATCGGCGCTGACCCGGAGCGTTCAGGCGACGGAGGCGGAACTGGACCTGCGGCTGTTCGATCGGGGGCGCGACGGCGTGCGGCTGACGCGGGCGGGCGAGCGCTTCGTCGAGGAGGCGCAGGCGGTGCTGCGGCAGATGGACCATCTCGAGCGCAACATGGCGCTGCTGACCGACCGCGCAATTGGAGAGGTCTATTGCGGCTTCGGGCCGATGGCGGCGACTTTGGTGCTGGAGCCGGTGCTGGCGCGGATTGCGCGGGACCATGCCACGCTGCGGATGCGGACGCGGCTGGGCGATGTCGTCGACCTGTTGGCGCGCTTGCAGGAGGGCGACCTGGATTTCGCGCTGCTGGCGCTGCCACTGGTGGAGGATCGGCCGGGGCTGACGCTGCGCCGTATCGCGCGGGTACGGATAGGCGGGCTGGTGCGGCGGGGCCATCCGCTGGCGGGGCGGCGGGTGACGGATGAGGAGACCGCTGGCTTCCCGATTCTGGGCGGCACCGGGCCGGCTCCCGACCCGACCGGCCGCTATGCCACGACGATCGCCTGCGACAATTTCGAGATCGCCAAGGCCGTGGCGCTGGCGAGCGACGCGATCTGGGTCACGGCCGAGGCGATGGCGGATGACCGCTTTGCGGTGCTGGATGGGCCGTCGATCGTGCAGCATTCCGACATCGCTGTGGCGTCGCTGGCGCGGCGGACGCTGTCGCCGGCGGCGTTACTGGTGATCGACCTGATCGCGCAGGCTGCGCCGCGTTGAGGGGGGGTCGGGAGGCGGTTTGGGCGTTGCGAGAAGCGGTGGCTTGCTGGACTGGCAGCTTTTGAGCGAACATTTACAGTTATTGGATGACGCCCTCGAATATAAAGACCGTTTTCCCCTTTGCCTGCACCAGTAGCCCATCTGCGAAGTCGAGATCCATTAGAACCCCTTTGTTGATCTCGCCATCTCGAAACAGGACAGTAGTTTTCCATGTACATTTAATTGGTGAAATGGTTACTGGACTGGGAATGGCGGCCACAGATTGAAAGCGCGTAGCCTTTAGCGCCTTAGCCATTTCCAAAGATCCGGTGACGCCGCGCTGGCGCGAAGCAAAGGTGGCGTCGCCATTCCAGATTTCGTAATTCGCTCCAGACGATACCCAATTCTTGAGTGCTTCAACGTTACCCTTCATACCTGCTGCGACGATGTCAGCGGCGCGCACGGCATAATATGTATCGACGTCCAACGTTGATGCGCCTGGGGTAAACCCTGCACAGGACGACGGGACTGTGTCGGCATTTGCTGGAACGCTGAGCATCACCGCGAAGGTTACAGAATAGCATTTGAGCGTCCGCATCAGAGTGTCATAGATTAGGTTGTTGCCGACAACAAATCGTCGGTTCGATATGCCCGAATTTGCCCCCGCGGCCTCGAACGAGGGCGGGCGGATCATTTTCCAATCCGAATGCCCAAATTCACGCTGCACCCTGCCAGTCGATGCGGGTGCGCAGGAATTCGGCGACGGCGCGGACGGCGGGGCGCTGGCGGCGGTCGTGGGGCAGGAAGAGCTGGATATCGACCGGGTCGCGGTTCCAGTCGGTCAGGACCGGGCGCAGCGTGCCGGCGGCGAGTTCGGGCCTGACGATCATCTCCAGTGTCTGGGCGATGCCGACCCCGGCGGCGGCGGCCATGGCGATGGCGTCGCCATGGTTGAAGCTGGCGATGCTGGCGGGGCGGAGCGAGCGCCTTTCGCCGTCGCGGGCGAAGCGCCACTGGCCGACCGGGCGATCGGCCGTGGCGAACAGGATGCAGTCATGGTCGTGGAGGTCGTCCGGCGTCGCGGGTTCGCCTCGCCGGTCGAGATAATCGGGCGAGGCGACCTGGACATAGCGGGTCTGGCCGAGGCGGATGACTTCTCCCCTGCCCTCCACCGGCGCGCCGACGCGGATCAGCAGGTCGAAACTGTCCGGCCGCAGGGTCATGCTGCGGTCGCCGACGCTCAGGTCCAGCAGGATGCCGGGATGTTCGGCGCGCAGGGCCGGTATGGCGGGCAGCACGAAGCGCAAGCCGGTGGCGCCGGGCGCATCGATGGCGACGCGGCCGCTGGGGCCTGCGGCTTCGCTGCGGCGGATGCGGCCCTCCGCCTGGGCCAGCGCGTGCAATATGTCGCGCGCCTCCTCCAGGAAGAGATGGCCCTGCGGGGTCAGCGCGAAGCGGCGGGTGGTGCGGTGGATGAGGCGGCTGCCGAGGCGATCCTCCAGCCGGGCGAGATGGGCCGACACCATCGTCGGCGACAGGCCCAGGCGTTCGGCCGCGCGGCCGAAGCCGCCGCTGTCGACGATCGCGACAAAGACTTCGAGGCCGGTCATCCTGTCCATGATCCTGCTGTATCAGCGGATAATGGCTATCGCAATCCGATGATTATCCCGTGAGAATGGGGTGCTATCCAGGGATCAACATCGAAAGAGAGAGGATCCATGGCCTATCCGCGCCTGTTCGAGCCGTTTCAGATCGGCAATATGCGGCTGAAGAACCGCATCGCCATGGCGCCGATGGAGACCCATCTGGGGGAACCGGACGGGGCCGTGAACGAAGCGATCATCGAATATTATCGCGAGCGCGCACGCGGCGGCACGGGCCTGGTCATCACCGAATTCGTGTGCGTCGACAGCGAAACCGGCTTCAGTTCCAACGTGCCGCAACTGCGGCTGGACAATGAGCGGTTCAAGGCGGGGCATGCGCGGCTGGTCGCGGCGATCCATGCGGCGGGCGCCAAGGCGGTGATCCAGATCTCGCACGCCGGGCGGCAGACCAAGGAGAGCATCATCGGCCGCACGCCGGTCTCCTCCAGCCCGATCCCGCTCAACAGCATCTATATGAACGGCACGCCGCGCGCGCTGGAGGATGCGGAGGTTCGCCACATCATCGGGCGCTATGCGAACACGGCGCGGCTGGCGATGCTGGCGGGCTATGACGGGGTGATGCTGCACGGCGCGCATGGCTATCTGATCCAGCAGTTCCTGTCGCCGATCATGAATTTTCGACAAGACGAATGGGGCGGCGATTTCGAACGGCGGCTGCGTTTTCCGACCGAGGTGATCAAGGCGGTGAAGGCGCAGATCGGCGAGAAGCCGCTGCTGTATCGCATGTCGGTGGTCGACGGGGTCGAGGGCGGCATCACCATCGAGGACAGCGAGGTCATCGCGCCGCGGCTGACGGCGGCGGGGGTGGACGCGATCGACATCAGTTGGGGTTTTCTGGAGAGCGCGCACCTGATCCTGGAGCCGATGTCGGTCGAGGAAGGTGATCGCCTACCCTATGCGCGGCGCATCCGCGAAGCGACAGGCAAGCCGGTGATCACGGCGGGCGTGATGCGCTGGCCCGACAAATGCGAGCAGGCGGTGATCGATGGCGATACCGACATCGTGTCGCTGGGCCGGGCGCTGCTGGCCGATCCGCTATGGCCGATGAAGGCGCAGCGGGGACATGCCGAGGACATCCGGCCCTGCACGTCCTGCAACTGGTGCATTCGCGAACTGGCGCAGAGCCGGTCGGTCGCTTGCGCGGAAAATCCGCGCTGCGGGCATGAGACGGAAGCGCCGCTGGTGCGGTTCGCCGATGGGCTGAAGGCGACGGTGGTGGGCGCCGGGCCGGGCGGGATGGCGGCGGCGCTGCTGCTGGATCAGGCGGGGTTCGCGGTGACCCTGTATGAAAAGCGGCAGCGGCTGGGTGGCAACCTGATCACCTCGGCGGTGCCGCCGGGCAAGGACAAGCTGTTCTGGTATCACAAGTTCCTGCTGGGGCGCATCGAGCGGAGCAATGTGACGGTGAAGACCGGCACGATGGCGACGCGCGAGATGATCGAGGCGGAACTGCCCGATGTGGTGATACTGGCGGGCGGGTCGCGGCCTGCGCCGCTGGAGCTGGCGGCCTGGGGCAATCTGCCCACCGCGCCGGCTTATGAAGTGCTGATCGAGGAGACGAGCGTGCCGCCCTCCTCGCCCGAGCGGCCGATCGTGATCTATGGCGGCGGCGAGACCGGGACGGAGACGGCCGAGTTCCTGGCCAAGGGCGGGCATCATGTGCTGCTGGTCACGCGGTCGGACGCGCGGTTCCTGGCCCGCAATGCCGAGGCGCTGTACCGGATTGCGCTGCTGGAGCGGCTGCATGGCAATAAGGCGATCCGCATCCTGGACAATACAGTGCTGCACGCGATCGACGGCGAGCATGTGACGCTGAAACAGGGCGAGACGCTGGTGGAGCAGCCGGCCGCCGCCGTGCTGCTGGCGCATGGGCTGGTGCCGAATACCGAGCTGCCGGACGCGCTGGCCGGACTTGATATTCCGATGATCCGCATCGGCGACGCCGCGCAGGTTGCGCGGATCGGCGAGGCAGTGCGGGACGCCTATCGCGCGGTGCAGGACCTGCACCGCCTCATCCTCCAGCCGGAGCCGATCGCATGCTGACCACCGACACCATCGAAACCCGTCCGCTCGACGCACCCTTCGGTGCCGAGATCATCGGCGCTGACCTGACCCGCGAGCTGGACGAGGGCACGCGGCGGGCGATCCATGATGCCTGGATCGAGCATGGCATCCTGCTGTTTCGTGACCTGCGCAACGACGATGCGGCGCAAATGCGGTTGAGCACCGTGTTCGGCGAGATGGAGCCGGCGGCGACGGCCGACCTCAACGATCCGGTCAATGCCTATATGATGACATTGGCCTATGACCCGGAGGCGCCGAACGCGCGGCCCAACCCCTTTTATCGGGTCGGCGGAATCGACCGCGCGGGCTGGCTCGGCTGGCACTGGGACCAGAGCTTCATGCCGACGATCGTGCGGGGTGCTGTGCTGCGCATGACGCATCCGGCGCGGACGATGGGCGAGACCGGCTTCATCGACGCGATCCAGGCCTATGACCGCCTGCCCGAGGCGATGAAGGCGCGGATCGCGGAGCTGGAAGTGGTCTATGAATTCAACCCCGATTTCTGTTCGGGGCAGTTCGGCTTTCCGACCGATATCGAGCGGCTGGACTTTGGCGCGACGGTGAAGCCGGGCGCGCAGTACAACTTCCCGCCGGTGGTCCATCCGCTGGTCATCACGCAGCGGGAAACCGGGCGCAAGGTGCTGAAGCTGTCGCCCATGCATGCGCGCTATGTGCTGGGCATGGACAAGGCGGAGAGCGACGCGCTGCTGACGGAGATCGCCGCGCATCTGGGCGACCCGGCCTTCGCCTATTTCCACGACTGGCGGGAAAACGACATGGTGGTGTGGGACAACTGGCGGATTGTGCATTCGGCGAACGGCGTGCCGCTGGACTGCGCGCGCTCGGCGCGGCGCACCACGATCGCCGGGGACTACAAGGTCGGGCGCTATCTCGATCCGGCGCTGGACCGCGACCGGCAGGTCAAGCGGCTGGTGGACTGACGGAAGGAACGCGGCATGGCTTTTACGATCGATGCCCTGGAACCGGGGCTGGGCTTTGGCAGCGTGGTGACGGGGCTGACCCCCGCTGATCTCGACAGCGCGCAGGTGCGCGACCAGTTGCGGGACCTGTGGATACAGGACGGGCTGGTCGTGTTTCGCGGCAGCGAGGTGACGCCCGCGTTCCAGATTGCGCTGAGCGCACTGTTCGGGCCGCTGGAGGTGCATCCGATACCGGAACTGCGCGACGCGGATCATGCCGAGTTGATCACCCTGGTGTCCGATCAGGACAAGGAGGGGCTGTTCGAAGTGGACGGCGTGGAGTCGGTCGCGTTCCTGCCCTGGCATTCGGACCTGGTGTTCGTGGAGCGGATCAACCATGGCGGCGTGCTGACCGCGCGGACGCTGACCAGCTGGGGTGGCGAGACCGGGTTCATCGATCAGATCCAGGCATATGACCGGCTGCCCGACGATCTGAAGGACGCGGCCGAGGGGCTGGAGATCGTCTATCAGCTGTGCGTCAATCCGGGCGGGTCGCGGTACGGCACGCGCAGCACGGTGCGCACGATCCGCACCAGCGCGTTCGAGCGGTCGGTCGCGCCCAAGCTCGACAGCGACTATCCGCCGGTGGTGCATCCTGCGGTGTTCGTGCAGCCCGAGACGGGGCGCAAGGTGCTCAACATCTCGCCCTTCGGAGCGCTGCACATATTGGGCCGCGATGACGAGGCGGGCCATGCCCTGCTGCGGCGGCTGGTCGATCATCTGCTGTCCTGCCCCGCCTATCACCACCGCTGGCAGGCGAGCGAGATGCTGCTGTGGGACAATTGGCGCATGGCGCATTCGGTGTCAGGCGCGCCGCCGGACGAGGTGCGGATCATGCAGCGCACGACGATCGCGGGCGACTATGGCCTGGGGCGGCGGCTGGTGCCGGCTGCGGACATGGTCGCGGCCTGAGGCATGGGCGCGCAGGTCCATCCGAGCATCTGCCGGCTGTGTACCGCCTATTGCCCGATCCAGGTGACGGTGGAAGACGGGCGCGCGACGAAGATCGCCGGCAATCCGCGCGCGCCGCTGTTCGGGGGCTATAGCTGCCCCAAGGGGCGCGCGCTTCCTGAGCAGCATTATGGCGAGCAGCGATTGCTGCGGAGCCTGAAGCGCGGCGACAATGGCTTTGCGCCGATCGCGTCGGAACAGGCGATGGACGAGATCGCCGCGAAGCTGGAGGCGATCATCGCGGCGCACGGCCCGCGATCGGTCGCGCTGTATGTCGGCATGGGGCTGGTGCCGTTTGCGGCATCGACGGCGGTTGCGGGGGGCTGGCTGAACGGTATCGGATCGCCGATGTTCTTCACCGCCGGGTCGATCGACAAGCCCGGCATCCTGATCGCGCTGGCGCATCACGGCAACTGGCAGGCCGGGCAGCCGTCCTTCTCCACCGCCGACGCCTGGCTGCTGGTCGGCATCAATCCGGTGATCAGCAAATCGCCGGGCTTTCCGGGGCAGAATCCCGGCCGCGTGCTGAAAGACATGCAGGGCGCGCAGGCGAAGCTGGTGGTGATCGATCCGCGCGTCACCGAGACCGCCAAGCGCGCGCATATCCACATCCAGCCGCGTCCCGGCGAGGATGCGGTGATATTGGGCGGCATGATCCGGCACATATTGGCCGAGGAGTTGTACGATCGGGACTTCGTGGCCGCGAATACGCAGGGCATCGACGCCTTGCGCGAGGCGGTGGAGCCGCTGACGCCCGATTATGTCGCGCGCCGGGCGGAGATATCGGCCGACGATCTGGTCGAGGCGGCGCGCATTTTCGCCGGCGCGCGCAATGCCGGGGTCAGTTGCGGCACCGGGCCGAGTTTCGCCACCCATTCGACGCTGACCGAATATTTCGCGCTGTGCCTCGCCAGCCTGTGCGGCCATTGGGCGCGCGAAGGGGAGCTGCTGGCGAAGCCCAATGTGCTGTTGCCCGGCTATGAGGCGCGGGCGCAGCCATGGCCGCCGTTCCAGGGCTGGGGGTTCGAGCCGCGCCTGCGCGTGCGGGGGCTTGGCGGATGCGCGAGCGGCCTGTCGGCGGCGGCGCTGGCGGACGAGATATTGCTGCCCGGCGAGGGACAGGTGAAGGCGCTGATCGTGGCGGGCGGCAATCCGATGATGGCGTGGCCCGACCAGAACCGCGCATTCGCGGCGCTGAGCGCGCTTGACCTGCTGGTCACGATGGACACCGAGATGACGGCGACGGCGGAGTTGTCCGATTATGTGATTGCGCCCAGGCTGACGCTGGAAACGCCGATGACGACCTATATGCCAGAGAGCGTCAAATATTACGGCACGACGCGCGGCTTTCCCGAACCCTATGCCGCCTATACGCCGGCTCTGGTCGAGCCGCCGGCGGGCAGCGACGTGATCGAGGACTGGGAGTTCTTCTGGGGGCTGGCGAAACGGATGGGGACGCGGATCGGCGTCACCATGCGCTATGGCAACGGGCCGCAGGCGGAGGCGCCGCCGCGATCCTTCACGCTCGATCCCGCCGGTCCCAAGCCGACGACGGATCAGCTGATCGCTTTGTCCTGCGAGGGATCGCGCATCCCGCTGGAGCGGGTGAAGCAATATCCCGATGGCCATGTGTTCGAGAGCGAGCAGCGCGTACTGCCCCGCGCGGAGGGCAATGACGATCGGCTGGAACTCGCCGCCGCGCCGATGCTGGCGGAGTTACGAGAAGTGCTGGCGGAGGATGGGCGCGCGGTCGAGGCCGACTATCCCTTCCGCCTGCTGCCGCGACGGACCAACAATATCCTCAATTCCTTCGGGCGGCAGATCGGCAAGCTGGCGGGCGATGGTGTCAATCCGGCGCATATGCATCCGGGCGATCTGGCGCGGCTGGCCATAGCCGAAGGAGACTGCGTGACGATCCGCTCGCCCCATGGCGAGATCGACGCGATCGTGGCGGCCGAAGCGAGCCTGCGGCCGGGCATGATTTCCATGGCGCACGGGTTCGGCGCCAATCCGGGATCGGACGATGTGCGGCGGACGGGCGGCAATACCGGGCGGCTGATTTCAGTGGAGGACGGCTATGATCCGGTGACCGGCCTGCCGCGCATGGGGGCCATTCCGGTGCAGATAGTGCCACACCCGGCCTGACGTCAGGACCAGCCGCGCAGGAAACGCTCGGCGATTTCGCGCGGGCGGCCGGGACGCCGGACGAAGGCGAGGTCGTCAACCAGGACTCGAAAGCCCTGCGTGATGAGCGATTGCAGGTCGAGCGCTGCTTCGTCCGGGTCGCCGGGCCTGAGCGCGCCCTCCGCCATGAGGCCGGCGATATAGTCGCTGATCGGCTTGAACCCCTCATAGGCGTTGGCGAGCAGCGTGGAGCTGAGATGCGGGAAACGGCGGCGCTCGGCGATGGCGATTTCCAGCAGGGTGCGGCCCATCGGATGGCATACCGCGACTTCGCCATAGGTGGCGACGAAGCCTTCGATCGTGCCGAGCGGGTCGGCCGGGTCCAGTTCTATCGCCCACAGGCCCGTGCGCGTCGCCTCCATGCTCTGGTCCAGCAGGGTCTTGAACAATCCCTCCTTGTTGGCGAAGCGACGGTAGATCGTTGTCTTGCTGACACCGGAGCGTTCGACCAGCCGGTCGAGGCTGGTGCCGTCGAAGCCGTTCAGGGAAAATTCCTCCAGTGCGATTTCCAGCAGCCGCTCGATGCGCTGGTCGACCTCCGCCTTGGGCAGTCGCCCGCCCTGCCATCGGTTGCGCGTCGCTGCGCCTGAAGCCTCTTTCGCCATCCGTCCCGGATAATCGAGGAAGGCCCGCAAACCAAGGGGGACGCCCCCTTGCGCATATAGGTCCTTATGAGTACCTATATGCGCAAGAGGCTGTACGGCCGGACATTGAGGGGAGACGAGCGATGACGCAATTACAGGCGGGCCATGTGCCGGACCATATTCCGCCGCATCTGGTTCACGACATCGACCTCTACGCCCCGCCCGGCATGGACGGCCCGACCACGGCCGACGTGCATGCGGTGTGGAAGGCGGTGCAGGACAGTCACCCGCCCTTGTTCTGGACGCCGCGTCATGGTGGCCACTGGATCGCGACGCGCTATAGCGAGATGGAGAGGATGCTGATGACGCATCAGGTCTTTTCCAGCGCCGAGACCTTCATACCGCGCGACACTCTGCCCTATATGATCCCGGTGCAGCTGGACCCGCCCGAGCATGGGCCGATCCGCAAGCTGCTGATGCCGGCTTTTACGCCAAAGGTGCTGACGCGCGCCACCGATCGCGCGCGGCGCGCGGCGATCGACATCATCGAGGAGATCAGGCCGCGTGGCGGGTGCGAGTTCGTGCAGGACTTTGCCGGGACCATGCCGATCATCGCGTTCCTGACGCTGATCGACCTGCCGGAGGAGGACCGCGCCTATCTGCGCGGCCTGGCGATCTACATGTCCAGTCCCACGCACCCCGAATCAGCAGAAGCGTGGGGCGAAATGTCGGGCTATGTGCGGCGGCAGATCGACCTGCGGCGCGCCGATCCGCGTGAAGACCTGATCAGTTCATTGATCCATGCGCAGGTCGGCGGGAGGGCGCTGACCGATGACGAGATATTCAGCCTGTGCCTGGTGGTGATCGGCGGCGGGCTGGACACGGTGGTGTCGATGACCGCCTTTGCCGCCTGTTTCCTGGCGCAGCATCCGGCGCATCGGCGCGAACTGGTGGAGCATCCCGAGCGGCTGCCCGATGCGGTGGACGAGATCATGCGGCGCTTTGGCACCAGCAATCTGGGCCGGATCGCGCGCGAGGATACAATACTGGGCGATGTGGCGGTGCGCGCGGGCGAGATGATCGTCGGCATGTTCCCGCTTGCCGGGCTGGACGAAACGGTCAATCCCGATCCGATGACGGTCGATTTTGCGCGAACGAAGCGGCGGCACCTGGCCTTCGGCATCGGGCCGCATACCTGCATCGGCAACAATCTGGCGCGGCGGGAAATCCGCATCTTCCTAGAGGAATGGATGGCGCGCATCCCGGATTTCCGCCTGACGCCGGGGACGGTGCCGAAGATGACGACGGGACTCGTCAATTCGATGGAGGAACTGCATCTGAGCTGGGACGCCTGAGGGCATGCCGGTGCCCCCAGGCTCCGTTGATCAGAAGCTGTAGTTCAGTCCTGCGCCGATCTGCCGCGGCGGGGAATAGATCACCGCATCGGCGCTGGGATTGATGAAGGTCGAGGCGATCACCTTCTCATTGGTGAAGTTGCGCGCGAAGACCGACAGGGTGAGGCCGCTGTCCGCTGGCGTGAAGGCGATGCGGGCGTTGCCGGTGAAATAGGCCGGCTGCGAGATGCGGCTTTCCAGCGCCATGCGCACGCGGGTCGAATAATAGCCGTTGACCGACAGGGCCAGGCGGCCAGCGTCGAAGTCGTGCTTATAGTCGATGAGGCCGTTCAGCGTGAACTTGGGCGCACGGATCATCCGCTGGCCGCTGATGTCGGCGCGGCCGTCCAGCGTGCCGTCGAAGCCGGGATCGGTCGGCATTTCGACCAGGCTGGCATTGGGGAAACTGTCATATTCCGCATGCAGCCAGGCCCCGCCAAGCGTGAACGTCAGGTCGTCGGTCGCGCGCAGGCTGGCGTCCGCGTCGATGCCGTAGATCTTGGCCGAGCCGGCATTCTGGAGCGTGCTGACACCGCCAACGGTGGTGGTCGCCTGAAGGTTCTTGTAGTCATAGTGGAAGCCCGCGATGTTGAGCGCGACGCCGCCCGCCTTGAACTTCGCGCCGACCTCGTGGGAGGTGAGTTCCTCCGGCCGGACCGCTTCGGTCTGGCGGGCGATGGTGTTGAAAAGGCCCGCCTTGAAGCCCTGCGCATAGTTGTAATAGATGTTGAGGCTGTCGGTCAGGTCGTACATGACAGCCGCGCGGGGCGTGAACTTCTTCGATTTGACGCGGCCCAGATAGGCTTCGGGCGTGCTGTCGTTGAAGCCGTTGGCGAAGCCGTTATTGTCGTCCTTCGTATAGCGGCCGCCGCCGATGATCTTCAGTCGGTCGGTTGCGTTCCAGGTCACCTCGAAGAAGCCCGACAGCGACTTGTTGATGCTGTGGTTGTAGATGCGGTCGATATAGCCGAAGGCCGGGATGTTGATGAACGCGGGATCGTCGCCGACCTTGCGGCGATAATAGGTCAGGCCGGCGATGAAGGAGAAGTCGCCGATCGGGTCAGAGGTGAAGTAGAGGTCCTGCGAGAAGGATTTCGAGTAGCTGAAGATGTCGTACACGCCGCCCGCGAAATTGCTGTAGTCGGCCTCCTGATAGACCGGGGTGCTGTAGTCGATATAGCCGGTCATGCTGGTGATAGTGCCGACGGAAGTTTCGAAATCAGCCTTCAGCGAATAGGTCTTCATGTCGATGTCGATATAGCTGTCGATATCCGACGATGTCGTCCAGGGACGGTCGGCGACGATCACGCCGGGCACGGCCGCCATCGCATTGACGCCGCGATAATTGGCATAGGCGAGGTCGATGGCATTCTTCTCGCGATTGTAGCTGAAGCCGCCCTCGATCCGCACGCCGTCCGCCGGCTGGAACAGCAGCTTCGCGCGCAGGAAGCGGTTGTGGTTGTCGGCGGTGTTGCGCCCGGTGGCCACGTTACGGACGTAGCTGCCGAGTTCCCGGTTGCTGAGCGTCAGGCTGGCGGCCAGCACATCGTCGATGATCGGGCCGGTGACGAAGGCGGTGGCGTTGAGTTCGCCATCGCTGCCCTTGCCGATATGCGCCCAGGACAAGCCGAGATCGAGCTGCGGCGTGAAGGAGGGCGAGCGGCTGTTGATCAGGATGACGCCGCCGGTCGCGTTACGGCCATAGAGCGAACCCTGCGGGCCTTTCAGGACTTGGATATTCTCGACATCGGGAAGCGAGAAGAAGGCGCCGGTGATGTTGGGCTGATAGACGCCGTCGACATAGGTCGCGACGTTGTTTTCCGCGTTGGAGGAGCCGAGCGTGGAGGACACGCCGCGCAGGGCCGGCTGGGCGTTGATGCCGTTCGCCTCGACGCGCAGGCCGGGAGTCACGAGGGTCAGGTCGCGCGCGTTGGTGATGTTGGCGCTCTGGAGCTGCTCGGCGGTCTGCGCGGTGACGGCGGCGGGCACGTCCTGCAACCGCTCCGACCGGCGCTGCGCCGTCACGATGATGTCGCCGCCCGCTGCGGGATCGGCGCTCTGGGCCGGCGCGTCGGTCTGCGCGAAGGCCGGCATGGCAGCGAGCGCGATCACGGACGTCATGGCGATGGACAGCGGCTTGGTCATCATTCCCCTCATTATGCTTTGCAAAGCCAGTTTCAGGTTGAAACGGTTCAATGTAGTGTTTGCCCCATAGTCTGCCTTCCGACACTATCCAAGACCGATCGGACAAGGCGGCTGACATCATCTATTTGATAATGCGCCGATGGCGGCTGACGGGTTCCGGCATCATGCATACGATGCTTGGCGTTTGGGCATGGCCCACGCCGCCTCGTGAAATTGACGCCATCCCTGCCCCCTGCCAGCCAGAGATGACAAACAGGAGAGGCCCCCGACATGACGGAGAAACCCGGAGCGATTCCCGCGCCTGATTCAGCCTCACATGCGTCGCCAACTGGTCATGGCGACAACTGGCGAGCGGTGGCGCAGGAATGGCGCGCGAACTGGACGGTCGGCGTCGCCGCCTTCCTGGCGATCGGCCTGTCGCAGGGGGCCTATCAATCCGTATCCAGCCTGTTCGTCCTGCCGCTCCAGGAAGCGTTCGGCTGGTCGCGCAGCCAGATCGCCTACGCCCATTACGCCCTGCTGGCCGTCGCCATTGCAGCGCCGTTTTTCGGCCGCGCGGTCGATCGGTTCGGGCCGCGCCGGATCATGCTCGGCGGCATGCTGCTGTCGATCGCCATCTATTGCGGGCTGGCGGGCATGAACGGCTCGCTTGCGCTCTTCTACCTGCTGACCGGCCTGTCCGGCGTCATCGGCCTGTCCGCCAGTGGCCTCACCTGCTCGCGCGTGATCAGCCAGTCCTTTGTGCGCTCGCGCGGCTTTTCGCTCGCCGTGGCGCGCAGCGGCCTAGCGCTCGCCAGCGCAGCGCTGCCCACCGTGCTGTTCGCGATCATCGCCCGGTTCGGATGGCGCGCCGGCTATCTGGCCGAAGCGCTGCTGGTGCTGTGCCTGGCCTTTCCCGCGGTCTGGCTCTGGATCGGACGCGCACGCGGTCCCGCAAGCACAGCGCGATCGGTGCCCGATCCCGATCTGCCGGGCTGGTTGCATCTGCTGGGCGACCGCAGGGTGTGGTTCCTGTGCGTCGGCGCCGGCCTGGGCTATGCGCCCGCCACCGCGATCATGTCGCAATTGCAGCCGCTGCTGATCAGCAAGGGCGTGGAGGCCGGCCCCGCCGCCGCGCTGGTCGGCATGGCCGGTATCGCCAGCTTCGTCGGCGCGCTGGTGACGGGCAGTCTGGTCGATCGTTTCTGGGCGCCGGCCATCGCCTTCCTGTTCGCCTGCGGATCGGCCGCCGGCGCGGTGCTGCTGGCGTCGCACGGCGCGATCGATGGCCCCCTCGCCGGCCTCGCCATCCTGCTGGTCGGGCTGGGTCTGGGGGCGGAGATCGATGTCGTCGCCTATATGGTCGCGCGCTATTTCGGGGTCCGTATCTTTTCCACGCTGTACGGCATGACCGTGTTCTTCATCGCCGTGTCCGGCGCGGTGGGCGCGGCGATGCTGGGCGTCGCCTATGATCATTACGGCAATTATGACGTCGCCCTGCTGGTGATCGCCGCCTGCTTCATGACGGCGGGCGCGATCTACTTGCTGATGGGCCGCTATCCGCCGCAGAAGGAGTAAAGCCTCCTCCCATCATTTAGGGGCCTAAACATCTGACCGTTCAATCGCACGGACTGCTCCCTTATCCTGATGCCCAGGACAGGATGGAGCGAAGAATGGCGGACTCGACGACGAAAACCGATGCAGGCGAAGCACAGGAGGCCCGGCGGCTGATGACGGCGGCCGACCATGTCTTCGATCCGCTCGATCCCGAGACGGTCCACAATCCGGGGCCGGCCTATTCGGCGCTGGCCGCCAAATGCCCCTTCTACCACTATAAGGGCGACGAATTTCAGTTCTACGTGACCAGCGACTACAAGGAAATCCGCGAACAGATACTGGCGGACAACCCGACCTGGTCGTTCAAATGGGGCGACGGCCCGCGCGACTGGGAGCATTTCAGCGACTTCGGCATCCTGACCGACCCACCCTTCCACTTCGATTACATGGCTGCGCTGCGCAAGGGCATGGCCCCGTCGCAGATCAAGGTCTACCAGCCCCGGATCGAGCAGATCGCCGACGAACTGCTGGACGACATGGTCAATGCCGAGGTCAAGCAGGGCAATTTCCACGACCTGTTCGCCCTGCCCCTGCCGGCCCGCGTCATCTGCATGCTGCTGGGATCGGACGAGAGCATGTACCCCGAATATAAGCGCTGGGGCGACGCGCTCGTCGCTTCACTGACCGGATCGGCGGAAGGGGCGGAGGACGAGCAGATGGCCGGCCTCTACCCCTATTTCATGGAACTGATCGAGCGGCACAAGCAGTTGCTGCGCGACGCCGGCATCGACGAACCGACCTTCGAGAACTGGGGCAAGGAGTTGCCGGCTAATTATGTCTCGCTGGGGCTGGTGAGCCGAGTTGCGGGACGGCGGCTGAACGACGAGGAACTGTTCCAGATCTGCACCACGATGATCACTGCCGGACAGGAAACGACCGTGGCGCTCATCACCAACGCCATCTGGCGGCTGCTCGAACAACCCGAGCGGTGGGAACGGTTCAAGGCCAAGCCGCAGCTGGCCGAGAATATCATGGAGGAAAGCCTGCGCTATGATCCGCCGATCAGCGCCCATTTCCGCACCAGCCTGTGCCCCGTGAGCATGCATGGCGAGGACATGCCCGAGCGCACCAAGCTGATGTTCTCCATGCATGGTGCGAACCGGGACCCCAAGATCTTCGATGATCCCGACAGCTTCATCATGGACCGGCCCTTGGGCCAGTCGCGACGGCACATCAGCTTCGGCTATGGCGTGCATTTCTGCCTCGGCGCGCCGCTCGCCCGGCTGGAGGCGCGGATCGCGCTGACGCGGCTGGCGCAGCGCCTGCCGAAGCTGCGCCTGATCGGCGAGCGCAAGCGTATCGACAGCTGGATGTATAACGGGCTGCGCGAGCTGCCGGTGGCGTGGGATTGAGCGACAAGGGATAGCGACGAAGACATCGCTTATCTGAAATATGACCCATGGAGGGGCCTGCCGCCTTGGCGGGCAGGCCCCTTTGGCTCACGATCACGACGGCGCTTGCAGCGGTCCAGAACGATGGGCCGAGAGCAACAGATATATGACGACACAGAAGAGGATAAGCTGTCATGTCCGACTATGATCTCATCATCCGTGGGGGGAAGATCTTCGACGGCAGCGGCGGCGAGCCGTTCGTCGCGGACATTGCCGTAAAGGGCGGAATCATCGCTGCGGTCGGTGCGGTCGAGGGCAGCGCCGATGAGGTGATCGACGCTCAGGGGCGCATCGTCACGCCGGGCTTCGTCGATGTGCATACTCATTATGACGGCCAGATCACCTGGGAGCACCGCCTTGCCCCGTCGTCCGACCATGGCGTGACGACGGTGGTGATGGGCAATTGCGGTGTCGGCTTCGCGCCGTCGCGGCCCGAGCATCGTCAGCTGATGATCAAGCTGATGGAAGGCGTGGAGGACATTCCCGAGGTCGTCATGGCCGAAGGCGTGCCGTTCAACTGGGAGAGCTTCCCCGACTATCTGGACGCGCTGGAGAAGCGCGAAAGCGACATCGATTTCGCCGCGCAGCTGCCGCACAGCCCTTTGCGCGTCTATGTGATGGGCGAGCGCGGCGCGAGCCTGGAGCCGCCGACGGACGAAGATCTTGCCGAAATGCGCCGGCTGACGACGGAGGCGATCGAGGCCGGCGCGCTGGGCGTCACCACATCGCGCAGCTACGCGCATCAGTTTCGTGACGGCCGCCCCGCGCCTTCGGTGAAGACCGAGGACCTGGAAGTGCTGGCGCTGGCCGAGGGCCTCAAGGACGCGGGCAAGGGCGTGTTCCAGATGGTTCCGAGCTATGACGTGACCGCCGGCGAACGCATGGACCTGCTCGACGACATCGCCCGCACCTCCGGCCGGCCGGTGTCCTTCACCTTCATGCAGACACCCAAAGGCGAAGGCGACTGGCAGGAAATGGTGGCGCGGCTGGAGAGCGCGAAGAACGAGGGGCTGACGGTGCGCGGGCAGATCATCCCGCGTCCCACCGGCGCGCTTCTCGGTCTGGAACTGTCGATGCACCCCTTCTCCTTCAACCCCAGCTACAAGGAGATCGCCGATCTGCCGCTGGCGGAAAAGGTCGCGCGGATGCGTGACCCGGAGTTCCGCAAGCGGCTGATCGCCGAAGAGCCTTCCGATCCGATGGCCTTTTTCATCTACGTCATCTCCGACCTGGACGGCATGTTCGTGCTGGGCAATCCGCCGAATTATAACCCGCATCCCGACGAGAGCATCGGCGCGCGCGCCCGCGCCATGGGCGTGGACCCCAAGGAACTGATCTACGACGCGCTGCTCCAGCGCGAGGGCAAGGAAGTCCTCTATCGCCCGCTGGGCAATTCGGAGGGCGAGCGGTTCGAAAGCTCCGGTCGCAATCTGGTGAAGAACGACCGCACCTTCCCGGCGTTGGGCGATGGCGGCGCGCATTATTCGATGATCTGCGACGCCGCCTACACCACCTATTTCCTGACCTACTGGGTCCGCGATGCGCAGGGCGACATGGCGATCGACCTGCCTTACGCCATTCGCAAGCTGACCTGCGAGCCGGCCCATGCCGTGGGTCTGGACGATCGCGGACTGATCGCGGCGGGCTACAAGGCGGACCTCAACGTCATCGATTTGGAGCGGCTGCATCTCTATGCACCCCATGTCACCTATGATCTGCCGGCTGGCGGCCGCCGCCTGTCGCAGCGGGCGGACGGCTATGAGGCGACGATCGTCAGCGGCGTCGTGACCTATCGCAACGGCCGTTCCACCGGCGCGCTGCCCGGCCGGCTGGTGCGCGGCGGCAAGGCGGCGCCGACGACCGAGGCGACCAAGGTGCTGGAACCCGCCTGAGCGCGCGAACTAGCCTGTAAGACAGAGAGGAACCGTCATGACGGAACTGACGCCGGACCTGATCGCCTTCGTTCAGGAAATGAAGGATCGCACCGCCATCCAGGACTGCCTGCATCGTTATACACGGGGCGTCGACCGGCATGATCGCGAGTTGATGCTGTCGGCCTATTGGCCTGACGCATGGGACGAACATGGCGTGGCGGAAGGCGTAGCCGCCGATTTCGTCGATTGGGCGATCGGCTGGCATGGCGAGTTCCAGAGCAAGCATCATCACGGCATCCTGAACCACACGGTCGAGCTGGACGGCGATACCGCGCATGGGGAGACCTATTATATCTTCTGGGGCGAGAACCGGGCCGGGCCGCCGCAACTGAGCTTCGGCCGCTACATCGATCGGTTCGAGAAGCGCGACGGGCAATGGCGGATCGCGCATCGCGTCTGCGTCAACGAGATGACCGCCACGCTGACCGCAGCGGAAATCCCGGACGAATGGAAGGCCATGATCTTCAAGACCGGACCAAACCGTCGCGACAAGAGCGACGTGTCCTATGTCCGCCCGCTCGTGCGGGAGCCTGCGCCGGCCTGAGGCTCGGAGAGACTCGCCCGGTGGCCCGCAACCGTGCAAAACCCATCATCCCACGCACCCGGACACAGGACTGAGGAACACAGCATGACATCACGCACCGTCGTCGTCACCGGCGCTTTCGGCATATTGGGCGGCGCCGTCGCGGCCGCCTTTGCAGCGACCGGCGACCGGGTGGCGCGGATCGATTATGCGCCTGCCCCGGCCGAGGCGCTGCCGGGCGGGCTGGATATCGGCGGCGTCGACCTGACCGATGCCGCTGCGGCGGAGCGGGCGGTGGCCGACATCGTCGTCGGCCTGGGTTCGATCAGCGTGCTGGTGAATGTGGCGGGCGGCTTTGTGTGGGAGACGCTGGCCGATGGCGGCTCTGCGACATGGAGCCGCATGTTTGCGATGAACGCCGTCACCTGCGTCAACATGACCAAGGCGGCGCTGCCCGAACTGGAGAAGAGCGCGGGCGCGCGTATCGTCAATATCGGCGCAGGCGGTGCGGTGATCGCAGCGGCGGGCATGGGCGGCTATGCGGCGTCCAAGTCGGCCGTCCACAAGCTGACCGAGAGCCTGGCGGCCGAGCTTGCGGCCAAGGACATCACCGTCAACGCGATCCTGCCCAGCATCATCGACACGCCGACCAATCGGGCGGACATGCCGGACGCGGACTTCAGCCAGTGGGTACAGCCCGCCGCGATCGCCGACGTCATCGCCTTTCTGGCCTCGCCCGCGGCACGCGGGATCAGCGGTGCGCTGATCCCGGTGACGAAAGGCGGCTGACCCGCTTTTCAGACAATCTCGAACAGGGCGGCGGCCCCCATGCCGCCGCCGATGCACATGGTGACGACCGCATTTTTCGCGCCCAGCCGCTTGCCGGCGATCAGCGCGTGGCCCGTCATCCGCGATCCGGTCATGCCGAAGGGATGGCCGATCGCGATCGCGCCGCCATCGACATTGACTTTGTCCGGGTCGATACCCAGCCGGTCGCGACAGTAGAGCGCCTGGCTGGCATAGGCTTCGTTCAGCTCCCAAAGATCGATATCGTCCACCGTCATGCCAAGGCGACCAAGCAGCTTGGGCACGGCGAAGACCGGGCCGATGCCCATCTCGTCCGGCTCGCAGCCGGCAACCTGCATGCCCTTGTACAGGCCGAGGATCGGGATGCCGCGCCGGGCCGCATCGTCGGCGTCCATGATGACGCAGACGCTGGAGCCGTCGGACAACTGGCTGCAATTGCCGGCGGTCACCGAACCGCCCTCGAACAGCGGCTTCAGCTTGGCGAGGCTTTCGATTTCCGTACCGGGACGATTGCATTCGTCGCGTGTCAGTGTGACCTCTTCCTGCCCCTGCACGGCCAGTGCCTTGTCGACGACATTCTTCATCGCCGTGATCGGCACGATCTCCTGATCGAACCAGCCATTTTCTTGAGCGCGCGCCGTGCGGGCCTGGCTGCGCACGGCGAATGTGTCCTGCGCCTCGCGACTGACGCCATAGCGGCGCGCGACAATGTCGCCGGTCAAGTTCATCGCCATGTAGAGTTCGGGCTTGTGCTCCAGCAGCCACTCGTCCTTGTTGCGGAAGGTGTTGCGGTGCGGATCGACCAGGCTGACCGTTTCGACGCCACCGGCGACATATACGCCGCCTTCACCGCTGCGGATGCGCTGCGCCGCGAAGGCGATAGTCTGAAGGCCAGAGGAGCATTTGCGATCGAGCGTCACGCCGCACACGCTGATGGGCAGGCCGGCGCGCAGTGCCGCCTGGCGTGCGATATTGGAGCCGACAGCGCCTTCGCACCGTGCCGACCCCAGCAACACATCGTCGATCTCGCCCGGATCGATCCCGGCGCGGGCCACCGCCGCGCTGATCGAATGCGCCGCCAGCGATGCGCCGTGGATGTTGTTGAGCGCGCCGCGATGCGCCTTTCCAATGGGCGTGCGCGCAGTGGCGACGATGGCCGCTTCCTTCATGAAAATCTCCCGAAAACCGGCCTTTGGAAATAGGTCCCCGCTCTGCCCTTGGCCAGTCGGGAGGCCATCACGGTTCCGATGTTTCACCCCTTGCTTGACCCCCCGGACCGGCCCCAACAAAGCGGAGGCTCCATTTTTGCCAGGCTGTAAGGAACGTCCATGACCATCACCGTGGAAAAGCAGGGTCCGATCGCGATCGTCACGCTGGATCGGCCGCAGACCAAGAACGCCATCACGCAGGAAATGCGCGCGATGATGTATGGCGCGTTCGAGGAGATCGCGCTGGATCATGAAGTACGGGCGGTGATCCTGACCGGGGCCGGCGGCGACTTCTGTTCGGGCATGGATGTCGGGGGGATGGGACGCGGCGGGGTCACCGGATCGATGGACCGGATGCATACGCTGAACCGGATCGCCGCCGCCATCTATGGCCTGAAGAAGCCGACGATCGCGGCGGTGCCGGGGATCTGCGTTGGCGTCGGCTTTTCCTATGCGCTGGCGTGCGACATCGTGCTGGCGGCGGAGAAGGCGAAGTTCGCGGCGATCTTCCGCAATATCGCGCTTGCGCCCGATGGCGGGCTGGTATGGCATCTGCGGCAGCTGATGGGGGTGCAGAAGGCGAAGGAGCTGGTCTATTCCGGGCGGATCATCCGCGCCGACGAGGCGGTGGAGATGGGGCTGGCGCTGGAGAAGGTCGCAGACGGCGCGCTGATGGACCGGGCAATGGAGCTGGCGACGAGCTTTGCGACCGGGCCGACCGTGGCGATGGGGCTGGCCAAGCGGCAGTTCGACCTCAGCTGGAACAACAGCTTCGACCAGTATCTGGACATGGAGGCGACCATGCAGCCGATCGCTAGCCGCACCGAGGATCATGAGGAGGGACTTGCGGCGTTCCGGGAGAAGAGAAAGCCGGTTTTCAAGGGAGAATAGGCCCTCCCTCCCCGCCATAGTCCCCAGAAGCTGTCTGCACATCACAGATGCGTTATCCATGTTGCATGCAATTTAGCGCTATTATGGTGTAATCACTTCATTCATGATGCGCGCGGAACCCAAAACTGGGTCCGAACGCATATCCAGGGAGGATGTGAATGAAGGTATCTAGCCACCATCTGCATGTGTCGACCATGGCGCTCGCCATCGCAGCGTCGACCGCTGCCGGCAGCGCCCATGCGCAGCAGGACAATAGTGGTTTCGGCATCGCCGACATCGTCGTCACCGCGCAGAAGCGCGCCGAAAGCATGCAGGACGTGCCGATCGCCATCACCGCGATCGGCGCGGAGCAACTGGAACAGCGCGGGATTACCGGCCTCTCCAACCTGCAGACCACGCCGCCGCCGGGACTGTTTGCCCAGCCCTTTGCCGGTGACCCGACGCTGCTGATCATCGACGTGCGCGGCGTGGTGAATACCGATCCGGGCCAAGGCACGATCGAGTCCGGCACGGCCGTCTACATGGACGACATCTATCTCGGCCGATCGCAGGGCAGCGGCATCGAACTGGCCGACCCGGAGCGCATCGAGGTGCTGCGCGGACCGCAGGGCACGTTGTTCGGCCGCAATGCCGAAGGCGGCGCGATCCGCATCGTCAGCAAAAAGCCGACCGGCGAGTTCGGCGGATCGCTGCGCGGTCAGGTCGGCAATTTCGGGCGGCTGCGCGGGGACGCGCATCTCAATCTGCCGGAGTTTGCCGGCTTCAAGATCAAGCTCGACTATCTGAACAATCATTTCGACGGCTATACCCGCAACGGCGCCGAGCGGCTCGACCGGCTGTCGTCGCAGAAGCGTTTCGGCTTCCAGGATGCCGAAGGCTGGCGCGCGTCGGTGCGCTGGGAACCGACGTCCGACATCACCGTCGATTACGCCTATGACTGGATCAAGCAGAAGATCACATCGGATTATTACGTCCTCGACCGCCCGGTTCAGCCGCCCTACCCGGCCGGTTCGCCCAGCCAATATTATGCGCCGCGCGCCGATGAATCGGTCACCAGCTATGAGCGCACCAGTTCGCTGCCGCTCTATCTCGACACGTTCAACACCAAGTCGCGCGGCCATGCGTTACAGGGTGAGTTCGTCGTTTCCGACAATCTGACGATCCGATCGATCACCGGCTATCGCAAGCTGGATACGGCGGGACGCGGCCAGTTGGGCGAAGCCTTTGTCGCGCAGGATTTCGCGACGATCTTCGGCGCCCCTCCCGGCGCTCCGGTCGGCCTGCCGATCGAAGCCTTCACGCCCGTGGACGGCGGCAGCTTCGGCCTGCCGGCGGGCACGATGGTCTATGGCTTTTCCGGCGTCGTGCCTGACGCGCGGATGCGGCAGCGTCAGTTCAGTCAGGAATTCCAGTTCGTCGGCACGGCCGGCGAGTTCGAATATACGCTGGGCGCCTATTATTTCCATGAGAAGGTGACCGATACCCGCCAGTCGCTGATGAGCATCCTGTATCTGGGCGCCGGCACCGGCCCGGACGTGCGGATCAGCGATCCCTATCCGGTCAATCCCTACGCCCTGCCCTTCCCTGGCCAGGGTCCGACCGGCCAGACCGCCAAGACCAACAGCTTCGCCGGCTTCGCGCAGGTGACCTGGACGCCGGCCTTCGCCGAGGACAAGCTGCACGTCACCGGCGGCCTGCGCTACACCAACGACAAGAAGACGTTCCTGCGCTTCATAGCTGGAGGCACGCCAGTCAATATCGTCCCGGACCCGTTCAAGGAGAGTCGCTTCGACCCGGCCTTCACCTTGGCCTATGACATTACCGATCTGGTGAACGTCTACGCCAAATATTCGCAGGCCTATCGCGCCGGCGGCGTGTCGCTGCGCTCGCCCAACTTCCTGCCGTTCGGCGCGGAGGTAAACAAGGCGGTCGAGGTCGGACTCAAGAGCGAATTCCTGGACCGCCGTCTGCGGGTCAATATCTCTGCGTTCCAGAACCGGATTTCGAACCGGCAGCTGGGCATCCAGACCGACCCCAATGATCCGGCCGTGACCGACACGATCAACGCACCGGGCATCACGCGGGTACGCGGCGTGGAGACCGAGATCACGATGATGCCAACGCGCGGGCTGACGTTCAACATCAACTATGCCTATCAGACAGCGAAGCAGCCGAGCTTTGCCGCAATTGATCCCGCAGCGACCTTCTACATGACCAACACGCCCAAGCATGCGCTGGGTCTGTCAGGCGACTGGATCGTCCCGGTCGGACTGGGCGAGGCGGAACTGGCGTTCCATGGCGACTATTCGCTGTCCAGCCGGATCAACGGCACAGTGCGCGTCGCCAACGGCAATTTCGCCTGGCAAACCAAACGGGACGTGGCGAACGGGCGCGTCACGCTCCAGAACATCGGCATCGGCCCGACGAAGGCGCGCATCGCAGGCTTCGTCAACAATGTGTTCGACATCGCCTATCCGACCTACACGGCGCCGGGCGGCAACGCGATCCTGCTGCCGCCGCGCACTTACGGGCTGGAGATCGGGCTGAATTTCTGACCTGACCGACCAAAGGGGGGAGCGGGGCGGCCATTGCGCCGCCCCGTTTCATGTTTCCGGATCGAGATTCCACGCGATCCGTTCGACCAGAAAGCGTAACGTCGCCTCGACATGCGGCAGCGCCAGCCGGTCGCGCGCGCCCATCAGCACCACCGACAGGCGCGGCCACGCGATGTCCGGCAGCAGAGGGACGAGACGACCGGCCTGGATGTCCTCACGCGCCAGCATCTCCAGCGTTTGCGCGATGCCGAGGCCCTGCCGCGCCGCCGCCAGGATCGCGGCGCCATCGTTGAAGGTGAAGGCTGCCTTCGGTCGCAGCCGCAGCTTGCGCCCGTCCTGATACAGCGTCCACGGATTGCCGCCGGGCCGATCGACGCTGGCATAAGCGATGCAGTGATGTGCATCCAGTTCGTCCGGCGTTGTCGGCGCGCCATATCGCTCGATATAATCGGGCGACGCCAGGCAGATCATCCGCGTCGCGCCCAGGCCGATCATCTTCCAGCCGCTGATCGGGGCATCGCCGGTGCGGATCACGATATCGAAGCCATCGACGCGAAAGGCCGTCCCCCGGTCACCAAAGGTCAGGTCCAGGATGATGCGCGGATAGGCGTGGTGAAACGCCTCCAGCGCCGGCACAACGAAGGCATGGCCCATGGAAGCGGGCACATCGAGCCGCACCCGCCCCGCGATGCCGTTGCCCGGTCGCAGCGCTTCCTCCGCAGTTGCATAGGCTTCCAGCGCGGCGCGGGCATAGGCCAGAAATTGCCGCCCCTCCGCCGTCAGGTCGACGCGGCGGGTGGAGCGGTTGAACAGCCGTGCGCCCAGATGCTCCTCCAGCCGCTGGACATGCAGCGTCACCATTGGCGTCGACATGCGCAGCGCGGCGGCCGCGCGGGTGAAGGAGCCGGCGTCCGCCACGCCGACGAATGCCTCCATGGCGGTCAGCCGGTCCATGGGGCGCCTTCCCGGCCAATCTCGTCCAGCATCGCGGCAAGCTGGTCGGGGGTCGAGTAGAAGGGCGAGTGATCGGTATCGAGCGTGCTGGTGGGACAGGGCTGCGCCGCGACCATGGCGCGCTGGAGTTCGGGCACCACCGCCTCGTCCCGGTCGCAGAAGATGTAGTGGCGTGGCACCGCGCCGTAGCGCTCCGGCGACAGCAGCACGGGCGCGTCGCGCATCGATGTCGGTTCGGGCGAGAGGCGGGCGAAGGCGGCGGCGGCGCGATCGGGCGGGCAGGCGCCGTAGAAGGCGCGCGTGGCAGTTTGCGGGTCGTGCCACAGGCTGGTGCGACCATCCTGCGCCACGGTGATGGAGCCGGCGGCGTGGCCGACGCGGCCCTCGCCTGCCATGGCGAAGGCTTCGCCCATGGTGGCGCCGGGCGGGGCCATGATCGCGGTCAGGTAGACGAGTTGCGCTATCGCGCCGGGCGGCGCCAGTTCGGCCGCGCGGCTGATGACGATGCCGCCCCGGCTGTGGCCGACCAGGATTGCCGGTTCCTTAGCCCCCGCCGCCATGCCGGCGACGAACATCGCCCATTCGTCGAGCGTGGCGACATGGCCGGATGCCGCATCGGCGCCCATGCCCGGCAGGTCGGGGGCGAGCACTACATGGCCCATCGCGCGGAGCCTGGGCGCGACATCTTCCCAGCACCAGCCGCCATGCCATGCGCCGTGGATCAACAGATAGCGCGCCATGCCCCGCCCCTCTCCTTCCTGTCCCGTTTCTTGCCCGGCCGGCGCCTTCGCGCCAGTGCGGCCGGGGGATCATCGGCATGCTGATGTCTGTGCCATTCCTGTTGCCGCATTGCATGCAATCCTGCCAGACCCGATCGGCGGAGAGAGACGAAGGAGAGGCCATGAGCGGATTTCTGGACGGGCGCGCCAATCTGAGCGGCAAGGTCGCGGCGGTCGTGGGCGGGGGCGGCGGGATCGGCGGCGGCATATCGCGCGCGCTGGCGGCGGCGGGCGTGGACGTCGCGATCTGCGATATCGACGATGCCGCGATGGCCGAGACCCAAGCAGCGATCAGCGCCATGGGCCGCAAGGTGACGGCGATGAGCGTGGACGCGACCGACGAGGCTGCGCTGGACAGCTATTATGACGCGATCGAGCGGGATTTCCCCCGCCTCGATATCCTGATCAACGTCGCCGGCGGCACGAAGCGGCAATTCCTGTCCGACGCCAGCCGCGCCGACATCGCGCGCGATATCCACCGCAATTATGGCTATGTCGTGCAGTCGGTGCAGCGGGCCGTCCCGCTGATCAAGCGTTCTGGAGAGGGTGGCAGCATCATCAACTTCACGACGATCGAGGCGCATCGGGGCGCGGCGAGCTTCTCGGTCTATGCCGGGGCGAAGGCGGCGACAACCAACTTTACCCGATGCATGGCGGTCGAACTGGGCAAGGACCGGATTCGCGTCAGCTGCATCGCGCCCGACACGACATTCAGCCAGGGCAATATGAACGCCATGCCGCCCAGCTTCGCGGAAGGCTTCGCGAAGCTGCCGCCGCAGGTGCAGGGCAAGGGGATGGCGATGTACATTCCCCGGCAGGAGCCGCCGCCGATCGACGCGCTGGCCGACGCCGTGCTGTTCCTGGGGTCGGATCTTTCGACCTTCGTGTCCGGCATGACGCTGCATGTCGATGGCGGGACGATGGCGGCGGCGGGCTTCCTTGACTGGCCGTTCGGCGACGGCTTCGTACCCACCCCGCTCGCCGGGACGTTGGCGCGGATGTATCGGGGAGGAGACGAGGCATGATCCTCTACGCTGTTCTGCTTTCGCCCTATGCTGCCCGCGTGCGGTTGGCGCTGCGGTTCAAGGGGCTGGACTATGATCTGCTGCCCCCGCCGGGTGGCGGCACGCGCTCGGCGGAGTATCTGGCGATCAACCCGATCGGCAAGCTGCCGGTGCTGGTCACCGACGAGGGCGCGGCGATCGCGGAGTCGGAAACGATCGTCGATTATCTGGATGAACGCTATCCCGCGCCTGCGCTGACACCGGCCGACCCGCTGGATCGCGCGCGCATGCGCAACATCATCCGCACCTTCGAACTCTATGTCACTCCCTGCCTGTCGCGGCTGTTCGGGCAGATGGACCCGGCGACCCGTGACGAGGCCGTGGTGTCGGCCGAAGTTGCACGCTGGCGCGACGGGCTGGCGCTGGTCAACCAGTTCGTCGCGGACGCGACCTTCGCGGTCGGCGACGCGCCCAGCAAGGCGGACTGCATCCTGCTGCCCAGCCTGCTGCTGTGCGAGGTCGCGGCCAGCATCTTCGGCCTGGAGGACCTGATCGCCGAATGGACGGCGCTTGCGGGCTATCGCGACAAGGCGCGGGCGCAGGCCGACATGGGCGCGATCTGGACCGAGACCGAGGAACCCCTGATCGCGCTGCGCGCCGGCGGATGATCGATCCGGCCGACCTGATCGATCCGGCGACCGGCCAGCCGCGCAACGGTGCGCCGCTCGGCCTCGCTTTGACCGCACACGCTGTACTGACGCCGGATCGGCGGGCGATGACGATCGGCGAGCGAACATGGAGCTTCGCAGCTTTCGACGCCGCCGCCAACCGATGGGCACGGCGTCTGCTGGCCGACGGCGTCGTGCCGGGCGATCGCGTCGTGCTGTCCATGCCCAATCGCGCCGACTATCTGATCTGCGCCTTCGCGCTGTGGAAGATCGGCGCGACGCCCTGCCCCGTTTCCGACCGACTGACCGACGCGGAATTTCGCACTATTCTCGACCTGTCGGAAGCGCGGCATGTCATTGGCGAGCGCACGCTGACCACTGGTCCAGCGAGGCTGCACGATGTCGATATACCACTGGACACCGGCCTTTTCACCGAACCGCTGCCATCAGCCATCGCGCAGCCGGGCAAGATCGCCAACAGCGGCGGCAGTACGGGACGGCCCAAGCTGATCGTCGATCCACTGCCCTCCGTCTGGGGGCCGGACAAGGAGGGTTGCCGGCGCGGGCCGCGGCTGACGCTGCTCAATCCGGGGCCGCTCTATCATTCGGCGCCGTTCAACACGACGACCATGGCGCTGGCGCAGGGGACGCATATCGTCTGCATGGAGCGGTTCGATCCGCAAGGCTGGCTGGCGATGGTCGAGCGGCACCGGGTGACCTATGCCTATATGGTGCCGACGATGATGACGCGGATCGCCAAGCTGCCGGCGGAACTGACCGCCGCCGCCGACCTGTCGTCGATCGAGACGCTGCTGCACATGGCGGCGCCCTGCCCGGCCGAGATCAAGCGCTGGTGGATCGAGCGGATCGGCGCAGAGCGGCTGTGGGAGGTGTACGGCGGGACCGAGCGGATCGGCGTCACCACCATCGGCGGCGCGGAATGGCTGGCGCATCCGGGCAGCGTGGGCCGCGCCGCGACGGGGCAGCAGATCGTCATCACGGGGGAGGACGGCGCGGTGCTGCCGCAGGGCGCGGTCGGCGAGATACGCTTTCGCAAGGCCGGCGGAGTCGGCACCAGCTATGCCTATATCGGGTCGCAGGACCGGATCGCAGGCGATACCGACAGTTTCGGCGACATGGGCTGGCTCGATGCGGACGGCTATCTGTACATCGCCGACCGACGCACGGACATGATCCTGGTTGGCGGGGTCAACATCTATCCGGCGGAGATCGAGGCGGCGGTGGAGGCGCTGCCCGAAGTGCTGTGCTGCGCGGTCATCGGCCTGCCCGACGCGGACCTGGGCAATCGCGTGCATGCCATCGTCGAACTGGCGCCGGGTGCGCCGGCGCCCGAGGGCAACGCGTTCCTGGACCGGGTCGGCGAGCGGCTGGCGGGATACAAGAGGCCGCGGTCGGTGGAATTTACCGATGCACCGATCCGCGATCAGGCGGGCAAGATGCGGCGGTCGGCGCTGCGGGAGGCGCGCTGCGCTGGCGTTGCAGCCCCCTCTCCCAGCTACGACTAAGGCAGCAAGCTGCCAAGTCTTCGCAACCCGTTCGGGGTAAACAGTCCCCCGGACTGTTTAGGCCATGCCGGGGGCATGGCCGACCCCGAACGCCCCGGAGGGGCGAGGGGAATTATGGGGAAGCTACCTCTTCAAATCCCCCGTCGCCGCCTATCCCAGCAATTGCCGCAGGCGTTCGATCGCGGGGTTGGCGTCGCCGCCGCCGACTGCGATGCCGCTGCCGGCCGCGGCCATCAGGGCCACGGCGCGTTCGCTGATGATGGCGAAGCGGTAAGTGCCGAACATTTCATGCCAGTCCATCGCATCGGCGCGGCGGCCGGCAAATTGTTCCCAGGCGCGGATGGTGTCGTCGCGGTCGCCGATGCCGTCCAGCCGGGGGACGCCGGTCCCTTCGGTGATCCACCAGTCATAATAGAGCCACCAGCCAAGGTCCGTCTCCGCGCCGGCGAGCGAGGCGGTTTCCCAATCCAGCACGCCCCGGCAACCATTGTCCCGGAACACCATGTTGCCGAGCCGGGCGTCGCCCCAGGCGAGGCCGGTCGGGCGCTGGGCGGGGACGTGATCGGCCAGCCAGCGCCGGGCGCGCAGCAGTGTCGGGTGATCGGGGATGTTCGCCCAGGCGAGATAGGCGTCCCAGACGGCGATTTCCTGATCTAGGCCGGTCGCGCCGAGCGCCGGGCGCGCGAGGAAGTCCGTGCCGTCTAGCGGCGTGCGGTGGACGGCGGCCATAGCCTCTATGCCCGAGAGCCACATCGCCTGCCGATCGGCCGGCGATGCGTCGAACAGCACGCCCCGGCTGTGATAGCGTTCATCCGGGACGGTGCCGTCGACGCGGTCCATGACGAAGAAGGGCGCGCCGAGGATGTCCGGGTCGGCTTCGAACCACAGCATGGCCGGCACCGGCGCAGCGCCGGCCCGGCCGACGAGGTCCATCACCCGATATTGCCGTTCGACCGAAGGGTCCTGATAGACCTGAAAGCCCGATGCCTGGATGCGTAGCACCCATTGGCGCCGGGTCGTGCCTTCGGGCGTGCTGATGTCCGGCGACAGGAACAGCGTTTCGCTGGACGATCCACCCTCCGCAGCGCGGAGCGGGGGCACGATGATGCGTGTCGCGTCGGGCAGACGGGCGCGCAGCCAGTCCTCGATCGCGCGGTGCGTGGCCGCCATGTCGCGGCCGAGGATGATGGCCATTGCGCGTCAGCCCACGGTCAGCACGACCTTGCCGCGCAGCCCGCCCCGTTCGATCGCATCCTGCGCCGCGCCGGCCTGTGCCAGCGGGAAGCGGGCAACCACCGGGACAGCAACCGCCCCGCGCATGACATCCGCGCCCAGCCGGGCCAGGCGCGCGCCATCGGGATGCACCGCGATGAATTCCGGCGTCGAGGGCAGCAGCGCCGCGTCGAGCGGATCGGTCGCCGCCGTGAGGATACGGCCCGTCCGCTTCGTGGCGGCGGCAAGGGCCGTGGCAGCGGGGCCGCCGACCGTGTCGATCGTGCCGTCGAACGGTGCGCCGGTCCAGCCGCTGCCGTCCAGCGCAACCACTTCGTCGGCACCCATGTCGAGCGCCTCCTGCGCATAAGCCGGGCGCACGGCGGCAACGACATGCGCGCCCGCCGCCTTCGCCGCGAGCAGGGCGAAGCGCCCGACCATGCCGGTCGCGCCGGTGATCAGGACGCGGTCGCCGGCCTGTGGCCGCAGATGCTCCTCGATCATCTGCGCGCCGGTGAGCGCCGGACAGGGCATGCCGGCAGCCGTCTCGAAATCCATGCCGTCCGGCATCGGCGCGACGGCATCGGCGCGGGTCGCGACATATTCCGCATAGCCACCGGCGATCATCGGATCGAGCATCGCGAACACGCGGGTTCCGGGCGGCGGACCGTCCAACCCCTCCCCCAGCGCTTCGACCGTGCCGGCGACATCATAGCCCAGCGTCTTGGGGAAGACATAGGCGAGGAACCCGCTGAACATGCCGCCGCGATGCTTGTGGTCGGCGGGATTGACCCCCGCGACCGCGACGCAGATCAGCAGCTCACCCGGGCCGGGCGCTGGCTTTTCCGCATCCTCGTAGCGCAGCACGGATGCGTCGCCATGGCCGTGAAATCGTGTTGCCTTCATGCGCGCATCTTCTCCGTTCAGTCGAGGTCGACGACAATCGTGTCGAGCTTGCCGGTAAAGGGGGCCGGCAGGACATAGTCCGCCACCGGCGATCCATAGTCCGCGCCGACGTCCATCCCTTCGTTCAGCGAGAAAACCGAGCCGCTCGTGCGCGACAAGGCGCCGCCGCCGATGGGCTTGCCATCCGCCAGCAGGCTGATCGTTGCGGGCCTGCCCCGCTCGCCCGGCTTGCCTTCATAGCTGAAGCGGACGGCGATGCTTTTCGTTCCGGCCGGGAGGGGCTGGTCGGCTGCCACGCGGAAATGGCGGATCGCCTGAAGATTATAATCGAAGACGAGTTTGCCGTCCGCCATGCGTAGGGCCCAGCCGCCGGTCATGCCGCCCTGTGTCGCCAGCACGCCGCTGTCGGTCGGGGTGAAGGCGCCATGCGCGGTCACCGTCCAGGAGCGGTTGTGCAGCGGCGGCGCGATCGCTTCGGCAAGGCCGGCGGTGCCGGGATACAAAGTGAAGCTGCGCCGCGTGGCGGGTCGCGCCAGCGCCGCGAGCCGTTCGCCCGCGCGCCAGTCGAGCGGCAGCACCTGGTTGCGTTCGGCCTCCTGCCACCAGAGGTCCTGAAGCGCCTTCAGCCGGGCGGGATCGCGCGCGGCGAGATCGCGGGACTGGGTGAAGTCGTGGGCGAGATCGTAGAGTTCCCAGGTCGCCTTGTCCGGGTCGAGCGCGGCGCGATTTGGCTCCCACGGGTCGGCGAGTTTCGCCGACGCCATCCAGCCGCGATCATAGATGGCGCGGTTGCCGAATACCTCGAAATACTGGCGGTCGCGCACCTCGGCCGCGCTGGCATCGGCGAAGGTCGGGAGCAGGCTGACGCCGTCCATCGGCTTTTGCGCGATGCCATCGACGCTGGCCGGCGCCGCCAGACCCGCCGCCTCCAGCAGGGTCGGCGCGATGTCGGTGACATCGGCATATTGGGTGCGCAGCTGGCCGCCCTGCGCGATGCGCTTCGGCCAGGCGATCACCATCGGATTGCGCGTCGCGCCCAGATGCGAGACGACCTGCTTGTAGTAGCGGAAGGGCGTGTTGACCGCCCAGGCCCAGCCGGCGGGATAGTTGTTGTTGTAGCGCGGGCCGCCCAGGTCCTTGAGGCTTTCCAGCGTCGGCTGCGCTTCCTTTTCCAGCCCGTCGGACGGGGCGAGTTCGCTGAGCGTGCCGGTCATCGCGCCTTCGGCGCTCGCGCCATTGTCGCCGGCTATATAGACGATCAGCGTGTTGTCGCCGTCCGGCATGGCGCGCACGGCATCGACCAGCCGTTTCAATTGCGCATCGGTGTGGGCGGCGAAGCCGGCGAACACCTCCATCTGGCGGGCGTTGATGCGCTTCTGATCCGGCGACAGGCTGTCCCAGGCCGGAATTTCCGCCGGTCGCGGCGTCAGTTTGGCGTCGGCGGGGATGACGCCCAGCGCCTTTTGCCGTGCGAAGACATCTTCGCGATAGGCGTCCCATCCCTTGTCGAAGCGGCCCTTGAAGCGGTCGATCCATTCCGAAGGCGCGTGATGCGGCGCATGCACCGCGCCGGTCGCGACATAAGCGAGCCAGGGCTGATCGGGATGCGCGCCCTTCGCCTCGCCGATCCAGCGGATGGCGCGATCCGCCAGGTCGCTGGTGAGGTGATAGTCGGGATCGGTCGAGGGCGGCAGCGGCCGGTTGTTCTCGAACAGCAGCGGCTGATACTGGCTCGTGCCCCAGGCGTTGAAGCCGTAGAAATAGTCGAAGCCGAAGGCGTTGGGCCAATGCGTGAAGGGGCCGCCTCCGCCCGCCTGCGCGGTCGGTGTATTGTGGTTCTTGCCGAACATCGCGGTGGCATAGCCATGATCGCGGAAGATTCGGGCGAACGGAGTCGTCGTCTGCGGGATGACGCCAGTATAGCCGTCATAGCCGCTCGACAACTCGGTCACGATGCCGACACCGGCATTGTGCGGATTGCGCCCGGTCAGCAGCGCGGCGCGGGTGGGCGAGCAGATGCCGGCGGTGTGGAAACGGTTGTAGCGCAGCCCCTCCCGCGCCAGTTCGTCTATCGCGGGCGAGGGAATAGCGCCGCCGAACGCCGCATATTGGCCGAAGCCGGAATCGTCGAGCAGGATCACGAGAATATTGGGCGCGCCCGCCGGGGCCTGCACCGCCCCGCGCGGGGTCGGCGGATCGGATTCGCGGAAGGTTTGCCCCACCTTGCCGGCAAAGCCCGGTTCAGGCAGCGGCAGGCTGTCGGCCATCGGCGGCCGGGCCAGAGCAGGCGCAGCGACCGCCAGCGCCAGCAGCGCCGCCGCCACGCGCCCGCGGCCGATCACAGCGCGCCCTGCCGGCGCGCCGCCTGCGCCACCGCGCTGAACTCCTCATAGACGGTCAGCGGCTGATGCTCGATCGCCGGATCGCAGACCTGCTCCCAATGCGCCGCGACATCCTCGACCGACGGCGGTGTCGGCCCCATCGGCGCGACCCAGCCATCGGCGGCGCTGATCCGCACCTTGGCGTAGCGGCCGCTATTCTGGGTGTAGATGCCGTGCGTCGATGTGCATTGCTCGCTCACCAGATAGACGACCAGCGGGGTGTTGAAGGGCACCTCGATCCGGTCGGCGCTGGCGGCATAGTCGGCGCCCTGCACCGATTGCGCGAAGGCGGGGATTTCCATGAAGCCCGCGTCCATCTCCGCCGCCAGCCGCGACTGGGCGGTCGGCATCAGCAGATTGGAGGTGATGCCATAAGCAGACCCCTCGATCGCGACGATATGGCTGAGGCCCATGAGGCCGCCCTTGGCCGCAGCATAATTGGCCTGCCAGGCATGGCCGAACATGGCCGATGCGGAGCCAGTGAACAGGAAACGGCCATAGCCGTTCTGGCGCATCGCCCTGTAGGCCGGCTGGGCGACGTAGATCGCGCCCTTCAGATGCACGTCGATGATTGCGTCGATCTGCTGGTCGGTCAAATCCTCGAACCGGCCATTGCGCAGGAAGCCCGCATTGTTGATGCAGATGTCGACCTTGCCAAAGGCGTCGAGCGCGCTTTGCACGATCGCCGCGCCGCCGGTGCGGGTCGAGACGCTGTCGTAATTGGCGACGGCTTCTCCGCCGGCATCGCGGATTTCCTGAACGACAAGGTCGGCCGCATTGTGGGATTCCCCCTGCCCCGATCCGCTGCCACCCAGATCGTTGACTACCACCTTCGCGCCGCGCCGTGCCAGTTCCAGCGCATAATCCTTGCCAAGGCCGTTGCCCGCGCCGGTGATGATCGCCACGCGGTTGTCGAAACGGATGTCTGTCATGAAGTCCTCTTTGCCTTTATCTCGTGATGGGAGGCCCGCGCCCTCACCAGACCAGCGGCAGCCGGTCGACGGTGATATTGACGCCGGTCGTGATGCGCGGGCTATCGTCTGGATCGACGTGGAAATCGGGTATGCGCGCCAGCCACTCCTCCAGCAGCACGCGGATTTCCGCGCGGGCGAGCATCGATCCGGGGCAGACATGCGGCCCCGCGCCGAAAGTCGTCTTGGTCGTGGACTTGCGCGCGAAATCCACGGCCAGCGGATCGTCATAGGTCTCGGGATCGATCCCGCCGAGCGGTGTCGACAGCATCACCATGTCGCCCGCGCGCATGATGACGCCGTGGAACTCCATGTCCTGCGCTACGGCGCGGGCGGGATTGGTCAGGGAGAAGCGACGGAGAAATTCCTCGATCGCATTCGGCAGCAGCTTCGCGTCGGCGGCCAGCGCCTGACGATGCGCCGGCGACTGCGCCAGAAACAGCATGATCTGGCTCATCATCGTCGCGACCGTGTCCAGCCCGCCGACCAGCAGCAACAGGCATATCCCGATCGCCTTTTCCACCGGGACCGGCGCGCCGTCGATCTGCGACGTGACAATCCGGCTGATCAGGTCGTCCCCCGGATTGTCGCGGCGGGCGAGGACATGGCCGGTGATATAGTCGGCCAGCTTCGCCATGGCCGCGCCCTTCTCCGGCGTTGCCCCCACTTGCGCCGAAGCCAGCGGCAGCAGCCACAGCCGGTCGGCCTCCGGCAGGTCGAGCATCGCCATGAAGATGCGGATCGGCAGATGCTGCGCGAACTCGGTCGCGAAATCGCACCGCCCGCGCGGCTTCATCTCCTCCAGCAGTTCCACCGCCAGCGCGCGGGCGTCGGCTTCCAACTGTTTGACGGCCAATGCGGTGAAGGCGGGGGCGAACAGCTTGCGGTAGCTTTGCTGTTCGGGCGGATCATCCTCGATCGGCGACAGGCGCGGGCGAACGCCGTGATTGGCCTGATCGCGCGCGTCGACCGACACGCCATTGCGCGACGTGAAGCGGCTCCAGTCAGCGAATGCCTCCGCGATATGCTCGCGTCGGCGCAATATCCAGTGGCCGCCGTTGAAGGGCGACCAGAAGATGTCGGGCACATCGGCGCGGTGCATCCGCGAAAAGGCCTGTTGATAGTCCTCCGCCCCTTCGACCGGATGATAGGCGTCGAAGGCGACCACCAGATCGGGCCGCACATGGTCGGGCGGCGGGCTGGCCGCGTGGATCAGGGTGGCCATCGGCGCATCTCTCCCGCTCTTGTTCTTCCGCGATCCTAATGGTCGGGCCGTGCGACGCCAGTTGACCGCACAATCATCGGCTATTCGATGGATCGCACTTTCAATTCACGCTCTGCACCTGCCCGCCGTCCACGCGGACGTTCGCGCCGGTCATATATCCGGCGCTGGGACTCGCGATCATGCACACGACATGGGCGATCTCTTTCACCCGCCCAATGCGGCCGACGGGGATGGGCGTCAGTTCACGCGCGGCGCGCGCCTCCGCTTCTTCCAGCGCGATATCGCCCCAGCCCATCGTGCCTTTCAGATTGTCGAGCCAAGCCTCCACCGCCGGCGTCAGGATCATGCCGGGGCTGACACTGTTGGCGGTGACGCCGCAGTCGCCCAGCGCCTTCGCCAGGCTGACCGTCATGTTGAGCATCGCTGCTTTGGCCGCGCCATAGTCCGGGCCAAAGGCAATGGGCTGGCTCGCCGCCGCGCTGGCGACGTTGATGATGCGGCCCCAGCCCTTCGCCTGCATCGCCGGCAGCAGGCGGCGGATCATCCGCGCTGCGGCGATGGCGTTCAGTTGATAGGTTCCCTCCCAGCCGGCCTCGTCCACTTGCGTCCAATGCATTGCCGACGTGCCCACCGCGCCGCCGGCATTGTTCACCAATATGTCGATGTCGCCCGCGACCTCTGCCACGGCCTGCGCCCCGGCATCGGTGGACAGGTCGCCGATGGCCACCGTCGCGCCGATCGGCTCGGCCACCGCACGCGCCTTGTCGGCATCGCGGCCATGCACCACCACCGCGCAGCCTTCCGCCGCCAGCATGCGCGCAATGCCTGCGCCGATGCCGGAACTGCTGCCCGTGACGAGCGCCCGCTTGCCTGCCAGTCCCAGATCCATCGCCTAGCCCTTCACCACATGTTCGATCGCCAGCATGGTGGCGTAATCGCTGACGAACTCCGCGACGTCCGCGCCGATGACCGCCACATCATCAGGCGAGCGGAACAGGCCGTCGCGCAGGGCGTCGGCACTCGGGAAATGCAGATGCGCCATGCCGAACCACGGGCGCGCACCTTCAGGCGCAGCGGAGAGCCGGTCCTGCACATAGCGGTCCATGCCGACATGGATGTCGCGAGCGAGCGGAATATGCTCGTCCCAGTGCCGCTCTATCTCTGCGCGCGGCAGGCCGTCGATCGCCTGGATGAAGGACAGTTGCGACAGGCCGGGCGAGACGCCGACAGGCGCTGTCCTGTCCGCCGCCTTGCCGATCACCTCCTGCGACGAGCGGATATCGATCCGGTCCCAGTCGGCCGCCATGCCGTCCAGCACGATCGGCGCGTCCGACCAGATTTCGACTATCGCATCATAGATCGGCGGCTCCGCCTGAGCTGGCGCAGCCAATTGCACGACGATGCGCGACGCCCGCTCGGCCCAGGGCTGGGCTGCGAGCGCGGCCGGCAGATGATCGGCCACGCCGTTCAGCAGGATGACGCTTTTCACCGCTCTCCCCTCTCCTGTTCGTGGACGACTCGTATCGCCCGCGCCGGGTCTGTGCCCGTCCGGCAGCGACGCCAAGGGGCGGCCTCATCCCATCACATCCTCGCTGTTTTGCATGCAACATCCCGTTCGATTGCCTGTAAGACGCATTTCTGAAAGCTCTCGCGCCCGGCGCCGCAAAGGCCAGGACGGGAGAGAAGCATGCACGCACAAACGCACGTCGCGCCGGAGGGCGTCGACCTGAGCCGGATCGGCATCGTGGCGCTGCTGAGTTGCGGCCTGTTTCCAACCGTCGGCCTGTTCTCGCCCGGCCTGGTGCTGCCGCAGATAGAGCGCAGCTTTGCGGGCACGCCCCATGTGGCGCTGCTGACCGAACTGGTTGGCACGCTGGCCAGCTTTGCTTTCGCACTCGGCGCGCCGATCGCGGGCATGCTGGTTGCCCGCTTCGGATGCCGCGCGGTCTTCCTGCCGGCGCTGTTGCTGTTCGCGGCGGCGGGCGCGGCCCCCGCCCTGCTTGACGACCTGTGGGCGATATTGGCGGCGCGGCTGATCCTGGGCCTCGCCTTGTCGGGCGTCTTCACCGGCGCGCTGACCGGCATCGGCGCGCTGCGGACGGAGCGGCGCATGGCGATGTTCGGCTGGTTCTCCATGGTCGGCGGCGCAACCGCGATCCTGATGTTCCCGCTGATCGGCGCGATCGGCCATATCGACTGGCGCTACGCTTTCCTCGTCAATCTGCTCGCCCTGCCGGTGGTCCCGCTGGTGTTGATGCTACCCCCATCGCTCGGCATGGCGAACGGCCACGGTTCAGCGACAGCTACTGGCGGACTGTTCAGCCCCGCTATGCTCTTCCTGCTACTGTTGGCGGCGCTGGCCGGCATGGGGATGCTGGTCAGCCCGATCTATGCGCCCATCTATCTCACCGAACTCGGCATCGGCGACATACGCCTGCTCGCCATCCCCGCCACCATCGGCTCGATCGCCGCCGTCCTTGCCGCTGCCTGCTATGGCCGGGCGCACCGGGCTGTTGGCACGCATGGCGTCTGGATCGTGTCGATGCTGGTCATGGGCGCGGCGCTGGTGATCGGCTGTCTGTCGAGCAGCGTAGCGCTCTTCACGCTGGCCGTGGTGCTCAACAGCGCAATGGTGGCGATGATGGCCCCCAATGTCAGCGCGACCGCCATGGCCGTCAGTCCACCGCATCTGGGCGCGCAGGCGATCGGGCTGGCCAATGGCGTGATGTTCGGCGCGCAGCTCGCCTTTCCCTTCTTCGCCGCCTGGATACGCGGCGTCGCTGGCCTGGCGGGTGTGTTCATCGTCTTCGGGCTGGTGGTGCTGGCCGTCGGCGCGGGCATTTCAGCCCGCACATTGCTGAGCCGGCGCAAGCCACTTTCGATCTGACAACGGGAAGGGCGAGTCATGTCATCAACGCAGCCACGCCGCTGGCTGATCACCAGCATATCGAGCGGCATCGGCACCGCCCTGGCGCGAGCCGTGCTGGGCCGCGGCGACAGCATCGTCGGCATCTGCCGTGACCAGGCGACGTTGACGGCTTTCGGAGCCGAAACCAACGCCATCGCATTCTCCGCCGACATGCGCGATCCGGCGCAAGTTCGGGAAGCAGCGAAGGCCGCAATCGCCGGCGGCCCGATCGACATCCTGGTCAACAATGCCGGCCAGAGCCTGTTCGGCGCGTTCGAGGAAACCTCAATCGAGGAGGCGCGCGCGCTGATCGACGTCAACCTGTTTGGCCCCTGGGCGCTCACCCAGGCGCTGCTGCCGCATTTTCGCGAGCGCGGCGCTGGCGTGATCGTGCAGATATCCTCGGGCTGCGGCCTCAACGGCACGCCGGGCCTGTCGGCCTATTGCGCCAGCAAATTCGCGCTGGAAGGCATGACGGAGGCGCTGGGACAGGAGGTTGCGGGCTTCGGCATCCGCACCATGCTGGTCGAACCCGGCGCCATCGCCACGCGCTTCATCAGCCACGGCACGCGCGAGGCGCAGCTGCGCCTGCCCGCCTATGACTTTGTCTCGGGCCAGGGCAAGGCGATGCTGGACGGCTATTACGCCACCGCCGCCAGCCCGCCCGAACATGTCGCGACCGCCATACTGGCGGCGCTGGACAGCGATGCGCCGCCCACGCGCCTGCTGGTGGGCGATGATGTGCGCGCGCCGGTGCGTCAGAAGGCGGCGGCGCTGGCGGCACTGGCGGACTGATATTGGAAGAGGACAAAGGCAAATGCAGAGACTGAGAGGCAAGGTCGCCGTCGTTACGGGCGCAGGCCGCAATATCGGCCGCGCGGAAGCGATGCTGCTGGCGCAGCAGGGTGCGAAGGTGATCGTCAACGATCTGGGCGGGGGCCCCTATGGCACAGAGGCAGGCGATGCTTCGCTGGCCGAGGCCGTGGCGCAGGAAATCCGCGACCTGGGCGGCGAGGCGATCGGCCAGTGTTCGAGCGTGGCCACGCGCGAGGGCGCGGAGGCGACCGTGCAGGCGGCCATCGATCATTTCGGTCGCATCGACATTCTGATCAACAATGCCGGCATCGTCCGCCCGGCACGCATCGACAGGATGACCGACCAGGACTGGAATCTGTGCATGGATGTCAGCCTGACCGCGAGCTTCCACACCTGTCGCGCCGCCGCCGCGCACATGCTCGCGCAGAAGGCGGGCGTCATCGTCAATACCGGATCGCCGTCGGGCTTTGGCCATTGGGGCATGGCGAACTATTCGGCGGCGAAGGAGGGCCTGCTGGGGCTGACCCGGACGATCGCGCGGGAACTGGGCGAATTTGGCGTGCGCGCCAACCTGATCCGGCCGGTCTCGCACCTGACCGGCACCTATACGCCGGAAATAGAGCAGACCATCACCGAATGCGCGCGGATCGGCATCCCGCTGCTGTGGAACAAGCCGATGGCGCAGCCGCGCATGACCGCCCTGCCCGAGCATGTCGCCGCGCTGGTGGTGTGGCTGTGTACCGATGCGGCCGGTCATGTGAGCGGGCGCGATTTCTACATTCAGGGGGACGAGGTGGCGCTGCTGCCGGAGCCGGAGGCGATCCGTACCAGCATCCATCCGGGCGGATGGACGCTGGATGCGTTCGACGAGGACGCGAACCGGAGCTATATCTTCGGGGATATCCAGAACCGCTTCGTGCGGCCGGGCTGAGGTTTCAGCGACGCTCCACCCCGCGCAGGACGATGTCGACCAGCGTCGGCACGTCCATGTGCAGGCTGTCGATATCGACGAGGCGACGGTGCATCGGTGCGCGCACGACGAGGTCGTAGAGGAGGAGCGCGGCCCGATCCGGGTCGGCCACGCCGCAGCCGTGCAGCGGGCCGCGCAGCATCGCGACCGCCTGTGCCAGGCCATCGCGATTGGCGGTGAAGGCGAGTTGCGGCAGGCTGCCCGCCTCCGACACCAGGAGCCGGTACATTGTCATCGACTCGTCGTCGGTGGCGGCGTCATGCAGGCCCTGCGCGACGTGCAGCAGCATGGCATGGTCGGTCTTGTCGTCGCGGATCATGCGCGCGATTGCGGCGTAGCGGGCGGCGATGAAGCGGTCGAGCACGCTTTCCAGTATGGCGCGCTTGTCCGGGAAGGCGGCGTAGAGCGTGCGCTTCGACATGCGGGCGAGCGCGGCGATGGCGTCCATCGAGGTGCCAGCGAAACCGTCCCGCCGGAACAGCGTGGCGGCTGCCTCCAATATCCGGGCCTGCGCCGGGGTTATCGCGTTGCTGCTGTCCATGCCCGGCCCTCTTCGCGTCGGGGCGGGCGAAAGACAAGAGCGGGTTTCAGGCCGTGAACGCCAATGGGAGGCCGGGGCGCGGCCAGCGTCCGCGCAGCAAGCGGCCGGTGCCGGCGGCGGTGATCCACACGTCGCGGTTGTCCTCGCCGCCGAAGCAGAGGTTGGTCACCATAAAGTCGTCGAGCGGGAGGTGGTCGATCGCGCCGGTCGGATCGACGATCGTGATGCCGCCTTGTCCGATGGAGCCGATGCAGGTGCGGCCATCCGCCTCCACCGCCAGGCTGTCGAGCATGACATGGCCGGGCGCGGTGGCGAGGACTTCGCCGGGCGCGCCGGGATAATCGACGAGGGTGCCGGGGCCAGTGACCTGCGCGCGCCACAGCCGGGCGGTCTGGGTATCGGCCCAGGCGAGCCAGCGGCCGTCCGGCGACAGGCCGATGCCGTTGGGCGACAGCAGCCCGGAGCGCACGCGGCGAATCGCGCTGCCGTCCGGCAGGGCGTAATAGAGGCCGCCATAGGTCTTGGCCGTGGCAGAGCTGGTGCCGTGGTCGGTGAACCAGAAGCCGCCCGTTGCGTCGAAGACGATGTCGTTGGGGGCGAGCAGCGGCGCGTCGTTGCAGGCGGCGTAGAGGGTGGTGACGGCGCCGCTCGCGAGATCGACGCGCTGGATCGAGCCGCCGACATAGCGGTCGGGCGCGAAGCCGATCGCGATCCGCCCGTCGACCAGTTGCGCGTCGAAGCCGCCGCCATTGTTGCAGACATAGGCGGCGCCGTCCGGACCGATGGCCACGCCGTTCGGGCCACCACCCATGTCGGCCACGAGAGCGACGGTGCCGTCCGGCAGCAGGCGGCTCAGGGTGCCGCGCCCGACCTCCACGAACAGCACGGAGCCGTCGCGCAGCGCCACGGGCCCTTCGGGAATCAGCAGGCCGGTCGCGACCGTTTCCATCCATCCTCTCCTTCCGGGGCGCAGTTGAGGGGATCGCGCCGCCCGACGCAAGGCTGGGCGGCAAAGCCCATATGCGTGATGGCTGGCGCGGGGCGCTTTCCATCGCGGGCGCGTCGCATCTATGGATCGGGCATGATCAGCCTGGAAGAGCTCGCCACGCGCATTGCCGCGTCCCCGTTCAACAGCTGGCTGGGGCTGCGCCCGGTCGCGATCGACGAGGATGGCGTGACGCTGGTGGCGATGCCGCGCGCGGAGATGCTGGGCAATCCGGATACCGAGCTGGTGCATGGCGGGGTCGTGTCGGCGATGATCGACGCGACCTGTTCCTATGCGTGGCTGGCGAAGGCGGGCGGCTATGTCTCGACGATCGACCTGCGCACCGACTTCCACCGGCCGATGGCGAAGGCGCCGGTGACGATCCGCGCCGACATCATCCGCGCGGGGCGCAGCATCATCACAGTCGACGCACGCGTGACCGACCAGTCCGGGCGACTGCTGGCAAGCGGCCGCGCGGTCATGATGCCGGGATCGAAGGGCGCGCCGACTGCCGCCGGCTGAGCGGCTACAGCCGCTCGATGATCGTGACGTTCGCCATGCCGCCGCCCTCGCACATGGTCTGAAGGCCGTAGCGCTTGCCGCGGGCGTGGAGGGCGTTGACCAGCGTGGTCATCAGCTTCGTGCCGCTGGCGCCGAGCGGATGGCCAAGCGCGATCGCGCCACCGTTGACGTTGAGCCGCGCCGGGTCCGCGCCCGTCGCCTTCAGCCAAGCCATGGGGATCGAGGCGAAAGCCTCGTTCACCTCGAACAGGTCGATATCGTCGATCTTCAGGCCCGCCCGTTCCAGTGCGCGCGCGGTGCCGGGGATGGGGCTTTCCAGCATGATGATCGGATCGCCGCCGACGACGGTCATCTGGTGAATACGCGCCAACGGCGTCGCGTTCAGCCGTTTGAGGCCCTGTTCGTTGACGATGATCAGACCGCTGACGCCGTCGCAGATCTGGCTCGCCGTCGCCGCCGTCAGCCGGCCGCCCTCGCTGATCAGCTTGACGCCGGAGATCGCCTCTTCCGTCGCGCCGAAGCGGATGCCCTCGTCCACATCGTGGATCATCTCCGCGCCGTCCGGCCCCTGCACCGTCAAGGGGAAGATTTCCGCATGGAAAGCGCCGGCTTCCGTCGCAGCCGCCGCCTTGCGATGACTGTCGAGCGCGAACAAGTCCATCTCCTGCTTCGACAGATCATATTTGACCGCGATCGCCTCCGCGCCGGGGAACTGGCTGAAATCGGCACCCGGATAGCGCGCCATGCGACCGGGGTTGGAGGCGGTGCCCATGCCCGCCTGCACCGCCAGCGCCGTGGTCGATCCCATCGGCACGCGCGTCATGCTCTCGACGCCGCCGGCGATGACGATGTCCATCGCGCCGGACATCACCGCCTGCGCCGCGAAATGCAACGCCTGCTGGCTCGATCCGCACTGCCGTTCCACGGTCGTGCCGGGCACGCTTTCGGGGATCGTCCGCGACGACAGGATGGAGTTGCGCCCCATATTGCTGGCCTGCTCGCTCACTTGGCTGACGCAGCCCATGATGACATCGTCCACCATCGCCGGATCGAAACCGCCCCGCGCGACCAGTTCGTCCAGCATCATGCCCGCGAGATGTGCAGGATGATGGCCCGACAGGCGTCCCTTGCGCTTGCCGCCTGCGGAACGTGCGGTTGCGATGATATAAGCCTCGGCCAAGACAGCATCTCACTTTGATGGAACACTATGCGGCTCGTCATGATCGGCCGCCTTGCAGGGGTCAATCAACGCAGGCCGCGCGGCTCGTGCCGTTCCGACATGATCAAGGACATGATCCTTTCGCGCAGCCTGCTCGCCCTGGCACCCGGTGCCGTTATGATGCTGGTCTTGCAGGAGAGGCTTGCCCATGGAGCGCGCAGATCCACCCGCGCCAGATCGCCGACCACCCGCTGCCCATGCCGCAGCGGAGGAGCGGCTTGCGGCCGTGCGGCAGGCCGTGTTTTCCGAAGCCATTCCGTTGCTGATCGAACGCGGCTTCGACAATGTTACGGTCGAGGAGATCGCCGATCGCGTCGGCGTATCGCGCCGGACGATCTTCCGCCATTTCCCGACCAAGGCGGACATCGTCCTCAACTGGAACATTTCGGAGGGAAAGGGCCTGCGCGACAGCCTCGCCCGTCAGCCGAGCGACAAGCCGCTGTTCGCCCGGCTGCGCGCGGCGCTCGACGACTTCATCGCCGAATATCGGGCCGATCATGACTGGCATGTGCGCATCGGACGGCTGAGCGCTTCGACCCCAGCGCTGCGCGCCCGCGCCCATGAAAAGTTCGAGTTCTGGGAAGACATGCTCTGCGACCAGATCGCAATGGATCAGGGCGGCGCGGAGCCGACCCCGGAACAGCGGCTGATGGTGGCTCTGTTCATGGCGGTCTATCGCCATGTCGTCCGGCAATGGCTGGCGGAGGAGGAGACGCGACCTGTCCAGACCCTGTTCGACAATGCCTTCGACGCGATCCCTGTCATTCTGTGCGGGGGAACCGGAACGACCGGCTAGGCGAGCAGGCGCCTGAGGTCATGATCCAGCGCCGCCTGCGAGAAGCGGGCGGCATAAGCGGTGTTGACCGCTTCGGTCTGATATTTGGTCGGGTTGGTGAGGAAGATGAACAGGCCCCAGGCGATCGAGCGGCGATAGTCGAGCCAGGCATGCTCGAAATCCGGCGCGTCGATGCCATGGCTGCGCAGGGCGACCAGATAGCGTTCGAGCAGCGCACCCTCCCAGCGCCTGCGGTCGGCGGCGTCGAGTGCGCAGACGATATGGTAGGAGACTTCATGGTGCCAGGCGGTGCGCGCAACCTGCGCGTCGAAGAAGCCGGGGCTGCCGTCTTCATAGATGAAGAGGTTGCCCAGATGCGTGTCGCCGTGGATCATGCAGCGGGGTTGGGCGAACTGGATCTCGCCGATGCTCTTCAGCGCTCGCTCCATCCATTCGCGGTCGTGCCACAGGACGGAGGTCGCCGCCCCGCGCGGCGAGGCCATGTAATGCGCCCAGACGTCCGGCACGAAGAAGCGGCGCATGAATTCCAGGCCCCATGTCTCGAACCGGCTGCCGATATCGGCCCAGCGCCCGCCCGCCTCGAACTCCGGCGAATTCCAGGTTTCCGCATGATAGTGCGCCATTGCGTCCATGCGCCGCGCGACCTGATCGAAGCGTTGCGGCCGGAGCGCGTCGCAGAATTCGACGCCCGGGCGCTTCAGATCCTCCATGATCACGATCGACTGGTGCGACGACGGATCGCTGCCCGCGAACCAGCAGGTCGGCGAGGGCATCGACACATAGGGCAGCACATCGGCGTAGAAGCGCGTCTCGTTCGCGTACATTGGCCCCATGTCGATGCTGTGCGCCTCGAACCCGCCCTTGACGATCAGGGTCGGCGGCACGTCCTGCGCGCCCTCGCCTTCGCAGGTCAGGCGGACGCGGATCTTGGTCGAGGTGCCGGTCATGACATCGACGATCGCGGCATCGGTGACGGTCAGCGCCGGGTGCCGCTGGCGGAGCGCGGCCGTCAGCCAATGGGCGGTTACCCCCTCGGGCCTCAGGGGCAGCGGCAGCGCGTCCTGCGGCGCGAGTATCTGCGTCATGCGCGGCTCAGCCCCTGTCCGTTATTGGCGCCGATAGCCAGCACCGGCTGCCGGTTGCCGCCCGTGGGATTGGTGCAGACCTCCAGGTTCGACATGCCGATCCGGTCGCCCAGCCGCGCCGTGCCGATGCACTCCACCGCCGTGTAGCCGCGCACGTGCAGGACGACGCCGTCGCTGCGCTGGCAACTGAGGTCGAGATGCTCGCCGGTTTCCAGTGTCAGCCGCGCCGTGCCGGAGCGGGGGCTGAGCGCATCGGACTCCAGCGCGACCAGTATCTCGGAATCGACGATCGCGGTCGGCTTTCCGTCGCGCATGACATAGCCGAATTTCATGTAATGCCCGCTCTCCGTCACGACGCCCAGCACATGAGCCGAGAGGTCCGGGCCGAACACGGTCGGCCACCAGCGGGTCGAGCGCAGCGTCCCCCAGGTACGCGGTCCCCAGGAGCGGTCGCGATAGCCGAGCGCGTTGACGGCAATCTCCCGATCAGCCAGCCGCACCGTGCCGGTGACGCTGCCGGCCACCTCGAAATGATGCGCAGTGCCGTCCGGCATGGGCGGCCCTTTCACCAGCGTGGTATATTCGTAGCGGGGATGGAAATCCGTGAAGGTCAGTGCCGCCTGGCAATCGGGGAAGTCGGCGCTGATCGCCAGCCGGTCCAGATCGACCCGCAGTTCGCGACCCCAGCCCATATGCGTGTCGCCCCGGTCGGCCGGTGCCATCGGCACGCCGGTGACGTTGGAGCGGAAGCGGGTGCCATCTGCGGTGAACATGCCAAAGCAGCTGTTGAGCGCCTGCACCACCGGCTCCTGCCCCAGCCGCCAGAAGCCGCCCACTCTGGCCTCCAGGTCATGCCAGACGAACAGCGCGCTTTCCTGCCAGCTGGGATCGTCGGTGGGGGCATGCGGGCAGTCGTCGGCAGCGGCGAAGGTCGGCAGATCGGTCACGCGGCAGCTCCTCGTCCCCGCGACCGCCCTCTCAATGGCGCGGTACCGCGTCGAAAATCCCGGCGCCCGCCGGGGTCCGCCACATATATTCGCAATAATGGCCCAAAGTCGCTCGGCGATCGACGTAGAGGTAATGCATCACATCCCCGAACGCGCCGCGCACCGGGACGGCCTCTCCGGATTGCTCGATCGCGCGGACGGTGGCCTGCCATGCGGCTTCGTCGGTGATCAGCGCGCCGACATGATGGAAGCTGAGCGCCCCACCCTGTTGCCGGATGCCATCGCGATAGACGGCATCCGCGCCACCGGCGGGCTGGATGATCTCGATCTGCGTCTCGCCCAGAAAGGCCAGCGCGAAATGCGCGATCGCTATCCCCTCGCCGGTCTCGATCGCCATCGATCGGTTGACCTGAAACGCGCCGATGCCCATCGCCGCGCCGGCGTGGCGGACGGCGGCGTCGATATCGTCGGTGACATAGGCGAGCTGGAAGATGTTGAAGCTCATGGCCCCGGCGCCTTGTGCAGCAGGCCGCCCTTCATGATCGCCCGCAGCTTCGCCACATCGGCGACGAACGCCGGATCGCTGGTCGGGTCGCCATCGACCAGCAGCAGGTCGGCCGGTGCGCCCTCGACGAGCAAGCCCCCTTCCCGCCGCATCGCCAATCCGCCATGGTAGGTCGCCGCTCGCAGCGCCTCCACCGGCGTCAGTCCCAGATAGGTGACGAGATGCGCGACATCCTGCGCATTGAGGCCGTTGGGCATGAACGGCAGGCCATAGTCGCCGCCGACCAGCATGCGCAGCCCGCGTCGGTGCAGTTCCCGGTGGGTGGCGATGTTCGCGTCCATCGCCTCGCGCACGCGCATGCTGGCGAGGACCGCGTCGGGCATGCCGCTATGATGCAACAGCCGGTGATAATAGCCGATGCTGGGCGTGACGAAGACTCGATCCCTCGCCGTTTCCAGCAGGTCGATAGCCTCCGCATCGCAGAAGTCGGCGTGGTGGATGATGTCCACGCCACAGCGCACCGCGCGCTTCACCGACTCCGCCGACCGGGCATGGGCCGCCACCAGCAGGCCGAGGTCATGCGCGGTGCCGCAGGCCATCGCCACCTCGTCCTCCGCCATGGTCGTTACCCGGCCATGCGGTCGCGGGAAGAAATCGTCGCCCGAGATATTGAGCTTCACGACATCCACACCCTCCCGATAGCAGAGGCGGATCGCGCGGCGGATCTCTTCCGGGCCGTCGCATACCAACGCGGCGACGGAACGTTTGTGATGCAACTGCTCCGTGTCGTTCAGCCCGCCGGTGGCGGTCAGCGTGGGCGTTGAGGCGAGCAGGCGCGGGCCGGGGATCAGGCCGGCGTCGATCTCGTTGCGGATCACCACTTCGGAACGGATGCGGGGCGATCCCGCGCAGATCACTCCGGTAAAGCCCGCGTCGAGCAGCCGCCGGGCATTGTGCATGGTGATGAGGACCGTCTCCTCGGGCGGCGTATCCTCGATATGATAAGCGTAGGTGACGATCGGGAAGCTCAAATGCCCGTGCGCCTCGATCAGGCCGGGGATGATCGTACCGCCCCGCGCATCGATTTCGCGCGCACCCTCCGCATCGATCCCCTGCCCGATCGCGCGGACGACGCCGTCATCGACCAGCAGGTCGGCGTCGATCGCGGCATCGTCCCGGCCGTTCCACAGCCGGCCGTTGCGGAAGAGAATGCGCGCCGGCATCGTCCCAGCGCGGTCAGTGCTGCGGGCGGATGAAGGTCGCGGTCCCGTGGTCGGATGCGACATAGACCGGATCGCCGATCTTCACGAGCTGCGGGATTTCATCCAGTTCCAGCGGCATGCCGGTCAGGCGGCCGCGCGTGATGCGGCAGAAGGTGTCCTCGTCGATGCGGAAGACGCGGCGGTCGCCCTGCTCCGTGTCGATCGCGATGGCGCAGCTGTCGAGCGCGGCGACGGTGCCAACGGTCGGGATATTGCCGGACATCGGCATGCCGCGAATGTCCATCGACAGCCGGAAATAGCGATCGGATCGGTTGGCGAGGCCGCTGTGCGGGGTTTCCAGGCTGAACATCAGCAGGTCGCCCGGCTGGTAGAGGGTTCGGCGCCATGCGTCCGCCGGGATCGCGTCGTCGGCGATGCCCTGCGGCGGACGGGCGAAATCGTCCATCCGGGGGCGGTGATAGCCCTCCGCCAAAGCGAGGCCGCCGGTAGCCTCGTCGATGGGCGCGAGCGGCATCCAGCAGATGCGCAGCGGCAGGCCCTTGTTGTTGGGGCCGTCGCAATGGATGAAGTTGAACCGGCGGCCCGGCCGTCCGGCGCCCGGCGGCAGCGCGTGATATTCGGTGTTGGGAACCCAGAAGACATCGTCGCCGAACAGCTGCGCGAAGAAAGCCTGGATGGTCGGCTCGGCGACGAACTGGTTGCGCGGATAGCGGGCCATCAGCGGGTCGCCTCCTGACGTGCCGTCATTGCGGATCGGGAAGTCGTCGAGCGGCGCGCCGTTGTGGACGGCCGCGTCGTCGCGATCCGGGTCGATGACGCCCAGGTCCCGCATCACGTCGAGATAGACGGCGCGCAGGCGGCCGATCGCGTCCTTGTCCAGCACGTCACGGAAGAACCAGTAGCCGTCCCGCTCCCAGACAGCGTCGAGCGCGGCGCGGTCCCCCAAGAGGTGGTTCGATACCGTCAGCTCGCGCATCGGCAGCGTGTCGGCGAAGGGGGAATTGATCATGTCTGCCTTCCGATTTGTATCATGTCGGGCGCACGCGCCCGGCGCCGTTCCCCACACAGGGGGCGGCGCCGGGCCGGCCCCCTTTACTTAGAAATGATAGCGCAGCGTTGCGCCGTAGGTCCTCGGGCTGCCGGGCGTGTGGCTGGTGTAGCCAAGGCTGTCGAGGTTGATCAGCAGGAAGTCGTATTTCGTCTTCGTCAGATTGTTGACATAGACGGCCAGGTCGAAGCCCGATCCCATGATCCGGTTCCAGCTGGCGTCCAGATTGACGAGATTATAGCCCTCGGCATCGGTGTAACCAGGAACATAGGTGTCGTTCCCGGTATAATCATCAGTGTGATAGTAGCTGATGCCGATCGAGGCGTCGCCCTTTGCGTCCTCCATCGGCGGGATGAAGCGCGCGCCCAGCGTATAGACGTTGCGCGGCGCGCGGGCGAACGGATCGTTGCTGTGGTCCGTGCCGTCCGGGTAGGTGAAACTGGTGAACTTCGCATTGGTGTAGGCGTAGTTGGCGGTCAGCTCCAGCATAGGCACCGGGCGGAAAAGGATGTCCGCCTCTATGCCCCAGATCCGCGCCTTGCCCGCATTGGTGGTGACGGTGGTGGGCGGGACTGCGGCGGGATCGGTCAGCAGACGCTGGATATCGTTATATTTCGCGTAATAGCCGGCGAAGTTGGTGCGCAGGAACATGTCGCCCATGCGCCAGTCCGCCTTCACGCCCAGTTCGATATCGTCGACCGTCTCCGGCTTGAAGGTGCGGCGCAGGCCTGCCTCCGTGCCCGCACGCGCGCCGAAGCCGCCGGTGCGGTAGCCGTGGCGGTGGGCGAGATAGACCAGCTTGTCCGGGTCGATCTTGTATTCCAGGCTGAGATTGTAGGTCACTTCCGAGAAGCTGTCCTTGACCGTCAGTTCGCACTGCGACAGCGGCACGGCGGTTTCCGGCGTGGTCGGATCATTGTCGAGATCGCGGGTGAAGCGACATGCCGTCGCGGTGCGGTTGCGGATCGTCGCCTCGCGCTTGTCGCGGTTGTAGCGCACGCCCGCCGTAACGCTGAGCGCATCGGTGAAGCGATAGGTGCCCTGCGCGAAGACGGCAACGCTTCGGTTGCGGCCGGCGACATCGGTGTTGCTGAACGCGCCGGTGGGATAGCCGAAGATATCCTCCGGCTCGATCAGGCCCGGATCGGCGCCGCCGACTGCCGACAGGCCCTGGTTGCGGCCCTTTTCCCAGAAATAATAGAGGCCGGTGATCCAGTTCAGATTGCCGGTATCGCCCATCAACTGCAGTTCCTCGGAAAATTGCGAGGTGCGGTCGATGCGCTGCTGCGGGTGGAGCGCGTTGGACGTGCCGTCCATATCGTCGAAGATGTTATCCTTGATATGGCGATAGCCCAGGATGTTCTTGACCGTCAGCGTGTCGCCGACCGGGATGGTCGTGGTGTTGGCGACATCATGCGTCTCCACCTTGGTAAAGACGTTGGATCCGCTGGCGATGCGATAGATCCCCCGCTCCTGCTGTTCGGCAAGCAGTTCCTCCAGCGGACGATAGCCGCGCAGGGCGCGCACGGTCGGGCTGTTGAGGCCGCCGGTCGCGCGGATCTTCGCCAGATAGCTGGCGGTGCCGCCGTCATCCTCGTGGAAATAATTGTAGACGGTCAGGTTCTCGAGACCGCTGTCATTCTGCATCAGCACGGATGCGCGGACGCCCTCCTGCGCGGTGTCGTTGACGTTGCGGCCCAATATCTCGTCATAGACGAAGCCGTCGTCGCGCTGGCGCTGGCCGGCGACGCGGACCAGGATATTGGGCGAGAGCGGGACGTTCAGCATGCCTTCCAGCACGAAGGTGTCGAGATTGCCGTAGGTGACGCCGACGCGGCCCTCGAAATTCTCGCTCGGGCGGTTGGGCCGGATCACGATCGCGCCGCCGGTGGTGTTGCGGCCGAACAGCGTGCCCTGCGGCCCGCGCAGCACCTCGACCGAGCCGATGTCGAACATCGCGCCGTTCACGCCCTGGGTACGGGCCAGCACGATGTCACCCATGTAGGTCGAGACCGACTGGTCGGCGAGCAGGGTCAGTTCCTGCTGGCTGAGACCGCGGATCGCGAAGCTGGGCAGCGATCGACCGCCGCCCTGCCCCGGCACCGACACCAGGCTGGGCACGACGCGGCTCAGTTGCGAGACGTTGGAGATGTTGGCGCGCTGCAACGCCGCGCCGGTCACGGCGCTGACGGAGAGCGGCACGTCCTGCAACCGCTCCTCGCGCCGGCGCGCGGTGACGATGATCTGTTCCTCGTCGAAGGCGCTCTGCGCGCGCTGCGGTTCGGGCGCAGCGGTCTGCGCGAAACCAGGCCCTGCCCAGGCGAGAGCCGCGCAGGATGCCATCAGCATGTGTCCGATCTTCATATAATCCTCCCCATTTCAACGCTTCATTGTCGTTCGATTATGGTTTGCAGCGCCCTTTATCCGTCCGTGTCAGCGCCTCCGTCAGCCAGCGCCTGCGCCAGGAAATGCGCCGGAATCGGGCCGATTTCAGTGACGCCGCCGTCCACCGGCAGCACCGCCCCGGTGACGAAGCGCGCGTCGTCGCTGACCAGGAAGGCGACGGCATGGGCGATGTCCCAGGCGTCGCCTTCTATGCCCAGCGGACCGATCGCACGGCGCAGTTCCCGCATGTCCGGTTGCAGGACATGGGCGGCATGCGGCGTCATCATGTGGCCGGGCGCGACGGTGTTGGCGCGGATGCCGTCGCGGCCGTGCAGCACGGCGATCTCGCGCGCCAACGCGATCATCGCCGCCTTCGACGGCCCATAGGCGACCGATCCATGCGCGCGAATGCCGGCGATGGAGGAGATATTGACGATCGCCCCACCGCCGCCGGACGTCATCACCGGCAGGGCGTGCCGGCACATCAGCATCGCACTTTTCAGATTGACGTCGAACACCCGGTCCCAGCCCGCCTCGTCCGGCGCGTCCAGCATGACCGGCGTCGACAGCCCGACATTGTTGACCAGAATGTCGAGCCGGCCGGTCCGCGCCACGGTCTCCTCGACGAAGCGCCGGCAATCCGCATTGGCGGTGACATCCCCCAGCAAGGCGAAGGCACTGCCACCGGCATCGAGAATATGGCGACGGGTCTCCTCCACGGCGTCGGCATCGCGATCCACCAGGCAGACATGCGCGCCCTCCCCGGCCAGCATCATGGCGATGGCGCGCCCGGTGCCGACCCCAACACCCTGTGTGCCGGCGCCGGTAACGATGGCGGAGCGCCCAGTCAGACGATCATAATGACGGCTTGGCTGCGGCAAGGTCAGACCCCTTCCGCCAGGATTTCAGCCGGAAATTGCGCGCGCGACCTCAGCCTGGCCGGCGATGCCTTTGCATGCCCCTTCATTGTCATCCTCTCTGTCGGCGGCGCTCTGGTCCTGCCTTATTGCATGCATCATCGGCTGTTGACGGCCGCACCGTCAGGCGTCAATTTCACATAATGACGGGGGAGTTTTAACAGAAACATGATCCGCGACGTCGCCGTGATCGGCTTTGACGGAGTCCGGCTTTCCAGCGTCGGATTGTTCCTGGACCTGTTCGACCAGATGCGGACTCGCGTCGCCGAACAGTTTCGCGCGCGCGACGATGCCGGCATGCAGACGAAGGTGAAGTTGCTGGGCCAGAATGCCCGCCCCATCCGTGTGGCCGGGGACCGGAAAATCGATGTCGACAATGGCCTGGAACAGGCCCCGCTGCTGCTGATCCATGTCCCGGATTTCGAACGCGCAGCGACTGCTCTGGCGGCTGGCCTGCCCGACCTGCGGCAAAGCATCGAATGGTTGCAGGTCCAGCACGCCGGCGGGGCCTATCTGTCCGCCACCGGCCAGGGCATCTGCCTGCTGGCGGAAGCGGGGCTTGTGGGCAGCCGGCCGGTCCCCCTCGGTCGCCGCCGGGCCGAAGCGTTCAGGGCGCGCTATCCGCATATCCCTGTCGACATGACGTCGGGCGTTCTGGAGCAGGGCCGGATCATGATGGCGCGCGGCGTCGCACAGGAAGCCGGCATGCTGACCCGGATGATCGGCCGATGCATGTCCACCGCCATGGCCGGCGCGCTTGCAGATGCGGCCGGTCTGCTGGTGGAGCAGGAAGGGCTGTCGGATGACCCGCTGGTGGCGGCGGGGCAGATATGGCTGTCCGAACGCGCGACGCGGGGCCTGCGGATCAGCGCGCTGGCCGCCCATCTCGGCATAAGCCAGCAGACCCTGATCCGCCGGTTTCGCGCCCGACTGGGCATGACGCCGCGCACCTATTTGCGGGTCCTGCGTATGCGCAGCGCGCAGCAGCAGTTAAGGGATACCCGACGCTCCATTGCGCAGGTAGCCACGCTGGTCGGCTATGACGATCTCAAATCCTTCCAGCAGGCCTTCCGCGCGCAGATCGGGACGACGCCGACCAACTATCGTTCCGCTGCCAGAGCCGCGCAAGCCGCCGCCGCGCAGGGCCGCCTTATCAGCCTCGTCTGAGGCCCTGCGGCGCTACGCCCCCTGCATCATCGCCAGGATCGCCATGCCCTCCATCGTCAGCCCCTGGTCCAGATCGGCCGCCAGTCGCTCGCGCAGCGGCTTGGTCAGCACTATCCGGGTGTAGCGATTGGCGATGGCCGGGCGGGCCGCAATCATGCGCGCCAGTTCCCGCGCACGGGGCAGCAAGGCATCCGGCGGCAGCACCTCGCCCACCAGCCCCAGCGACAACGCCTCACGCGCGCCGATCTCCTGCCCCGTCATCAGGAAATAGCGACCGCGATTAGGCCCCAGCAGCATCGGCCAGATGCTCTGCACCCCGTCGCCCGGCACGACACCGGCCAGCGCATGCGGCTTGTCCGCGAACACAGCCGTCTCTGATGCCAGCACCACGTCCGCCAGCAGCGCGATCTCCGCGTGGATGAAGGCGGGGCCGTTGACCGCCGCGATTACCGGCACTTCGATCGACAGCAGATTGTTGAGCAGGCTGCGCCCCTCCCGCAGGATGACATCCCAGGTCGCCGCGCTCATTGCCGGCGCCTCGACACCCGCCTGAAACTCGGCGCAGAAATTCTCGCCCGTGCCGGTGATCAGGAGCACGCGCAGGTCGGGATCGGCAGCCAGCCGCGCGAAGGCGATGCCAAGGTCGCGGTGCAGGCCGCCCCAGGGCGCCCATTGCGCCGATCCGCCGCGATGATGGATGCGCAACTCGCAAATGCCGTCCTGCTGCGTGATCTCGATATCGTCGAACATCATATCCGCGCTCGCCATGGTCCTTCCCCTCCGTGCCAACTATGCTATGAAGTGGTTGCTTGATAATAGCCCATGCCATCAAGGCAAGCAGGAAAGGCGTACTAGAGGATGACGAAGGTCAACGACGCAGTGCAGCAGACGATCGATCGCCTGGTCGCGGAGGGCAAGGAGATCGGCGTGCAGGTCTGCGCCTGGCTGGGCGAGGAGCAGATCGTCGATTGCTGGGCGGGCCTGGCCAATGCCGAAACCGGCCAGCCGGTGGATGCCGACACGCTGTTCAACGTCTATTCGGTGTCCAAGGCAGTGAGCGCGACGGCGCTGCACATCCAGGTCGAGCGCGGGCTGGTCGATTATGACGCGCCGGTCGCGACCTATTGGCCCGACTTCGCGCAGGCGGGCAAGGGCGACGTAACCGTCCGCCACATCCTGTCCCATGTGTCCGGCGTGCTGCGCATGCCGCCGGACGTGACGCCGGAACTGATGACCAACTGGGACTGGATGTGCCGCCGCATCGCCGAGATGGAGGGCGTCTATCCGGCCGGCAGCCGATCCTCCTACCAGTCGATGACCTTCGGCTGGATGGTGGGCGAGATTGTCCGCCGCACCGACCCCAAGCGCCGCCCCTTCGGCCAGTTCATCAAGGAAGAGATCGCCGAACCGCTGGGCGCAACGGACCTGTGGATGGGCATTCCCGACGCTGCAACCGAAGCGCGTGTCGCCAAGCTGGACGATGTCGCCGTCTATGTCGCGCCCGACAACAACATGATGCGCGAGGCGCAGCCGCTGATCGTGGACCTGATGCCCGATCCGTTCGAGCGACCCTATGTCCGTCGCGCCTGCATCCCGGCGGTCGGCGGCATCTTCAACGCGCGCAGCGAGGCGCGCTTTTGGGCGATGCTGGCCAATGGCGGGCAGTTGAACGGCGTGCGGTTGCTGTCGGAAGAGCGCGTCGCCAGCTTTGCCGCGCCCCGGCCGCATTTCGAGGATGCCGATCCGGTGTTCTTCGGCATGGTCGTGCCGATCGCCTGGTCGGGCTTCTGGCTCGGCGGGGCGGAGGCTCCGCCGGTCTCCTCGCCGCGCAACATGCGGGCGCTCTGCCATCCCGGCATGGGCGGGTCGATCGGCTGGGCGGACCCCGACAGCAAGCTGGCGGTCGCCTTCTGTCACAACCGCATGTTCGACACGATCGAGATTGCGGAAGACAGCCGCACCATCATCGGCGACGTGATCCGGGCGAACATCTGATGCAATATGACTATATCATCGTCGGCGCGGGGTCGGCCGGTTGCGTGCTGGCCGACCGGCTGTCGGAAAATCCGGCGCACAAGGTGCTGCTGCTGGAGGCGGGGCCGGAGGACAAGAACCCGTTCATCCACATGCCGCGCGGCGCGGCCAAGCTCTACACCGATCCGCGCCATGTCTGGTATTTCCAGACCGAGGGGCATGATGACGTCCCGGGCGAAACCTGGATACGCGGCAAGATGCTGGGCGGCTCCTCCTCCGTGAACGGCATGATGTATTTCCGCGGCCAGCCCGAGGATTATGATCATTGGGAAGCGCTGGGCGCGAAAGGCTGGGGCTGGAGCGCCATGGCCAAGGCGTTTCGCGAAATGGAGGGGCATGAGCTACCCGGCGACGCGGTGCGCGGGTCGGACGGGCCGCTGCGCATTTCGATCGAGCCGGAGCGCGATCCGCTGGCCGAGGCGTTCATCGGCGCGGGGCAGCAACTGGGTCTGCCGCGCGTGGACGACCTCAGCCGGTCGGGCCGCGCGGGCGTGGGCTATACCAGCCGCACCATCTGGAAGGGCAAGCGGCAGAGCAGCGCGCAGACGTTCCTGAAGCGTGCGCGCAAGCGGTCCAATCTGCGCATCGTGACCGGCGCTACGGTGGATCGGCTGATCTTCGAGGGCCGCCGTGCGACCGGCGTGCTGGCCAGCGTCAATGGTCAGGCGGAGACGTTCAATTCCGGGCGGGAGATCATCCTGTCGGCTGGTGCGCTGATGTCGCCGCAGATATTGCAGCGATCTGGGGTGGGTTCTGCCGCGCTGCTTTCCAGCCTGGGGATTGCGACGGTCGCCGATAGTCCGGGCGTGGGCGAGCATATGCTGGAGCACCGGCTGCTGCAGATGACCTATGACATCAACGGTCCCTACAGCCACAATATGCAGTTGCGCGGGCTGAAGCTGGTTGGGAACGTGCTGCGCTATTATCTGACCGGCACCGGGCCGATGGCGGCGGGCTATGGCAATGTCGGTGCGTTCGCGACCGTGCTGCCCGAATCGACGACGCCCGATATCGAGATATTGCTGTCGCCCGCCGTCGCGCTGATGACCGACAAGGGCACGATGGTGCCCGACACGGTCCACAGCGCTACCCTGTTCGGCTATCCGCTGCGGTCCCGCAGCGAAGGATCGGTGCGCATCACCTCGGCCGACCCGAATGCGCCCGCCAGCATCCGCGCGGGCTATCTGACCGATCCCTATGACTGCGCGGTGACGATCGCGATGCACCGCTATCTGCGGACCTGGATGTCCCAGCCTGCGCTCGCGCCGTACATTGCCGGGGAGCGCGAGCCGACCAGATCGCTGGAGACGGACGAGGAGATTCTCGACGGCTTCCGCCGCATCGGCCAGGCGGGCTATCACGCCTGTGGCACCTGTCGGATGGGCGATTTCGACGATGCCGTGCTGGACGACCGGCTGCGGGTGAAGGGCGTGGATGGCGTGCGCGTGGTCGATGGCTCGATCATGCCGACCATGGTATCGGCCAATACGAACGGGCCGATCATGGCATCGGCCTGGAACGCGGCGGACATCATCCTGGAAGGACGAAACCATTAGCATCCTCAACGGCGCTTCGACACTGGACGAGGACACTGGCGGCGAGGCGCGCACGCGCCGTCGCCGCCGCACGCGCGAGGATGTGGAACAGCGCATCCGCGATGCCGCGCGCGACCTGTTCGCCGAGCGCGGCTATGCCGGTGCCACGACGCGGGAGATCGCGCGACTGGCCGATGTGAGCGAGACACTGCTGTTTCGCTATTATGGCGACAAGGCGACATTGTTCACGGATGTGGTGATTGCGCCCTTCCACAGGCTGATGGCCTATTTCGTCGACAAGCAGTCCGATCCGGCTGCCGCGCAGGACCCGCAGGCGGAAACCCGTCGCTTCACCCGTCACGTCTACGAACTGTTCGAGAATAACGAGGCGATGTTCCGCGCGATCCTGACCGGCCCGATGCCCGGCGGCGGAGACGATGCCGCGCCGGGAATGCGCGGCCTCGCGCCTTTCTTCCAGCAATCGGTGGATCAGGTCACCGCCCGCTATGCCGCCATCGGCCAGGAACCGCCCTTTGACCTCGACATCGGCGTGCGCCTGGGCTTCGGCATGATCGCCGCCAGCGTGATCCTGCGCGACGCGCTTTTCCCGGAAAAGCCCGAGCGCGATGCGCTGGTCGGGGCGCTCGAACATCTGATTTCGCACACGCTGGTCGGCCCCGCCGCCGATTGACAGCATGTCGGCTCAATCGTATGAAGCAAACACTTCATAGGAGAGAGTGGCCGCCATGGACAGCGCCGTCAGGATTCAGGAATTCGACGATACCAGCTATGATCCGTTCAGCTCGGACGACATCAATTTCGGCGACACGCTCGATCCTTATGCGCTGATCGCGCAATGGCGTGCGCAAGCGCCAGTGCTGGAGGGCGACTATCGTCCGAAAATGGGCCTCCAGTCGGCCATGTATCCCGACCGCAAGGCCTTCACCGTCGTCGGCTCCGACGAAGTGCTCAAGGTGCTGACCGACACCGACAATTTCTCGAACGAGGGCTACAAGTCCAATCTGGGCGCCACCTTCGGGATGGGCAGCATCAGCGTGATGGACAATCCCGAGCATGGCCAGTGGCGCAAGATCTTCCAGAAGATCTTCCTGCCGCAGTTCGTGAAGCATTGGGGTGAGTCGATCGTCGATCCGGTCGTCCACAATCTGATGGACGGCTTCATCCGTCGTGGCGAGGCCGACCTGATCGAGGAGTTCACCCTGCGCTACCCGTTCGAGGTGATCTACAAGCAACTCGCCCTGCCCCAGTCCGACGTTCGCACCTTCCAGCGGCTGGCGATCGGCCAGACCGACTATGTGAACACCGACAAAGCGATCGAGGCCGGCCGGAAGCTCGGCGAATATTTCGTCGCCCTGGTCGAGGAGCGCCGCCGCAACCCCGGTGACGACCTGGTCAGCCTGCTTGCCAACACCGAAGTGGACGGCGACTATCTGCCCGAACTGGTGCTGATCTCCTTCCTGCGCCAGCTGATGAATGCGGCGGGCGACACCACCTATCGCGGGACCAGCGTGCTGCTGACCGCGCTGCTCGAAAATCCCGACCAGTTGGACGCCATTCGCGCGGACCGCAAGCTGATCCCGCAGGCTATCGAGGAGGCGCTGCGCTGGGACGGTCCGGTCGCGGTGCAGCTGCGCATGGCGAAGCGGGATGTCGAACTGGGCGGCCTGCACATTCCCGCCGGCTCACTGCTCGACGTCGTCGCCGGCGCGGCGAACCGCGATCCCGCTTTATTCTCGAACCCGGAGAAGTTTGACATCTTCCGGGATCGAAAGGCGCATTTCTCCTTCTCGCGCGGCCCGCACATCTGCGTCGGCCAGCATCTTGCGCGAGTGGAGATGACCCGCGCGCTGCATGCGGTGATGGACAATCTGCCGAACCTGCGCTTCGATCCCGACAAGCCCCGCCCGGAAATCCGCGGCACTATGATGCGCGTACCCAAACATCTCTATGTGCGCTTCGACGCCTGAAAATCAGCGACAACAAAAATCAAGGGGAAGACCATGCCTGAAATTCTCGTGACGACCCGCGAAGGCGAGGAACGCGCCTTGGCCGCCAGCGAAGGCCTGTCGCTGATGGAAGTGATCCGCGACGCCGGCATCGACGAACTGCTGGCCCTGTGCGGCGGCTGCTGCTCCTGCGCTACCTGTCACGTAAAGGTCGACCCCGCCTTCGCCGACCTGTTGCCGCCGCTCAGCGAGGATGAAAGCGATCTGCTCGACAGCTCGGAGCATCGCGACGAATTGTCGCGCCTGTCCTGCCAGATACCGATCACGTCCGGCATGGACGGGCTGCGCGTCACCATCGCGCCCGAGGACTGAACCAAGGCATAAAGCGAGGAGAGGCGTCATGGACGCGACGGCAAGCATGCTGGCCACCCGGCCCGACCACATCCCGGCGGATCTGGTGCGCGATTTCAATTTCTACGATATTCCCGGCGCTGCGCAGGACGTGCAGGCCGCCTATGCCGCGATCCAGCAGGCCAATCCCGATATCTTCTGGACGCCGCACAATGGCGGTCACTGGGTCGCCACCCGGGCCGAGGATATCTTGGCGATGCAGCGCGACTATCAGCATTTCTCGCACAGGCATATCGTCCTGCCCCCCATGCCGGAGGGGACACCCCGACAGATTCCGCTGGAAATGGATCCGCCTGAACATGCCCGCTACCGTCGCCCGCTGATGCAGTCGCTGATGCCGGCGGTCGTCTCCGAACTGGAGCACAAGGTGCGCGAGGTTGCAATTCAGGCGATTGAACAGGTGCGTCCCAAGGGCGAATGTGAATTCATCGAGGATTTCGCGAAAATCCTGCCGATCCACGTCTTCCTCGAACTGGTTGACCTGCCGATCGAGGACAAGCACGAACTGCTGCCGCTCGCCGAACAGTCGGTGCGTGGCCAGACGGCGGAGATTCGGCTGCAGTCGCAGATGGCGATGGGCGGCTATCTGATGCCCAAGATCATGGAACGGCGGGCCAATCCCGGCAACGACTTGCTCAGCAAGCTTGTCAATGTCGACATCGACGGCGAGCGGATATCGGAGATGGAGGCGGTCAGCTACGCCACGCTGGTGCTGTTCGGCGGCCTCGACACCGTGGCCGGCATGATCGGCTTCATCGCCCGCTTCCTTGCGATTAATCCCGGCCATCGCCGCCAGCTGGTCGATCGCCTGGACGACGACGCGTTCGTCAAGCATGCGATCGAGGAACTGATCCGCCGCCATGGCCTCGCCAACACCTCGCGCGTCATTCCGGAGGATTTCGACTATAAGGGCGTTCATTTCCGCGCGGGCGACCGCATTCTGCCCGCCAATCTGTGGGTGGGCATGGACGACCGGCTGAACGACAATCCGCTGGTCGTCGATTTCGATCGCGCAAAGCCCGTCCATGCCGCCTTCGGCAATGGCCCCCATGCCTGCCCCGGTGCGGTGCTGGCGCGGCGGGAAATCCGCATCTTCCTGCAGGAATGGCTGAGCCGCATTCCCGATTTCCACCTGAAGCCCGGCACGCAGCCGGTACTGGCCACGGGCATGGTCAATGGCGTGCTGCAACTGGACCTGTGCTGGCCCTGACGAAACCGGACCCGATCACGTCCGTGTAATGTTGGTTCCCCTGTTGCGCCCTGTTCCCGACCGCGAGACAAGCGTCAGGATAACAGAGCCGCAACAGGACAGGACGCCATGCCCCGAAAGCCCGTGGACCAGTTGAACGTCGGTCGGTCTTTCTACGCGCGTCGCATGCCCGGCCTCAATGTCGAGCATTTCGGACCGCTCTGGCATCTGTTCACCGTCGGCCATCTCGTCACGACCGATCTGGACGGGGTTGCCCGCACGCTGGGCTACAGCTTCGCCGATCTCGACCTGCTCGGCACGCTGGCGATCGAGGAACGGGACGGGCTGCGCGCCACAGACCTCGCCTCCGCCCTCTATGTCTCCAACGCCGTCATCTCGACCCGCATCGGCCGGCTGGAACAGGATGGGCTGGTGGAGCGTCACCGCAGTCCGGACGATCATCGCGCCTTCGATCTGCGCCTGACCGCGCAGGGGCGCGCGCTCGTCGAACGGGCCATTGTCGTTATCGCCGAACAGTCCAAGCTGGTGCGCTTCTTCGGACAGCTCAGCGCAGACGATCAGGCGACGCTCGGTCGCCTGCTGGGCGATCTGCACCAGCGGTTCGATCGCGAGTTCATCGGCGGGGCCTATCGCGACGACTGATCGCGCTGCCTGTTTCCGGATCATGCTTTGGGAGAGAAGTCTATGATCGTTGTGCAATATGATCGGCAGAGCGGCATCGTCACGTCGACATCCGCAGGCATTCTAACGGTCGAGGATATCCGCCTGGGCACTTTGGAAATCCGCGCGGCGTTGCAAAGGGCGCGCGATGATTTCGGGCGGGCGCTCTATCTCGTCGACGCCCGCCAATCCGTGGTGCAGCCGCAAAACATCATGGAGGAGGTGGAGCGTGCAGGCGCGCTCATCACCCATAGCGAAGACCGCATGGCCGTAGTCATTCCCTCCGCACTCACCGGCATGCAGACGCGGCGCGTCTTCAACCAGTCGAACGAGGCGACATTCCAGTCCATCGATCAGGCCCTAGCCTGGCTGCGGTCTGCCTGACCTGCTCTTATCAGAAATCGTCCGGCCGCAGGATCGCGTCGGCGCCGCCATCGACGAAAAGGATCTGCCCCAGCAGAAAAGCCGTTTCGGCCGTCGCGAGCCAGCAGATGACCTCCGCCAGATCCTCGGGATCGGCATAGGCCGCGACCGCCTTGGGCGTGGTGTTCGTCATGATCCGGTGCATGTCGGGATTGCCCTCCACGCCCGGCATCATCGGCGTGTGTACGCCGCCCGGCGCGACGCCGTTCAGCGCGATCCCGCGCCCCGCCCAGTCGGGCCTTATCGCGCGCGCGCGAATCCAGCGCGCCAGCGCATATTTGCCGGACGCATAGGCCGTCGCCGGACTGGCCTCCGCCGCCTCCACCGCGCGCGCCTCATCCCCGGCGAGGCAGGCCGCGACCGTCGTGGCGGAGACCGGCAGGCGGCTGGCGGTCGACACCACGGCAACGGCGCGCGGCGACGCCGATTTCAGCAAGGCGGGATACAGGCCCTCCAGCGTCGCGACTGCGCCGAAGAAATTGACCTGCACGCTTTTTCCCGCCGCACCCAGCCCAGTGATGCCGGCCCCCGCGACCACGCCGTCCAGACCTTCGGGGGCCAAGCGCCCAGCCTCGGCGACGAGATGCTCCCGGCCCTCGATGGTTGACAGGTCGGCGATGATATCCGCATCATGCAAATCAGCGGTGATGACCGCATGCCCCTGCTCGCGCAGCCGCGCCGCGACCGCCGCATTGATACCGGATGCCGCACCCGTGACCAGAAGCCTGCGCGCCTCCATGATCGCTCTCCCTGTCTGTTGTCGAGGCCCGGCGTTCAGCCGAACAGATCTTCCGCGCTCAGCCGATCGGCGATGAAGCGGCAGAAGCGCGCGGCATCCGCGCCATTGATCACGCGATGATCATAGCTGAGCGACAGCGGCAGCATCTGCCGCCAGGCAATACCGCCGTCATCCGCCGGCACGGGCACAGGCCGCGCGCGGGTCACGCCCAGGATCGCCACTTCCGGCGCATTGACGATCGGCGTGAAGCTGGTCCCGCCGATATGGCCAAGCGACGTCAGCGTGATGCATCCGCCCGACATCTCTGCCATCGACAGACCCTTGGTTCGCGCCTTTTCGGACAGGATGGCGATTTCACTTGCAATCTCGCCGGGGCTTTTGCGATTGCAATCGCGGATCACCGGCACCAGCAGGCCGCCCGGCGTATCCACCGCCACCCCGACATGCACATATTTCTTGAGCGTCAGCATCCCGCTCGCCGGATCGAGCGAGGCGTTGAACTGCGGAAAGGCGGCCAACCCGTCGGCCAGCGCCTTCACCAGCAGGGGCACGGCGGTCAGCTTTACGCCGCCCGCTGCATTATGCGCCTTGCGCCGCTCTTCCATCGCGGTGATGTCCGCGTCCTCATTATGCGTCACATGCGGAATGGCCACCCAGTTGCGGCCGAGGAAAGCGGCCACGAACTTCTGTATCTTGCTAAGCGGTCGCTGCTCGACCTCCCCGAACACGGAAAAATCGCCGGTCGGCCAGGGAGCGAGGCCCGCGAGAAGGTCGCTCATCCGTTCAGGCCTGGTGCGGCTTCAGAAAGGTGAAGCGCGCGCTGGTCGGGTCGATCGCGTCGGTCAGGCGCATCGTCGGCGTCGCGGTGAACAGGCTCTGCAACAGAGCCGCCGGGTCGTCCGTCTCGACCTCATAATGGGCGATGCATTCCCCGGTCTCCTTGCCCTCCATGTCCAGCGCGTTGAACCGCGTGCAGGACAGGAAGCCAGGCAGCGCGGTGACTTCACCCATGTGAATGTCGTCATACCACTGGTCGTAATCGGCCTGGCGGCCTTCCACGGCCCGCGAAGACACGGACAGGATATAGCGCATCGCCTTGCCTCCTCAGCCGATCGTCGCCAGCAGCGTGCCGACTTCATAGGTCTCGCCGGTCTTGGCGATGATCTTGAGCGTGCCGGTCGCCGGGCTTTCGACTTCCTGCGTCGACTTGTCGGATTCCAGCGAATAGAGCGGCTGGCCCTCCACGGCTTCCGCGCCGTCCTCGACCAGCCACTCGGCCAGCGTGCCTTCGTTCATCGAAAAGCCGATCTTGGGCAGGATTACTTCATAGGCCATATACGAACTCCCTGATTTGGTTATGCTTTGACGATCGCCTCAGCCGCCGCGACAATGTCGGTCGTCTGCGGCGCGAAGGCGGTTTCCAGCGGCTTGGAGAAGGGCACGGGGCAAAACGCCCCGCCCAGCCGCTTCACCGGCGCACGCAGCTTGCCGAACAGTTCCTCGTTCAGCACGGAAGAGATTTCCGCCCCCGCGCCGAACGGCGTCACCGCTTCGTGGACGATGATCGCGCGGCCGGTCTTCGCGACCGACGCCAGCACCGTTTCCTTGTCCCATGGCGCGATCGTGCGCAGGTCGATGAGTTCGGCCGAGATGCCGGCTTCCTTCAGCTTCGCGATCGCGGGCGTCGCCTCCTGGATCATGCGCGCATAGGCGATGATGGTGACGTCGCTGCCCTCGGCCAGCACGTTCGCCTTGCCGATCGGCACGCGATAGCCCTTTTCCGGCGCTTCGGCCGGCGACCAGTAGGTCGGCAGATTCTCGATGAACAGCACGGGATCGGGATCGTCGATCGCGCTGCGCATCAGGCCATAGGCGTCCTTCGGGCTGGACGGGCACACCACCTTGATGCCGGCGGTATGGGCAAACCATGCCTCCAGATAGTCGCAATGCTGGCCGCCGCTGGCAAAGCCGGTGCCGGTCATGGTGCGGATCACGATCGGCACATGGGTCTGGCCGCCCGACATGAAGCGCAGCTTGGCGGCATGATTGACGATCATGTCCATGGCGACGGTCGTGAAGTTCATCAGCATGATCTCGGCGATCGGCTTGAAGCCGACCAGCGAGGCGCCGATGGCCGCGCCGACGATCGCCTGTTCGGAGATTGGCGTGGAGCGGACGCGATGCTCGCCGAAGCGGCTCGACAGCCCCTTGGTCACGCCGCAGACGCCGCCTTCTTCGGGATCGGCGAGGTCTTCGCCGAGAGCGATGACGTTTTCATCCTCTTCCATGGCGTCGGCGATCGCCGCGTTGATGCCCTGGAGGATATTGGCCTTGGCGGCCTTTACACTGGTCTCGGCGTTCATCAGGCCATCTCCTCCGCGAACACGTCGCGCTTCAGTTCCTCGACGCCGGGGAAGTCGCTGGCGAGTGCATATTCGACCGCCTCGTCGATATCCTTCTCGATGGCTGCCTCCATCTGCGCCAGCTGTTCCTCGGTCGCGACGCCGCTCTCGATCAGCAGCGCGCGGAAACGGGGCACCGGATCATTCGCGATCGCCTCGGCCTTGCGCGCCTTGTCCATGTAATTGTCCGCGTCGCCGAAGACGTGGCCGAAAAAGCGATAGGTCATCGCCTCGATCAGCGTCGGCCCCTCGCCGGCGCGCGCGCGCTCGATCGCCTCATGCGCGGCGGCGTACATCTCGAACGGATCGTTGCCGTCCACGCGGATGCCAGCCATGCCGTATGCGGCGGCGCGATCGGCGACCTTCACATTGCTGGTCTTGTCATAGGCGGTGTGCTCGCCCCACTCGTTGTTCTGGCACAGGAAGATGACCGGCAGTTTCCACACCGCCGCCAGATTGAGCGATTCGTGGAAGGCACCGATATTCGCCGCCGCGTCGCCGAAGGACGCCACCGTCACCCGCTTGTCGCCACGCAGCTGCGACCCCCAGGCCAGGCCATTGGCGATCGGCATGGTCGATCCGACGATGCCGGTGGTCACCATGATGCCCTTCGTCGGGTAGGTGACGTGCATCGGCCCACCCTTGCCCTTGCAGGTGCCGGTGGTGCGCCCGGCGACCTCCGCCCACAGATCCTTGAGCGGCAGGCCCTTGGCCAGCTGGTCGTGGCTGCCGCGATAGATGGTGCAGATATAGTCGTCGTCGGTCAGGTTCACCGACAGGGCGCTCGGGATCACTTCCTGCCCGCGCGGGCTGTAATAGGGCATCACGAGGCGCCCGTTCATGATCACCTTGCGCGAACGCTCGTCATTCGCCTTGATCAGCGCCATGCGGCGATAGATCTCGACCTGGGTCGCCGCGTCGGGGGTGGCCCTGTTGCTCATTGCTCAGACGTCCTTTCCAGGTGGACTTGTTCTTCAAACCGGCCCGTCATCCGCGATGTTCGCGGGGCGCGAAAGCCCCGCGCGGGCCATATCGCAATTGTGAAGGATTGCGCGCGTGGGCCTATTCCGTGCCCGGCCGGCGGGCGCGCAGTTCAATCCGCCCCTTGCCGAACGGGGCATCGCGATTGGTGAGCGCTTCCTTCAGAGATTTTTCCGCCATGTCCTTACGGAACTGGCTGCGGCGCGGGCCCTGGCTCAGATGCGCGCGTGCGTCCAGCTCGGCGGCGTAGCGCATCGACTGCTTGGCTCCCGCCAGTTCCATCTGCGCGTTGACGACGCGCTTGTGGGTGGCGAGGATTTCGGCGTCGACGCTGCCGATGCGGCGCACCATTTCGTCCGCCTGAAAATCGATCTCGTCCGCCGGATAGGCCTCCAGCACCAACCCGATGCGCGCCGCGTCGATCCCGCTGATGGTGTCGCCGGTGAACAGCATCCGCTTCGTCCATTGCGGTCCACAATGATAGAACCACAGGTTCGTTGGCGGCGTGCCATTGGCGCGGGCGGCGGGAAAGCCGATCTTCGCGTCGTCGGCCGCCAGCACGATGTCGCAGGAAAAGGCGAGGTCGGTGCCGCCCGCCAGGCAATTGCCCTGCACCTTCGCCACGATCGGCTTGTGCAGGTCCAGCATGACGGCGGTCAGTTCCTGCTGCCGCTCCAGATTCCAGATGTCGTCGTCGATCGTGCCGGCGCGCGTGCGATAATCGGCCGGGTCATATTCGGTCGCCTTGTCCGCCGCGCCGCCATAACTGTCGCTCAGATCATAGCCGGCGCAGAAATCCTTGCCGGCGCCCGACAGGAGGATGACATTCGCATCCTTCCGGTCGTCCGCCTCCAGCAGCGCCTGGTTGAGTTCCTTCAAGGTCAGGGCGGAGAGCGCATTGCGCTTGTCCGGGCGGTTCAGCGTGATGCGGGCGACGCTGTCGCGTATCTCGAAGCTGACGCACCCGGTCGATTTCAGCCACTTCATGCCCTGTCTGCCCTCTTCCTCAAGCGTCCGTTCGCCAGCAGGCATAGCCGGGGACGGGCATGGGCGCGAGGCCGTCCGCGCCCGCTATCGGCCATGTGATCGTTGCTGGGGCCGCGTCTTGCCGGAGCCGGCCGGGGCAGGCAGTCCTCCACCAAACGCCCCGACAGCCCGAGACGCACATGACCGACATACCGCCCGGCTTCCAATTGCTGCCCGAATTTGACGAGGTGATGGCCGGCTTCGCGCCGATCCATGGCCGCCGGACGGAGGATGGCGGCATGCTTCTGGGTTTCCATGTCAGCAGCCGCCACTGCAATCCGCGCGGCAACTGTCATGGCGGCACCTGGGCGACGATGGCCGATGTCGTCATGGGCATGAATGTGGGCTTCCTGACGGGCCTGAGCGGCCCCACCATATCGCTCAACATCGATTTCCTGGGCGCGGCGCGGGCCGGGCAATGGGCCGAAGGCCGCGCGGAAGTGGTGCGATCGACGCCCAATCTAGGCTTTGCCGAATGCCGCTTCACCGCCGATGGCACGCTGGTGCTGCGGGCCACTGCGGTCTTCCGCCGCAAATTCACGCCACCCTTTCGCGATTTCGGCGCGCTGGTCGTGGCGGACTGAAACAGAGCAGACCAACGAGGAGAGAGACATGGGACGGCTGGCAGGCAAGACCGCAGTGATCATGGGCGCGACCCGCGCGGGCAATATGGGTCAGGCGATCGCGGAACGCTTCCTGGAGGAAGGCGCGCAGGTGGTTGTCTCCGGGCGCGGCAAGGAGGGGCTGGATGCCTTCGCGGCGCGGACCGGCGCCACCGCCGTTCCCTGCGACATTTCCAGCCGGGCGCAGATACAGGCGCTGGCCGACCAGGCGATCGCGCTCCACGGCAAGGTCGACATTGCCGTCAACGCCGCCGCCATCGGCTTCCTCGCGCCGTTCGAGGAGGAGACTGAGGAGCAGATCGACCAGATGCTCTCGATCATCTTCAAGGGCGGCCTGTTCTTCATGCAGGTGATGGTGGGCGCGCTGAAACAGGCCGGCGGCGGGGCGATCGTCAACATATCCTCGGCCGTGGCGGACATCATGTCGGACGACCATTGCAGCTATATGGGCGCGAAGGCGGCGCTCAACCACATGACCCGCTTCGTCGCCTACAGCTATGGCCAGCACAATATCCGCGCCAACATCCTGGCGCCGGGGCTGACCATCACGCCGATGCTGGGCGATTTCAACGTGCCCGGCATGGTCGAAGCCTATGCGAAGGAATATCCGCTCGGCCGGATCACCACGGTTGAGGACATCGCCAATGCCGCCCTGTTCATGGCGAGCGACGAATGCTTCATGACCGGCCAGACGTTCAACGTGACAGGCGGGCTGACCCTGCGGCGCAACCCCACCACGCAGGAAATCATGGCGTCGATCGCCGCGCACACGCAGGAGGGATGAGATGCCCCGCCCGCTCGCGCTCGACCAGTTGACCGTTATTGGCGCGCGGCCCGCGCAGCTGGTCGATCTCGCCGCCGATGCCGGTTTCGCGGCGATCAGTCCCTGGCTGGCCGCCGTCCCCTATGACGCACTGCCCGCGACGCATCTGCGCGCGGGCGATCCCGAGACGATCGCCATGGCGCGGCGGATGAAGGAGACCGGCGTTACGCTCAACCAGGCGGACGGCTTCGCGCTGAGCGACGCTGCGCCGATGGATGCCTATCGCGACGGCATCGCGCTGATGGCGGAGATGGGCGCGCGCAATATCGTCGCGCTGCATTTCGACAGCGATTTCGAGCGCGGATATGATCGCTTCTGCCTGCTCGATCACTGGGCGAAGGCGGCTGGGATCGGCATCATCCTGGAATTCACGCCGCTCTCGCGCGTGGCGACGCTGGCCGACGCGCTTGCCTTCCTGACGCGGGTCGACAGCGCCAATGCCGGCCTGCTCGTTGACCTGCTGCATCTGGCACAGTCGGGCGGTACGCCGGCCGATCTGCTGGCCGTGCCGCCGGGGATCATACGGGGCGCGCAATTGTGCGACGCGCCGGGCATCGTCGATTTCGAGAGCTATGCACGCCATGCGGTGCTGCATCGCCTGTGGCCCGGCGAAGGCGCCCTGCCGGTGAGCGCGTTCATCCGCGCCCTGCCGGCCGACATCATCATCGGCGTGGAGATCCCGCGATCGGACGAAGACCTCGACCTCGCCGGGAGAGCGCAGGCTGCATTTGAAACTTCGGTCGCCGCGCTGACGATCGCGGGCGAGTGATTTCATCCGGTGGCCGATTGCAAGGGATCAGATCAGTGATGATCCGCAACACCTTCGGCGCACGCCATTGACTTGATCGGCCGCCACGGGATGCTTCCGCCCAAAGCCCCATGGAGAGGACAGGGACAGGTGAACCAGCCCACCGGCGCGCTACAACCGGAGATCACCCGCAGGAAGAAAGCGGGGCCGGAGGATTTCATCCCCAAGGAGGATTATGTCAGCCGCGACTTCGCCCGGCTGGAGGCCGAGCAGCTGTGGCCGCGCAGCTGGCAGATGGCCTGCCGCGAGGAAGAAATCCCCAAGGTCGGCGACTATGTGACCTATGACGTGATGGACGAGTCGATCATCGTCGTCCGCACTGCGCCGGACAGGATTTCCGCCTATCACAATGCCTGCCAGCATCGCGGCCGTCGCCTGACCGAGGGTTGCGGTCACGCCCGTCGCCTCACCTGTCGCTTTCACGGCTGGTCGTGGAAGCTGGACGGCACGATCGCCCATGTCGTCGACCGCGACAATTGGGACGGCAGCCTGAAGGACGAGGACATCGCCCTGCCCCGCGTGCGCGTGGACAGCTGGGGCGGCTTCGTCTTCATCTGCATGGACGATGTGGCGGAGCCGCTGCTCGAATTCCTGGCCCCGATCCCGGAGGTCTTCCGCAACTATCCGTTCGAGAAGATGCGCTACCGCTGGTACAAGCGCACCGGCATCGCCTGCAACTGGAAGACGGCGCTGGAAGCCTTCAACGAGGGCTATCACGTCCAGACCACGCATACACAATTGCTGCCCGTCCATGATGACGAGGCGCTGTCCTTCGCCGAAGGCCGTCATGGCAGCTATCAGCTCGCGCCCGGCCGCATCTCGCTCGGCGAGCGCTCGCCGCGCCTCGCGGGCACGAAGGTCGATTATCGGCGTAACGTCCGCGACTTCATCCTGATGCTGGAACAGGACCTCAAGGCGTCGATCCCGCCGCACATGGCCGAACTGGTCGGCCGTTTGGTCGACGAGCTGCCCGAAGACGCCACGCTGCTCGACGTGCTGATGAAATATGGCCAGATCGCCTTCGAGGCGGCGCAGGAGCGCGGCATCCCCTTTCCGGCGCTGACGCCGGAGGAAATCGGCCGCGCGGGGGCCGACTGGCACCTGTTCCCCAATATGGTGTTCCTGCCCGCGCCCGACGCGATGCTGGCCTATCGTGCGCGGCCCGACCGCGACGACCCGGAACGCTGCATCTTCGAAGTCTATTCGCTGGTGCTCTATCCCGATGGCGAGGCGCCGCCGCTGGAGCGGCAGGCGTTCGCCGACTGGCGCGACCATGACGCCTGGGGCCTGATCCTGGTCCAGGATTTCGAGAACATGACCGAAGTGCAGCGCGGCATGCGTTCACGAGGCTTCTCAGGATCGCGCACCAACCCCGTGCAGGAGCGCAGCGTATCCAATTTCCACCGGGCGCTGCGCGACTTCGTCGGCGCCTGAAACAGATAACAGAGGAGAGATCATGACAGGCAGGTTGAGCGGAAAGGTCGCGATCGTCACCGGCGGCGGCCAGGGCGTGGGCTATGGCATCGCCCAGGTTTTCGCCCGCGAGGGCGCTAAGGTCCTGATCACGGGTCGCACCCCCGACAAGCTGGAAGCAGCGGTCGCTGACCTCAAGGCCGCAGGCGGCGACGCGGCGTGGATCGCGGGCACCGCCGGCGTGCGCGCGGATGCGGAGGCTGCCGTCGCGAAGGCCGTCGACCTGTTCGGCGGCCTCGATATCCTGGTCAACAACGCGCAGACATCGAAACCCGGCACGATGTTCGAGGATACCGACGACGCGCTGTTCGCGCTGACGATCGAGTCCGGCCTCTACGGCAGCTTCCAGCATATGCAGGCGGCGGTCCCGCACATGAAGGCGAAGGGCGGATCGATCATCAATTTCGGGTCCTATGAGGGCATTCATGGCGGCGTCGGTTTCGCCGCCTATGCTGCCGCCAAGGAAGGCATTCGCGGCCTGTCGCGCACTGCGGCGCGGGAACTGGGCAGATACAAGATCCGCGTCAATGTGATCTGCCCCGCCGCGCTCAGCCCGATCGCCGAGCAATGGGTGAAGGACTTCCCCGAGGACGCGGAAAAGGTGATGAACCTCATCTCGCTCGGCTATCTGGGCGACTGCGCCGACGACATAGGCCCGGCCGCCCTGTTCCTGGCGAGCGACGACAGCCGCTATGTCACCGGGCAGACGATCAACGTCGATGGCGGGCAGATGATGCTGTGAGCGGCGCGCTCGATTTTTCGGGCCGTACCGCGATCGTTACTGGTGCATCCAAGGGGCTGGGACGCGCCTATGCGCACTGGCTCGCCGCCCATGGCTGCGCCGTGATCGTCAGCAATCGCCCGGCCCCGGACGGATCCTCCTCCGCACAGGCCGTGGTGGACGAGATCGTCGCCGCCGGTGGCCGCGCGGTCGCGCATGACGGGCCGGTGCAGACGCCCGAAGCGGCCGACGAAATGGTCCGCATCGCCGAAAGCCATTTCGGTACGCCAGACATCTTCGTCAGCAACGCGGGCGTCCAGGCTTTTCGCGATTTCTCCGCGGTCACGCTGGAGGAGATGCACGCGCTGCTCGACATCAACCTGTGGGGCGCGCTCGTCGGGCTGAAGGCCGTCTGGCCAGGCATGCTCGACGCAAGCTATGGCCGCATCGTCCTCACCGGCTCCAGCGCCGGCCTGTGGGGACAGGTCGGCTCGGTCGACTATGCCGCATCCAAGGCGGCAATGGTCGGCATCGCGCGCTCGCTGGCTATCGACGTGCCCGCAGGCGCCGACATCCGTGCCAATGTCGTCTGCCCCGCCGCCTACACGCCGATGTCGGCGGGCAGCATCCCCTCAGAATGGGCCGATTACGCCGCGCCCGATCATGTCGCTCCGGTTGTGGGCTGGCTGTGCAGCGACCGATGCGACAGTTCGGGCGGCATCTATCACGCCGGCGCAGGCAATGTCCGCCGCGTCCAGATCCTCGAAGGCCCGGTGCGCCACCTGACCGGAGGCGACATTGACAGCGTCATGCGCGGCCTCGTCGCACAATCCGAATGGACCAGTTCCTTCGCATCCGGCGCAGAGATCATGCCGGAACTGATAAAGGCAATGCAGGCATGACCATCACTTTCACCGATCAGGTTGCGATAGTCACCGGCGCCGGTGGCGGCATGGGGCGCGCCTATGCGCTGGAACTAGCCGGTCGCGGCGCGGCCGTGGTCGTCAACGACTATGGCGGCGGCGTGCTGGGCGAACAGAACGGTAGCGCCGGACCTGCCGACGCCGTGGTTGCGGAGATACGGGCCGCCGGCGGGCGCGCTATCGCCAGCAGCGCGGCGGTGGGCACCGCAGAGAATGCGCGCGCCATCGTGCAGGCGGCGATCGACGCCTTCGGACGGATCGACATATTGGTCAATAATGCCGGCACCGGCATCGCCGGCCCCTTTACCGCGCACAGCGATGAAGCCGTCGAGCGCCATTATGCAACCAACCTGATCGGCGGCCATCATCTGATGCGGGCCGCCTGGCCGCACATGGCCGCGCGCAAATATGGCCGCATCCTCAACGTCAGCTCCAATGGCGCGCTGGGCGTCGGCGGCAACGCCCCCTATGGCGCAGCGAAGGCCGGCATGTTGGGCCTGACGCTGGACGCCGCGATCGAGGGGCGGCCGCAGGGCATATTGGTCAACGCCGTCATGCCGACATCCCATTCGCGGCTGGTCGAGCAGATCCCCGATCTCGCCACCGTCGCCTGGTTTCGCGACAACCTGCAACCCCATCATGTCGCGGCGGCGATGGCCTGGTTCCTCAGCAGCGCCTGCGACCAGAGCGGCCGCCTCCTGCTGACCGGCGGAGGGCGGCTCTCCAGCCTGATCTTTGCCGAAACGGGCGAGATATTCGATCCGGGCATCACGGCGGAAACGGTCGGCGATCGCGTCAGCGAAGTTCTGGACGAAACCCGGCTAAGCCCCGTCCATAGCCAGGCAGAAGCGGGCGCACGCTATTTCCGGCACATGCCCTGGACCGCAGGCGCGGGACCCGATTTCGGCCCGGACGTGGAACGCGGCTAGGCAGATCTCCGCCTTGCGTGCAGCGTCACATACAATGCAGCGACGATGATCAGCGCCGACCCGGCATAGGTGCTGGGCAGCGGCCATTCGCTGAACATCAGATAGCCCAACGCCGTCGCGAACACTATGCGCACATAGTCGAGCGGCGCCATCAGGCTCGCCTCGCCCAGGGCCATGCCGCGAATGTAGCAGGCCTGCGTTACGACCCCCAGCACGCCCATGACGGCGAGCAAGCCGATATCGTCGGGCGTCGGCATCCGCCAATCCATGGCGGCCAGCGGCGCGGTGAACAGGACACCCAGAAGCGTCGACCAGGTCAGCAGCGCGAGGTCGCTATGGTCGCGCACCAGCGCCTTGACGCCGATCACCGACAAGGACACGAGCAGCGCAGCCAGCAATCCCTGCGCCGCCGGCCAGCCGATCAACGATGCCGAGGAACCCGGCGCCAGCGTTACGATCACCCCGCAGAAGCCGATCAGCGTCGCCAGCAAACGGTGCCGGTCTATCCGTTCGCCCAGCAGTAGAGCAGCCAGCGGGACAAGGAACAACGCGCGGGTGAAGGACAGCGCATTGGCTTCTGCCAGGCCCAGCAAGTGAAAGCTGTTGAAGGCCAGAATGATCGACAGGCTTGTCGCGCCACAGCGCAGGATCATCAGCAGCGGTCGCTTCAGGACAAAGGCGTCGCGGGGCCGCCGCAGGATGAAGGGCGTCAACGCGATCAGCCCGACCATCTGCCGAACCAGATTCTGCATCGCCGCAGAATAATCGTCGCCCAGCAGCTTCACGAGCGCCATCGCGAAACTGTAGGCCAGGCCGGACGCGAGCATCCATACGGCCCCGTGCAGATTGTCGCGATGCTGCTGCCCGGTGTCGTCCATTGGGCAGGATTAGGCGGTTCCGCCTCCGCCTGATATGTCGACCAGGCAGGCATCGGAACCGTGATCGCGCGGGCCACAGCGGCGGCGCCCAAAGGTGCCGCCGCCCAGCCCAGCCCCGATCAGAACTTATAGGACAGTTCCATCCCGTAGGTGCGCGGCTCGCCATAGACGCTGGAGATGTAGCCGGCCTCGTTATAGATGCCGATCACGCCGACCCGGTAATAGCTCTTCGTGACATTGTTGACGAAGGCGGCAGCGCCCAGACCCGTGCCGAAGATATTGCTCCAGCCCGCACGCAGGTTGACCAACTCATAGCCGGGTTCGGTCGCCTGGACGTCATTCTTGTCCAGATGCTGCTTCGTGCGATAGCTGATATTGGCGTTGAGGTTGATGTCGCCTGCGTCACCCGCCAGCGGGATATCGTAGCTGATGTTCGCGCCCATCTGGTGGTGCGGCGACCCGACCAGAGCGAATTCGCCAGGCTGGCGCCCCTCGCTGATCTTGACGCCGACGTAGGAATAGAAGGCGCTGACGTTGAGCGGTCCGGCGATCAGCCCCAGTTCGAACTCGCCGCCATAATTCTTCTGCCGCGCGGTATTCTCGATGATGGTGTTGACGTTGCCGGCGCTGTCGATCGACGATGTCTGCTTCTGGACGTTCTTGTAGTCCTGATAGAAGATCGCGAGGTTGCTGGTCAGCGTCGCGCCGCCCAGCGCATGGCGGGTCTTGAGGCCCACCTCATATTCCTGCACCGTCTCGGGGTTGAAGGGCTGCAGTTCCTCGGTCGAGGCGGCGCGCAGCGAGAAGCCGCCGGAGCGGAAGCCGCGCCGGGTGGAGATATAGGTCGTCAGGCTTTCGCTCGGCTCATATTGCAGCGTGACGTCCCAGGTGACGGCATCCCATTTCTTGCTGTTGGACTGCGGACAGTCGGCCAGCGAACTCGGGATCGTGCCGTCCTCCCGCCGGAACAGGCAGGCGCCCAGATTGGGATAAAAGGCCATCACTTCCGCATTGCGCTTGTCGGTGGTGTAGCGCAGGCCCGCCGATATCTTGAACTGATCGGTCAGGGCATAGGTGCCCGCCGCGAAGACGGCGAAGGTCTTGGCCTTGCCGGTGCCGGCGAACGCGTTGAGGAAGGTTGATGCCGGAGTGGTCAGTGGGCCGCCGGAAAAGCCGATCGACAGTTCGGGGAACTGGCTGGATGTCGACCCGTCCCTGCCCTTTTCCACGAAATAATAGGCGCCCAGGACATAATCGAGCCGGTTCTCGAACGCCTTGCCCTGGATCTGGAACTCCTCGCTGAACTGCTGGATGCTGCGGTAGCGGTTGGAGTTGATGAGATAGGCGGGCACGCCGTCCAGATCCATGACCTGATCATAATCGAGCTTGCGATAGCCGATCACGTTCTTGAGCGTGATGTCGCCCAATTGCCAGGTCGTGCGGTTGGTGACGCCCCGGTTCTTCAGCCGCTCATAGGGCTGCACGCCATAGGCGTCATATTGCCCGCCGGTGCCCGATCCCGAGGCAAAGCGGTAGCGGCCGCGCTGCTGCTGCGCGGCGAACTGTCCCACCACATCGGACGCCGGGATACCCAGCGACTGGAGGAAGGCATAGCCGCCGATCGCCTGCGACGCCGGATTGACCGCCGTTCCGACCAGCGCCGTACCGTGTTCGTTGGTCTTGATATAATCGACGATCGTGTTGGATTCGAACGCTTCAGTCGGTGCGAAGCGGATCGACGTGCGGAAGGTCTGATAGTCCTGATCGTCATAGTCGCGCCCCGTCAGCACGTCGCGGGTAAAGCCGTCGCGCTTGCGGATCTTGCCGGCGAAGCGCACCGCCAGCCCTTCCGTCAGCGGGATATTCACCATGCCGTAGAGGTCGCGCATGTCGTAATTGCCGATCTGGCCGCGCAGTTCGACCTCATAATTGTCGCTCGGCTTGTTCGGCTCGATCAGCACGGCGCCGCCGGTCATGTTGCGGCCGAAGAGCGTGCCCTGCACGCCCTTCAGCACCTGGGTTGATTGCAGGTCGTAGAGCGCATAGGCAAAGCCCACGCTGCGCGCCTGCACGACTTCGGCGAAATAGGTGCCGACCGGCGGGTCGGTGAGCAGCTGCGATTCCTGGGTGCGCTGCCCGCGGATGGCGAAGCCCAGTTCGTTGCGCGACGTGCCCTGGTTGGTCAGGCTGAGCGAAGGCACGCGGCTCTGGAGACCCAGCGCATCGCTGACGCCGCTGCGCGCGAGGGACGCCCCGCTGACCGCCGTGATCGAGATGGGCACGTCCTGCAGCGCTTCCTCGCGGCGGCGGGCGGTGACGATGATATCAGACCCCTGCGCCGCACCCGACGCCTGATCCGGTGCGGTCGCATCCTGCGCCGCAGCTGCGGTGGCGACGAGCGACGTCGCAGCAAGCAATGCCGAACGGAAAAACATCTTTCCTCTCCCCAAAGATCATGTCCCGATTGGGACTCCGGCCGTTGTTACGGCTCGGCCATGATCATTGGCCTAGGGATGTTTTTCCTCAATAGAGCGACCCGAGCGCGATGACATTGATCACAATAATGATATGTCGCCGCAAACACCGCGCTGGAGAGGCAAAAAGCGCTATTAAGTCTCGGATACCAAGGCGTGCCCGACCAGCGGCCCTATGCACTCGACGCCTCCATCGACCGCAAGCTCCACGCCATTGACGAAACGCGCCTCATCACTCGCCAGGAACAGGACCGCCTGCGCCACGTCCCACGCATCACCCTCCACACCCAACGGCCCGACCTTGCGCCGCGCCTCCCGCATATCGGCCGGAATCTTGCTCATCGCATGCGGCGTCATGACATGACCGGGAGCGACGGTATTGGCCCTTATCCCCTGCCGGCCGTGCAGCACCGCTATCTCTCGTGCCAGCTGGGCCATGGCCGCCTTTGACGGACCATAAGCGATCGCGCCCATCGCGCGCATGCCCGCCAGGGACGAGATGTTGACGATGGAGCCGCCGCCACCGCGCGCCATTGCCGGTATCGCCGCCTTGCTCATCAACATGGCGCTGGTCAGGTTGACCGCCATGGTCAGGTTCCACAGATCGATGTCGATCGATTCCAGCGTCGCCGGCGTGGAAATGCCGACATTGTTGACCAGGATGTCGACCCGCCCGAATTGCGCGATCGCGGTCTCGACCAGGCCCTGACAGACCGCCCCGTCGCTGACGTCGCCGGCCGCAGCGAAAGCGTGACCTCCATCAGCCAGAATACGGTCAACCGTCGCCTGCGCACGGTCCTCTGCCAGATCAGCACACAGCACCTGCGCACCCTCGCGCGCCATCAGATAGGCGATGGCGCGCCCGATGCCGATATCCTCTCCCTCGGCCCCCGCCCCGGTCACGATCGCGACCTTGCCGTCGAGACGCCCACGATATTGCAAAGGCTCGGGCATGATTCCCCTCTTCTGAAGCATTTTTTGTACCGACAGCACATCGACTGGAGCATCGATATCGGCCCGGCCATCGCCCACTAGCGCACCCGGCGGCGCGACGCCTGCCCTGTTCGCCGCCCGCCGGCTGGATTGACAGGTTGCCCCCGTGCATTTAGCGGCTGTTTTTAATCACTTCCATGGCATCCGATTTTGCTCTCGTTGCGCTGCCCGGCGCCTATCACGCCAGTGTCGGCGTGCTGATCGACAGCTTCTACATCGCCCGCGATCGGGTCGAACATGTTTTCACCGACGGAGATCGCATCCCGATGGAAACACGGCTGCGCATCCTGTCGCAGGATGGCGGTCCAGTTCCCTTGAGCGGCGGCCGCCCCTTCGCCGTGGACGGCGCGCTGGGGAGCGACGAGCCGCTCGCCTTCATCTGGCTCCCCGCCTTTCGCGCCGGCGGCCGCGAGCCGCTGGAACAGAGAATCGCCCAGGCCGGACCACTGTTCGACTGGCTGCATCGGCAGGCAGACAGCGGCGCTATCATCGGCGCCAGCGGAGCCGCCGCCTTCCTGCTGATGGCGGGAGGCTTCACCGGCGACATGGCCGTGCCGGTCGCCCGCGCGCTGCAACCCCTTGCCCGCACCATGTTCCCGCGACAGGCGTTTGAGGAACGCTTCAGCTTCGTCGACGACGGGCAGATACTGATCTGCAACGGCATGGGCAGCGACCTGCAACTCATCACCCGCGTGCTGGAACGCACGCTCTCGCCAGATATCGCTCGCTGGCTCGCCTCCATCATCGGCGCGGACCATGAGGACAAGGAATTCCTGGCCCCCGATCCGCTGGTGGCGCGCGCGCAGCTCTGGATCGAACAGCGCTTCACCGGGCCGATCAACATGGCGGACCTGTCACGGCACCTGTCCACCAGCGCCGCGACATTGAACCGGCGTTTCCACAAGTCGCTGGGCGTCTCGCCCAAGGCCTATGTCGGCCAGTTGCGGTTCAACGCATCGGCGCGCATGCTGGAAAAATCGACCCGGTCGATCGACCGCATCGCCCAGTTGGTGGGCTATTCCGACAGCCGCCTGTTCCGCGCGATGTTCCGCCAGCATGCCGGCATGACCGCCAGCGAATGGCGGGCGCGGCTTGCCCCGCCGCCGCCCGCCGGATCAGACGATAGCTAACTGTTCGCGCCGACCACATGGTGCGCGGCGATCCAGGCGAAGATGTAGGACGCGCCGATGCTCGCTCCTGCCGCCGGATAGCAGCGCCCCATGACCGAGGCCGTGGAATTGCCGGTGGCGTAAAGGCCCGGAATCACTGTCCCGTCTTCCTTCAGGACGCGGGCATATTCGTCCGTGACCATGCCGCCGGAGGTGCCGACATCGCCGGGCACCAGTTCCATGGCATAGAACGGCCCCTTGTCGATCTTGCCCAGATTGGGGTTGGGCTTGACGGTCGGATCGCCGAAGCAATTGTCATAGCCGCGCCCGCCGCGATTGAAGTCCAGGTCCTTGCCGGTTTCACAATAGCCGTTGAACTTCTCGACCTCCGCCTTCAGCCCGGCGGGATCGATGCCGGACTTGGCGGCCAGCTCCTCGATCGTGTCGGCTTTCTTCAGGAAGCCGCTGTCGAACCACTCCTGCGGCGTCTGGCCCGGCGGGTAATAGCCCCAGGCGTAGCGCTTGCGGTGCCGGCTATCGAGGATGACATAGGCCGGCACATCATTCCGATAAAGCCGCTGGCCATTCTCCATATAGGAGCCGCTCTCGTTCAGGATACGCTGGCCGTGGCGGTTGACGATGATGCAGTGCGGCTTGGAAATGTCCGTATTGTGCATCAGGCCAGGGCCGGGATTGTTGCCCGGCGGCAGCGTCGCGGGCACCCACCAGGCCTGGTCCATCAAGTCGAGCGCCGCGCCATGCTTCTGCGCGATCTGGATCATCTCGCCAGTGTCGCCGGGATTGGCGTTGGTCCATTCGGCGGAGCTGGGCTGTGGTCCATATTGCTTGCGCATCTCCGCATTGCGGGAAAAGCCGCCGGCGTTGATCAGCACGCCGTCTCGCGCCTGGATGCGCAGCGTCCTGCCCTGATGCTCCGCGACGACGCCAGTGATGCGGCCATCTTCCTCGACCAGTTCGACGATGGCATGGTTGAGGCGCATGTCGATGCCGGCCTTGTCCGCCAGCATCAGCATCCGCCCCTGCAACGCGCCGCCGAAGCTCAGGATCGGCTTGCCCCGCCGCTTGACCAGCCACATGCGGAACAGCAGCTTCATCCCCTCCAGCATGCCGCGCGGCGTGCGGGTGGCCAGGCCAATGATGCCCGCCTTGTCGGTGGGCAGCGGCATGACCATGGGGCCAAGGCGCAGCTTGTCGAACAGCGGCCCCATCTCCCGAGCGTCGAGCAGCGGCGATCCGATCGAGCGGCTGCGTGTCACGCCGCCCGGGCGATCGTCGTAATAATCCGACCAGCCTTCGGTGTGGAGCCAGACCATGCCCTGCTCCTCGAGCCATTGCAGCATCGGCGGGCCGTTGCGCAGATAGGCTTCCTTGCGCTCGGGCGTGGCGCCCGGGCCGGCATCGTTACCGACCGTCGCGTCCATGTAGGTGCGGCCCATCTCGTGGCTGTCCTGAATGCCCTTCGCCTTGATCAGGTGATTGTTGGGCACCCACAGCACGCCGCCCGACATGGAGGTCGATCCGCCGAACTTGTCGGTCTTCTCCAGGATCAGCGGCGTCTTGCCGACCGATTTCAAGTACAATGCGGCGGCCATCGAGCCGCCACCCGATCCGACGATCACGAAATCGGCGGCGTCATCCCATCCCTGCGCGGCCATGATCAGCGGTTCCCGTGCAGATAGGCGAGCAGGGTCGCGTGGAAATTGCTGATCTCGACTTCCTGATAGGGGTTCGGGCGAGCCGCCTTGAACGCCTGTGACTTCATGCCGCGCTGCACTTCCTCCATATTCTGGAAGTCCTGCTCCAGGATCAGCCCCCAATCGAGATCGGCCCATTTGCCGTTACTGCCGTCGCCGCCATCCTCGACCTCGACCTTGGGTTCTGCGCCGGGCGCGAAGCGTTCCAGCACGCTGATCTCGAAGATGCACTTGTCGGGATCGTCGCCATAGGGGCGCGATCGATAGAACAGCACGTTGGTCGGCTGCTGCAGGAAGACGAGATTGGGGAAGATGTTCCAGTCGGTCCCCGCCGCCATCAGCTGCTCGCCAGTGATGGGCGGATGCGGCCGGCCGCTCTTGGCCGATTCCTCGGCATGGAACTGGGCAAAGGCGCCGTACATGGCGAAGGGATCGACGCCCTCGGGCAATTCCTCCTGCAGGCGCTTGCCGGCGGCCAGCATCTCATGCGTGGTGGTCGCCTGCAGCGTGTCCCAGATTTCCTTGTTGAACTCGTAGAAGCCCTTGCGAATATCGCCGCTCTGGTCGCTGATGCGGGGCGACGGCAGGCCAAACAGCGCGGTCGGCGCATAGCCGAACATCGCATGTTTCCCGAACGCCTTGGAATAGGTGTAGTCGTCCTGATAGGCGAGCAGCTGCCGGTGCGTGGTCTGGACGTGATAGCCCTCCATGAAGGCTTCCTGCGCTGTCTTCCAGTTGCACGGCATGATGATGCGCTTGCGCCAGGCATAGCGCATCTTGCCGATCTCGAACGGATCGAGCAGCGTCTTCGCCTCGCCCAGAAACTCCTCCAGGCTCTCGCTGTCCGGGTCCATGTTGATGAAGACCCAGCCGCCCCACTGGCCGACCTTGACCGACTGGAGCGTCACGTCCTCGTCCGGCAGCACATCGCCCCAGTCGTGGCGGTCGACGATCTCGGTCGGCTTGCCGTCCAGGTTCCACTGCCAGCCATGATATTTGCAGTGGAACTTGCCCATTCGCCCGCAACCGGCGGTCAGGCGGCGGCCGCGATGCGGGCAGACGTTGAAATAGGCGGCGATGGCGCCGTCCTGCTTGCGCACCACGGTGATGGATTCGTCAGCGATGTCATAGGTGTAGAAGTCGCCGGGATTGGGAATCTCCTCCTCCCGGCAGGCCATCTGCCACGTCCTGGGCCACAGCCGCTCCTTCTCCAACTGAACATAGTCGCGCGAGATATAGGCATCGACCGGAACCCTGTCCGGCGTCACCGTGAAGCTGGGGCTTGCCACCTTGGTCAATTCGTTCATCTTCCCGTCCATCCTCTCTCGCGCGCCCAGCCTGTTAGCTTTTGGCAGGCCCTTGCGGGAAGCGCATGTCGAACACGCCCTCCGCAATGCGGTTCAGCAAAATCTCGATCGCGCCGCCCGCGATCATCCAGCCGCGGGTGCGGCGCAGGCAATATTCAACCAGACTGTCCTGGCTGTAGCCAGCCCCACCCATGATCTGGATCGCCTCGTTCGCGCATTCGAAGCCGGCGCGGTTGCACGCGACCTTGGCGATCGCGGTTTCTTCCGGCGAAGGCAGGCCCGCGTCGGCGTTGGTCGCGGCACGATAGAGCAGCAGTTGCGCGGCATCCAGCTTCAGCTTCATCTCCGCGAACTTCCACTGCAGGCCCTGGAACTCGCACAGCGCCTTGCCGAACTGCTTGCGGGTCTTGGCGTGCTCCACCGCCGCATTGAACGCATAGCGGCCGAGCGCCAGTGAACGCGCCGTGTTGCCGATGCGCTCCACGTTGAAGCCCGCCATCTGCTTCTTGAAGCCACCGGGGCCGAGCAGGACCTTCTCCTTGGGCACATAGACATTGTCGAAGAACAGCGGGTTCCATTCCTCGCCCGACAGGAAGCGGATCGGCTTGCCGAAGGTGAAGCCCTCCTGCCCCCGCTCGATCAGCACGGAGCCGATATTGCCGGTGCCCGGACCATAGCGGACATAGACCAGGAACACCGTGGCATGCGTGCCATGGGTGGTGAAGATCTTCTGCCCGGTGATGCGATAGCCGTCGCCATCCGGCACGGCGGTCGTCGTCAGTTCCGTCACGGCGGAGCCTGCATTGGGTTCCGTCATCGCAACCGAAATCAGCCCCTCGCCCGTCAGCAGGGGCGCAAGATACTGCTCCTTCTGCGCGTCGCTGGCGAATTGCGCAAAGGTGCGGATCGCGCCGAAATTACCGGCCTGCACCACGTCCGCCGATCGCGGGCAAACCGATGCAACCGTCTCGATCGCGATCACCGCGTCCATCAGGCTGCCGCCCAGGCCGCCCTTGTCCTCCGGCACGGTGATGCCGATCAGCCCCTGCTCCGCCATCATCTTCGCGATATCCCACGGATAGTCGTCACTGTGCGCCCGCTCCAGCGCGCCGGCGGCCAGGTGGCGCTGCGCGAACGCGGCCACGGCATCGCGGAACATCGACTGCTCTTCATTCAACTCGAACTGCATCGACAAGCTTTCCCATCAGGCGGCGTCAGCGGCCGCGCATCGTCTTCGATGCTGGAACTAGGGTGCCTGCGCGACAATGCGAAGATTGCGGCCGCAACCCTTCACATTCGCGATGCCTCGAATGCGCGCCGGCCCTTTTCTTGACAGTCAGCGCCCTCGGATTGCTTGTGACCGGCAATTCCACTGGCAACCCACGGGGCTTGAACATCCTGCCATGACCCAAATCAACGAGAAGATCTCGACACGCATCGAAGGCGATATCGGCTTCATCATCAGCGACAATCCGCCCGTCAACGCGCTCGGCATCGCCGTGCGGCAGGGCGTCACCGCCGCGCTGGAAGCGCTCAATGCGGATCCGGTGGTCAAGGCGATCGTGCTCTATTGCACGGGCCGCACCTTCTTCGCCGGCGCCGACATCACCGAATTCAACAAGCCGCGCGTGTCGCCTACCCTGCAGGACATGCTCGCCTCGCTGGAATGCTCCGCCAAACCCGTGATTGCGGCGATCCACGGCACGGCGCTGGGTGGCGGCTTTGAAACCGCTTTGGCCTGCGCATTCCGGGTCGCCATCCCCTCCGCGAAAATGGGCCTGCCGGAAATCAATCTCGGCCTGTTCGCGGGCGGCGGCGGCACGCAGCGGCTGCCGCGCCTGATCGGGCCGGAAAAGGCGCTGGAGCATTGCCTGGCGGGCAAGCCGATCGGCGCGGCGCAGGCGCTGGAACTGGGTATCCTCGACGCCGTGCAGGATGGCGAACTGGCGGTTGTCGGCGCGGCCTTCGCCCGCCGTGTCATCGACCAAAACCTGCCCGCCGTGCCTGTGCGCGATCGCGATGAAAAGCTGGCCGCCACCCGCGCAGACCCGTCCGCCTTCGACGCGCTGGCCAAGAAGCTCACGGCGCGCACGAAGGGCCAGATCGCGCCGCAGGCCAATATCGATTCGATCCGCCGTTCCTTCACCATGTCGCTGGACGAGGCGATGGCGATCGACGCGGTCGCCAATCGCGAACTGATGGCCGGCAGCCAGTCGCGCGCCCTGCGCCACCTGTTCTTCGCCGAGCGTGAAGCAGCGCGCATCCCCGGCCTGCCCGAAACCGCGAAGGCGCGCGAAGTGAAGAAGGCCGCGATCATCGGCGCGGGCACGATGGGCGGCGGCATCGCCATGTGCTTCGCCGGTGCAGGCGTGCCCGTCACCGTGATCGACACCACGCAGGACGCGCTGGACAAGGGGCTGGAGCGGGTCAGGGGCAATTACGCCACCTCGGTCAAGCGCGGCTCCATCACGCAGGATCAGATGGACCGTCGCTTCGCGCTGATCATCGGCGCGACCGACCGCGCCGCCGCTGCCGACGCGGACATCATCATAGAGGCGGTGTTCGAGGATATGGACGTCAAGAAGGAGATCTTCTCCGACCTTGAGCGACGGGTGAAGCCCGGCACCATCCTCGCCTCCAACACCTCCGCGCTCGACGTGGACGAAATCGCCGCGGTGCTGGAACGGCCGGAGGATTTTGTGGGCATGCACTTCTTCTCGCCGGCCAATGTCATGAAGCTGCTGGAAGTCGTCGTCGCGGCGAAGACCAGTCCCGAAGCGATCCTGACGGCGATGGCCGTGGGCAAGACCATCGGCAAGGTGCCGGTCTATTCTGGCAATTGCGACGGCTTCATCGGCAACCGCATGGTCGCCAAGCGCTCCGCCCAGGCCGAACGCATCCTGCAGCAGGGCGGCTGGCCGCAGCAGGTCGACGCCGCGCTCACCAATATGGGCTTCCCGATGGGACCGCTCACCACCAACGACATGTCGGGCCTCGACATCGGCTATTCGATCCGCAAGCGGCGCGGCACCCCCTTCCCGATCGCCGACGCCATCGTCGAAAGCGGCCGGCTGGGGCAGAAGACGGGCGCTGGCTATTATCGCTACGAGCCGGGCGACCGCACGCCCTATCCCAACCCGGATACCGAGGCGGTTATCATCGCCACGTCGGAGAAGCTCGGCATCACCCGCCGCGAGATTGCCGAGGACGAGATGGTGCAGCGCCTGCTGTTCCCGCTGATCAACGAGGGCGCGCGCATCCTGGAGGAAGGGATCGCACTGCGGGCGTCGGACGTCGATCTGGTCTGGATCAACGGCTATGGCTGGCCCCGCTATCTGGGCGGCCCGATGTTCTACGCCGATGAGGTCGGCCTGCCCGCGATCGTCGCCAAGCTGCGCGAGATGGCGGCCGAGACGCCCGGCGACCCTTCACTGCCGCCCGCCGCCCTGCTCGTCGACCTGGCCGACAAGGGCCAGAGTTTTGCCGACTGGCAGAAAAGCCTTACGGCCTGAGCACGATAGAGATTTTCAAGGTTCGGAGAGAGACATGAACGAAACCAACGAATTCCAGCGCGACATCGATTATAGCGAGTTCGACTTTTTCAAGGTGGAGATCGGCGAGGATGGCGTGACCATCGTCACCCTGAACGACCCCGACAAGCTGAACGCGGTCGGCCCGCACAATCACTGGCAGATCGAGGATATCTGGCTGAAGCTGGCGCGCGACGAGCGCGTGAAGGTGATCGTGCTGACCGGCGCAGGCCGCGCCTTCTGCGCCGGCGGCGACATCAAGCTGATGGCGGAGCGCGCCCAGACCGAATATGGCCTGAAATATGCGCTGCGCGTCCCCATCAACACGCTGCGCATCTGGGACCAGATATTGATGACGCCGCAACCGATCATCGCAGCGGTCAATGGCGACGCCATCGGCCTTGGCACCTCGCTCTCGGTCTTCTGCGACGTCACGGTCGTCGCCGAAGATGCGAAGCTGGGCGACACCCATGTCCGCGTCGGCCTGGTCACCGGCGACGGCGGGTCGGTGATGTGGCCGCTGCTGGTCGGCCCGCACAAGGCCAAGGAATATCTGATGCGCGGCAAGCTGCTGTCGGGCAAGAAGGCGGAAGAAATCGGCCTGGTCAACTATGCCTTCCCCAAGGAGCAGGTGCTGGACGAAGCGCTGAAGATCGCGCGCGAGATTGCCGCGCAGCCGCTCTGGGCGGTGCGCTGGTCGAAGGCCGCCGTCAACAAGTGCATCCGCGAGCAGGTCAACCTGACCGGCGAGCTGTCCATCGCCTATGAAGCGATGACGATGCTGACGAAGGACTATGAGGCCGCGACCCATGCCTTCGCCAACAAGGAAAAGCCGGTCTTCAAGGGATATTGATGCCGACCACCGCCTATCGCGACGCCGAGCGCATTCGCACTGTCGCCGCGATCGGCGGCGGGGTCATCGGCAATGGCTGGGTCGCTGCCTTTCTGGGGTCCGGCCGATCCGTGCGCCTCCATGACCCCATGCCGGGGGCCGGAGAGCGCACATATGCCCATGTCGAGGGCGCATGGGCGCAGATGGTCGCCCTGAACCTTGCCGGAGCCGGGGACGAATGGGCGACGCGCCTGTCCGTCCACGACACGCTGGCCGGTGCGCTCGACGGCGCGGATTTCGTGCAGGAAAGCACGCCCGAGCGCACCGAACTCAAACAGGGTCTGTTCGCCGATCTCGATCGGCTGGCGCCTGCCGATGTCCTGATCGCCAGCAGCACCTCCAGCCTGCCGATCACGGATCTTCAGGCGGGCCTCGCCACGGCCGATCGGTTCGTGCTCGGTCATCCGTTCAACCCGGTGCATCTGATCCCGCTCGTAGAAGTGGGCGGCGGTGAAGGCACCGCGCCGGAAGCCGTCGACATCGTCATGCAGTTCTACACCGGCATCGGGAAACAGCCGATCCGGCTGCAACGGGAGATATTCGGACATATCGGCAATCGGTTGACCGCCGCCATGTTCCGCGAAGCCGTCCGTCTGGTGGCGGAAGGCTATGCCTCGGTCGGTGACATCGACAAGGCAATCCAGCACAGCTTCGCGCTCAAATGGGCGATCCAGGGTCAGTTCACCACCTTCCACACCTCGGGCGGCGCAGGCGGCCTGGCCGCGTTCCTGCCCAAGTTCGCGGCTGGCATCGCCCAGCGCTGGGAAACGATGGCAGACCCGCCGCTCACCGACCCTGCGCTGCAGGCGAAGCTGATTGCGCAGATGGAAGAAGCCGCCGGCGGCCGAAGCGTCGAACAGATCGCCGCCTATCAGGGCGACCGGCTGATGGAGATGCTGAAGCTGCTCGGCAGAAATGATCAATAACATCCGATAGTCGGCGAAAATCATCCCTGCCCCACCTGCAGCATTTGATATGATGCCGCATGAACAGCCCCGCCAAGGGGCCTGACGCGATGGAGAGGCAAGATGAGTGTCGATGTGATCAACCGCCCGGAAGCCGCTGATCTGGACGTGCTGGACGTGGTCCCCGCGCGTGAACTGGAAAGCTCCAACCACCTGCTCGACGACCCAGCGGCGCTGAACCGCTTCTACGAGGATAATGGCTATATCCTGCTGCGCGGCGTGTTCGACCCCACCACCGTCGCGCGCGCGCGTGACGAGATGCTGGCCGTCGCCGCGAAGATGGGGCTAGTCGAGCCGGGCGATCCCACCGGCCGCTGGACCGGCAAGCCGCTGCCCGGCAGCATGGAGGAAAGCGACCTCTATGCCGGCATCGCGAAACGCCTGATCGAGGATCCCGCCAATCTGGACGTGATGGAGAAGGTGCTGGGCGAACCCGCCTGCTCCGTGCCGATCGTGCAATATCGCACCTATCCCCCGCGCAGCAAGCTGGGCACCGTGCATCAGGATGGCTTCTACAGCCCCGGCATCCAGGACTATCGCCCGGTCTGGATCACGCTGACCCCCTGCTCGCGCGACATGGGCGGGCTGGCGCTCGCGGTCGGGCAGAACCGGCGCGGCTATTTCCACAATGTCGGCAAGCCCAATCCCTTCCCGATCCCGCGCGACGCGATCCCCGACGACAGCTGGGCGACGACCGACTATATGCCGGGCGACGTGCTGGTGGTTCACCCCAGCACCCCGCATTGCGGCCTGGCCAACAACAGCGACCGGCTGCGCATCTCCTTCGACTCGCGGGTCCAGTCCGCCGCCAATCCCAGCGCGATCGCGGCGACCGTCACCGGCTTTACCGCCAACACGTTGACGGTGGATGCCGAGCGCGTGGGAGAGATCACGCTCAGCGTCGATGCGGACAGCTATCTGCGCCCGATCAACCCCGGCATCCGGGAAAGCTTCGAGGGCTTTGCCGATTACATGAAGCCCGGCATGCGCCTCGTCGTGGTGCGCGATGGCGACCGCACGGTGATGCTGCGCAAGGCGGCGGAAGGGTGAACCGGGCGACAGCGCTGCTGAGCCGCATGTTCGGCCTGACCGAGGAGGGCGCGGACGGCCGCGATGTCTTTCCCACCGGCGGCGACGGCGGGATGGCGTCCTTCTTCCACTCAGACGTGACGCATAGCCTGTTCGGCCCGACCGGCACGAAGGAGACGCTGGTCGGTCGAGATGCTTTTCTGGGTTTTGCCGCCCGATGCGCGGATGCGCTGGCGGAAAGGCGGGACGAGATTCTGGCCATCACCGGCATCGACGAGCAATGCGCGCTCGTCCACGCCCGCGCCTATCGCCGGAGCGCCGCCAGCGGGGAGGACATCCATTATGAATGGGCGATGCTCTATCGCGTCGAAGACGGCCTGATCACCTATGGCGCCGACATGCTGGATGCCGACGCGCAGGCATTCTGGGGGCGGGTCCGCCAGGTGACGGTTTAGAGCATCGCGCCTTTAATCTGATCCGTTCGGGCTGAGCGAAGTCGAAGCCTCCTCCTGAGCGAAGCGAAGGTGCTTCGCCTGCGGCTCAGCTGCCCCCCTCGACTTCGCTCGGGGCGAACGGATTACAAGGTGATCCCGATCTAACGCGCGATGCTCGAGGTCCCCCGCCGGTCACATTGCGACCGGATAGACCCCGCGCTTTTCCGCCAGGCGCGCCAGATGCCAGTCACGGTCGCCCAGCAGCGCGTCGATCGCGGTCAGCCGCTTGAAGGCATGGCCGACCTTGTATTCGGCCGTAATGCCGATGGCGCCGTGCATCTGCACCGCTTCCTGCCCGACGATCCGCCCCGACTTGCCGATCTGTGCCTTGGCCGCAGAGATATTGCGGCTGCGCTGATCGGGTTCGATGTCAAGCGACAGCGCGGCGAGGATCGCCATGCTGCGCGAAAGCTCCAGCTGCATCAGCATGTCGACGGCGCGATGTTGCAACGCCTGAAAGCTGCCGATCGCGACGCCGAACTGCTGCCGCGTCTTGAGATAATCGACCGTCACATCGAACGTTTCCGCCATCGCGCCGACGCCCTCCGCCACCAGCGCGGCGGTTGCCTCTTCGAATACGGCGGAAAGTATGGCTTCGCCCTGCCCCTCCGCACCGATCAGCGCATCTGCGGGCACGGCGACGCCGGCCAGCATCACGGTTGCGACAGGCACGCCGTCATAGCCGCGCGCGCCCTCGATCGTGATGCCGTCCGCCTTCGCGTCGACCAGGAACAGCGAGAGCCCCTTGTCGGACACCGCGCTCACGATCAGCGTGTCGGCGCTCTGGCCGTGGATCACCGCGATCTTGCGGCCATCGATCGTCCAGCCGTCGCCGGAAGCGGCCGCGGTGACACGCGCCTCCAGCGTGTGGCGGGGCAGGCCCTTCTCGCTGTGCGCCAGCGCCAGGATGCGCTCCCCCCCAACGATGCCGGGCACGATCTCCGCGCGCTGCTCGGCCGATGCGCCATGCCGCAGCACGCCGCCCGCCAGCACCACCGTCGCGAAATAGGGTTCGACCATCAAACCACGCCCCAGCGCTTCCATGACGACCATCATCTCGACGCCACCACCGCCAAAGCCTCCATCCTCCTCCGCGAAGGGCAGCGCCAGCAGGCCCATTTCAGCCAGCCCCGCATAAGCCTCCCGGCTCCAGCCCTCGGCGGTCTTCAGCGCATGCTCGCGCTTCTGGAAGTCATAGGTTTCCGCCACGAACCGCGTGACGGTCTCCTGCAGCATCTTCTGTTCGTCGTTCAGGTCGAAATCCATGGCGTCTCAAAGTCCCAGCATGGTCTTGGCGATGATGTTCTTCTGGACCTCGTTCGATCCGCCGAAGATCGACACCTTGCGCATCGTGAAATAGAAAGGTGCCGCGGCACTGACCCAGCCCTCGCCCGGATCGTTGGGCGCGTGGTCATGATCGGGCATGGGCAGCCCGGCGGGACCGGCAAGTTCCGTCACCAGTTCCGTCATGCGCTGCTGCATCTCGGTGCCCTTGACCTTCAGGATGGAGGCCGCCGCATTCGCGCCGCCGCCATGCGCATCCGCCGCGACCACGCGCAGCTGCGTCAGTTCCAGCGCGCGCAACTCCACCTCGACCTCGGCCAGCTTGAACGCCAGCCGGCGCTGCTCTTCGTCCGTCAGCGTCCCGTCGTCCGCCAGCCGCGTCTCCAGCGCGCGCAGCTGCGACAACCGCTCCTTGGACAGGCCAATGCGCGCGATGCCGCTGCGCTCGCTGCCCAGCAGATGCTTGGCGACGTCCCAGCCCTTGCCCTCTTCGCCGACCACATTCTCCACCGGCACGCGGACATCGTCGAAGAACACCTCATTCGCGTCATGCTCGCCGTCGATCGTCTCGATCGGGCGGACGGTGATGCCGGGCGTCTGCATGTCCAGCAGCAGGAAGGTGATGCCCTGCTGCTTCTTGCCGCTGCTGTCAGTACGGAACAGGCCAAACATCCAGTCGGCATGCTGGGCCTGCGTCGTCCAGATTTTCTGGCCGTTCAGCACATAATGATCACCGTCCCGCACGGCCGCGGTCTTCAGGCTCGCGAGGTCGGACCCGGCACCGGGTTCGGAAAAACCCTGGCACCACCAGATGTCGATATTCGCCGTCGCCGCCAGGAACCGCTCCTTCTGCGCGGGGGTGCCGAATTTACACAGCACCGGGCCGATCATGTTGACGTTGAAGGGCGATCCTTCGGGCGCATGGGCCAGCGCCATCTCCTCCTGAAAGATATAGCGCTGCGCCGGGGTCCACGCCTGCCCGCCATATTGCACCGGCCAGTGCGTCGTCGCCCAGCCCTGCGCGTTCAGGATGCGCTGCCAGCGAACGGTATCGTCCTTCGTCAGGTGATCGCGATTGATCATCTTCTGCCGCAGATCGTCAGGCAACGCCTGCTTCAGGAAGGCGCGAACCTCGTCCCGAAAGGACGTTTCCTCAGGCGTGAAATCCAGTTTCATTGCATATGTCCCATGCTCTCGGGCCATTCCCAGCAGCCAATGGCCCGCGAAGTCAAACGGCCGATCGCAGGCTTCACATGCCCGATATCAGCACGACAGGTCGAAAAGGACGCGACCCGGCTCTCCCGATCGGGCCTGCGCGATCGCCTCCTCGGCCCGCGACAGCGGCAAGACAGCCCGCACGGGCAGGTCGGGAGGATCAGCCGCATGGATCCCAGCCAGCGCGGCGAACATCGCCCGACGCCCTTCCACGCCCAGCGCCGCCTCGGAAGGGCGCAGGCTGAAACCCGTGATCGAGATGCCCTTGGCGGTCATCACTTGCGAGGCGACCTGCAACGGCTCGCCGGAAAGATGGCCGAACAGCATCAACCGCCCCCCGGTCGCCAGGCAGGCAGCCATGCGCCCGGTCGCAGCCCCCGCGACGCAATCGAGCGCCGCGCCTATCCGTCCCCCCTGCGCCGCCGCCTGGACGCGATCCGGCAAATCATCGCCGTCCCGCAAGGCATCGGGCAAAGCCGGGTCAGGTCGGCGCACCACGTCGATAACAGTGATCCCGAATGTGGGAGCCAGCCGCCGGACCCAATGCGCCACGGCCGACGTCGCCGCGTTCTGCACCACGACATCGCCCGGCTCCGCGCCACAGGACCGCAGCAGCAGCCACGCCGTCGCCGGATTGATCCGCAGCATCGCCGCCTGCACAGCATCGATGTCCGGCGGCAGGAAGACCACATCCGATCGATCAAGCAGCCGGTAGCGACACCAGTTCCCGCGCGACAATGGCAGCACCCTGTCGCCGACCCGCAGATCGTCGATCGCATCGCCTGCCGCCTCCACGACACCCACGCCCTCCGCCCCGATCGGCACGGCGCTTTCCAGGTCGAAGGCATAGCGTCCATCGATCGCCAGCAGATCGGCGGGATTGATCGGCGCGTGAAGCATCCGCACCCGTAACTGATTATCGAGCGGCGCACCCGGCATGGGCGCGCTGCCCAGCATCACCTGCCCCGCCGCCCGGCGGAATACAGCCGGGTTCACCCCCGCCAATCCCTCGCCAGGATCAGGCGAAATGACGACGATAGCTGACGATCTTCACCTGTTCGGGCATCTTGACGACATTATCCGCCTCAGCCCCGCTCTGCTCGTCCTCGCTGTTCAGCTCGGCGATCAGCTTCTTGCGCTCCAGCAGCAGGTCCAGGAATTCCTGCCCGCGCGCCTCGATCACCTCCGGCTGCGCGACGATGCTGACCGTCAAGCGGTCAATATTGCGCCCAAACGGCAGAAGCACCGCAACGCAGCCCATTCCATCGCGCTGCGCCTCGATCGCCCAGCCCTTGTCGCGCAACACCGCAAATTCGGACAGCAGTTCCGCCACCCGCACATGCAGCGTCACGTCCGGCTCGTCGGCATTGAGCCGGTGAACCGCCGAGCGGATGGCGTCGTTGCGATAGCTCGACAGCAGCAACCGGCCCTGCGCGGTGTGCAGGATGGGCAGTTCATCACCCGCATGCCCATCAACGGCGCCGGGATTGTTGCCGTGGATGGCGTGCAGATGCTGCAACACATAATTGCTGCTGGTCGACAGGAACACCGTCTCGCCGGTCAGCTTGGCGATGTCGTCGATCGCCGACAGCACCGGCCCGCCGCGAAACAGCGACGGCTTCACCCATGCGCCCAGCAAAGCGACGCGCGCCGTCGGGCTATAGGTCCGCCGCACACGATTATAATGCAGATAGCCCAGCCGGGTCAGACACCGCAGCAATTCCGACGTGCTCGACTGCGGGTAATTCAGCGTTCGCGACATCTCCATCACGGTCGCAACACGGTGATCCTGATCGAAATATTCCAGAATCTCCAACACCCGGTGCGCGGATTTTATCGTGCGGGACTCACTGGTGGCCATCGCTTCATCCTCTTCCCACGAATGCGCGGAGTCGCATCCGCTACAGTTAAGGTCAATTACGATATCACCCGCGCGATGTCTAACGGTTTTTCGCATTGCGTTCGAAATTTCGAACGTCTAGAAACGTCAGACGAAGAATGGAGGGGAATGATGGCGGCCGATCCGACCGAGGCGCGATCGCGCGGTCCACGGGCGATGACACGGGTTCTGGACTTGCTTGCCCTGCTGGCGGCCAAGCAGGACGGCATGAGCCTTGCGGAACTCAGCGTCGCCATGTCCGTGCCCAAAAGCACGCTGGTCGACACGCTGCGCGGCCTTGGCGACCTGCAATATCTCAGCTGTCAGGAAGGACGCTATCGGCTCGGCCCGATCGCCTATCATTTCGCCAGCCGCATCCTGTCGAACTGGTCCGCACCGGAAATGATCCGCATCCAGGTGCGCCAACTCGCCAGCGAGACCAAGGAGTCGGTCGGCTTTGCGCTCGCCGACTGGGAAATCGGGCAGGTCTTCTACACCGAAGCCATCAACAGCCCGCAGCCAGTGCGCTACTCGATGCAGGCCGGCCTGCGCGCCCCCCTCTACGCCAGCGCGGCGGGGCGTGTACTGCTCGCCTTCGCCGAACCGTCGCTGGTCGAAGCCTATCTGGCGCGCGCGCATCTCAAGAAGCTGACCAAGGGCACCCGCACCGACCCCGGCGCCATCCGCGATCATCTGCATCAGATCCGCGAGCAGGGCTATTGCGCCAGTTTCGGCGAAATGCTGAGCGACACGGCCGCAATCGCCGTGCCTATACAGGGGCCGCAAGGCGACAATCTCGGCGCGATGATGCTCGCTGCCCCGCTCGACCGGATGAAGCTGAACTTCGATCGTCTGCTGGCCGCGATATTGGCGGCCGGAAAGCGCGCTTCGGCTGGATCCTGAAGGCGGCAGCAGCCATCAGATAACCGATCAATGCCGGCCGACATGCGCGCGCCCGGCTCTCCGGTTGACGCTGGAGCGGCATCGCCAATAGTCCCGGATCGTGAAAACATCAGGAGTGACGGATTTGGCGAAGCTGGACGAAAAGCAGGAATCGGGCGTCGCCTTCATCAGCAGCGTCATGGGTGAAACCTTCGGAGGAGCCTTCCGCAATTCCGCCGAATCCGAAGGCTTCTCCTCCGACATCACGCGCATGGCGGCCAGTTGGGCCTTCCATGACGCCTGGCGGCACGAGGGGATCAGCCGCAAGGAAAAGAGCATTGCGATCATCTCCGCGCTCATCGCCATGCGGCAGAGCCTTGAACTCAAGAACCATGTGAAGATCGGCATCGCCAACGGCCTTACCGCCAAAGAGTTGGAGGGCCTGCTGGTGCAACTCACCCCCTATGTCGGCTTCCCCTGCATCGCATCGGCGCAGACCGCCGTGATCGAGGCCATGCGGGAGGCGAATATTTCCCCCGATGGCTTGCAGACCTCGGAGGAACGCGGCCTCCTCTAGGATCAGGCGCGATGAGCAACCCGCATTTCTCCGGCCTCGACGCCACGCTGGACCATGTCCTGCCGCAGGTGATCGCACATGTCGCCGCCCGCTATGGCGACACGCCCTTCATCGTCGCGGAAGACGGCGCGACGATCGGTTTCGCCGATTTCCGGCAGCGGGTGAACGCACTTGCCCGCGCGCTGATCGCGCAGGGGCTGGAGCATGGCGATCGCGCCGCGATCTGGGCGCCCAACAGTGCCGACTGGATGATCGCCGCCGCCGCGATCGAAAGCATCGGCGGCGTCATGGTGCCCATCAACACCCGCTTCAAGGGCGGCGAGGCGCTCTATGTGCTCGGCAAGACCCGCGCACGCATTCTCTTCACGGTCGGCGCGTTCCTTGGTGCGGACTATACGGCGCTGCTGATCGGCGCAGGCGGCGAATGCGAAGGCAGGCCGGTGCGCGATCTGCCCGCCCTGACGCATATCGTCCCGTTCGACGGCCCCGCTTTCGCCACCTTCCACGCCCGACAGGCGGACGAAGCGGCCCTCGCCGCCCGGATCGCCGCCGTCACGCCGCAGACGATCGCCGACATCCTGTTCACCAGCGGCACCACCGGCCAGCCCAAGGGCGCGATGCACCATCACGGCCAGGCGCTTTGGATGCCCGCCAACTGGAACGAGTCCAATGATCTTCGCGCCGGCGACCGGATGGCGATCGTCAATCCCTTCTTCCACAGCTTCGGTTATCGCTCCGGTTGGGTCTCGGCGCTCATCGCCGGCATCACCACCTATCCGCTCGCCACCTTCGACGCCGAAGCGCTGCTCGCCCTGATCGAGCGCGAAAGGATCACGGTCCTCATGGGGCCGCCGACCATTTTCCACAGCCTGATGGATCACCCCCGCTTCGCCGACTATGACCTGTCCTCACTGCGGGTCGGCCATACCGGCGCGTCCAACGTGCCGGTTGACCTGATCCGCGCCGGTCGGGAAATTTTCGGTTTCGATCTGTTCCTGACCAGCTTCGGCCAGACCGAATGCACCGCGTTGGCCAGCGTCAACTATCCCGACGCCAGTTTCGAGACGATCGCCAAAACGGTCGGCCGCCCCCTCCCCGGCGTCGAACTGAAGATCATCGATCCGGACGGCCAGGCGGTCGTGCAGGGTGAAAGCGGCGAACTGCTGATCCGCGGCCCCAATGTCATGCAGGGCTATTTCGAGGAGCCGGAGCAGACCGCCGCCACCATCGACGCGGACGGCTGGCTGCATTCGGGCGATGTCGGCTGCATCGATCCGGACGGCAATCTGCGCATCCTCGATCGGCTCAAGGATGTCGTCATCGTCGGCGGCTTTAACGCCTATCCAGCCGAGATCGAGAATATCCTGCGCAAGCATCCCGCCATCGCGGACATCTGCGTCATCGCCTGGCCGGACGCGCGCATGGGCGAAGTGTGCGCCGCCTGCGTGATACTGAATCCCGGCGCGTCGCTGACCCTGCCTGACCTTACGGCCTGGAGCCGGGAGCAGATGGCGAACTATAAGGTGCCCCGTCACCTTTTCCTGGTGGAGGATTTCCCCCGCACGCCACTCGGCAAGATCCAGAAGTTCCTGCTGCGTGATCAGGTGAAGGCCACCGCCCCGGCCTGACGATCAGACAGCCGATATTCTTCCTTCGCCATGGGCCACCCGCTTCATCGCCTCTAGGCTGCCCGCAAAATCAAGCGAGGAGTGGATGGCGATGGAGTTTCGCGGAGACTTCTACCAGATCGGCGTCGTCGTGCGGGACATCTATCAGGGCATGGAGCATTATCGCCGCCTGCTCGGCCTTGGCCCCTTCTGGCGTCTCGATACCGATTATGAGGGCCGCTACAGGGACTGGAGCGGCCGCTTCGCCAATCGCAACGCCTTCACGCGATGGGGCGACGTCTATCTGGAGATGATCGAGCCGGTAATCGGTCAGGGCAATGCCCGCGAATGGCTCGAAACGCGCGGTGAAGGCATATTCCACCTCGGCTATGCCGTTGACGACCTGTCACAGCGGCCCGGCGGCGTGGAATGCGTGTTCGAAAGCTGGGGCGCGCGCATGCCCAATGGCGACGCCGCCGTCGTCCATCTCGATACCGTGGCGCAGCTCGGCTATTTTGTCGAACTGTCCGATCGCGCCCTGGTCGAGCGGCTCAACGCCTCCATCGACGACTATCTGCTCAAGGCGCGCGGCTGAAACAGCGCCACGAAAAAGGGGAGCGGGCTTTCGCCCACTCCCCTTTTTCCGTTTGCGTCAGTCAGCTTCAGAATTTGTAGCCGATCTCCACACCATAAGTGCGCGGCTCACCATAGACGCTGTTCTGGAAGCCAAGACCTTCGGCGATCAGACCCAGCACACCGATGCGATAGGTCTCGTTGGTCGCATTGTTCACGAACGCCGCAATCGATGCGCCCGATCCGCCGACCTTGAGCAATTCCGCCCGCAGGTTGATCAGCCCGTAGGACGGCTGAATGCCCTGCGCCTCGAAATCGTCGAGGAAGATCTTGCTGCGCCAGGTATAGTTGAAGATGAAGTTCAACTCGCCCAGCTTCTCGCTCACGGGCGGCGAGAGGGTGGCGGTGGCGCCCGCCTGATGCTTGGGCACGCCGCGCTGCTCGAACTCGGGAATGCCGTTCAGCACCACCCGTCCTTCGCGGATCTTGACCTTCGTGTAGGAATAGAAGGCGGCCAGCGAGAAGCCCTCGGTGCTGAAATTCGCCTCGAACTCACCGCCGGTGTTGCGCTGCGCCGCCGTGTTGTCGACCAGCGTGAACACATTGCCATCAACGAACGTCGCGCGCTGCTTCTGCACGTCGCTGCCATCCTGCCGGAACAACGCCGTGCTGGTGGTCAGGCGTCCCAAGCCCAGACGATGGCTGGTCTTCAGGCCGACTTCATATTCATCGACGAACTCCGGCAGGAAGGGCCGCAGCGTGACGGCGTTGTTCGCACGGGTCGAAAAGCCGCCGGCGCGGAAGCCATGCCGGTAGGATGCGTAGGTCGTCACCTCGGGCGTCGGTTCATACTGAATCGTCGCGTCGTAGGTCCATTCCTTGAACGACTTGCTGTTGGTGAAGGAACATTGTGACAGCGGCACCGACTGCGTCCCCGGCGTGACGAGATCAATGTCGAACGAACAGCGGCCGGTCGTCCCGTCGGCATTGGGATAATTGGGCTGAGCCGGCGACACCGTGATCTTGCGCTTGTCGTAATTGTAGCGAAGGCCACCCGACAGGCTTAGCTGGTCGGTCAGCTTGAACGTGCCCGCCAGGAAGGCCGCAGCCGTGCGCGAATAGCCCTCGCCCGGGTTGGTCGTCAGGAACAGCGAGGCCGGCGTCGTGCGCGGGTTCATGCCGGCCCCGACGATGTTCAGTTCCGGGAGGGTGTTGGCGATCGAGCCGTCAATGCCCTTTTCCTCGAAATAATAGGCGCCTGCGATCAGATCGAGCCGGTTGTCCAGCGCCTTGATCTGCAACTGCAGTTCCTCGCTGATGTTGCGCGAGCGCGAATATTGATAGGGCGCGATCAGGAAGGCCGGAATGCCGTCATAATCCTGCACGATGTCGCGGCGCTGCTTGCGATAGCCGAAGATGTTCTTCAGCGTCAGCGCGTCGTTCAGCTCCCAGGTCGTCTTGTTGGTGATCCCCCAGTTCTTGATGTTCTCATAGGGGCGGCCCCAGGCATCCAGATTGCTGCCATTGCCCGAGCCGGAATTGAGCGTGAAGCGTCGCGACGCGAACAAACGCTGCGCTTCGGCGAACTGTGCCGGAATATTGGTGTCGATCAGACCCGCCGCGCGCAGCCCTTCATAGTTGGACAGCGCCGACGGGAAGTTCACCGACGTCAGGAAAGACGCCGTGCCATTCTCCTTGGACTTGAACCAGTCGAACACGGTCAGCGATTCGATGCCGTTGCCGGGCGACACCAGCGCCGACACGCGGAACGTGTCGTAATTCTGGTTGTCGAGGTCGAGGCCGCTGCCGATGTCGTGCGACCAGCCGTCGCGCTCACGGGTCTTGCCGGCAATGCGGAACGCCACCGAGTCACCCGCCGGGATGTTCACCATCCCGTAGATGTCGTGCATGTCGTAATTGCCGTACTGGCCCTTCACCTCGCCGGCGAACTCGCCGAGCTTGGGATGCGCCGGCTCCACCAGAACCGCACCGCCAGTCATGTTCCGGCCGAACAGCGTGCCCTGCACGCCCTTGAGGACCTGCACCGATTCCAGGTCATAGAGGCTGTTACCAAAGCCATAAGGGCGCGGCTGCACGACTTCCGCGAAATAGGTGCCGACCGGCGGGTCGGTGAACAGCTGGGTTTCCTGTGTACGCTGGCCACGCAGCGAGAAGGCGACCGTGTTGCGCTGGCTCTGGGCGCTGGTGATCGACAGCGACGGCGTGCGGTACTGGAGACCCTGAACGTCCGTCACGCCCGATTTCGTGAGCTGGTCGCCCGAAATGGCGGAAACGGAGATCGGCACGTCCTGCAGCGCTTCGTCGCGGCGACGCGCCGTGACCACGATGTCGCCGCTCGACGCGCCCTGTTCCGCCTGCGGCGACGCATCGCTCTGGGCGAAGGCCGGGGCGCAAACCGAAAGTGCGGCGCAAGTGGCGACAAGATATTGGCGATAGGTCATGGCATCCCCTCATTGGGTTAGGAAGCCGACCCGTTAGGCTGTTGTTCTGGGGGTCGGCAGGACAAGCGTCAGCTAGCGCCATTACCCGGCCTGCCAAAGTCCTCGCAGCGGATGCCTTCGCATCATCAGATAGACGATAATCGCGTGATCACTGCACCGCGCCATTTTTCATTGGGAACTGTGGACGTGGCGCAACATGCCGGACATACCGCAATGCCCTCTATTCTCTGATTTTTTTGCAATCCTTCCGCTTGTCTTGACCTTTACCTTGCTGCATCGCCACATAATCTGCCGGATGGCATTTTTCGCCGAGACGGATGATTTTCGTCAGGTCTCGATACGCCGCGCCCAGGCGGCCTGGCGCTGTGAAAGCTGCGCTGCGCGCTCCTGCGGCGTTACACGGGCAATATCGGCGGGCAGGCGCGCATCGAGTTCGGCAAATGACACAACGCCGAGCCAGTGCATCGGAGTCGCCGCGCCCTCCGCAGTGGGCAGGCCTTGCCAGCGGATCATGGGCAACAAGTCGCGCAATCCTCCCGTATCGACCCAGTTGGCGATACCGGGATCGCGGGCCGACATCACCGCCGTGATCGTGCCGTCTGCGCTCCGCACGGCCTGCGTCGCGCTCAGCCCACTCTGGATCAGGTGGGCGTCGTGGGACCGATACCACCAACTCGCAAATTGCAGGCTGTTATAGGTGGCCGCTACAGGATCGAAGCGAATGATCGCCGCCTGATCCTCCTCCAGACGCAGCCGCCCGATGCTGCTCGCCTGCGTCACCAGCCCCCCGACGCTCGCGGTGCGCACGGGCTGCGGCATGCTGTTGATCGCATGGCCCGCCGAGAGACGGAAGAACCAGTAATAGAGCGGCACATCCTCCCGCACGCGACGCAGCGCCTCATCCAGTCGCTCCTCGAAGGAAAGCGCCGCATGGGGCGAGGTGTCGATCCGCTCGATCGCCAGCTCCAGCGGTGTTTCCCTCTCCCAGTCCATCATACTGTCGCGCACGAACAGGAACTTGACGCGGGGATTGGTGGTCAGGTGATTGGGGCGGCGATTGGCAGGCTGATCGTCAATGGTGATGACGAAGCCGCCATCCTCGGCGACTTCTATACCGGGCAGCTCGACCGTCTGCACCGTAATCGACGTGCCCCAGTTTTCCACCAGGGTGAAAGACACATGCGCCGGGCAGGCGTCCAGCACGCGCCCCGTGATCCGATAGCGCCCGCCATGTGCGATACCGACCAGCCGGTAGCAATTGTCCGGATTGTCGCCGCCCATCCGCGCATCCGGTACATCCGCGCCGTTCCAGCTATAGCCGGGCATGAAGTTGCGCACGAAGCGCGGCCGGACAGGGTCGCGCGCCGCGGCCTTGAACAGATAATTGCCGACCCACGCATCCATCGCCGCATCGAACAGCGGCGCCATCTCCGGCGGCGCGTCCACGCCATGCCCAACCCGCCACAACTGGGCGGCATGGTCGCGGGCCGCCTGGGTCTGCGGCAGCGCCCACATGGCGTGGACTTCTTCCTCGGCGGCGAACTGGTCCGCATTGGCGATCGGATTGCCCATCTCGTCTCTCCCCTTGATGGAAATCAGGCGAAGCGGCCCAGCCTGAAGCGGCGCGAATAGCCTTCGAACGCTTTCTCAATGACGTCACGGTCGAGGCCGAAAGGTTCCAGCGCATAATCATATCGGCCATAGCGGTTGGATGCGTTGGCCGGATCGGCGAGCCAGGCGCGCATGCGTTCCTCGAATCCGGCGGTATAATCGAGGTCCCAATGCCCATAAGCGCGGCGGATCACATCGACCGGATCGCGCGTCAGGTCATGGAAATCGACGTGGAAAATGCGGGGATCATCCACTAGGGGATTCTCCATCGCCTCGCTGACCGAAGCCGCGATGCTCTCCACAAAGGCCGGCCCCAGCGCCTTGAAATCCATCTGCCAGTCCGTGATGCCGCCATAGAGCACGGCGGTGATCGCCATGGTCGAAGGATGTACCTGCACCGGGTCGCGGTGCGGCCAGATGCACAGCGCATCGGGATAGGCGTCGAACAGCGCATCCAGCGCGAACTGGTGATAGATGCCCTTCGTCACCCAGCGCGTGGTCGGCTGGTTCCACTGCAACTGCTGGAGGAACTGGCGGTGGAAGCGATAGGCGTCGGCAATGTTGCTCGCGTCCAGGATCATCGCCAGCGCCGGCATCCGGTACAGCAGCGAGGGATAGGCGTTCTGGAAATCCAGCGTGAAGATTTCCTCGTCCTCGATCGGGCACAGGCCGCGCTTGTCCCAATAGGGATGCAAGGTCAGCAGGCCGGGCGCGAGCAGCAGCATCTCGTCCAGTTCCTTGCCCGTCAGTTCGATCCGCTCGGGCGTGACCGGCACCTCGCCGGGCGGCGGACTGGGCGCATGGCTGTGCCACCACAGCGGCGCGCGCGCGCCGATATCCTCCGCCAGCAGCGAGTGGGTGAGCGTGGTGCCGGTGCGCGCGAAGCCGATGACGAAGATCGGTCGCTCGATCTTCTCTTCCGCGATGGCGGGAATGCGCTTGCGATCGGCGGCCAGCCGCAGGCGCGTCGACAGCAATTTGCGCAGCTGCAATTCGACAGATGCACGTTGACCTGCCCGCATGGGCGGCTGTTCGTTCAGCCAGTCGACGAAACGGCCGACCCGGCCGGCGAGGTCCGGCTCCACCGGATCGAAATTGCCGGCCACGATCTGGGAGGTGCGGATCAGCGCATCCGTATCGACCATCGCCGACAGATTGGGGCCTGCCTCCACTGCACTCGACCGGCTGCGCATCGCTCTATCCTCTCCCGTCTCATATCGGCAATTTGATTTACCTGGATATGTTTATTGAGAGAATGGACTGAGAATTGTCAACAAAAATGGCGAATATTTTGTGAGATTACGCAATAATTAGAACGATCGTTCTTATTTCGCGTCAGCCGCCGCAATCAGCTTCTCGGCGATCTCCAGGGACTCGAGCGTAACGGCATATTGCGTCTCGCTCAGGGTATCCGGCCAGACGATGTGCGGCGCGGCGCGATCCGCCTGCACCAGCCGCGCCAGCGCCTGATCGCCCGCCTCCGTCAACTCGATGAACAGGCCGCGCCGGTCGTCCGGATTGGGCACGCGCGCGATGAAACCGAGCGCCTCCAGCCGGTCCACCCGCTTGCCCACCCCGGCCAGCGACATCAGGAAATAATGCTTGAGCGCGGTGGGCGCGATCCGGTGCGGCGGGCCGGCGCGGTGCAGCGCATCGAGCAGCAACACGTCGCCGGACGTCAACCCTTCTTTGGCCGCCGAGTTCGCCATGTAGCGCTCCATGCCGCGCGCCAGCCGCAACAACCGGGTGGTGATGGAATAGGATCGGGCGAGCGCCGGATCATAGTCACTCGCCCAGGTCGCCAGCGCCGCCTGCAACGGGTCGGGACCTTCCGGCTCCTCGACGATTTCCGCTGGCTCTTCAAGGTCCGGCGCGCCCCGGAATGCGGGACCGGGCGCCAGCCGCCGGTCCGCCGACCAGCGCAATATCCCCGCCTCGATCATCTGGTCGACCCGGCGCGAGGCCGAGGATTTGCTCGCATAGTTCCACAGGGCGGCGAGTCCGGCCATCGACGGGATCGTCCCGTGCACCGCATGATGCGCCTCCAGCGCGACGCGGCACGCCTCCATTCCTGCTTCCTGTCGCCTGCCGGTCATCCCGTCACAAAGGCACAGCCAGCGACGATCCGCAACCCTGCCGGATCAGGACTACCGCATCAGGCGAACACGCTCTCCCCGAACCGCGCGCCATGCTGGACCAGATCGCCATACTGTTTCTCGATGCACATCAGCCGTCGGAAATAATGGCCAATCGCATATTCGTCGGTCAGGCCATAGCCGCCATGGACCTGAATGCCGTTGCGCGACACCAGTTGCGCCGCCTCGCCGATGATCATCCACGCAGCGGAGATCGCCGTCGACCGCGCGGCCTCGTCCCGATCGGCATTGGCCAGCGCGTGATAGAGCATGGACCGCGCCTGATGCGCAGCGACGAAATTGTCCGCCATGATGTGCTGGATCGCCTGGAACGAACCGATCGCCGTGCCGAACTGCTTGCGCTCCTGCACATAGGCGCCGCAGATCTTGTTGGCTGCCTCCATCGCCCCCACGGCCTGCGCCATCAGCGCGATCGACGCCCGGTCGATCGCCTCGCGCAGCACCGCCGCGCCACGATTCCCCCCGATCAGGAGCGCGCTGGCCGGCAGCGAAACATCGGTAAAGACCAGGTCGGCGGCGCGCGTGCCGTCGATCAGCGCATAGGCATCGCTCGTGATGCCGCCATGATTGGCGGGGACAAGAAACAGGCCCACGCCCTCTTCGCCCTCGATCCGGGCGGACACGATCAGTTGCCCGGCGCTCGGCGCATCCAGCGCCATGATCTTCGCGCCGTCCAGCACATAGCCGTCACCCGACGCACGCGCCACGGTCTCCGTTACCTCGACCGATAGCGGATGCGCGCCATTTTCCTGATGCGCCAACGCCAGGCGCAGGCTCCCGCCCGCAATCTCGCCAAGCAATTCCAGCGCGCGCGCCTCGTCCGCCGACTGCTTGAGCACATGGTCGGCCAGCACGACGGTGCTGACATAGGGTTCGGTCGCCAACGCCTTGCCGAGCGCGATGTTCAGCAGCGCGATATCCTCGATCGTGCCGTCCAAGCCTCCAGCAGCTTCCGGGACGGGCAGCGCGAGCCAGCCCAGTTCGGCGAACTGCGCCCAGCGCGCCTCGTCAAAGCCCAGCGCCCCCTCGCGCTGATGCCGCCAATATTCGACGTCGGCATTTTCCGACAGCAGCCGGTCGGCGCTGTCGAGCAACATGGTCTGAATGTCGGACTTCGCGAAATCCATTGTCCGTATCTTTCCTCAGAGGCCGAAGGCGAGCTTGGCCAGGATATTCTTCTGGATCTGCTTCGACCCGCCATAGATAGTGGCCGCGCGGTTGATCAGCGCCACCGTGGTGCGCCCCGGCGCATAATCGGGCCAGACGTCGGTCGGCGCGGGCGGCGGCACGGGCTGCGCGTCGAAAAAGCGCAGCGACTTCGCCCCCATCGCATCCACCTGCAACATGGTCACCTCCTGTTGCAGTTCCGATCCGCGAATTTTCAGAACAGACGCGGCGGCTGCCTCCGGCGCGTCGAATTCCTCATGCGCCAGCACCCGCAACACCGACCATTCCAGCGCCAGCAAATCCGCCTCCGCCTTGGCGAAGCGGGCGCGGAACGCCGGATCGTCGGCGACCCGTCGTCCGCCAGCATATTCGCCCCGCGCGATATCCTTGGCCCGCGCCAGTTCGCGCTTGCTCCAATAGATGAAGCTCGATGTCGTGCGCTCATGCTCCAGCAGGAATTTGGCGTAGGTCCAGCCCATGCCGGGTTCGCCGATCAACTGGTCGGCCGGCACCTCGACATTGTCCAGGAACACCTCGCAAAGATGCGCCTCGCCATTGATTTGCGGGATCTGCCGCACGGTGATGCCCGGCGTGTCCATCTTGATGATCAGGAAGCTGATGCCCCGCTGCGGCTTCACATTGCGGTCGGTGCGCACCAGGAAGAAGCCCCAGTCGGCATGCGCCGCGCCGCTGGTCCAGATCTTCTGTCCGTTGACGACATATGTATCGCCGACCAGATCGGCCGTCGTCCGAAGCGAGGCGAGATCGGAACCCGAACCCGGCTCGGAAAAGCCCTGCGCCCACATCGTCCCGCCCTGCCGGATGATCGGCAGGAACCTGTCCTTCAGATAGTCGGAACCATAAGTGTAGATCACCGGCCCCAGCATATGGGTGCCGCCCCAGTCAAACTCCGGCGCGTCCGCCTTGTAGAGTTCCTCGTTGAAGATGAAGAGCTGCATCGGCGACCAGCCGCAACCGCCAAATTCCTCAGGCCAGTGCGGCACCGAACGGCCATGCGCGTCCAGGATGCGCATCCATTCCAGCAGGTCGGGCACGGCGGCATTGTTGGCCACCTTGCGCCGCTGGCGCTCCTTCATGTCCGCAGGCAGCACGCTGTCGATGAAGGCGCGGACTTCCTGCCGGAAGGTTTCGAGTGCGGGGTCGAGGCGCAATTCCATCGGGTCGGGTTCCGGCCTTTGCATGTCAGGGCGATTTCCAATGACCCGCCCCCCTCATGGGCGCAAGCATCTGCGATCCTTCCATCATCAATGCGATGGAGGCCGCATCCCGGTTTGACATAGCCGCCACCATATGTCGCCTTGCATGCATGCAACATGCACTTACTGATAGTTCGACCCTGGTCTGGATTTCCGGCGCGACGGAGGGGATAGGCCTCGGCCTCGCCCGGAACGTCCCCTTCCCCGACAGCCGCGTCATCAACCTGTCCCGGCGCGCCCATCCAGATTACGAGAGCCTGTTTCTGGACCTGGCCGACCAGTCCAGCTGGGATGCAGTCGGCACGCATTTCACGCGGAACTTATCGGCGTTCCGGGGCGATCGCGCCATCTTCATCCAGAATGCCCATATGAAGGGCATGACCGGCTTCGTTGGCGAAGTATCGGCCGAGGGCTATATGCGCGACATCACCGCCAATGTCGCCGCCCCCCTGCGCCTGGGCGAGATGTTCCTGCGCGCCGTCAGGGACAGCGGATTTGCGGGCGAAGCCGGGCTGGTCATGATGTCCTCTTCCTCGGCGCGGTCACCGACGATCGGCCAGACGGTCTATTGCGCCGGCAAGGCCGCGCTGGAGATGTGGGTGCGGGTCGCACGCCGCGAACTCGCGATGCGCGAACGGCGCAACATCTGGGTGACAGCAGTGCGACCCGGCTTTGTCGATACGCCGCTCACGCGCGAGATCGCGGCGATGGCGGAAAGCAACTATCCGCTCGCGCCGCAAATGCGCGAGCAGATGGCGCAGGGCGTCGGCGTCATGGACATCGACACCGCCGCGCGGCAGATCTGGGCCGCGCTACCGACGGACCAGTCGCTGCTGCTGTTCGGCGAGCAGGTGCGCCGGGGGGAATAACCCTGCCCTAGCGCGCGTCGGCCAGGATCATGTCCGACGCCTTTTCCGCGATCATCATCGTGGCGGCATTGGTGTTGCCCGACACGACATTGGGCATGACCGAGGCATCGACGACGCGCAGACCCTGGACTCCGTTGACCTTGAGTTCGCCCGACACCACCGAATCCGGCTGCGCGCCCATCGCGCAGGTCGACGTCTGGTGATAGCCGGTCGATCCCGCCGCCCGGACGAAGGCCAGCAGTTCCTCGTCACTCTCCATATTCGCGCCCGGCGTCAGTTCATGGTCAAAATAGGCGGCAAGCGACGGCGCCTGCATCACCTTGCGGGCCCAGCGCAGCGTGCCGATCTGCGCACGCTGGTCAGCCTCTTCCGCCAGATAGTTGGGTCGGATCGCCGGCGCCTTGCGGAAATCGCCGGATTCGATGTGGATCGTCCCTTTCGACTGCGGGCGCATGACATAGCCGCCGATGGTGACCCCCGGCAGCTTCTCCATTGCCATGACGCCGTTGATCGCCAGCGCCTCGAAATCGACGGTCGCGGGCATGGCGAAGAACTGGAGGTTGGGCAGGTCAAGCGCCGGATCGGACTTGAGGAACGCCGTCAGGTTCGACCCGCACGTCGCCAGCAGGCCCGTGCGCGTGAACGCATAGCGCAGCATCTGGCCGACCAGCCCCGCCCCGTGCGACATGTCGTTCATGCTGGGCGTGCCCTTCTTCAGGCGGCCGCGCACCATGGACGCGAAATGGTCCTGCAGATTCTCGCCGACGTGCGGCCGATCCGCGACCACCGCCACGCCCAGCGCGCGCAGTCGCTCGGCGTCGCCGATGCCGGACAGCTCCAGCAGTTGCGGCGAATTGATCGCGCCGCCCGACAGGATCACTTCGCGGCCTGCCCGCACTTCGCGGCGCTCGTTGCCGACATAATATTCAACACCGACCGCCCTGCTGCCCTCGAACAGCACGCGCGATGCATGGGCATGGGTAACGACCTGAAGATTGGATCGCCCCATCGCCGGGTGCAGATAGGCAACCGCCGCCGACACCCGCTTGCCCTTCAGCGTCGTCGCCTGAAGCCGCGCGACGCCCTCGCGTGTGGTGCCGTTGATGTCCTCGCTGGCTGGCGCCCCCGCCTCCTGAAAGGCCCGGAACATCACGTCCAGCATCGAATGCTGCAACGAAATATCACCGACATGCAGGGGGCCGCAGTCGTCGCTTTCGGGCGCAGTATCTCCCGCCCGCCGCTCGATCCGCCGGAAATAGCGCTCGGCATCCTCCCAGCCCCAGCCAGCGAGGCCCAACTGACGCCAGCCCTCATAATCCTCGGGCAGGCCCCGCACCCACAGCAGTCCATTGATCGACGAAGAACCACCCAGCACCTTGCCGCGCGGAAAGGCATGCTGGCGGTCGTTGGAGCCCGGATCAGGCTCCGTCATGTAGTTCCAGTTGACCCGCGGGTCCTTCAGCATCTTGGTAAAGCCGGCGGGAATGTGGATGTTGAGCGTGCTGAACGCCTGCGCGGGTTCGAGAAGATGGCGGCTCGGACGATCGTCGCCGCCGGCCTCCAGCACCACGACCTTGTGCCTCCCGTCCTTCGTCAGCCGGTTGGCGAGCACGCAGCCCGCTGACCCAGCGCCGACGATGACATAGTCGGCTTCCGCCTCGATACTGCCGGCCGTTCCGCCCATCGCGCACTTCTCCTTTTATGGCGGCAGTGATAGCCGCCCGGAAGGGCTGGACGGCAAGGCATTTGTCGGACAGCCCGGGCGACATCACTCTTATGATGGCTTGGAAAAGGCCATCGAAATGGGGGCGAGCCTCGCGCTATGCCCTGCGACAATCGGATTGCCCGGATGAGGATGATAATGACGGCGCTTTTCTCGCTTGCAGGACGCACTGCCATGGTGACGGGTGCGTCCCGTGGCCTTGGCAAGGCCATTGCCATCGGCCTGGCGGAGGCGGGAGCCAGCGTCGTCCTGGCCGCACGCGACACCACCAAGCTGGAGGAAACCGCCGAGGAGATTCGCGCCGCCGGCGGGCAGGCCCGCAATATTGCCTTCGACCTGGCCGACCTCGATGCGGTGCAGGCCGCGATCGATCAACTGAACAAAGACAAGGTCGAGATCGACGTCCTAGTCAATAACGGCGCGATCGGCGGCTGGGGGGCGCTGCACGATTCCACCCTCGCCCACTGGCAGAACATGTTCGACGTCAATGTATCGTCGATGTACCTGCTGTGCCGCGACCTGTCGAAGGGCATGGTTGCGCGAAAATGGGGCCGGATCATCAATTTCGCCTCCTATGTGTCCGACACCGGCCGCCCCAACCTGTCCGCCTATGTCGCCAGCAAGCATGCGGTGCTCGGCCTCACCCGCGCCATCGCCGCCGACCTTGCGCCTCATGGCGTGACCTGCAACGCGATTGCGCCCGGCTTTTTCGCGACGGACATGGCCGCCCCCACGGTAGGACATCCCGAGCGCGCAAAGATCTTCCGCAGCGCCATCGCGCTCGACCATTTCGGCGACCCGAGGGAAATGGTCGGCCCGGTCCAGTTCCTGGCGTCGGATGCGTCCGCCTATGTCACCGGACACATGCTGCCCGTGGACGGCGGGGTCGCCAACATCCTGTCCCTGCCCGTCGTGGTCGAAACCTGAACTTCGGGCGCCCCTGCCCGCTCCCCCTCCTGCCTGAAGGACAAGCCGTCATGACCGACACGCTCCTTAATCTCGCCAGCCCCGACAAGCTCTTCATCGGCGGCGACTGGTCCAGTTCGTCAGCCTCCGACGTGATCGAGATCATCTCGCCCTCGACCGAGGAAAGCGTCGGCCATGTCGCCAAGGCGACGACCGCGGACATGGACCGCGCGATCGCCGCCGCCCGCAACGCCTTCGACAATGGCCCGTGGCCGCGCCTGTCCGGGCCGGAGCGCGCCGTCTATCTGCGCCGCATCGCCGAAGAGATGGCGAAGCGCGCCGACGATTTCGCCCGTGCCTGGTCCTTGCAGGTCGGCATGCCCTATACGCAATCCGCCGCGACCGCGCCTTTCATGGGCGGTTACTACACCTACGCCGCAGACCTCGCCGACAAGGGTTTTGAGGAAGTGCGCAAGCCGCTCGCCGGCGGCCATGCCATCATCGTCCGCGAACCCGTCGGCGTGGTCGCCGCCGTGGTCCCCTGGAACGCCCCGCTCGCCACCTTGTCGCTCAAGGTCGCCTTCGCGCTGGCGGCCGGCTGCGTCGTCATCGCCAAGCCCTCGCCCGAGACGCCGATAGAGGCGCTGATCCTGGCCGAGTGCATCGCCGCCGCCGGCGTGCCGGAGGGCGTCTTCTCCGTCCTGACCGCCGATCGCGACGTGTCCGACTATCTGATCCGGCATGAGGGCGTCGACAAGGTCAGCTTCACCGGCTCCACCGCGGCCGGCCTGCATATCGCGTCGGTCGTCTCCGGCCGCTCGGGCCGCATCACCACGGAACTGGGCGGCAAGTCCGCCGCGATCATCCTGGACGACGCCGACATCGGCAAGGTGGTCGAAGGCATCATGCCGAACCTGGTTGGCCTGTGCGGCCAGCAATGCGCCGCCTTCTCGCGCATTCTAGTCCCCCATGCGCTCAAGGGCGCGGTCGAGGAAGCCGTCGCCGCCGCCATGCAATATGTGACCGTCGGCGATCCCTTCGCAGAGGCGACCCAGATGGGACCGCTGGTCGCCAGCCGGCAGCAGTCGCGCGTGCTCGACTATATCGAAAAGGGCAAGGCGGAAGGGGCCAGGGTCGTCACCGGCGGCAACCGCCCGGCGCATCTCAACAAGGGCTGGTTCGTCGAGCCGACCCTGTTCACCGACGCCAACAACGACATGACGATCGCCCGCGAGGAGATTTTCGGCCCGGTCGGCACGATCATCCCCTATGACAATGAGGAGCAGGCGATCGCCATCGCCAACGACACGAACTACGGCCTCTCCGGCGGCGTCTTCACCCAGGATATCGAGCGCGCCTATGCGATCGCCCGTCGCATCCGCACCGGCAATTTCGGCCATAACGGCCGCGTCGTCGACTATACGATCCCCTATGGCGGCTTCAAGCAGTCGGGCGTCGGCCGCGAGGGCGGGATCGAGGGGCTGCACGGCTTCACGGAGATCAAGACCTTCTTCGTGCAGGAACTGCCCGCGCATCTGAAGAGCTGATCCCTTGGCCGATCAGCCGCACAAGACGGCCAGCCGGGATGACTATCGCCCGGCCGCCGCCTGGTGGACGGTCACGGTGCTGATGATCTTCCAGATCGTGTCGATGATCGACCGTCAGATCATATCGGTCCTGATCCCCGAGCTGCGCGCGGCGATTTTCTGCGCCGTCTCGATGGCTGAACAGCCAGAACATCACAAACGCGCTATATTGCGACGCCCCTTCCCGTCCGCGCCGCTTCCGAACAAAAGAGCAGCATGACCACGACCATTCCCTCCCTCATGCGCGACCGTGCGGCGCGCTATGGGGATCGCGCCGCCCTTGTTTCGCAAACGGACGGTGCGATCAGTTTTCGGGAGCTTGACCGGCAAGCCGACCTGGTGGCCAAGGCGCTGATCGCCGACGGCGCACAGCCGGGAGACCGCGCCGCGATCTGGGCGCCCAATATGTGGGAATGGGTTGCCATCGCCATCGGCATCCAGCGCGCGGCCGGCGTGCTCGTACCGCTCAACACGCGCCTGAAAGGTGGCGAAGTGTCAGACGTGGTGCGCCGTGGCGCCATCACCCGCCTGTTCAGCATCGGCAGCTTCCTGGGCCGCTATTATCCGGCCATGCTGAAGGACGAGGACATGCCCGGCCTGCGCCGCCGCATCATCCTGCGCGCCACGCCGGTGGAACTGGGGCAGGACGAAGTCCGGTTCGAGGATTTTCTGGCGGGCGCCGACCAATGCAGCGACGCGGCGCTGGCGGAACGGGAGGCGATGGTGCAATCCGACAGCCTGTCGGACATCATGTTCACATCCGGCACCACCGGCGCGCCCAAGGCCGCGCTGTTCGACCACCGCCGGTCGCTGGCCGGCGGACAGGCCTGGGTCGATATCGCACGACAGGGCGACAGCGATCGCTTCAGCGTCTTTGGTCCCTTCTCCCACAATGCCTCCTACAAGGCCGGCTGGGTGTCGGGCCTGCTGAGCGGCTCGACCGTCTACTGGCCCGAAAGCTATGATCCCGTCAGCGTACTCGACCTGGTCTCGAAGAACCGCATCACCGTGATGTCCGCGCCGCCGACTGTGTTCCAGGAAATGCTTGCCTTCCCCAACTGGCGCGACTGGGACATTTCAAGCTGGCGCTTCATGTCCACCGGATCAACGGTCGTACCCATCGAACTGATGAAGCGGCTGGAGAATGAAACGCCGATCGCCGAAATCACGACAGGCTATGGCATGACCGAATGCTGCGGTTCGGCCACTCACACCCGGCCCGGCGATCCGATGGACCGAATCGCCTACACGGTCGGAACCGCCATTCCCGGCACCGAAATTCGCGTCGCCGGCCCGGACGGCCAGTCCATGCCGGTCGGCGAACCGGGCGAAGTGCTGATTCGCGACAGCAAGCTGCTGATCGAATATCTCGACAATGCCGAAGCGACGCGCGCCACGATCGACGCGGACGGCTGGCTGCATTCGGGCGATGTCGGCTATCTCGATACGGAGGGCTATCTCAAGCTCACTGATCGCCTGAAGGACATGTACATCGTCGGCGGCTTCAACGTCTATCCCGCCGAGATCGAGAAGCAGATGACCGGCCTGCCCGGCATCCACCAGTCGGCGATCATCGGTGTGCCCGACCAGCGGCTGGGCGAAGTGGGCCACGCCTTCATCGTGCGATCGGCGGGATCGACCATCACCGCCGACGAAGTGATCGGCTGGGCGAAGGTGAATCTCGCCAACTACAAGGTGCCGCGCGGTGTGACCTTCATCGACGCGCTGCCGATGAACTCGTCGGGCAAGGTGGTCAAGTTCGCCCTGAAAGCGCTCATGAAGTCGGCATGACCATATTGGTCACCGGAGCCAGCGGCACGCAGGGCGGCGCAGTTGCGCGCAGCCTGCTGGCGCGGGGCCATGCCGTCCGCATCCTTGTCCGCGATCCGAACGCGCCGTCCGTCCGGGCCTTGGCGGAGCAGGGCGCGCAATTGGCCACGGGCAGTTTCGAGCAACCCGACGCCCTGCGCGCCGCCATGGCGGGAGTCGAGGCGCTCTTTTCGGTGCAGCTCGCGCCGGGCGCGCAGGCGGACAGCGAACGCATGCAGGCCCGCGCCCTGATCGACGCCGCGCGCGACGCAGGCGTGCGGTATGTCGTCCACAGCTCCGTCTCCAACACCGGCGCCTTCCGCACGATGGCAGGTTGGGAAGACGGCCGCTGGGCGCGCAACTACTGGGAAAGCAAGGCCGATGCGGAAGAGATGGTCCGCGCCGCCGGCTTTCCGGCGTACAGCCTGTTGCGGCCGGCCTTCATGATGGAAAACTTCGCCATGCCCAAGGCGGCATGGATGTTCCCCGATCTTGCCCGTGGTGCGATCCGCACCGCTGTGGCCGCCGACACGCCGATAGTGCTGATCGCCGCCGACGATATCGGACAGGCCGTGGCGGCGGCGATCGAGCGGCCGGACGCCTTTGCCGGCCAGGCGATCGAACTGGCCGGCGATCTGCTGACGCTGCCGCAGATCGGGGCAGTGCTGGGCGAAACGACAGGGCGCAGCATCCATGTCGCCACGGTCGAGGGCGCAACCCTGATCGGCGAGGGCCAGCATGCCGGCTGGGTCGAAACGCAAGCCTGGATGAATGTCGTCAACTATCCCGCCCGACCACAGGAGATGGCGGCATGGGGATTGACGCCGACGCGCTTCGCCGACTGGGCGCGGCGGCATGCCGACAGCATCGAGACCGGGGGCGCGTGACCGATGATCAATGGCTATGGCCCGATCCGCCAATTGGGCTATGTCGTGCGCGACATAGAGTCCGCGATGGCGACATGGGTGGACAGGCTGCGCATCGGCCCCTGGTTCTACAATCCTCGCCTGCCGCTCGACAGCTATCGCTTTCGCGGCGTCGCCCATGACGGCATGGACATGAGCTATGCGCTCGCCAATTCGGGCGACATGCAGATCGAGCTGATCCAGCAGCGCTGCAACACGCCCAGCCTGTATCGCGAATTTCTCGACCGGCATGGCGAGGGGCTTCAGCACATCTGCGTCTGGCCCGACGATTATGACGCCGTCTACGCCCGCGCATGCGCCAACGGCCTGGTCCCTGCGCAGGAAGGCAGCGTCGCCTCCATCCGCTTCGCCTATTTCGAGGATGCCGCGCATGGCGGCACAAGCCTCGAAATGTCGGAGATGCTGCCGATGCGCCTGCCGGGCATCGAACGCATCAGGACGGCGGCGGAGGGATGGGACGGCGCCGATCCGGTCCGCGCCTACGCCCTTCGCCGATAGCAATCAGGCGGCCGCCGGCGCAGCCTTCTCATATTGCCGCAGATAGTCGAACAGACCGGGCGGCACGGGCTTTTTGCCCGGATTGTACCAGGGCAGGAAGTTCTTCAGCAGCTGCGGGAAGAACACCCGGAACTGGAACTTCTGCAACGCCTTGATATCGGCATCGAAGGCCGCCTTCTCCGTCTCGGACATGCCCTTCTTGTCCTGCTCGACCATGTACGCAAACATCCGCCCCATATAGCCCTGAAGATGCGCCATGGCGTAGATGCAGCCATAGATGCGGTAGAAATAGCCGTTCCAGATCTTGCCCCACAGCCCCCGGCTGTAGAGCGCATGATAGATCTGGAAGCAGACCTCGCGATGCTCGAACTCCTCGGCCATGTGCCATTTCCACAGCGCCACGGCATTGGGATCGGCCCCCTCCAGCAGCGCGTCCATCCGCTCGAACCAGATGCCGCCCTGCACCGCGCCCAGTGATTCAAAGCCGTCCGCATAGGCCAGCATGAACTTGAGCGAACGGTTGCGATAAAAGCCCTCCAGATCGTCGGCCAGCTGCTTCTCGAATTCGGCAAGGCGGTCATAGCCCTGCGCCGCGATCACCTTGTTGAACATGCGGTGCTGGCGGAAATGCTGCGATTCCTGGCCGATGAAGGCGGCCATATCGTCGCGCAGCCGGCCCTTGTCGGCGGGCAGCAGGTCCATCGCCTTCTGCAACACCTTGATCAGCCACGGCTCGACCGGCGCGGGGATGATCGAGGTCGCGTTCTGATGCTGCGCGAAGGCGATATTGGGCGCCCAATGCGCGCGGATCTTCGAATAATCGATCCGCGGATAGCGCACAACCATGTTCATGGGACTTCCTTTCCTCTCCCGGATACGCCATCGTACCACAGCCCGCCACGCCTGTCCCGATCGTCGCGATCATGGCTGTGATGGATGGGCCGGCGCATTCGGGCCGACCGATAACGGGCATAGGATGGCCCGATCCAAGGAGAGGCAAGTGACACCCCAGGACTTTCGTATCGACGTGCCCCAGGCCGTGCTGGACCGCATCCAGGCACGCCTTTCCGACAGCCGCATCGGCTACATGCCGGACGACGAGGAACAGTGGAAATATGGCATGGACGCGCGCTATCTGGCCGACCTCGTCGGCTACTGGCGCGAGGGCTATGACTGGCGGCACGAGGAGGCGCAGCTCAACCGCTGGCCGCAATATCGCGTCACGATCGACGGCATCGACATCCATTTCTACCATGTTCGCGCGGCGGGCGGCCATGGCACGCCGATCCTGCTCACTCATGGATGGCCGGGATCGGTGGTCGAGTTTCAGGCGGCCATACCGCTTCTGGTCGACGCCGGCTTCTCGGTCGTGGTGCCGTCCCTGCCCGGCTATGGCTGGTCCGGCCGCCCGCCCCGGCCGATCGGCCCGGCGCGCGTCGCGGCGCTGTGGCGCACGCTGATGGTGGAGGCGCTGGGCTATCCCCGCTTCTTCGCGCAGGGCGGCGACTGGGGGTCGGCGGTCACGACGCAGCTCGGCATCAGCCATGCGGATGTCGTCGCGGCGATCCACCTCAATTTCTTCATGCCGCCCCCGCCCGCCCCCGATGCGGACACCGAACTGCTGGACTATTGGGGCGCGGTGGGCCGGATGATGGAGGCGGAGAGCGGCTATCATCACGAACAGGCGACCAAGCCGCAGACCATTGGCCTGGCGCTGCACGACAATCCGGTCGGATGGGCCGCCTGGGTCGTGGAGAAATTCTGGCGCTGGGGCGACACCAAGGGCGATATCGAAAGCCGCTTCACCAAGGATCATCTGATCACGAACCTGATGTCCTATCTGGTGACGGACAATGTGATGTCGTCGATCTGGATGTATTACGGCCTGGCCGGCGACACGATCGCGCCCGGCCCGGTGACGGTGCCCACCGCGCTCGCGCATTTCCCCGGCGAATTCTACCCGATGCCGAGCCGCGCGCTCGCCGAACGGCAATATAACGTCCAGCGCATGACGAAGATGGCGGCGGGCGGCCATTTCGCGGCGTTCGAGGAACCACAGGCCTTCGCGCAGGACGTCATCGCCTTTTTCGAGGGCCAGGCATGAGCGCGGTGCTGTTGACCGACGAGCCGAACGAAGGCGTGCTCCTGCTGACGCTGAACCGCCCGGCGCAGCGCAACGCCATCGACCTCGACCTGCTCATGGCACTGGATGCCACGCTCGACGACTTCGCTTCGAACGATCGCTGGCGCGCAGCGGTGCTGACCGGCAGCCCGCCCGCCTTCTGCGCGGGTCTGGACCTCAAGAGCTTCTCCGCGCCAGACGCGCCTCGCACGCGAGTCACTGCGATGATTCAACGCCTGCCCCGCCTGCCCAAGCCGATCGTCGCGGCAGTGAACGGCGCGGCCTATACCGGGGGCCTCGAAATGGCGCTGGGCTGCGACTTCATCCTGGCGAGCGCAGAGGCGCGCTTTGCCGACACCCATGCGAAGATCGGCGCGCTGTCGGGCAGCGGCATGGGATCGCGCCTGCCCCATGCCGTGGGCGCGCGTTTCGCCCGGCAAATGATGCTGTCCTGCCAGCCGATCGACGCGGCGACGGCGCTGCGTGTCGGGCTGGTCAACGAAGTGCTGCCGGCGCAGGACCTGCTGCCGCGCGCGATCGCCGTAGCCAGCGCAATCGCCGCGCATGATCCGGGGCTGATCGCCATCGTCCGGGATGTGTTGGATCGCGGATCGCTTGGCTCTCTAAGCGAAGCGCTGGAGATCGAGGCGGAAGCGCTCGCCCGTCGCAAGGCGCAGGGCGCAATGGCCTGGAGCACCGGCCGCTGACGCAAGAAGGGGCCGGCATCCGCTCTGGATGCCGGCCCCTTTTTCAGTCCTTGCTACAGGATCAGATGCCCCAGAGGTTCGCCGCGTTCTGGCCCACCACCTTGCGCGCCGCCTCTTCGCCGACCGTGTCGAAGATGCCCTTGATGATCGCGTCGGAGCTGCCCATCACGCCTTCGGGATGCGGGTAGTCGGTCGACCACATCACCCGATCCGGGCCGATGCGGGCGATATTCTCCATCGCCACATCATCCTCCATGAAGGTGGTGTAACAGTGATTGTGCCAGTACCAGCTGGGCTTGTGCATCAGCCGGGGCCGCAGTTCCGTGGCATAATCGCGCGCGACCTTGTCGGCATTTTCCAGCGTGCCGGGGACCCAGCTCGCGCCACCTTCGGTGAACACGACCTTCAGGCCCGGGAACCGATCGAACACGCCGGAAAAGACCAGCTGGCCGAACAGGCCGGTGAAGGGCATCAGATTGGCGTTGAGATTGGCGCCCAGCGAACCGCGACCTGCAAACTGGATATAGGCGCCGATATGGAAGGACAGCGGCATGCCGCTTTCCTGGATCGCTTCCCACATCGGGTCCATGCTGGTGCTGTTGTAGCGCACGCCCTTGGGGCTGACCGGAATGTCGATCGCCTTGTAGCCCAGCTGTTGCAGCTTCTGGAGATAGTCCTTCGTCTGCTCCGGCCAGAAGAAGGTCGGCAGCAGCGCGACCGGGAACAGCCGCTCGGGCGCGGCCTGCTTCCATTCGGCGGCCCATTCGTTGCACACATCGACGCAACGCGACCAGAATTCCTTGTCCTGCATGCGGATCAGGCTGTTGAGGCGGCCGTGATAGATCACCGCCGCGTCGATCCCTTCGGCATCCATGTCAGCGAGGCGCTTGTCCACGTCCCAGAAGCCCTCGCGCCCCTCGGGGAACAGCGCCGGCAGGCCGGGTACGTCATAGTCCATACCGTCCACGGTCAGGTGGAACCCGGTCTCGTCCTTCCAGAACTTCGGCGCGCGATCCTTGTCGGCTCCCTTCAGCCGGTCCTCCCACAGGCCCGGCACCTCGATCAGATGATCGTCGCTGGAGATGACGCGCAGCCCGGCCGGCCGTTCCCATGAGCGTGCCGGGATGACCCGATCCTTGGGCCACGGTGTGGCGGTGATGCTGTTCATCGTCTTCTATTCCTTCCCTGGCGAGCGCCGTCCCGTCGATGGCATCGTCTTTTGCCTGCGCCATCGTCCTACGACCTGCTTACAGCATGGCTGCCAATAACGTAGCCCGCCTGCCCCCTCTCCCCCCCTCTCATCAGAAATCTGATGAATCCCGGCAATCGCTCGACCAACGTATAATTCCACAATCCCGAACAGTCTTTTCAGAACTTGCCCGATTATAGTGTCAATCAACGAGGACTATGCTCGATCCTGTCACAACCGACTGCCCCGCAACATCGACGGCACTCGGAACAAGGAGAGGCGAAAATGTTGCAGGATGCGGTAACGGGCGCGACGGGCCTGAAGGTTCGGGCGCTGACGCCAGGCTTCGGCGCGGAGATCATGGGCGTCGACCTGTCATGGCCGTTTGACGATGCCACAGCGCAGGCGATTCGCGACATCTGGATCGAGGCGGGGCTGCTGCTGTTTCGCGATCCGGGTGCCGACGACGCAGCGCAGATGCGCCTCAGCCGGCTGTTCGGCGAGATGGAGCCGGCCGCCACTGCGGACATGAACGACCCCGACAACCAGTTCATGATGACGCTGAAATACGACCCGGCGGATACGAAACCGCGGTTCCAGACCAACTACAGTTTCGGCGGCGAGGACCGGGCGGGCTATATCCCCTGGCATTGGGACCAGAGCTTTATGCCGACGATCGTACGCGGCGCGGTGCTGCGGATGGAGCAGCCCGCGAGCCGGCTGGGCGAGACCGGCTTCATCGACGCGATCGAGGCCTATGAACGGCTGTCGCCGGCGATGAAGGCGCGGATCGAGGGCATGGAGGTGGTCTATCACTTCGTCACCGATTTCATGCAGTGCCGCTATGGCGTGCCCGCCGACCTGCGCGACCTGCCGCGCGAGAAGAAGGCGGGCGGCACCGTCTACGACTTCCCGCCGGTGGTGCATCCGATGGTCATCACCCAGCGCGAAACGGGCCGCAAGGCGCTGAAGATCTCGCCGTTGCAGGCCCAGTATATCCTGGGGATGAACCGGGCGGAGAGCGACGTGCTGCTGGCCGAACTCGCCGCGCACCTGACGGACGAGCGCCATGCCTATTACCACGCCTGGCAGCGCAACGACATGGTGGTGTGGGACAACTGGCGGATGATCCACACTGCGCAGGGCGTGCCGCTGGACGTGCCGCGCAGCGCGCGTCGCACGACGATCATGGGCGACTATGCGGTCGGGCGCTATCTCGACCCGGCGCTGGACCGCAACCGGCAGGTGAAGCGGATCGTGGACTAGCGCCCGCTGAAGCTGGGCGGCCGCTTGCCGACGAAGGCGGCGGTCGCCTCGCTATAATCCTCGGTCATGGTGCCCAGTATCTGCGTGCGGTTTTCCAGTTCGATCGCCGCCTCATAGCTGTTGGCGTCGAGATTGGCCCACATCAGTTTCTTGGTATGCGCGACCGAATAGGGGCTATTGGCAAGCACCGTGCGGGCATAGGCAATCGCGTCGTCGAGCAAAGTATCGGGCTGCGACAGGCTCCTGACCAGCCCGATGCGCTCGGCCTCCTCCGCGTCGATCGGCCGCCCCGTCAGCAATATGTCGAACGCCCGCGACGCGCCGATCATCCGCGGCAGCAGATAGCTGATCCCGCTCTCCCCGCCGGTCAGGCCGATGCGCACCGCCGCCACCAGGAAGCGCGCGGCGGGCGTCGCGATGCGGACGTCGGCGCTCAGCGCAATCGCCATGCCTGCGCCCACCGCCGCGCCATTGACCGCCGCGATCACCAGCTTGGGCATGGCCCGCAGCCGCCCGCCCATGCCGGCGAACTGCTGCTGCCAGTGGAGCTTCTCGACCACGCCGCTGCCGCCGGATCGATTGCGCGCATCGGACGCCTGAAGGTCCTGGCCCGAGCAGAAACCGCGGCCCGCCCCGGTGATGATCACCGCCCGGCAATCGGCATCGGCGGCCAGCTGGTCGAGCAGCGCGTTGAGCTCGCCGACCGTCTCGCGCAGCAGCGCGTTGAGCCGCGCGGGGCGGTTCAGCGTCACGACGCAGATGCCCGGCTCCGGCCGGTCGAGCAGGATCGCGAGCGCCTCGCTCATGCGACCGCGTCGGCGTGAAAGCGGGGCATGCCCTTGGTGCTGATGCGATAGAGCAGCCGGCGCTTGCCCGCTTCCCCCGAATATTCGATCGGCGACGCGCAGTGGACCGTGCCGAAATTGTCCCACAGCACGATGTCGCCGACCTGTACCTTGTACTGGATGCGGTGTTCCGGGCGGACGATATGCTCGCGCAGCTTGCGGATCAGCGCCGTCGCCTCCTCGTCGTCCATGCCGTGGATCGCATAGGCGGTGCCGGACGTGAAGATGCCCCGCCGCCCGGTGACAGGATGCACCATCACCAGCGGATGGTCGGGCGCATCGGTCTTGCGCGGCGGGCGATTGGGGTCGGGCTGCGTCTCCCCCTCGATCCACGGCGCACGGCCAAGTTCATGCCGCGCGATGAGGCCGTCGATCCGCTGGCGCGATTCCTCGGGCAGGCTGGCATAAGCGGCAGAGGTGCTGGCGAAATGCGTTTCGCCCCCGGCCTCGGGCGCCTCCTTGCCGAACAGCATCGTGACCGCGCCCGGCTCTGCCTCGTAACTGCTGTCCGAATGCCAGTGGACCGCGCCGTCGCGCTGCGTCGCAGGGGTCGCCGGATCATTGTTGATATGGATGATCTCGGGATGCGCGGCATTGCGATGCTCGGCGATGAAGAATTCCAGCGGCCGCCCGAAATAGGCGGCGAAACGGACATAGGCGTCATCGTCCAGCGCCTGGCCGGGAATGACGACGACACCGCGATCGAACAACAGGTCGATCAGCGCGCGCATCGTCGCGTCGGACATGTCGCGCGACAGGTCCAGGCCATGGACGACCGATCCGATCGCCGGCGACAGATCGCTGATATCCAGAGCCACAGCCTACCCTCCTTGCACAATGTTTATGGCGCGAGACTTCTGTCGTTGCGTTTCGCGATGCAACCCGTCGAACCGGGAACGGCATCACTGTTCAGATACACGATGAGATACGGCGTCTCTCCCCCCAAAGCTGTCCCTCGCCGCCGGATTGAGGGACCATGCGCCATGCATATCTCGCCCAAGCCGCCGACCCCCGCGCCGGAACCCACGCAGGTCCAGTTGATCGCAATGGAATGGAAGCGCGCCTGGCGGCCCGGCGTCGCCGCGTTGTTCGCCGGATCGCTCGGCTATTCGCTCTACGCTGCCGTCTCCAGCCTGTTCGTCGAGCCGTTGCAGCAGCAGTTCGGCTGGTCGCGCGGCGACATCGCCCTGGTCCACAGCTTCGGCCTGATCATCGCCTTCGCCGCGCCGGTGGTCGGCCTGCTGACCGATCGGCACGGGGTGCGGCCAGTGCTGTCGGCGGGACTCGCGCTGACGGCGCTCGGCTATCTGCTGCTGGCGATGATGGGCGGCTCGCTCGCCTATTTCTATGCGGCGCATTTCTTCTTCAACCTGGTCGGCATGGCGACCACCGGCATCACAGTCACCCGCATCCTGTCGGGCGCGTTCGACCGGACGCGCGGCACCGCGCTCGCCATCGCGCGATCAGGGCTGGCGGTCGCGGGCGCGCTGATGCCGATGCTGCTGTTCCCGGTGATCACCCGCTTCGGCACCGGCGGCGGCTATATGCTGCTCGGCGCATTCGTGCTGCTGCTGGCGCTGCCGCTGATCTGGTTCTGGGTCCCGCATCAGCCCGCCGCGCCGCGTTCCAGCGGTGGCGTGCTGCGCGCGGAGGGCTGGCGCACCCTGCTCGCCCGCCCCAAGGTCCGCATCCTGATCGCCGCCTCCGTGCTGAACTATGTGCCGGTGGTCGCCCTCCTCTCCCAGATGAAGCCGCTTGCCGTGGAAAAGGGGCTGGACGCCGTCACGGCGGTCGGCGCGGTGTCGATGATGGGCGCGGCGGCAGCGGCCGGCGCGCTGCTGAGCGGCGTGCTGGTCGATCGCTTCTGGGCGCCCGCCGTCGCCTTCGTCCTCAACATCGCGCCCGCCATCGGCTGCCTGTTGTTGCTCCAACAGGATGTGCCGCCGGCGCTCTTCTATGGCGCGGTGCTGATGATTGGCCTCGGCCAGGGAGCAGAGATCGACATCGTCGCCTTCATGATCGCGCGCTATTTCGGGCTGCGCAGCTATGCGACGATCTACAGCCTCTCGACGCTCGGCATCGCGCTGGGCGTGGCACTGGGCGCGACGGCGATCGGTCGGGCCTATGACTATTTCGGCCATTATGACGTGGCGATCATGGCCGCGTCGGCCAGCTTCTTCCTCGCCGCCATCTGCTACCTGATGATGGGCCGTTACCCGCCGGAGGAAGCGCCGCAGCAGATCTGACGGATCAGGGACGCAATCGCCGCAGCAGGCATTCCTGCGCGGTGGAGGCGACCAGCCGCCCGCCAGTATCGAAGATAAGCCCACGGGCCAGCGCCAGCCCGTCGCCTGCCGAAGGGCTGACGGTGTGGTGCAGCAGCCACTGGTCGCAACGCACAGGCCGATGGAACCACAAGGCATGGTCGAGGCTGGAGATCAGCAGCTCCTTCCCGTTGGTGGGGAAGACATGGGGAATGGCGGTGACCCCGCCCAGCCAATAATCGCTGCAATAGGCCAGCAGGCACTGATGCAGGCGCGGGTCGGCGATGACATTTGCGCTCGGCAGGCGGAACCAGAAGTCGCGCGGGGCATGGCTGCGCTCCAGGAAGTAGCTGTCCGCCGCGACGGGGCGCAACTCCACCGGCGTTGCGCCGGCGAAGTTGCGCACCGCCGACAGGTCGATCCGCCCCTCATTCTCCCGCACATAATGCTGCAACGGCATCACCGCTTCGGGCGGCGGCACATCGGGCATCACCGCATGCTGGTGATCGAAGCCGTCCTCGGGCGCATGGAACTGCGCCATCAGCGTGAAGATGTCCGCGCCGTCCTGCGCCGCGAATATCTGCCGGTTGGCAAAGCGCCGGCTGTCACGCAGCGTCACGACGCGAAAATCGACAGGCCGGTCCACCTGCCCCGCCGCCAGGAAATAGGCGTGCAGCGACGTCAGCGGCATGTCGGCGACGGTCGCCACTGCTGCGGCGAGTGATTGCGCGATCAGCCGCCCGCCGAAGATCGTGCCGATATGGTTCTTCGCGCCGCCGCCGGCCCGGAACGCCCCGTCGCCCAGCGGCGTCAGGTCGAGTATGTCGGCGGCGCTCTCCCGCGTCGGCTGCGGCTCGCAGTCAGGATAGTGCGCCGCGGCGTCCATCACAGCCCCATCGCCGCACGGGCGTGCAGCACCGTATCCATCTCGTCCAGGCCGCTCAGCGGCACGGCATAGCGGCTGCGGTCATCGATCCGGTCGATATGCGCGAGGATGTCGTCGCAGCTCGGCGCATCCGGGCCGGGGCTGTACCAGCCCTCCGTCAGGCCCACGAACAGGCGGCTATATTTGCCGCCCAGCACAGAATACATGTTCTGCGAACTGTCGCACTGGCGGCTCGCCATGTAGCAGGCCAGGGCGACGACGAAATCGGGCTGCATCCCCTCGATGAAGTGACGGGTACGCTCGCCCGCCGCCTTCAGGAAATCGATGTCAGGCCGTTCCTCCAGCGGCGTGCCGCCCAGCCGCCCGCCCTGCGCATTGGGGAACAGCGTATTGACCACCACGCCCGCCGGTGCCTCCTGCGCGATGACGTTCATCAGGCCGATGAGCGCGGTCTTGGCCGACCCGTAATTGGCGCGCATCGGATTGCCGAAAATGCCCGATTGCGAGCTGACCAGCACCAGCCGGCCATATCCCTGCGCCACCATCGCCCGATAGGCCGGCTGGCAGACATGAAACGCACCCTTGGCATGGACGGCATAGACCGCCTCGATATCCTCTTCGGTCAGCGTGCCGAACGGCTGGTTGCGCTGATTGCCGGCATTGCTTATGACGATGTCGACCCGGCCGAAAGCAGACAGCGCACTGTCGATGATCGCCTGGCCGCCCGCCGCCGTCGCCACCGTATCGTAGTTCGCGATCGCGCGTGCGCCCAGGCCCTCCAGTTCCGCGACGATGGCGTCGGCATAGCCGGCCGATCCGCCGCTGCCGGTGGGATCGCCGCCCAGATCATTGGCGACCACCGCCGCCCCGCGCCGCGCCAGCTCGCGGCAAAAGGCCGAACCCAGCGCACCGCCCGCGCCGGTGACGACCGCGACCTGGCCGGTGAAATCGATGCTGCTCATGCATTCCTCCCTGTCGGCCCGACCATGGCGAGGGCCATGCACCGGGCCAAGACGGGCGTCGCCGGATTTCGGCCATGTGATGGCTTGCGCAGCGGGAATCAGTCCGGGGCCGTCTCGTCTCGGTCGACCGGCCAGGGTTCACTGACCTTGAACAGCACGCGGGCGAGCGCGGCTTCGGCGACGCCGTCATCGGGCATGCCCTCCGGGAAGAACCAGTCGCGCAGCAGCACCGTGCCGGCCAGCATGCCAAAGCCATAGCGGACCATCAGTTCGGGCGGCACGTCGAACTGCAGGCCCGCATCCTCGAACTGCGACCGGATGCGCGACACGGCGCGCTGAAAATAGTCGTCTAGGCCATGGATGGCGTTCGCGTCCACGTCGCCCGCCGATTTCACCAGCGCCAGCAGCAGGTCGGCATGATCGCGCAGGAAGGGATAGAGCGCGTGGACATAATGCGCGCTGCGCTGCCGCCGGTCGGACGGCAGGGTCTCGCTGTAGACCAGGAATTCGCGGAAGCGCGCGTTGAACGGCTCGATGACGGCATCGGTGAACAGGGTCGCCTTGCTGCCGAAATTGTTGAAGATCAGCGGTTCGGCCACTTCGGCGCGGGTCGCGATCAGCTTCGTGGTGGCGCCCGCAAAGCCGCGCTCGGCAAAGACGGCGCGCGCCGCGTCCAGGATCAGCAGCCGGATTTCCGCCGTCGATCGCCGCGCACGCCGGCGTCCGGTCGCCGCTTCATCCCCACCCTGATCCGAAATTTCCCGCATGCCGTCACTTTTACCGTTGTTCCACACGGCGCAAAAGGATAAATAGCAATCACTATTTATCGCATCCGAATCCGTGATGCGGCGAAAGTGAGAGGAGAGACATGAACAGTCAATTCGACCTGGTGATCCGCGGTGGGACGATCGTGGACGGCACCGGCGCGCAGCCCTATGTCGCCGACATCGGCGTGCGGGATGGCGTGATCGCGGAAATCGGCCATATCGATGCTGCGGGCGGCGAAGAGATCGACGCGACCGGCCTGACCGTGACGCCGGGCTTCGTCGACGTTCACACCCATTATGACGGCCAGATCACCTGGGAAAGCCGCATGGCCCCCTCCTCCGACCATGGCGTGACCACGGTCGTCATGGGCAATTGCGGCGTCGGCTTCGCCCCGGTGCGCGACGGCGACCATCAGCTGATGATCAAGCTGATGGAAGGGGTAGAGGACATTCCCGAGGTCGTGATGGCGCAGGGCGTCCCCTTCAACTGGAACAGCTTCCCCGACTATCTCGACGCGCTGGACCAGCGGCAGTCGGACGTCGATTTCGCCACCCAGATCCCGCACAGCCCGCTGCGCGTGTTCGTGATGGGCGAACGCGGCGCTAACCTGGAGCCGCCGACGCTGGAGGACCTGGTCGAGATGCGCCGCCACGTCCGCGAGGCGGTGCAGGCCGGCGCGCTGGGCGTCGCCAGCTCGCGCAACCTGTTCCACCGCTTCCGCTCGGGCGAACTCGCGCCCTCCGTCACCACTGAACTGGACGAAGTGCTGGCGCTGGCCGAGGGTCTCAAGGATGCGGGCGCCGGCACGTTCCAGTGCAACCCCAATCTGGACAACGACGCCCGCGACGAGATGAAGATCTTCCGCACCATCGCGGAACAGGCCGGCGTGCCGGTGACCTTCAGTCTGATCGCGATGCCGACCAAGCCCGAAAACTGGGGCCGCTATGTCGATGGCGTGCGCGAAGCCGGGGCCGATGGCCTGACCATCCGTGGGCAGTTCATGCCACGTCCGATGGGGGTGATGTATGGCCTCGACCTCAGCTACAATCCCTTCTCGCTGAACCCCAGTTTCCGCGCGATCGCAAAACTGCCGCTGGCGGAAAAGGTCGCCGCGATGCGTGACCCGGAGTTGCGCGCGCGCCTGATCGCCGAGGAACCGGACGATCCGAACCCGGCCTTTGTCGGCCTGATCAGGTCGATCGGCGCGCTTTATCGCATCGGCGACCCGGCCGACTATAATTTCCGCGAGGAAGACAGCGTACAGTCGGTCGCCAAACGCGCCGGCATCAACCCGCGCGAGGCGATCTACGACGCGCTGCTGGAGAATGACGGGCACGCCATACTGTGCTCCTACTCGTCGGACGTGCCCACCTATCTGGCGAACAGCCGCGACCTGATCGGCGACGACCGCTTCGTCATCGCGCTCGGCGATGGCGGCGCGCATTACGGCATGATCTGCGACGCGGCCTACACCACCTATATGCTCACCGGGCGTCTGGGCCGCGACGGGCTGGACCTGCCGACCGTCATCAAGGCGCTGACCAGCCAGCCGGCGATATCGGTGGGCCTGGGCGATCGCGGCGTGCTGGCCGTGGGCTACAAGGCGGACATCAACGTCCTCGACCTGCCCAATATGGTGCTGCACCGGCCCAAGGTGACGGCCGACCTGCCCGCGGGCGGCAAAAGGCTGTCGCAGAAGTCGAAGGGCTATGTCGCCACCATGGTCAGCGGCACCGTCACCTATCGCAACGGCGAGCATAGCGGCGCGCTGCCCGGTCGCCTGGTGCGCGGCGTGCGCGGCGTGCGCGGTGCGCCCACGCTCGCGGAAAAAGTAACGCACGAACTCGCCTGACCCCACGCGAAAAGGGGCGTGTGAAAAGGGCGTGGAGGACCGGCGCGGCGAAGGCTGCGCCGGTCCTTTTTTTTCAGGCCTCACCAATCGCCGGCAGCATCAGCGCCAGCGCAGCGGCAATCCGCCGCTCCGTCCCCCCGCCACGCGCTAGCAGCCCGTCATGCCCCCCGGTCACCAGCGCCACGAACTGGCCCGCCAGCATTTCCGGATCATGGCTGGGCAACCGACCCTGCCGCTTCAACTCCACCAGCCAGTCGGTGAGCGGCGCAGACACGGCCCGGCTCTCCGCACATATCTGGTCGGCCAGCGCCGGAAAGCGCGGCGCCTCGAAAATGGCGAGGCGCAGGAAACGGTCCGCCGCAGGATCCGCCGTCGCCTCTGCGATAGCCGCGGCAAAATCGCCCAGCACCTCCGCCTCCGGCCGCCCCTCCACCACCACGGCGGCGATGCGCCCCGCCGGCACGCGGCAGGCATAGCTGCAGATCGCGCGGAACAGCGCGCCCTTGTCGGGATAGCGGGCATAGAGCGTCGCCTTGCCGATGCGCGCGCGCCGCGCCACCTCCGCCATGGTGACGCCGGCAAAGCCATGCTGCTCGAACAGCGCGCCCGCCACCGCCAGCAGGTCGCCCTCCCGCGCCTGCGCCGCGTCCGCCGTGGGGCGACCGCGCGGGCGCGCCACCGGCGCGGCAGTCATCATATCCATGATCCGCTTCCCCCTTGCCTCGCCGCCGGATTAATTGAACACATGCGTTCAATTAAAGGCAAATGGAGGTGGAAGGCAATGGCGGACAGACTGCGCGTCGGCATCATCAGCGCGAACTGGAGCCTCAAGGTCCATGGCGCGGCCTGGAAACGGATCGAGGGCGTGGAGGTCGCCGCCATCTGCACCTCCCGCCAGGAAACGGCTGAGCGCGCCGCGCGCGACTATGGCATCCCCAGGGCCTACTGGAACCACGAGGAAATGTCCGCCGACCCGGACCTCGATATCATCGATGTCGGCACCCGGCCGTCCTTCCGCTTTCCCATGGTCATGGCGGCGCTCAAGAACGGCAAGCATGTCTATGACGCCCTGCCCTTCGCCGTCAGCCTGGCCGATGCGGAAGCGATGCGCGACGCGCAGAAGGCCGCCGGCGTGGTCGGCACGGTCGATGCGCAGTTCCGCTGGTCACCCCCTGCGCAGCAGATGAAGCGGATGATCGACGATGGCTTCATCGGCCGCCCGCTCGGCTTCAACGTGCAGCTCATGCTGCCGCTGATCAACGAGACCGGCGACCGGCCCTATGCCTACAGCGCCTATTCGGAACATACCGACCCCTATTACTGGCTCGCGGAAAAGAGCAGTGGCGGCAGCGCCTGGCGCAATTTCGCGACCCATTCGCTGCTGTTCCTGACCCATGTGATCGGCCCGGTGGCGGAGGCGACGGGCATGCTGACGACCGGCGTGCCCGAATGGTTCCTGCCCAATGGCGAGATACTGCGGCCCGAAACGCATGACCTCGGCAGCGCCACGCTCCGCATGGAAAATGGCGCAATCGGCAGCCTGCAGGCCGGCTGGTGCGTCCCCGATACCGAGGGCTGGCGGGTCGAGATCTGGGGCGACCGTGGCCGGCTGCTGCTGGTGGACAACAGCTTCGGCAACCTCATGTCGGCCAAGCTCTATGCCGGCGACGGCCGATTGCTGACCTATGGCGCGCGCACCACGCAGGAGGTCGCGATCGACCCTGCGCTCTATGCCGTGCCCGGCACCAACACCGGCGACACCCAACCGCGCGACTTCGTGGCGATGGACTGGATGTTCTCCAACATGGTCGCCGCCATCCGCGAGGGCCGCGAGGGATCGCCCAGCTTCACCGAAGCCGCCGCCGTCCACCGCGTGGTGGAGGCGGTGGAGCGCGCCAGCGCCGAACGACGCTGGCTGCGCATGGACGAAATGGGCTGACCCAGCCTCAGGCGGCGGCGACCATGCGCGACCAGTCGTGCAGCCGCCGCCACAGCGTTTCGCGCGTCGAGGCAAAGTTGTGCATGTGGGCCATGGTCGGCACGATGAAGATGCTCACGTCGCGCGACGCCGCATAGGCCCCCGCTTCGGCATGCGGATCGGGGCAGGTGTCGCGCTCGCCATTGGCCACCAGCACCGGCACCGTGATCCGCGCCGCATCCGCCGCAAAGGCGCCCGGCAGCATCATCTGCACCGCGCAATGCGGGATGGTCAGGCTGCCGAAGACCGGGCTGGTCTGGCGGATCGGATAGCCGCCTTTCATGTCCTCATGCAGGATGTCGGCGGGTACATCCTCCCAGTGGAAGGCGTAGACATAATCGACTCCTTCATGGTCATGATCAAGATGGTTCGTCACGCGCCCTTCCGCCACCGCATCGAACCGGCGGATGCCATGGTCGAACGCCGCCTTGTCCCGCTGCGGCAGCGCGGTCTGGATCGCGCTGACGCCGCAGGGCGCGATCGCGTCGAAGGTTGCGAACCGGCCCTGGGTCAGGATCGACACGCCCCCGCCCATCGACTGCCCCATGCCGACCAGGAAAGGCGACACCGGCGGAAATCCTTCCGCCAGCGTGCCGGCGCGCAGCATGTCGGCGATCTGCCGCACGCAGCTGTCATGCGTCGCCGCCATCGTCTGATATGTGATCTTCGACAGGTCGGGCATCGCGCTTTCGCCCACGCCGACATGGTCGATGCTGACATAGATGGTGCCGCGCGCGACATGCCATTCCGCTTCATGATAGCCGGCATGGCCATCGAACTGCATCTCGAAATAGTGCCTCGAATAGCCGCCGCCGGGGCAGGCGAAGATCGCCACCGGCCGGTCGGGCAGCAGCGCGGGATCGGGCAGATAGATCGACACCGCCATGTCGATCCCCTCGCCCAGTTCCGGCGCGGCGGCGCTCACGTCGATGCGGCGTTCAAACTTCTGCATGATCCTCTTCCTAGAACTGACCATCTTGTCATAGCGCCCGAGTTTCGGGATAAAAGCCGATGGATCACGAATAGATAATTCGGATAAACCGACCAATGCCGAGCTTCCATCAGTTGCAGTGCATGCGCAGCTTCGTCGCCGTGGCGGAGGCGGGCAGCTTCGCCCGCGCGGCGCACGCGCTCCAGATCGGCGCGGCGTCGGTCTCCGAACATGTCGCCAATCTGGAACGGCATCTGGGCGCGGCCCTGTTTCACCGCACCACCCGCTCACTGCACCTGACGCATGAGGGCACGCGCTATCTGGCGCTGTGCCACGACATATTGCCCCGCATCGACGAGATGGACGCAGAGCTGGCGCGGCCGGGCGGCGACGCGGCGCTGTCGGGCCTGCTGCGGATCGAGATGTCGGACGGGATCGACGCTTTCCTGCTCGATGCCGTCCATGAATTTCAGCGCCTGCATCCCGCCGTGTCGATCCACCTGTACCGCAGCCAGCGTCCGTTCGATCTGGCGGAGGCCCATGCCGACATAGCGATCCGCGCCGTCCCGCCACAGGGCCGCATGCCCGCACGCACGCTGGGGCACAGCCGCACCATCTTCCTCGCCGCGCCCGCCTATCTCGACCGGATGGGCGTACCGCAGCATCCGCAGGACCTGCTGGCGCATCGCTGCATCGGCTATGTCGATCCCGCCAGCGGTCGCCTGTGGGAATGGTATTTCGCGGAAGGAGACCGGCGCAGCTTCGCGCTGGACGTGCCCTGCCCGCTCGCCTTTTCCGAAGGCGCGCTGCGCCGTCGCGCCGCGATGGCGGGACAGGGCATCATCAACGACATCGCCCATTTCGTGGCGGAGCCGGTGCAACAGGGCATGCTCGTGCCAATCCTGTCGGACTGGTCGATGCCCCACCCGCTCTGCCATATCGCCGTGCATCGAGAGCGCCACGCCTCGCCCCGCATCACCGCCTTCCTCGCCCATCTGGACATGTGGCTATCGACATCGACCATATGATGGATCGCGCCCGCCACATCCTCTTCGCCTGCCGCCAGCGATAGAAACACCGCAAGCGGAGGAGAGGATATGGACGCGGATTTCGAGGCGGATTTCGTCATCGTCGGCGCAGGATCGGCAGGATGCGTGCTCGCCGACCGCCTCTCCGCCTGCGGACGGCATCAGGTGGTGCTGCTCGAAGCCGGCGGCGACGATCGGCCGCATCGTCGGCCGAGCCAGTTCTACGGCGCGCTCAACATCCACGTCCCCGCAGGCTTCACCCGCGTCTATCGCGACCGTGCCTTCAACTGGAACTACATGTCGGCCCCGGAACCGACGCTCAATGGCCGCAGCATCAGCCTGCCGCGCGGCAAGGTGCTGGGCGGAAGCTCCGCGATCAACGGCATGATCTACGCCCGTGGCCTGCCGATCGATTTCGACGGCTGGCGGCAACTGGGCTGCGCCGGCTGGTCCTTCGCCGACATCCTGCCCTATTTCCTGCGGTCGGAGGATCATGCCGACGGCGCAAGCGACTGGCATGGCGTCGGCGGCCCGCTGGGCATCGAGCGCGCCCGGGTCACGAACCCGATATCCGACGCCCTGATCGAGGCGATCGCCCAGGCCGGGCGCGGCCGCACCGACGACATGAACGGCCCCCGGCCGGAAGGCGGCAACTACACGCCGCTCACCAGCCGCAACGGCCTGCGCCAGTCCACCGCCGTCAGCTTCCTGCGCCGCGCCGAACAACGACCGAACCTGCGCATCGTCAAGCATGCGCTGGCCGAGGCAGTGCTGTTCGAGGGCCGCCGCGCGACCGGCGTGCGGTTCCGGCAGGGCGACCGGACCCGCATCGTCGCCGCCCGGCGCGAAATCGTGCTGGCCGCCGGCGCGATCGGATCGCCGCAATTGCTGCAACTCTCGGGCGTCGGCCCCGCCGCCCTGCTGATGGCCCATGGCGTCGGCGTCGTGCATGACAGCCCGCAGATCGGCGAAAATCTCCAGGATCATTTCGCCTATGGCACGCGCACCCGCCTGCGCGCCGATGCGCCGTCCTTCAACCGCCTGTCTCGCGCGCTGCCCCTGCTTGGCCAGATGGCCCGCTATGCGATCGGCCGCAGCGGCCTGCTGTCGATGGGCGGGTCGCTCACCACCGGCTATCTGCGTTCCCGCCTCGATCTGGAGGAACCCGACATGCAGTTCTTCTCCAGCCCCGCCACCGCCAATATCGAAAAGACCCTTGCCGCGCCGCGCATGGTCATGGAGGAGCCGCCGGGGCTGACCTTCAACCTCTATCAGTCGCGGCCCCAGTCGCGCGGCTCGGTCCGCATCGTTTCAGCCGATCCGCGTGTGCCGCCGGCGATCCGCCACAATTATCTGGCGAGCGATCTCGACCGACGCACCGCCATCGACGGCCTGCATCTCGCCCGCCTCGTGCTTGGCCAGCCCGCGCTCGCGCCTTTTGTCGACCATGTGATGACACCCGACCCGGCGCTGGAGAGCGACGATCAGTTGCTCGGCTATCTGCGCGCCACCGGCACAACCGCCTTCCATGAATCGGGATCGGTGGCGATGGGCGGGCAGGACAGCGATCCACTGTCCCCCACGCTCGAACTGCGCGGCATCGCCGGCCTGCGCGTGGCGGACGCCTCCGTCATGCCCCGCATCGTGTCGGGCAATACCAATGCGGCGACGATCATGATCGCGGAAAAGGCGGCGGAGATGATGCTCGCCGCCGCCTGATCGCCGCCTACCAGCGCCGCCGCATCTGCAAGCCCAGATTGCGCTTGCGCAGCGCCGCCTCCCGCTCCGCCGGGGTCACCATCGGCGTGTCGGCGGGCAGATGCTTCGCAATGTCCGCGACCGGCACCTTTTTGATCGTCGGCATCGGATAGCTGTCCGCCCCGTGCCAACGGCCGACCAGCATGCCGCGCGTATGCCCGCCGCTGTCCAGCCAGTTGGCGACGCCGGGGTCCTCCAGCGATATCACCGCGCGGAACTTGCTGTCGCTGTCCAGCTTCGCCTGAAGCGCGTTCAGGCTGCTCTGGCGATAACCGAACTCGATCTGGTTCCACAGTTCGTCGTTCAACTGCACGTTCCAGTATTTGCACTGCTCCGGCAGGTCGGTCTCGATGATCAGCGCCTCGCCGGGCTGATAGTCGTAGATGCAGCGGAAATATTTCTGCGGCCATTCGCCGCTGTTGCCCAGGTCCTCGAACCCGGAAATCTCCATGACGTTGAGGCCCAGGTCCTGCACCACCTTGTTCTGGTAACCGATGCAGATGCGTGAGAATCGCTCGACGAAGCCGCCCAGGATCGCGTCCAGCCGGGCGGCGATCTCCTCCTTGGTCAGGCGGGGTTTCAGCGGCGGCTTGTCCAGCCGCTCGATCGCAAAGCGCGCGTCCACGTCCACGCCCCAGTCATAGGCGAACTGCCGGATCATGATGTCGCCGGCCTGCGGGTCCAGATAACGCCAGTCGCCGGTCCAGTCCTTTGGCCGCTCGACGCTGAAGATCACCTCGAACCAGCCGTCCTTGCCCAGCGTCAGCCCGTCCGCGTCATAATTGTTGAAGCCGGGCTTCGGGTCCTGCGTGCCGAACATGCCGCGTCCCACGGCAAAGCCCATCACCTTGTTGGAGCCGCGATAGCCGCTGATCCTGTAGACGCCCTCGCCGCTGACCGGCGCGATATGATAGATCGCGTCGGGATTGGGTTGCAGCAGGAAGATGCTGTTTTCGAACGGCATCCAGTCGGGATGCTCGGGCGTCGACTGGAAATACCAGATGTACGACTGCGCGATGTTCATCACCAACTGCCGATACAGCTCGGCACGGATCTGGTCGTCCTGCGCGAAGCCGGTCATGGCGTTGAGCGCGCCGGCCGGCTTCAACAGGTCGACATAGGCGCTCCAGTCCCTGAGCGCGGCGGTGGGTGCGGCCCCGCTGTTCATGGCCGCCGCCCGGAATGGCAACAGGCCGGCGAGCGCAGCGCCCAGCAGGCTCCGGCGCGATAGGTCGAACAGGTCATGCAGCACTCTCCTTCTCCGATGTTCCGCCTCCCGTGTTCGGGTCAGCTGCTGTGCGTTCTCCCGCCGGACACCTCGATGCCGCGTCCGGTGATCATCGTTGCCTCGTCGCTCGACAGGAACAGCACCGCGTCGGCGATCTCGCGCGGATCGACCGCGCGGTGGATCACCTGGTTCTCCGCCGCGATCTCCGCCTGCTGTTCCAGCGTGAACATCGATGCGATCACCGGCGTCGCGGTCAGCCCCGGCAGCACGCTGTTCACGCGGATATTGTCCGCCGCATAGGCGCAGCTGGCATGGTGGCTCAGCTGCACGACGCCGGCCTTCGCCGCCGCATAGGAACCGGGCGCGGACGGCGTATAGAGCCGCGCGGCCATGGACGCGGTGTTGACGATGGTGCCGCCGCCATTCGCCTTCATCACCGGGATCTCGTACTTCATCGCCAGGAAGGCGCTGGTCAGCGAGATCGATATCGTCCAGTTCCAGTCCTCCAGGCTCATCTCCTCGATGCTGCCCTGCCGCGACATGCCGATATTGTTGAAGGCGTGACGCACCGGGCCGAAAGTCGCGCCGGCGGCAATGACCGCCGCCTTGACCGAAGCCTCGTCCGTCGCGTCGGTCGGCACGAACTGCGCCGTACCGCCCGCCGCGACGATCGCGTCGCGCACCGCCTCGCCCTTGGCCGCGTCCAGCTCGGCCAGCGTGACATGCGCGCCTTCCTGCGCGAAGCGATACGCCGTCGCCTCGCCAATGCCCGATCCCGCGCCGGTGATGAAGACCGACCGTCCCTCGAAACGCCGCATGCTCACTCTCCTGTCGGCCGGGCCGTCATGCGGTCCAGCTCCTGCTTGTCCATGCCGGCCCAGAACGGGTTCCAGCTCTCGAAATCCTGCGGCAGCGCGGGCGGATGCGGATGCGCGGCCCAGCCGGTGAAGGGAGCTTCCGGCCGCTCCTGCCAGTCGGCGGCGTACCAGTGCTTTTCCTGCCGCCGGACGAAATACCATTCGCCCTCGCGCCGTTCGTAGCTGTCGAAATAGGCGATCGCCATGACCACCCATTTGCCGGCATCCTCATGCTCGGCGCGGCAATAGACGACGCCGCGCGCATGATCGGCATCGTCGAACTCGACGCGATGGCCGCAAATCTGGTGGATCGATCGATAGAAGGTCCGCACCTGCGGCTCGATGATGGATTTCAGCACCTCCCGCCCGCTGCCGCGCCGCCCGCAATTCACGTCCGGCACGAACAGCCCGACCCAGCCGTCCATGTCGCGGCTATCGACCGCAATGGCATAACGGATCGGCAGCTGCTGGATCGCGGCGAGCGATTCCAGCCGGTCGATCCGCGCCTCCAGATCGCTCATGCCAGCCTCTCCAGATTGGCGGCGTCGAACGGCAGGAAGGGTTCATCCCGCTGCGCCTTCCCGAACCAGTCGGGATCGTTCAGGATCGCGCGGCCTACCGCCACCAGGTCGAACTCGCCCTTCTCGAACCGCTCGATCAGCAGCGGCAGGTTGTTCACCGACTGCTGGCTGTCGTCGATATGCTTGGCCTTCCCCTTCGCCTTGTCGAGCGCCACGCCGCCCACCGTCATCGACGCCTTGCCGGTCAGCTTCTTCGCCCATCCAGCCAAGTTCAGCGGCGACCCTTCGAAGGTCGGCGTATCGAAATAGCGCTGCGACGCATCGAACAGATCGACCCCCGCATCCGCCAACGGCCCCAGCAGATCGCCCAGCGCATCCGGCGTCTCCGCCAGTACCGCGCGATAATCCTGCATCTTGAACTGCGAAAAGCGCAGCACGATCGGCATGTCCTCGCCGATCTCCGCGCGGATCGCCTGCACCACCGCCACGCCGAAAGCGGTCCGCTCGCCCCATGCGTCGTCGCGCCGGTTGGTATAGTCCCACAGGAAACTGTCGATCAGATAGCCGTGCGCGCCATGGATCGCGATGCCGTCCACGCCGATCGCCACCGCATTGCGCGCCGCCAGCGCATAGGCCGCGATGATGTCCGCAATGTCGCTGTCGGTCATCGCCGCCACCGGCGTCAGGCTGTCCGCGCGGCCTTCCTCGCGGAAGGAGATGATGCCGTCCGCCGGTCCCCACACGCCCGATGGCCGCATCGGATTGCCGGTGCCGGTCCCGGCATATTCGACATTCCACATCGGCCCCTGATGCCACAGCTGTGGCAGGATGCGCCCGCCCGCTTCATGCACCGCGTCGATCACCTTGCGCCAGCCGTGCAGCACTTGGACCCCGTCGATGCGCGGGATATCCGGATGATCACCGGCGGCATAATGCGGCAGCGCCACGCCCTCGGTCAGGATCGCGCCCAGCCCCGTCGCCGCGCGCCGCGCATAATAGCTCGCCACCTCCTCGGTCGGCACGCCCAGTGGCGATCGATAGCGCGTCATCGGCGCCATCACCACGCGGTTGGGCAGCGTCAGCCCGCGCAGGGCAAAGGGCGCAAGCAGCGGATCGATCTGGCTCATCTCACTCCCCCTTCTCATTGGCCCGTGAAGTCGGGCTTGCGCTTCTCGATGAAGGCGGCGCGCTTCTCGGCGCTGTCCTTCGTCGACTGGCTCATGAAGATGGCGCGGTTCTCCATCTCGATCGCCGCCTCCAGGCTCTGCGCATCGGCGTTGAAGTGCAGCGAGCTTTTGGTGACGGCAATGCCGATCGGGCTGTTCACCATCACCGCTTCGGCCAGCTTCAGCGCCTCGTCCATCAGCGCCTCGTCATCGACGCAGCGCAGGATCAGGCCGATCCGCTCCGCCTCCTCCGCCATCACCGCGCGCCCGGTCAGCATCAGCTCGGCCGCCCGCTGCAGGCCGACCAGGCGCGGCAGCAGATAGGAAAAGCCCATCTCGTGCCCGGTCCCCGCATTGTGGAAGGCATTGACGAACTTGGCGGAGCGCGCCGCGATCGTCATGTCGGCCGCGATCGCGACGGGATAGCCCGCGCCCGCCGCCACGCCGTTCACCGCGCAGATCACCGGCTGCGGCAGTGCGCGCATCAGGATCGGTATCTGCCCCAGCTTCGCCATCACCCGTTGCTGGAACTGCGCCTTGCCCAGCCCCTCCGCCACCCAGTCGGGCTTCCCCGCGCCGCGAATATCATGCCCCGCGCAGAACCCCCGCCCCGCGCCGGTCAGCAGCACCACGCGCACGTCATGGTCGTAGCGGACCGATTCCAGATGATCGATCAGCTCGGCATACATCGAAAAGGTCAGCGAATTGAGCGCATCGGGCCGGTTCAGCGTCAGCCGGCACACGCCCTCGATCGGCGCGTCGCGCAAGATATCGCCCATATGGCTCCTGTCCCTTTGTCAGCTGTCTCTATCCATCCGGCTGTGGACCATGATCGGCCAAAAGACGAGGGCGCGAAAACCCCCTGCCGCTTGCCGCGCGGGGCATATCATGGTTGTGAACAGGGCCGCCACGCCCTTGCCATGCCGTCCCCCCATGGCATGGGAGCAGGCCGTCCCAGCTAAGGTGAACCATGGCCAGACTGCCCCTTGAAAAGATCCGCGTGCTCGACCTGACCCGCGTGCTGGCGGGGCCCTTCGGGTCACAGGTGCTGGCCGACATGGGCGCGGACGTGATCAAGATCGAGCGGCCCGTGGTCGGTGACGACGCCCGTATCTTCGGCGAACCCTATCTGCGCGACGCGGACGGCAACCGGACCCGCGAAAATGCCTTCTACATGTCGGTCAACCGCAACAAGCGGTCGGTCGCACTCAACATCGCCAGCGAAAAAGGCCAGGCGCTGATCCGGGAACTGGTCAAGTCCTGCGACGTGGTGATGGAAAATTACAAGGTCGGCGACCTCAAGCGCTACGGCCTCGATTATGAGAGCCTGAAAGCGATCAATCCCGGCATCATCTACTGCTCGGTCACCGGCTATGGCCAGGACGGGCCGCTCGCCACAAAGCCCGGCTATGACGCGGTGTTCCAGGGCGAATGCGGCCTGATGAGCGTTACCGGCGCGGCCGAGGGGAAGCCGGGCGCCGGCCCCATGAAGGTCGGCCCCAGCATCATCGACCTGTTCACCGGCCTCAACGTCGCCAATGCGGTGCTGGCCGCGCTCTACCATCGTGATGCGGCGGGCGGCGAAGGGCAGTATATCGACATCGCCCTGCTCGACTGCGGCGTGTCGGCGCTGTCCCACTACGCACAGATCTACCTCACCTCCGGCGAAGTGCCGGTGCGGCGCGGTACGCAGGGCAATGGCGGCATGCCGACCAGCATGTTCCCGTGCAGCGACGGCGCGATCATGATCACATCGGGCAACGACAAGCAGTATTCCGCGCTGTGCGACGCGGTCGGCCATCCCGAACTGAAGGACGACCCGCGCTTCTACACCAATGTCGAGCGGGTGAAGAACCGCGACGTCATCACCGATGTCTTCAACGCGATCTTCGAAACCAACACGGTCGACTACTGGCTGGAAAAGCTGGGCGCGGCCGGCATCCCCAGCGGCCCGATCAATGATCTGGAACAGGTGTTCGACTATCCCCAGGCGGTGCATCGCGGCCTGCGCGTGCGTGCGCCGCATCCGCTGAAAGCCGATCTCGACGTGATCCGCAGCCCGCTCAATTTCTCCGCCACGCCCATCACCGACTATCGCGCCCCGCCGATGCTGGGCGAACATACGCGCGAAGTTCTGGCCGATTATCTGGGACTGGATCAGGCGGCGCTGGACGGACTGGCCGAAGACGGCGTGATCTGATCGGGCTTCGTCCGCCACAAAAGCGTAGACCCCAACGCCGCGCCCAAAATCGCCGCAAACAGCAGCCAGGCGATCCCGTAATCCCCGGTCCGATCGTAAACCCCACCCGCGATCAGCGGAAAGATCATGCTGATCGGCGCCCACATCACCCGCGACCAGCCGAGCGCCCGGCCGAAACTCGCCAGGCCCACCGTGGCCGCCAGCGCCGCGCCCCATACCGGCATGATCGCGCCCAGCGCCAGGCCGAAGATCACGCACGCCGCCAGCATCTGCGCATAGCTGCCCGCCGACGCCAGGATCAGGCAGCCGGTTATGCCGCAGCCGATGCCCCCCTGTAGCGCGCGCTTGAAGCCGATCCGATCGATCACGAAGCCGAACACCGCCTTGCCGCACATCGCGCTGATCGCCAGCAGGGAGATGAGATAGCTCCCCTCCGCCGTGCTGAGCCCCCGCGCCTTGGCGAAGGAGACCAGCGAAACCATCAACCCGGTACTGGCCCCCGTTACTGCGCCGCAGCCGATGCTGATGATCCAGAAGGCCGGCATGGAGAGCAACGCGCGCAGCGGCATCGCCGCTTCCGGCACGCCGGGTTCCGGGGCCATGCGCTCCGGCTCCGGCATGGCGGCGGGCAGGCCGGCGAACGACCAGATCAGCGGCAGCACGGCCAGCATCGTCGCGGCATAGATCAGGAAGGTCGACCGCCAGCCGACCGCGCCGATCAGCAGGTCGGTCAGCGGCGGGAACACCACGCCCGCAACCGATGTGCCGATCAGCGACAGGCCCAGCGCCAGCCCCCGTCGCCGCCCGAACCAGTGGGCGATAATGTAATTGGTCATCACCACGCCGATGCAGATGTCGGCCATCGCCACCAGCGTGCCGAACAGGATGACGATCGGCCAGATGCCCTGTGCCAGGCTGATCAGCGCGAAGCCCAGCGCCGTACCGATGATGCCGAAGGCGACCAGCCAGCGCACCGGCAGCCGGTCGGCCAGCATCCCCACCGGCGCCGCGCCCAGATTGCCGACGATCCCCACCAGGGTGAAGCCCAGGTTGATGATCGATCGCGACGCGCCGAATTCCTGCGCAAAGGCGACGGCATAATTGCCATAGGCGTAGTAGACCGGCCCCGCGCCCATCACCAGCATCAGGAAACAGGTGGCGACCACCAGCCAGGCCCGGCCCATGCCGGGCGCGGCTGGCGTCGCTATCGGGCCAGCCACGGCCGCGTCAGCTATAACCGCGCCGCGCCCGGTAGGCGGCAAAGCGCTGCTCCAGGCCCTCGCGGGTCAGGCCGAAATCCTCCGGCCTGTGCTTGGGTCCCTTGACCGGCTTGTGCGGATGCGCGTCCAGCCAGGCCTGCATCGCCGCTTCCGTCTCCGGCGTCAGCACCAGCCCGAACTGGTCGTAGATCGACCGGATCGTCCCCATCTGGTCGCGGGTGAAATCGCGGAACTCGACATCGACGAACTGCGCGTCGCTCTGCGCCCGCACCGCCTCGGCCCGCTCCAGCGCCTGCGCCCACATCTCCGCTTCGCGCCGGCCGACATCGGCGCGATCGGCCTTGTCCCCGCAGAAGGCGCGGCGCGCCGAGAAGATCAGGTTGCTGACCGAAGGCGTCGATTCCACCGGGTCGCGATGGGTCTGGATGATCTTCGCGTCCGGGAAGACGGTCAGCACTTCCTTGAGCGAAAACAGGTCGGTCGGGTTCTTCAGCAGCCAGCGCCGCTGGTCTCCCGCACCGATCAGGCGCAGCACATCGGCGAGCCAGCGGTAACTCTCACTGTCGTCGCGGTTTCGATACCAGCGGTCGTAATTGGGCACTTCCCACATCGACGGCCACATGTTGCTGGCAAAGGTCGATCCCAGGATGAACAGCGATTCCTCGATGCCCTCCGCCGTCATCATGTGGTCGTCGGCCGATTCCGGCGACGCCTGCAGATAGGCGTCGAGCGACGCCTTCTCCGTGCGATATTCGGCGATGCCCTCCCACGCCTCGCGCGGCGGGCGCGGCATGGGATAGACCGTCAACCAGTGCTCCGGCCCCTGAAACTGCGGGTCGAGCGACATCAGCAGGTGCAGCGCGGTCGTGCCCGACCGGACCAGCCCGGCAATGATGATCGGCGCCGCGATCGGCCTTTCCAGCAGGTCGGGCCGTTGCTTCAGCCCCTTGACCGCCATCGCCCGCGTATCGAGCGACTGGCCGATGCGCCATGCGGTGGCAGCGACGCAGGCCGGATCCAGGTCCAGCGCGCGAATGTCGGACAGCAGCAGGTCCAGCCCCTCGCGAAAGCCCGGATCGCCAAAGTCCGACAGGCCGGTGCGCGCGGTGGACGCCGCCAGCATCGCCTCGGGCATCAACGCCTGATTGTCGTGGATCACGTCCTGCGTGCTCATCAGGCGGCGCTCCACGGATCGACATGCACCTTGGTCTCGTTCGCCCCGGCGCGCAGCTGCTCCAGCATCGCGGGGAAGGCGTCCAGCCCCACCGTCTTCGACACCATCAGCCGCGGCTCGACATGGCCGGCGTCCAGCGCGCGCACGCTATGCTCGAACTCGCGCAGGTCGTAGGCGAAGGAGAATTTCATCGTCACCTGCTTCCACGTCGCGAGCGATGGCAGGATCGGATCGGGCGAGGTGCAGAAGCCCAGCGACACCACCGTCCCGCCCGGCGCGACCAGTTCCACCGACTTCTGCGTCATGCCGACCGCACCGACGCATTCCAGCACGATGTCGGGCATGCCGCCCAGCGCGGCCGCGACCCGTTCGCCTTCCCCCTCGCCCAACGCCTCGAACCCGTCCGCGCCCATCTTCAGCGCCAGATCGGCACGGCGCGCCGACCGCGAAATCGCCACGACCTTGCCCGCGCCCAGCAACCGCGCCCAGTAGATCGCCGCCAGCCCGATCGATCCCGCGCCCAGCACCGCCACTCGCGCACCCGGCTGCATCTGCGCCAGCCGCACGCCGCGCAGGCCCACCGCCAGCGGCTCCACCAGCGCACCATCGGCGGGCGACAGGCTCGCGGGCAGCACCACGGAACTCGGCGCCGCGATCTTCATATATTCGCCAAAGCCGCCGACCAGCCCCTCCATCTGCGCGCACGCCATCGGATAGCCCGCAACGCACGGCCCACAGCGACCGCAACCGCCCACCGGCATGGCGGTGACGAACTGACCGACCTTCAGATTGTCGACACCCTTGCCGATCGCGACCACCTCGCCGCAATATTCATGACCGATCACGCTGTTGAGGGGCGCATCCATGCCATGGCCGGACGTCATGTGCAGGTCCGTGCCGCACACGCCGCAACGCTGCACCTTGATGACGGCCTGCCCTTCGCCGGGAGTCGGATCGTCCACCGTCTCCACCACCAGCGGAGTGCCCGCGCCCTTGAAAACCGCCGCCCTCATCTCTCTCTCCCATCAATGCCTGTCGGTTATAGATACTCATGAGTACCTAATTTGGCAATGCGTCAGACTTCCGCACGCGCCGCAACCGTGCAAGGGTCACCCCCAAGGATCGCAGACATGATGTCATGCCGCGAACCTTTCCCCCCGCGCCGCCGCCATCCAAGGGCAGGAGACCATGGTCCACATCCGCTTCCTCACCCCGACCGGCGTCGCGCATGATCTGGAGGGCGATGTCGGCCAGTCGGTGATGGAGATCGGCAAGCGGGCCGGCGTGCCCGGCATCATCGGCGAATGCGGCGGCTGCGCGGCCTGCGCCACCTGCCATGTCCATGTCGATCCCGCCTGGCAGGACGTGGTCGGCCCGCCCTCTGCCGACGAAGCCGACATGCTCGACTTCGCCCATGGCAAGCGCGCCGACTCCCGCCTTTCCTGCCAGATCCGCCTGCGCCCGGCGCTCGACGGCCTCATCGTCCACCTGCCTGAGCGGCAGGGCTAGGCCCAGGCCGCCAGCGCCGCCGCCACATCCGTGCCCAGCGGCGGGTTCACGTCGCCCATCCGCCCCGGCGTCCCCGACAGCCGCGGCGTCGGCGCCGCCAGCGCCAGGTCGCCCAACTCGGCATGAGCAACATGCACCAGGCTCTCACGCGCCCGCACATGCGGATCGGCCAGCAGTTCGTCCACATCATTGACCGGCGCCACCGGAATCCGCGCCGCCACCAGCCGCTCGACCAGATCACCCTGCGGCACCGTCAATATCCACGCCGCCACCCGCGCGTCCTCGTCATCCCCCTCGCCCCCGGCCAGCGCCACCAGCTCCGCCTGATGCCGCGCCGTACTGGCAGAAATCGCGACAAAGCGGTCGTCCGCCGTGCGATAGACATTGCGCAACACCCCCGGCAGCCGCGATCCGCAGCGTTCCGGCGGGCTGCCCGGCGTCCAGCGCTGCCCGGCATGGGTCACGATCTGCATGATCGGCTCATAGAGGCTCGCGTCCACCTGCTGCCCGCGCCCGCTCACGCCCCGCGCATGCAGGGCCGCCAGCGCGCCGATCACCGCGCTCATCGCGCCCACCGCATCGCCCAGCGCGACGGAGGGCAGCATCGGCGGCCCGTCGCTCTCGCCCATCAGCCCGGTCAGCCCGCCAAACCCCTCGCCGATCGTGCCGCTGCCCGGCCGGTCGCGATACGGCCCGGTCGCCCCGAAACAGGAAATGCTCACCATGATCAGCCGGGGATTGAGCGCCGACAGCGCCTCCCAGCTCAGCCCCCGCTTCGCCAGCAGGTCGACCGGGTAATTCTCCACCAATATGTCCGCCTGCGCGATCAGCGCGCGCAGCTGCTCCAGCCCCTGCGCCGATCGCAAATCCAGCTCCAGGCACCGTTTCCCCCGGGCCACCAGCGGCCAGATCTTGCTGTTGCGGAACAGGTCGCCGCCCGGCGGCTCGATCTTCAGCACATCCGCGCCGAAATCCGCCATGATCGTCGCGGCCAGCGGCGCGGCATAGAGCGAGGCGATATCGATCACCTTCACGCCCGCCAAGGCTCCCGGCGGCAATGCAGCCCCGCTCATGCGCCCACCACCGGGCGCGTCACCGTCAGGCAGGTGCCCCAGCTGTGCAGCATCGCCGCATGCAGACCGCCCTCGCCGCCCGCCACCATCACCAGCACATCGTCGGGCGTCGGCACCAGGTGGACGCGCCCATCCGGCTTGATCCGCCCCAGATTGCCGATCGGGTCGCGATATTCCGGCCGGAACCAGTCGATCGGCAACGCGCACTTGTCCCACAGATAGGCCTGCACATCGGCCATGTCGGGATAGTCCTTCGCGATCACCTCGGCCCAGATCGGGTTGATCGCGCACAGGGTCTCGGAAAAGGCGGAGGACGGCAGGAAGCCGTTCGCGCCGGGATAGGCCATCGACTTGGCGATCATGTCCAGGAAACCGTCCGCGCTGTTCGCCACCACGTCGCAGATATTGGCCGTGCCCATCGCGCCATAAGCGGTGACGGCATCACCCGAAACACCGCGCCGCTGTGCCAGCGGCGCCCAGGGCGACCGCTCCTCCCACTCGGCAAAGACGATGCCGGCGACCCGGCCCGGCGTGCCGTAGACGCTCTGCGACGTCGATCCGATCAACTGCCCGGCGACATTGCGCATGATCAGGCGGATCGCCCGACCGATCGCGACGGCGGGCGACGCCACGCCGCCCAGGCACCCGGCCTGATAGGGGATGTCGAGCCGGTTGCGGACCGGCCCATTGACGATCAGCGCCGGCACCACCGACCCGGTGGTGGCATTCAACCCCGCCAGATCGAACTTGGGATCGGCCATCGCCTCGATCGCCGCGCACAGCAGCGGCATGGCGTCGCCCGTGCAGCCCGCCATCACCGCATTGATCGCGATCTTCTCCACCGTACATTCCGCCCGCATCGGCGGCAGCACGGCGACCAGCTCGTCAGGGAAGCGCCCGCCCGCGATCAGGAAGTCCTGCACCCGCTCCTGCGTCGGCGGGATCAGCGGCAGGCCGTCGCTCCAGCCCTGCGCCATCGCCCAGTCGTTGAAGGCGACGATGTCGTCGGCGACCTCATGCCGCCGACTGCTCAGCCAATCGGCTTCGCACCCCGAAATCCCGCAGGAACGATCGATACTGGTGTCTTGCAATGTCATGGACCTGTTCTTTCGGGAGAATATCCAGGGGATAGGGAAGGATGTGCAGGCGCAGGCCCGAACGCCCGCCACGCTTGGCGAGGTTATGGGCCAGTCCCTCGAAATGGGCGGTGGCGACCGCGATGGTCGGGATGCCGGTGGCGGCGGCGGTCAGCGCGTCGGCGATGGTCCAGCTGGTGCAGGACCCGCAATTGCCCAGCCCCACGATCGCCAGATCGCTCTCCGCGAGCAGCGCCGTATATTCGCGGTCCGCCTCCACGCCTTCCTGCCCGGTCCGGCCACAGCTGCGCCAGAAGGTCACGGTCGCGCCCTCCGCCCGCAGATCATCGGCCCAGACCTCGCTGACCCAGTCCCAACTGCGCCACAGCATGTCGATGCGGATGGCGATGCGCTTGCCGTGCAGGTCGGCGGCCTCCGGGCCGGGATCGGCGATGTCGTGCGCCAGTGAAGCCGTGGGATCGAGAATTATCGTCATGTCGTCACCTCTGCATCCTGATTGCATGTTGCATGCATGTTGACAAGACAGAAGCCGGCCATGCGGAAAAACCCATCACTCTTCCGATCAGAAGCGGTAAGCCGGCTCCGCTATGCCGCGATGCCCCGTGTCGATCGCGAACAGCCCGCCCGCCTGCTCGCCCATCGGCTGATCGCCCGGAATATGCCGATGCCCAGCTGTCGTCAGGTACAGCGTGGACAGGTCCGGCCCGCCAAAGGCGACCTTGGTGGGTTGCAGCACCGGCACCGGAATCTCCCGGTCCAGCCGGCCGTCCGGCGTGTAGCGCGCCACCGCGCCCTTCATCAGCAGGCAGACCCAGTATCCGCCCTCGCTGTCCACTTCCGCCCCGTCGAATATGCCGTCCGCCCGGTCGCGCTCGACGAACACGCGCTGGTTCGACGGCGTGCCGGTGTCGGTGTCATAGTCGAAGGCATAGACGGTCGCCGCAGGGGAATCGGCCAGATACATGGTCCGCCCGTCCGGGCTGAACGCGATGCCGTTGCTGCACGTGATGCCCTCCACGATCGGCGTCAGCCCCGCGTCATCCAGCCGATAGACCGCCGCATGCCCAGCAACCTTGCTCTCGAAGAAGGACAGGTCGACCGATCCGATGATGTAGCGCCCCTGCCGGTCGCAGCGCCCGTCATTGAAACGATGCGTCGTCCCATCATAAGGCGGCGGCGCGGCGACCGGGCGCAGATCCCCGCTCGCCCGGTCGAAATCGAACAATCCGGTGCGTAGCGCAACGACGATCGGCTCGCCCGCCCCCCGCAGCGCGAAGCTGCTGACATGCGCCGGCATCTGCCAGCTTTCGTTGAGACCGCTCGCCGGATCGAAGGCGTTCAGCCGATGCGCCTCCTGATCCACCCAGAACAGCTTCTGCTCGGCCACCGACCAGACCGGCGTCTCGCCAGACTCCGCCCTGATGTCGAGCACGCAGCGCACAGATGCGTCCATCACCCTCTCCTCCGTCACAGACCCAGCACCAGCGCATATTCGTCATAGACGTCCATCGGCTCGTCGAAGGCGGCACGGCTGCAAATCTCGTCCCAATGCGCTTCGATGTCGGCCAGCTCGGGCGCCGCGTCGCCCTCGACCCGCCAGCCCTTGCTGACCGGGATTGGCACCTCGCCATAGCGGCCGAAGGCATAGGAAAAGAGGCCGCGCGTCCGGGTGCAGCGCTCGCTCGCCAGATAGAGCGCCAGCGCCGCGCTATAGGTCGGCTCGCCGCGCCGGGCCGCGCCGAAATCGATCCGGTCCATGCTGGCGGCGAAATCGGGCAGTTCGCGAAAACCACTGCCCATCGCGACGCCGGCCCGGCTGAAGCCATTGGGCAGCAGCACGTTGGACTTGATCCCGTGCGAAGCCCCCTCGATCGCGACGGTGTGCGACAGGCCCATGATCCCGGCCTTGGCAATCGCATAATTGCCCATCCAGCCATGGCCGAACATGCCCGTGCCCGACCCGGTGAAGACGAACCGGCCATAGCCCTGCCGGCGCATCTGGCGGAATGCCGGCTGCGCCAGGAAGACGCTGCCCTTCAGATGCACGTCGATCACCCGGTCGAGTTCTTCCGCCGTCATGTCCTCGAACCGATTGTTGACGATGATCCCGGCGCTCGGGATCACCACGTCCACCCGGCCATAATGGTCCATGGCGCAGGCGATCACCTTCTCGCCGGTCGCGGGGTCGGCAACGCTGTCATGGTTCGCCACCGCCTCGCCGCCCGCCGCGCGGATTTCCGCGACGACCGCATTGGCGGCATCGGGCGAAGCGCCCTGCCCGTCCGGCTCGCCGCCCAGGTCATTGACCACGACCCGCGCGCCATGCCGCGCCAGTCCCAGTGCATGGGCGCGGCCCATGCCGTTGCCGCCGCCGGTGACCACCGCCACCCGGCCCTCGAACCATGTCTCAGCGGTCATAGAAGGCGCGCCCCCCGTCCACATGCAGGGTGCGGCTGGTGATATAGCCCGCGCCCTCGCTGCCCAGGAACACGACCAGCCCACCGATATCCTGCTCCCCATCGCCCATGCGCCGCATCGGAATCATCGACAGTTGCATCTCGCGCTCGGCGTCATTGAGGCTCTGCCACCAGATGTCGAACAGCGGCGTCGCCACCATCGGGCACACCGTGTTGACGGTAATGCCATATTTGCCCCATCCGGTCGCCGCCACCTTGGTCAGGCCCCGCACGCCTTCCTTGGCGATCGAATAGGCGCCGGTCTCGGCCAGCCCCATGGTCGCACCGCCCGACCCGAAATTGACGATCCGCCCGCCCCGCTCCTTCATCGTCGGGAAACAGGCCTGCATCATATAGAGCGACCCGTGGATCGACGACCGCAGCACCAGGTCCAGATTGGCGTCATCCACCTCCTCGATCGGCTTGTTGTCGGTCGATACCGCATTGTTGACCAGCAGCCAGACCGGCCCCAGTTCCACCTGCGCCCGCGCGACCGTGGCGTCCACCTGCGCGCGATCGGTGATGTCGCACGGGGTCACGATCGCCCTGCCGCCCGCCGCCTCGATCAGCGCGCGCGTCTGCTCCAGCGTGTCGGGCTTGCGCCCGACCAGCGCCACCGCCGCGCCGGCCTTCGCCACCGCCAGCGCGACGCCCACGCCCATGCCCGACCCGCTGCCAGTGACGATCGCAACCTTGCCGTCCAGCATCTTCTCCATGCCGTTTCCTCTTCTCTTCGAATGGGGGTTCAGAACAGGCCGGACTTGCCGCCGGTCCAGGGGATGTGCGCGAAATAGCGTTCGGTCTGCGCCCACAGGGTCGGGATGACGGTGGGGGCGCTCAGGTCCCGGATCGCGTCGATATTGTCCGCGATGCTTTCCGGCGTGATGGCGGGATCGAACAGCCCGTCATTGTCGAAGATCGCCAGCCGCGCGACCCGGCCGCCGCCGACATTGAAGACCTCTCCGCTGAAATCCAGCTGGTCGCTGCTCAGATAGGCGATCAGCGCGGACACCTTCTCGGGCTGGAAATGGGTACGGTACCAGCGCGCCACATCCTCCTGCGACGTCTCGGTCAGCCGCGACGCGCCGGTCGGAAAGACGCCGTTCACCAGGATATTGTGCGGCCGCCCGTCGAACGCGGCATCATGGGTCAGCCCCAGCAGCCCCGCCTTGCCGGCGGCATAAGGCCCCAGATGCCCCGCTCCCAGCACGGCCGACGACATGACATTGACGATCCGCCCATATCCCTGCGCCCGCATCAGCGGCCACACTCGACGCAACAGCATGTAGGGACCGATGAAATTGGTCCGCAGCACGCCCTCTATCTCGTCATCCTCGAACGCATCCGGCTCGCCGATCAAGGAGCCGCCGGCATTGTTGACCAGGATGTCCACGCGCCCGAACGCATCCATCGCATGCTCGACGATCGCGCGCGCGGACTTCCCGGTGCCGACCATGCCGCCGTCAGCCTCCGCCTCGCCGCCCGCCGCACGGATATCGTCCACCACCGCCTGCGCATGGGAAATCGTGCCGGGCGTCAGCGTCGATTGCGCCCCGCCATAATCATTGACCAGCACCCTCGCCCCGCGCGCCGCCAGCAGCAGCGCATGCGTCCGCCCCATGCCGCGCCCCGCGCCGGTGACAACGGCAACGCGCCCGTCGAGCCGAATCACGATCCTTCTCCCATGCCGTTTGCGGGAGAATATACATGCAACATGCAAATAATCGACAGCCGGCAGCGGTTGCCCGAAGGCATCGCCTATCTGCTGGATTCGCCCTGTCAGGCCAGCAGCGGCCGCGCTTTCGCCACGATGGTCGCCACCGCCGCCTGCCAACCCATCTCGCGCAGTCCGGCGTTGAAGACCTCGATCCCGACGGGCAGGCCCGGCCTGTTCGCCTCGATCAGCGCCATGATCTCCGCCAACGGCAGGCTACCATCGCCGGGCATCAACCGCCCCGACATCGGCACATAGGGCGCGCCGGGTTCGGGCGGCGACCAGTCGTTGATCTGCACCCCGCCGATCGCGCCCGGCGGCAGCGCCGCGATATCCGCCAGCACCCCGCCCGAACGCGCGAAATGCCAGCAATCGAACATGATGCGCAGGTCAGGCACGCCCTGCGTCAGCCGCGCCGCCGTCGGCAGGTCGGGCACGCCGGTACCCGGAATGAACTCGATGACGGTCTCCAGACCATGCGCGCGATTGGCCTGTGCGACCCGGTCGATCGCCTCCCCCAGCACCTCCTCCGCCACCGGCCCCCCCAGGAAATGGGTGAGATTGATCGTACCGGCACCCAGCGCTTCGGCCGCACGCCAGCATGCCGCCATGTCCGCCTCGAACAGCCAGCGCATGGACGGGTCGATCTCATCCAGCGCCGGAATGCCGGGCATGGGCGCGATCAGCGGATCGATGACCGCGACACTGACGCCCAGATCGGCCAGCCGCGCGCGCATCTCTGCGTCAGAAACCCCTGCCCGCGCCTGCTCCAGATATTGGCGCGGCGCGACCGCTATCGCCGCAATGCCTGCGCCCGACGCCACCTCCGCCAGGTCGAACAGGCCGCCGCCCTCCACAGTGCCCCAGCACAGGGCAAGGCTCTGACCGGATTGTGGCACGACGCCCCTCCTTGCGCCGCGCGGTCAGTTGCCGCCGGCGGACTGCATCTGAAACGCGCGCGTCCGCTCGATATGGGCGCGCATCTGCTTTTCCGCGCCATCGGCGTCGCCCGCCGCAATCGCGTCGATAATGGCCCGGTGATCGCGCAGCACCGCACGCCCGCTCCACCCTTCGGATCGTGAAAGCCGGCTGTTCAGCACGCGCAATTGCTGGTCGATCTGCACCAGTTGCCGGGCGAGCCGCGCATTGCCCGCGCCTTCGCGGATCAACCCGTGAAAGGCGGCGTCCAGTTCGACATGCGCGACCAGATCGCGCTTCTCCACAACCTCCTGATGCCGGTCGAACAGGCCGTTGAGTTCCGCCACCGCCGCCGCACCCATGCGCTCGGCGGCGCGACGCACCGTCATGATCTCCAGCCCCTCGCGAATATCCAGCAGGTCCAGGATTTCCGGCGTCCCGCCCGCAATCACCGCGACGCCCGCGCTCGCGCGCGGCTCGACCAGACCTTCCCGCTCCAGCGCGATCAGCCCCTCGCGCGCCGGCGTGCGACTGACGCCCAGTTGCCGCGCGATCTCCGGCACGCTCAGATGCGTGCCGGGCGCGAGCGCCCCCGTCAGAATGGCGTTGCGCAGGCGCTCCGCAACCATTCCGGTCAGCGCCTCAGGACGCGACAGGGGTTCGAAATAGTCCGACGGTTCCAGACGCTCGGCGGCACGACTGCTTTCATTCTGCATGCAAGATACATGCGCGCAATCGCATGGGGTTGCAATGTCAATCCAGCGTCATCAGATGCGCATTGCTGTAAGCCCGCATGTCCTGCGTGCGCCCGTCGCGCAGCCTGTTCGGCCAGTCCGCGTTGCTGATCAGCATGCGCCCCACGCCCACCAGATCGAACTCCCCCGCCTCCAGCCGCTCGATCAGCGGATCAAGGCTCGCCAGCCCGGAGTCCGTCAGCGAGAAATCCTCGCCATCCGCCCAGTTGGACCGCTCCAGACCGACCGACCCCACCGTCATGGTTGGCTTGCCCGTCAGCCTCTTCGTCCACCCGGCCAGATTGAGCTTGCTGCCCTCGAACTCCGGTTCCCAGAAACGCCGGGTCGAACAATCGAACAGGTCGACGCCCGCATCGGCGATCGGCGTCAGGAATGTCTCCAGTTCCTGCGGGGTCTGCGCGATCTTGCAATGATAGTCCTGCTGCTTCCACTGCGACCAGCGGAACACGATCGGAAAGTCTGGGCCAACGGCCGCCCGCACCGCCCGGACCAGTTCAACCGCGAACCGCCCGCGCCCGATCAGGTCGCCGCCATAGCCATCATCCCGCCGATTGGTGCGATCCCAGAAGAACTGGTCGATGATATAGCCATGCGCGCCATGGATATTGACGCCGTCACAGCCCATCGCCTGCGCCTCCACCGCCGCCCGCGCGAAGGAGGCGATGACATCCGCGATATCGCTCTCCGTCATCGGCTTGCCGATCTGCGCGGCCTCCTCGATCGGCGTGATCCACCCGGCGGTATGCACCAGCGGCTCAGCCCAGCCCGAAGGCCCTGCCGGCGACAGATGCGCATTGGGGATCTGCGGATGATCGGACGGCGGCGGGCGCAGCAGCCCGGCATGCCACAATTGCGGCATGAACGCCCCGCCGGCCGCATGCACAGCATTCACCACCTGCCGCCACGCCGCCAGCGCCGGTCCGCCGTGAAAGGCGGCGTGCATCACGTCGCTCGAAGCAACAGGGTGATCGACATGGCTCGCCTCGCCGATGCACAGGCCCACGCCGCCCTGCACCCGCCGCACGAAATAGTCGACGAAGCCGGGCGGCTGCACGCCATGATCGGCGAAGTTGCGCCCCATGGGCGACATCACGATCCGATTGGGTAGCGTCAGGCCGTTCAGCGTGAAGGGTTCGAACAGGGCAGAAAGATCGCGCATCGTTCAACTCGCCAGAGAGGGATAGGGCCGCAGCGGATCGGTGCCATCCCAATCGGCATGCGCCGCCTGCATCACCGCCAGCGCATCATGAACGGCTGGCGTCCAGGCCCCATATTCGACGAAATGGCCCAGCAGCGATCGGGTATCGACCATCACCGCCCGGCCAAAGCCCGGCACGACATGGTCAGACAGTACCGCTTCGCCGTTCGTCGCATGGCGGGCCAGCGCCGCGTCGATGTCATCGCAGGCGATCTGTACATGATGCAGGCCATAGCCCACACCCGTGGTTGCCGGATCGTAGATCGCCGGCCCCTGCCCGCTATAGGCGGCCAATTCGATATTCATGTCGCGCCGATAGCCGACGGCGACATCCAGCGTGCCCGCCGCCGGCCGGTCGCCAAATCGCTGCCCGTCCAGATCGAAGCGCACATGGAAGAAGGGACCCGCCGGAACCTGCCGCGTCCAGCGCGATACCGCGCCTTCGATATCCGGCACCAGATAGCACAACTGCACCACCCTGCCGTCCTGCCCCGCCGCGATGCTGCTCCAGCTTTCGCTCACCGCTCCGCGCCGGGTTCGAAGATCGCGGCGGTCAGATGCTGCCCGCCATCGGCCAGCACGCGATGCCCCAGGATGAAGCAGGCCTCGTCCGACACCAGGAACATCGCCGCTCCGCCCACATCCTCGACCGGATCGGCCAGGCGCGGCATCGCCGTGTTGGCGATCAGCGTGTCGACGCTCCCGCCTTTCCTCGCGCGATAGCCAGCAAAGACATCGATGTCGGGCACCGCTGCCTGCAGGAAGTTCACGAGAATGCCGTCCCTGCCCCATTCGACCCCGGCCGACCGGCTAAGCCCGGTCAGCGCGAAGTCCATGGTAACGGCGTCGGTCACCCCCTCATTCGCGGTCGGCCCATAGATCGACCCCAGATTGACGATCCGCCCGCTGCCGGCCGCCTTCATCGCGGGATAAACCGCCCGCATCATGTTGAGCGCGCTCAGCAGCACATCGTTGAACGCGGCCGTAAAATCGCCCGGCGCGTCCTTGTCCGCCAGCCGATCCCATTTGAGCGCGGCATGCGCCCCGTTCATCAGGATGTCGATCCGGCCATGCGCCGCGACGACCCCCTCCGCCAGCGCCTGCGCCGCCGCCGGATCGCGCAGGTCCGCGCCGCGCGCCTCCGCGCCGGGGATGTCGCGCGCGACCGCCTGCGCCGCCGCCTCGTCCCGGTCCACCAACACCACCCTCGCGCCTTCGCGCGCGAAACGGCGGGCGATGCCCTGCGTCAGTTCATTGGCCGCGCCGGTGACGATCGCCACCTGTCCCTCGATCAAACCCATATGTCCCTCCCGCATCTCAAGCTGTCAGTTCGACGGCGGCCTGGGCATGGCCCTTGTGGATGTCGGTGCCTTCCTCATGCATCTGCAGCGGTGCCGTCGCCCAGACGCCGCCGTCCACGCAGAACACTTGCCCCGTGATAAAGCGGCCATTGTCGCTGCACAGGCCCAGCACCGCGCCGGCAATGTCGATCTCGCAATCGCCCATGCGCCGCATCGGAAACTGGCGCACGCTCGCCTCGGCCATGTCGCGATTCTGGTCGGCCCAGCTCTTGTACGCCCAGCTGTCGCCCGCCGGCGTGATGCAGTTGGCGGTGATATTGTCCTTGCCGAACTCCCGCGCTGCGCTGCGCGTCAGCGCCTCGTTCGCGGACTTGGTGATGTTGTAGTCACTGGCAAAAGGCTGGCCCCAGATGTTCCAGTGGCTGGAAAAATAGATCAGCCGCCCGCCGCCCACCTTGCGCATGTGCGGCACCGCCGCCCGGCTGGTCCACAGCGACTGGTAGAAGCCGGTCATCAGCGTCATCGTATAGTCCGCGTCGGGCTTGTTCTCGATCGATCGGACCGGCGCGATGCCCTGCGCATTGTTGACGACGATATCCAGCCGACCGAAACGCGCGGCGGCGTCGTTGACCAGCGCCTCCATCTGATCGCGATTGCCGACATCGGCCGCCACGAACTGCGCCCGCTCCGCCGCGCCGGGTATCTGCGCGATCAATTCCTGGTTTTCCCGGTCGTTCTCCGGGCTGCGCGAGCAATAGACGACGCTCGCCCCTTCCTTCAGGAAGCGCAGCACGACCCCCTGCCCTATGCCCTTGGTTCCGCCGGTGACCACCGCCACCTTGCCGTTCAGTCGGCCATGCGTGCGCATCTTCTCTCTCCCTCAAGCCATTTCGACCAGCGGCTTGCCCGCCGCCAGCCGCCACATGTCCGCCACCACCGGCAGGTGGATGGTCTGCCCGCCGTCCACCGCCAAGATTTGTCCGGTGATGTACCGCGCCGCGTCCGACAGCAGGAACAGCGCCGCCTGCGCGATGTCCTCCGGCCGTCCCAGATAGGGCAGCACATTATTGTCGAGCGTCATCTGGAAAAACTGATCACCCATGTTCCGCGTCGTCGGCGTGTCGATGAAGCCGGGCGCGACTGTGTTGCAGCGGATGCCGCGCTTGCCATAAGCGGTGGCGATCGACTGGCTCAGGCTGTGGACCGCCGCCTTGGACGCCGCATAAGCGGGCACCGTGCCCAGCGCCAATATGCCCGCCGTCGAAGAGATATTGACGATCGCCCCGCCGCCCCGCTCCAGCATGTGTGGAATGCAATATTTCGCCGCCAGCATCGGCCCGCGCAGGTTGATCTCCAGCGCCCGGTTCCAGATGGCGATATCCATCTCGTGAACCTCACCATCCGCGCCGGTCTGCTCGGGCGCATTGTAGGACACCACATTGTCGAGCAGGTCGACCCCGCCGAAATGCGCGACCGTCTGCGCGACCATCGCCGCCACTTCCGCTTCGTCCCGAACATTGGTGCGCAGCGCGATCGCCGCGCCGCCCGATGCGCTGATCGCGGCAGCAGCGGCCTGCGCATTGCCCTCGTCCAGATCGGCAATGGCGACCGCCGCCCCCTGCGCCGCCAGCAGTCCCGCCGTCGCCCGGCCGATGCCCGACGCGCCGCCGGTCACGATCGCCACCTTGCCCGCCAGCATTGCCATGCAGAAGCCTCTCTTCGCGTTTATTTGTTATCCTGGTTAATTACAAATGCATGCAACTCCCGTCAATACAGGAAATATTGCGCAAGAAAGGCTCGAAAAATCGGCGCCATCAGGAATAATAGGAACGATCGTTCTTATTTCGTCCCATGCCGCGGCACTGCACCGAAAAACGCGCGTCCGCCTTCATCCAGCCGAATGAACTCCGACCAGACCCCCAGGTCCGCGCGCGTATCGGCATAGCTGTAATCCAGCGCCCTCGGCATCGTCCCGGCCAGCGGCACCGCATAGCCCATGTCGGCCAGCCGTCGCAGCATCGCCTCATGATCGTCGATCAGATAGCCGAAATGATGCAGCTTTATCGGCCCCGCCGTCGCCGGGATATGATCATCATAGATCGTCGCCTGATCGGGGTCAGGCTCGATGATCTCCGTCATGACATCGTCGATATAGGTCAGCGCGATCTTGCGGGTCGGCGGTGCTTTGCCGTCGATCGGCCCCGGCGTGTTGATCAGGAACTCGACCGGCCCGAACCTTTCCCGAAACACAGCGCACGCCGCATCTACATTCTGTGTCACGTAACCGAGTTGGAAAAATCCGTGAAAAAAATTGCGCATGCCCAACCGTCTCCCATGCTCAGAACAAATTTCAGCAATATAGATACTTTATAGTACCTAAAATAGCAAAGCAACGGCTTGCGCGGCCGTATTGCGCCTTGGCACGGGGCATGCCGGATTTCGCTTAGCACCTTGCCCAAAAACTGGCGCCCTGCCGCATCGGAGTTTCGATGAACTCCCGCTTCGCCAAATTGCCATGTCGGAAGGTCCGGCGATGCAGCTATAAAACAGGTAAGGAGGCGCGGCAGGACGTGTTCGATTATAGCGAGATTTCTACAACCTGATGCTGTCGCCTGTGGAGTTCGAACGACAGCAGGCTTCTACAGCTCAACGCGCATAGAAAACTAGGCGATATTCACCTGTAGTCGTGAGTCCCGGCCTGATATTTTTGATTTCAGCGATCGTGAGTGGCATTAAAAAGACACCCTGAAATCGGCGCTGTCAATCGGCGTGCAAACGGGACCCCCGATCGGCGCGCAAAAGGGACCCCCTTTCAAGGATGGCACGACGGTCGAGGAACGCGCCTTGCGCTGCGCGCGGCGTAGGGAGGGCGGAGCCCGACCG
>JBIIEH010000029.1:0-52599 GCA_044237945.1 Sphingobium sp. | reverse complement strand
CCACCGGTTACCCCCTAGTGGTCGGCGGGGGGGGGGTCGGCCCCGGCGCCGTTCTCAACCAAGAAGCGCGGCGACGCTCTCCAGATCGGTGATCGCCGCGCAGGCCCGCTGCGCATTGTGGACGCAGATTTCCTCGGGATGGAACTCCACCGGGCAGAGCGTCGTCATGAACATCCACATCGCATGCTGCCGATAGGCCAGCCACGCATCGTCGAACGCGATCCGCTCGCCCCCCGCCGCCGCCAGCGCGTCCAGATAGAAAGCGATCTGCTCCTTCTCCAACGCGCGCCGGTTCTCCACGCTTTGCGATCCGACGATCAGATAGGACACGTCGAACGCCCAGTGCCCGTGCATGATCGTCGCCCAGTCCAGATAGCCCGGCGTCCCGTCAGGGTCGAAGAACAGATTGCCCTGATGCGCGTCGCCATGGACGATGCAGTTGGCTTCGCGCGCATCCACCGCATGCAGCGCGTCGATCGCCCGGCGGATCAGCCCCGGATCACGCAGCGCATCGGGCACATGGTCCCATCGCTCCGCGGCCGAAGCGGTCGGCCAGAAGTTCAGGAAGATGCCGCACACATCGCTTTCCACGATCATGCCCCCGCGCTTCAGCCAGAGCAGCGCATCCAGCTTGCCCGATTTCCAGAACGCGCCATGATAGCCCGCCTGCAATGCCAGCACGCGGCGCATCTCCTCCGGCTCCAGCGGCGTCGTCTGCCGCCCGAACGTCGCCGGCCGCAGCGTCAGGTCCTCCAGCATCAGCAGCCCGTTGGGCGCATCGGGGTCGACCAGATGCAGCCAGGATTGCGGCAGGTTGACCGACAGTTCCGGCGCGATGTCGCGAAAGAACGCCACTTCCGCCACCGAATGCGACATCAGGTCGGCATTGGTCGCGTCGAAGCCGGACTTGATCCATGCCGACGCTGGCAGTCCCAGCGCCACGCCCGCGTCATTATAGGTGAGGTGCAGCTGCGCCTTGGTCGCCATGCCCCGGATGATCGTCCCGAACGTCAGGCTCTCCACCCGCGTCCCCGGATAGTCCCGCGCCAGCGCCGATGTCAGCCACGCCGCGCTGATATCCTCGACAGACCGGGGAAATGCCATGGTCTCGATCATCCTGTCCTCTCTCTTTTCTCCGGCCACCCTACCGGAAGCTGTGGCCGCGCTCCTCCATCCGAAGCGCCAGATCATTGGCCTTTTGCGCCAGTCCTGCAATTAGCTATGTAATTGATTAATGCGCGGAAGGCGACTAGCGAGAATAGCGAAGGGAGAGGCGCAACATGGACAATCCGGCCCCGATGGTCCGCACTGAAAAACGCGGTCCCGTCGCCATACTCAGCTGGCATAATCCCCCGCACGGCCTCATCGGCAACAAGGGGGCCGTGCTGCTGGCCCAGGCGCTCGAACCGCAACTCGCCGACCCGGATGTCCGCGCTGTCATCCTGACGGGCGAGGCGGCCGACGGCGTCTTTATCCGCCACGCCGACGTGCAGCAGATCGTCCGCGCCGCGCAGGCGCTCCGGGACGGCGCCATCGCCCCTGACAGTTTTGTCGATGCCCCATTCCCGCGCCTCGGCGCGCTTATCGAAAACGCCGAAAAGCCGATCATCGCCGCGATTGACGGCGTCTGCATGGGCGGCGGCCTGGAAATCGCGCTCTGCTGCATGCTGCGCGTCGTGGGCGCGGGCGTGGACGCGATCGGTCTCCCCGAAATCCGCATCGGCATCTTTCCGGGCAGCGGTGGCACGCAGCGCCTGCCGCGCCTGATCGGCCGGGATCGGGCCCGCCGCTTCATCCTCGACGGCGCAGTGGTGGACGCCGCCACCGCGCTGCAACTCGGCATGGTCGATGAAGTCGCGCCCAGCGCCCTCGACCGCGCCCTGGAAATCGCGCAGGGCTTCGCCGCCCGCCCGCCACAGGCCGTCGCCGCCATCCTGCGCCTCACCCGCGACGTGCCGCCGGCCGACGCCCTTGCGCGCGAACTCACCGCCTTTGCGGAGCTGCTGCGCGACGATCCGGGCGCGAGCGCGGCAATGCAGGACTTTCTCGCCAAAGGCTGCGGCCTTCAGGACATGCCATAAGGGAGCGGAACATGACGAAAAACGGCAAATGGGTGCTGCGGCATCGCCCGCAGGCGGCGCTGGCCGACAGCGATCTCGAATGGATCGAGGAGAGCCTGCCGGATCTCGCCGATGGCGAACTGCTGGTCCGCAACATCTATCTCTCGCTCGATCCCACCAATCGCGTCTGGATGAGCGACCGCGAGCAATATCTGCCCCCGGTCGGCATTGGCGACGTCATGCGCGGCACAACCGTCGGCGTCGTTGAGCAGAGCCGCTCGGATCGCTTTGCCCCCGGCGACATCGTCATGCCGGCGCTCGGCGGCTGGCAGCATTACACCGTCGTCCCCGCGCGCGGCACGCGCAAGCTGCCGCGCGTCCCCGGCATTCCGCTCACCGCCTATCTCTCGGTCCTCGGCCCCACCGGCCTCACCGCCTATTTCGGCCTGCTCGACATCGGCCGCCCGCAGGAAGGCGAAACCCTGGTCGTCTCCGCCGCCGCCGGCGCGGTTGGCTCGATCGTCGGCCAGATCGGCAAGCTCAAGGGCTGCAACGTCGTCGGCATCGCCGGCGGCGCGGCCAAATGCGACTGGCTGACCGGCGATCTCGGCTTCGACGGCGCGATCGACTACAAGAATGAGGATGTCGGCGCAGCGCTCGACCGGCTTTGCCCCAAGGGCGTAGACATCGATTTCGAAAATGTCGGCGGCCCCATCATGGACGCCGTCTTCGCCCGCCTCAACCAGGGCGGCCGGATGGCGCTCTGCGGCCTCATCTCCTCCTACAACGATGAAGGCCCGGCTGCCGGCCCGACCGATTTCGGCCGCATCCTGATGCAGCGCCTCACCATCCGCGGCTTCATCGTCATCGACTATTTATCGCGTTCCGCCGAAGCCTTCGCCGATCTCAGTCAATGGATCGCCGAGGGGAAAATCCAGTGGAAAGACCATGTCGCCCCCGGCCTCGAACAAGCCCCCGACAGCCTGCAACTGCTCTTCAACGGCCAGCACGACGGCAAGCTGATCGTGGGTATTTCGCAGGAGCCTTGAGGGAGGGGAGGGGGCTTTGCGTTCCCTCCTTACCGCACTCTCTCCGGCAACGGCTTGTCGCCACCGTACAGCGCGCGCAACGCCGGCTTGGAGATCTTGCCCGACGCCAGCCTTGGCAGCGGCTCTTGCGAACGGATCAGGTAGCGCGGGACCTTGAAGTTGGAGAGATGCTCGCAGCAATGGGCGATCAGCGGTTCGGTGTCGGGCACATTGCCGAACATTATCGCCATTGGCGCTTCGCCGAATTTCTCGTCGCGCGCGGCGATGACGGCGACTTCCTCGACGCCCAGTTCCAGGATGACGCGCTCGACCTCCGCGGCCGATATGTTGAGGCCGCCCGAGATGATGATATCCTTCATCCGGTCGACCATGCGCACCAGGCCGAGTTCGTCCAGAACGCCCAGGTCGCCGGTGTGGAGCCAGCCATTCTTCAGCGCGGCGGCGGTCGCCTGCGGGTTGTTCCAGTAGCCCGCCATCATGCCCGGCCCGCGCAGCACGATCTCGCCCTGCTCGCCGGGCGGCAACGCCTTGCCGTCCGCGTCCACGACCGCGACATCGGTGAACATCATCATGCCGCCACACATCTGCGGCCGGTCGAGCGCATGGTGGCGCGCATTTATGACGCCGGTGCCGCCGCTCTCCGTCTGGCCGAACATCTGCCGCAGCAGCACGCCCTTGGCAGCCCATTTTTCCAGGAGCGGCTGCACCACGGTCGCGCCGCCGGTATGGGCGATGTCGAGGCCGCTGACGTCGGCCGCGTCAAATTCCGGCAGGTCGGCCATGCGCTGGAAGAAGATCGGCGCGCCGGTGATGAAGTTGACACCCTCCTGCGTGATGAGGTGGAGTGCGTGGCGCTCGTCGAACCTGCCCTCCAGATAGGCGGTGCCGCCCGACAGCAAGGTGTGGAGGAAGGGCACGGTGCCGGCCGAGGTGCTCATCGGCGCGACCAGCAGGCGGCGATAGAGGCCGCGCAGCGGATCGCTGACCACCTGCCACATATTATGTTCGCAGATCGCCCGGTTGGAGAACATGACCCCCTTGGGCCGGGCGGTCGATCCGCTGGTGGTGACCAGGATGACGATATCCTCGTCCGCCAGCGGCAGGCGTATGTCGCGCGCCTCGCCGCTGCGCAGCGCTGCAATCTGCGTGCAGTCGAGCAGTTCGGCCGGCGCGCCCGCGACCTTGTCGGCATTGGGCGCGTCGGTGACGATGATGCGCGGCGTATAGTCCTGCACCAGCCAGTCGAGTTCGCTCTTCACCAGCCGGGTGCTGACGCCCGCCGACATGCCGCCGGCGCGGATCGCGGCCAGCATCGCGACGACCCATTGCATCGAGTTTTCCGCACAGATGACCAGCCGGTCGCCGGGGACGAAGCCGCGATCGACGAACAGCGCCGCCACCCGGCCGACCCAGGCGTCGAGTTGGCGATAGCTCACGCGATCGTCGCCGCTGACGATCATGTCGCGATCGGGATGCTCCATGGCCCACCAGCGGAAGGCATGGTCGATCGTCATCGGCATGGGATAGAATCTCCGTCTTTGTTCTGTTTTTCAGATGGACCCGGCGGGCAGATATTTTTCGATGCCGACATGGAACGGCCCGATCGGCGTTTCCATGCCGCCATAGCGCACCGTCTCCAGCGCGCCGCTGGAGAGTGCGGCCTGCTGCATGACGCCGGCGCCGAAATCCTCCTGGAAGATTTCGTCCTGAAAGGCGTAGGAACGCGCGAACAGGTCCTCCGCCTTCGCATTGCGGATCGGCTGCGGCATCAGCATCGAATATTGCACGATCGTGCGGTCGGCCGCGCGCGGCATCAGGATCATCGTCGAGATGAAATAGGGGCTGGTGACGATGATGGTGTTGGGGAAGATATAGTAGCTGTGCGTGATGTTCTTGTGCAGCGCGTCGGTGCTGAGGTCGGTCACGCCCGGCTCGTAATGCACCTTTCCCGCGGTCTGGCGCAGATGCTCGCCCATCCAGGTCATGACGCCCACCGTGTCGGCGTTGAGACCCGCGACCGTCTTGGCGTGCAGGCGCTTGACGTGATAGGCCTCCAGAAACGGTTCGACGACCAGCTTCCAGTTGGATTTGAGGTCGTAATAGCGCGTGCCATAGACATGCATGTCGGGCAGGCCGAGCGCCTTCAAGTCCGCGTCCAGCGCATCGGCGCCCTCGGGCAGGCGGGCCGGGCTGTCTTTGCTCAGGCCAATCCAGACATAGCCGGCGGTTTCATGGCAGGGCAGCGGGATCATGCCGAGTTGCGACTTGTCGGCGCTGGGGAAGGTTTCGGGCCGGGCGATCGCGAGCAGCTTGCCGTCGAGGCCGAAGGTCCAGGCATGATAGGGGCAGGTGACGCGCGCGGACTTGTGCGCCTCGCAGCCGTCGACCAGCTTCGAGCCTCGATGGGTGCAGACATTGTAGAAGGCGCGCGCGACGCCATCCTTGTCGCGGGTCAGCAGGATAGAGAAGCCGAAAGCGTCGATGGGGTGAAAGCTGCCCTTTTCCAGCGCGCAGGACGGCAGAGCTGGCACGGCGAACTGGCGGAAGATCGACTCCATCTCGGCGTCGAAACGCGCAGGATCGAGATAGATGCGCGACGGGCGGGTCGCTTCGGTCGTGTGCAGCTCCGCCGTTTCGTGCGAAGGCAGGTTCATGATCGAGGCAAGCTGGCTGTCGGTCAGCTGGCGCGGCAGCGGCACGAAGCGGTCGGCCGGTTCTTCAGCTCTGGTCAGTACGCCGTCCATAGGTTCCCTCCACAGGCAAGCGGGCGTGAGGGCGTCGCGTCCCTCGGCCCTCCTTATTTATTTGATTGATTGAATATCTATCGTCCTTATGCTTTTCGTCAAGATCAAGACGGGGAGAGAATGCCATGGATGGCCCGACCATGCCATCGCCGCGATCGCTGGCGGGCAAGAGCGCGCTGGTGACGGGCGCGGCCAGCGGCATCGGCCGCGCGACGGCGCGCGCGCTGGCGGCGGAGGGCGCTTTGGTCGCAGTCACGGACCGCGACGGGGAGGGCGCAAGGCTGGTTGCCGACTCGATCGCGCAGGCGGGCGGCCGTGCCATCGCGATAGCACTGGACGTGGCGGACGCGCGCGCGATCGTGAGCGTGGTGGAGGCGGCGGCGCAGGCGCAGGGCGGGCTGGACATCATCGTCAACAATGCCGGGATTTCGGCGGTGCATGCGATCGACGCAGCCGACTATGACGCGATGTGGGACCGGCATGTCGCGATCCTGCTGACGGCGCAGCAGCGGTTGATCCGCGCGGCGCTGCCATATCTGCGGGAGTCGGCGGCGGCGCGGATCATCAATATCGCGTCGACCGAGGCGCTGGGCGCGACGGCGGGGCTTTCCGCTTACTCGGCGGCCAAGGCGGGCGTCATCGGGCTGACGCGGTCGCTGGCGGTGGAACTGGGCAAGGAAGCGATCACCGTCAACTGCATCTGTCCCGGCCCGATCGACACCGGCATGACCGCCGGCGTTTCGGAGGCGGACAAGGAGACTTATGCCCGTCGCCGGACTGCATTGCGGCGATACGGCCGGCCCGAGGAGATTGCGCATATGATCGTCAGCATCGCCATGCCTGGCGCGAGTTTCCTGACCGGCGCGGTCATCCCGGTGGATGGCGGCCTGATGGCGCGCAACGGATGAGCGGGGCGGCCCTCCCCTCCCCCAGCGGGATCGATCAGCCTTTCTGGGACGGGCTGGCGCAGGGCGAACTGCGCATGCCCCGTTGCGCGGACTGCGGGAAATGGACCTGGCCGCCGCAGGGGCGGTGCCATCGCTGTGGCGGGTGGGAGATGCTGTGGGAAGCGGTGGCGATGGAGGGCGTGGTGCATGCCTTCACCTGGGTCCGCCATCCGTTCACGCCGGCGATGGTCGGGCGAACGCCCTTCGCCAATCTGTTGGTCGAACTGCCGCAGGCGGGCGGGGCGCGGTTGCTGGGGGTGCTGGAGGGACCCGGCGACGGGCTGGCGATCGGCGTGGCGCTGGAGGGCGTGATCGGGAATGAGGGCGGGCCGGTGCTGCGTTGGAGGATGCGGCCATGATGAGTCCGTTGCGCGGGGCCGTCGCGGTCGTGGGGGTGGGCGAAACGCCTTACTACAGGCATGGCGCCTCCCCTTATGACGAGCAGGGGCTGACGCTGCGGGCGATCGTGGCGGCGTGCGCGGATGCGGGGATCGATCCGCGCGATGTGGACGGCTTTGCGTCCTATGCCGATGATCGCAATGCCGGCTTCACGCTGATGCGGGCCTTGGGCACGCGGGAGATGCGCTGGTCGTCGATGGTGTGGGGCGGCGGCGGCGGGGGCACGCTGGGCGCGGTCGGGCAGGCGGCGGCGGCGATCGTCAGCGGGCAGGCGGAGATTGTCGCGGTGACGCGCACGCTGGCCGAGCAGGCGAGCGGGCGGTTGCAGGACGCGGTCGCGCATTATGACATGGGCGCGCAATATACGCGCAACCTGATCGCGTCGCCGGCGCAATTGTGCGGGATGCGGACGGAATTGCTGTTGCACAAGGGCGTGCCGCGCAGCGCGCTGGAGGCGCTGGTGCGGGCGCAATATTTCCATGCGTCACGCAATCCGCGCGCGCAGGCGTTCGGCAAACCGCTCAGCGCAGAGGCGTATCGGGGGGCGCGGCCGATCGTCGATCCCTTCGGGCTGTATGACTGTTCGCGGGAGAACGACATTTCGGTGGCGGCGATCCTGGTGTCGGCGGAGCGGGCGAAGGATTTGCGCAAGCCGCCGGTCTATCTGCTGGGCGCGGAACAGGGCGGCGTGACGGGCGAAGCCTGGGAGAATGACGCCGACTATGCGAGCGGCGGGTTCGAGCCGATCGCGCGACGGCTGTGGCAGGCGAGCGGCTATGGCCCCGACGATGTTGACGTGGCGCAGATCTACGACAATTTCAGCGGGCCGGCGGTGGCGGCGATCATCAGCCACGGGCTGTGCTCGATCGAGCAGGCGGCGGACTTCTTCACCTATGACAATCTGATCGCCGATGGCGGCGGCCTGCCGGTCAACACCAGCGGCGGGCTGATCGCGGAGGGGAATGCGCATGGCATGGGACTGGTGGTGGAGGCGGTGCGGCAGTTGCGGGGCGAATCGAGCAATCCGGTCGCGGGGGCCAAGCTGTGCCTGGTGACGGGCGGGCCTTCGACGCCGCTGCTGAGTTCGGCGCTGTTCGGCACGGGCGAGACGCTGTGAGGCGATTGACGGCTGTTAATTGATCGATTAACAGCAGCGGAAACATCAGGGAGGATCATGGCATGACCTATGTCGTCACCGACAATTGCATCCGCTGCAAGTTCATGGACTGCGTCGAAGTATGCCCGGTGGACTGCTTCTACGAGGGCGAGAACATGCTGGTGATCCACCCCGACGAGTGCATCGATTGCGGCGTGTGCGAGCCGGAATGCCCGGCCGAGGCGATCAAGGCGGACACCGAAAGCGGCCTCGACAGCTGGATCGACCTCAATGCGCGCTTCGCGGCAAGCTGGCCCAATATCAGCGTCAAGGGTACACCGCCGCAGGACGCCGAGGCGTTCAAGGGTGAGGACGGCAAGCTGGAGCGCTATTTCTCCGAAGCGCCGGGTACGGAGCACTGAGAGGCATGACCGATTACGCGCATATCCTGTTCGACGAAGCGGACGGGCTGGTCACGATCACGATCAACCGGCCGGAGGTGCTGAACGCGCTGGCGGTGCAGACGCTGGAGGAGCTGATCCACGCGGTGGACCGGGTGCGGGACGAGGGGACGGCGCGGGCCTTGTTGCTGACCGGGACGGGGCGCGCCTTCTGCTCCGGGGCGGACCTCTCGGCCGGGTCGGTGCAGAAATTGTCCGGCATGCGCGATGCGGGCGCGGCGCTGGAGACGCATTTCAATCCGCTGTTGCAGCGGTTGCGGCATCTGCCCGTACCGCTGGTGGTGGCGGTGAACGGCGTGGCGGCGGGCGGCGGCTGTGGCTATGCGCTGGCGGGCGACATCGTGATCGCGGGCAAGTCCGCCTATTTCCTGCAGCCTTTCGCCAATATCGGGCTGGTGCCCGATGTCGGCGCGACCTGGGCGCTGCCGCGGCTGATCGGGCGGGCGCGGGCGACGGCGATGATGATGCTGGGTGAGCGGGTCCATGCCCAGCAGGCGGCGGAATGGGGGCTGATCTATCAGGCGGTGGAGGACGCCGAGTTGATGGAGGCAGCGCGGGGGATCGCGCTGAAGCTCGCCGCCGGGCCGACGCGGACCTATGGGCTGATGCGGCAGGGGATCGCCGATTGCCTGGAAATGGGGCTGACCGACGCGCTGGCGCGCGAGCGGCGCGACCAGTGCATCGCCGGCCGCACCGCCGATCATCTGGAGGGCGTCGCGGCCTTTCGCGAGAAGCGCAAGCCGCAGTTCCGGGGCGCGTGAGATGATCCGCGTGACCTATGTCGAGCATGACGGCACGGCCCATGACGTGGACGCTGCCGAGGGCCTGTCGCTGATGGAAGCGGCCAAGCAGCAGGGCGTGCCGGGCATCGCGGCCGATTGCGGCGGCTCCTGCGCCTGCGCGACCTGCCATGTCCATGTCGACCCCGACTGGTTCGGGGCGGTGGGACCGGCGGAGGAAGACGAGGCGGACCTACTGCAATTCGCCAATGATCCGGGCGAGACGAGCCGATTGTCCTGCCAGGTGCGGTTGCGGGCAGAGCTGGACGGGCTGGTGGTGCGCTTGCCGGCGAGCCAGCATTAGGACCGATCGGCCATGGGAAAGGCCCGTCCGGCTGTGGACGCCGGACGAGTTTGTGCGAGTTGCTGTTCGGGTGGTGAAGCCCGGCGGCCGCTGACCGGCAGCGGACAAAGGTGACACTATACGGGGGGCATTTTCGAGCGAAATGGGCCGATAGTGCCGCTGAGGAGACTGTGACGCGCCTGTCAGGGCATGGCAAGGTCACAACCGGGAGGCGGCCAGGTCACGGCCAGGTCACGGCTAAGCTACGGCCAGGGCGCCGCGACGCGCCGATCGGGTCACTGTCGCGCGACGGTGACGTTCTCGGCCTGCCTGGAGAGAGGCGGACGATGGGAAAGAGCCGGAAGCGCGCATCATGGCATAGCATCGAGCCGGTAGGACAGGGCGTTCGGATCGTCGGGTTTCGACCATTCTCCGTCATGCCAGCCTGCGCCGGCATGACAGGTGAAAAGCGATCGTTCCCCAATTCACCCTTCCGCGCCGTTCCTGCCCTCTTCGTCCCCGCACAAAATGCGCCGTCATCCGGCTCGTCACGCCGCGTCCTTCCTGCGCGCAGGCGATCTGCACGGACGCGCGGGTGCGGGTCGCGCGGTAGTCGCTGCTGTCGAGCAGCAGCGGCTGGTCGATCGCGAACAGGTTGAAGCTCGCCGTCGCACTGGCCAGCCGTGCGCCGGGCAGGTCCACGGCGGCGCGGTCGATCGCCGCCGCCGTCATCGCCGCCGTCAATGCGCCGCCATGCCAGTAGGGCAGGCCCGCAGCCCCGCCCAGCCCCTCGCGATAGGGCACATGGCTGATCCCTTGCGCGTCGGTGACCAGGCCCAGCCAGGCCGAGAAGTCGGACGCGACCCGGTCCTCGCCTTCACCGGCCACTGTGCGCCCACTGCTGCCGTCCACCGGCGGGGCATAGGCGATGCACGCCCGCCCCCAGCAGACGAGCGCGCCGCTCGCGATATCCACCACCTCCGCTTGGGTAAACACGACCTCCGCCGTCGGATCGGCCCATGTCGCCTCCACCCGCAGATCGCCAAAGCCCGGATCGGCGATCATGTCCCAGCGCAGATCGACCGTCGCCGGCCGGCTTTCGGGATCGACAATGCCTAGCGCCGCTATCGACAGGATCGTGTCGAGCACACTGCCGATCGCGCCGGGATGCCAGCTGTCCCGCCCCGCCGCCGATCGATGCGCCTCCCGCGCCGGAATCACCAGCGCCACGCGCTCGCCCTCATCCTCGGCGATCTCCAGCCCCAGAGCCGCGCTATGCGGACTGGAACGCAGCAGCCCGGCTAGCGCCGCCCGCCCGATCTTCGGCACGCCGCCCGTCACGCCGTCGCCACCCTTCCACCATCGACGAAGATCACCTGCCCGGTCGTGAAACTCGACGCCGACGACGCGAGATACAACGCCGCCCCCACCACCTCGTCCGGCGTGCCGAGCCGCCCCATCGGATACCCCTTCGCCGCCTCCCGCATCGCGTCGGATCGCTGCGCCGCATCGACATTGGACGGCGCGATGGCATTGACCCGCACCGTCGGCCCGCAGCCCTTCGCCAGATAAGTCGTCATCGTCGCCAGCGCCGCCTTGGTCGCGGCATAGGCCACCGCCGGCATGATCGGTGTATAGGCCGCCGCCGCCAGATTGTGGATCAGCACCCCGCCACCCCGCGCCTGCATCGCCGGAACCAGCGCCTTCGCCAGCCGGAACGGGGCCATGACATTGACGTTGAAACAGACCGCCCAGTCCTCCTCCGTGCAGTCGAGCGGCGACGCATATTCCGTAAACGTCCGCCAATGCCCCGCATCCATCGCAAAGGCATTGTAGAAGGCGATGTCGACGCCCCCGAACCGCTCCTGCGCAAACGCCACCAGCCGCGCCAGCGCCGCCGGATCGCCCGCGTCGGTCGCGATGCCCGCCGCGACATCGCCATGCTGCGCGTTGATCTCCGCCACCAGCGCGTCGACCGCCGCCGCGCCCCGCGCCGCGACCACCACCCGCGCACCCGCCTGAGCAAAGCCATGCGCCACCGCCCCGCCGATCGCCGGACCAATGCCCAGCACCAGCGCGGTCTTGCCATCCAGCCGAAAGCGATCGAGCGAAAAGGCGGTCATGGAAATCCTCTCAGATCCGCGCCAGCGCGCGCTCGAACAGGCGGATCGTGGAGGCGTGCAGCGACTCGCCCGTCTCCCGCTCGGCCAGCCCCGCGCATGCCCGCGCATAGGTCCCCTCCAGGATGATGCCGAGCTTGTAGCAGGCCAGCACCACATACCAGTCGACCGCCTCCACGCTGCGGGTCGACGCGCAGGCATAGGCGTCCACCAGTTCGCCGGTCTTCGGGAAGCCGTTCCACGGGGCCATCTCGACGATCGGCGCATCGCCATCGTCGCCCGCCCACGTTGCAATCATCCACCCCAGATCGAGCAACGGATCACCGATCGTACTCATCTCCCAGTCGATGATCGCCGCCAGTTCGCCACTGTCGGGGCGGAACATCACGTTGGACAGATGATAGTCGCCATGCAGGATGCCCGGCCGAAAGCTGGCAGGACAATGCGCCTCCAGCCAGCGTTCCACCGCATCGACGCCGGGAATGGCCGCCGCGCCGGGCCAGCCCTCCAGCGCGGCATAGCTGTCCAGCTGCCGCCGCCAGCGCCCCGACTGGCGGGTGAGAAAGCCCTCCACCTTGCCGAAATCGCCAAGCCCCGCCGCGACCGGATCGATCTCCCCCAGCGCCGCGATCCCCTCCGCCATGGCGATCCCCATGCGGTGCTGCACCGCCGGCTCGCAATGCACCGGGCGGGGCGCGTCGGCCACGTTCACGCCATCGACCGGGGCCATCAGGTAGAAGGCGCCGCCCAGCACATCCTCCTGCGCGCACGCCGCGATCAGCCGGGGGTGCGGGACTCGGCCGTCGGTATTGGCATCGATGGCGCCCAGCACCCGCGCCTCCCGCCGCATCACCTCGTTCGATTCCGGGCGCGGATGCGGCGGCGGATGCCGCAGCACATAGTCCTCGCCGCCACGCGAAAAGCGCAGCAGCACATTCTGCGTGCCGCCGCCCAGCGGCGTGACATGCTCGATCGGCCCGGAGCCAAGGCCCCGCCCATCCATCCACCGGGCAAGCGCCACAAGATCGATCTGCGCGTCGGGACCTTTCAGGGACATGGATTGGCGAGTCCTCTCTGCCGTCATTCCCGCGGAAGCGGGAACCCACCTATCCACACGTGACTGGAGTGCGGTTGGCGAGCTGGGTTCCCGCTTTCGCGGGAATGACGGATCAATATACTGTCTTAAAACGCATATTCAGCGATCTTCAGCTTCGCGAGCTGGTTCATATGCACCTCGTCCGGCCCATCGGCGATGCGGACATAGCGGTTGGTGGCGAAGGCGTAGGCGATCGGCGTGTCGTCGGACAGGCCCATCGCGCCATGCGCCTGCATCGCCCGGTCGGTCACCGCCTGCGCCATGCGCGGCGCGACGACCTTGATCCCGGCGATGAAGTCGCGCGCGCCCTTGTTGCCCACCGTGTCCATCAGCGACGCGGCCTTCAGCGTCAGCAGCCGCGCCTGCTCGATCTCGCACCAGGAAAGCGCAATATCCTGCCGGATCGAGCTGTTCTCCGACAGTTTCTTGCCGAACGCCACCCGTTGCTCGACCCGCCGCGTCATGATCTCCAGCGCGCGCTGCGCCTGGCCGATGGAGCGCATGCAATGATGGATGCGCCCCGGCCCCAGCCGTCCCTGCGCGATCTCGAACCCGCGCCCTTCGCCCAGAATGAGGTTCTCCTTCGGCACCCGCACATTGTCGAACAGCAATTGCGTCTCGCCGCCGGGCGAATGGGTGCGGCCCATGACGGTCATCGTCCGCTCGACGATGATGCCCGGCGTATCGCGGGGGACCAGGATCATCGAATGCTGCGCATGGCGCGGATTGTCGGGCAGTGTCTTGCCCATCACGATCAATATCTTGCAGCGCGGGTCCATCGCGCCGGAAATCCACCATTTGCGGCCGCTGATGACATAATCGTCGCCGTCCGGCAGGATCGTCGTCGACACATTGGTCGCGTCGGAGGATGCCACCGCCGGCTCGGTCATGACATAGCAGGATCGGATCAGGCCCGCGTGCAATGGCTTCAACCATTGCTCCTGCTGCGCGGGCGATCCGAAGCGGGCCAGCACTTCCATATTGCCGGTGTCGGGCGCGGAGCAGTTGAACACTTCCGACGACCAGGGCACGCGGCCCATGATCTCGGCCAGCGGCGCATATTCCATGTTGGAAAGCCCCGGACTCCACGCCTCATAATCATGCGGCAGGAACAGGTTCCACAGCCCCGCCGCGCGCGCCTTTTCCTTCAGCGCCTCCAGCCCCGGCCACGGCTTCCACAGGTTCGCCGGGTCGTGGTTCCACTGATGCTCCTCCGCCTCGGCCGGATAGATATGGGCGTCCATGAACGCCTCCAGGTCGGCGATGAGCGCCTTGGTCCGGTCGCTATGCTGGAAATCCATGCGGCAATGTTCCTGTCAGCTAAGGGTAAGGCCGCCATCGACAACGATGGTCTGGCCGATGATGTAGGAGGCCATGGGCGACGCCAGAAACAGCGCGACCTGCCCCATTTCCTGCGGGCTGGCCGGGCGCTTGAGCGGGATGGCGGCGATGCTCGCCTCGGCCCGCTCGGGATGGTCCATGGTGATCGACGTGAGTTTCGTATGCACCAGCCCCGGCGCGATGCCATTGACGCGAATGCCGTCGCGCGCCCATGCCTCGCCCAGCGTCGCGGTCAGGTGCTTCGCGCCCGCCTTGGACGCGGCATAGGCCGGATTGCCGAAGGCGGTGATATAGGCGACCACGGAGCTGAGGATGATGAGCGCCCCCGCGCTCTCCGCCAGCATCGGGCGAAAGCGCATGGCGACATCCATCACGCTGTTCAGGTTCACGCTCATGACCCGGTCCCAGCCTTCGGTCGTGAACTCCGCCTTGCCATATGCGACCGCCCCCTGGCTCTGCACCAGCACGTCCAGCCGGTCGAAACCGGGCTGGAAGGCGGCGAGTTCGCTGCGGTTGGTGACGTCCAGCCGAGCATAATGCAGCCCGGTCAGGTCGCCATCCTGCGCGCTGTAATCCTCGGCGCTCGGCCGGGTGCCGCAGACATGCACCTGCGCGCCACGCGCTCGAAAACATTGCGCGATGCCGTTGCCGATCCCGCTGGAGCCGCCGACGACGAACACGGTCTTGCCGCTGAAATCGAGCAGGTCGGTCATGCCGCAATCCTTCGGATGCTCACGGGGATCGAGGAAAAGCGCGGCATGGCGTTGATCTTCTCGACGAAGCGGTCGGTGCGGACCAGCAGGTTGGTCGACACGCCCATCGCTTCGAACGGCAGATTTTCCTCCGGCAACCCGCCCCAGCAATGGCTCATCGACAGCGTGCCGGGCCGCACCGTCGCGTCGGCGGTGGCGATGGCGACGATCGCGCCCGCGTCCGACGCGATCTCGACATGCGCGCCATCCTCCAGCGCCAGCGCCGCCATGTCGTCGGGATGCAGGTTTGCGTCATTATAGGGATGGCGGCGGCGCAATTCCTCCTGGATGATCCCCAGCGAGTTCATGATGCCGCGCAGCCGGCGGACGGTCAGCAGATGCGTGAACGGGCCGGGAGGATCGACCGGCCCAAACTCCGCCGCGACTTCCGCCAGTTCCTCCGCGACATCGTCCGGGATCACGTCGAAACGCGGGGTGTCGTCGCTCACCGGCGGCTGGACGATCGCCGGCGGTACGTCGAACAGCTTGCCGCCCGGATGCCGCTTGATCTCCTCGAACGGCACCTGCGACTCCTTCAGCACCAATGCCAGCAGATCGTCGGTCGAGGGCGCGCGCGTCAGGTCCAGCGCCTCGCCCATGAACGGGAAGGGGATGCCGAGGCGGCTGCAAATAGCCCAATAGGGATACCAGTCGTCCACCACCTCCGACCCCGCCGGCGGCTCCACGGCGGGCGGCACATATTGCGCAAAGGGCGCGTCGATCAGCGGTTCGTAATGCGGCGTCGGCACGGTGTCGGCGCGCTCGAACATCAGGCGCGGCGGCAATATATAGTCGCACAGCTTCGCCGTCGCCGTCATGAACGGCTCCACCGCCACCAGCAGGTCGAGCGATTTCAGCGCGCGGATCGCCTTGTTCTGGTCGGGCAAGGCGACGGCCGGATTGGCCCCGTTCACGAACATCGCGCGAATACGGCCGGGATCGTCGCGCAATATCTCGTCGGCCAGCACCCCGCTCATCAACTCGCCGAACAGCGCGCCATGGCCCGATCCCGTCTTGGCGCTCGTCTCCCACTCACGGAATGGCGCGACGACCTGCGCCACATAGTCGCGCCGCTTGTTCTGCACCCCCGGATTGGGGATGCGGTCGCCCTCGCGATAGAAGCGGCCGCAGATCACGTTCAGGCACTCGACCATATGGTCGGCGAGGTTGGATCGCGGCGACATGCTGGGGCCGGTGCCGCACACCGCGATGCCCTTGTGGCTGTCGCGCGCGAACATCTCGGTCGCGGCGCGCAGCTGCTCGGGGTCGATGCCGGCGCGGGCGGCGACATGCTCGGGCGTGAAGGGCGCGACGGCGGCGCGCAGCCGGTCGAGGTCCAGCACATGCCGCTCGCAGAACGCCGCATCATGCCAGCCCTCGGCCAGGATCATGCGGATCATCCCCGCCGCGATGGTGACGTCCTCGCCCGGCCGGCATTGCAGGTGCAGATGCGCGTTCGCCGCCGTCTCGGTGCGGCGCGGGTCGATCGCGATCAGCTTCATGCCGCGCTTGAGCGCTGTCTTCAGCCGCTTGACCGGATCATAAGTGAAATTGGTGACGGCCACCGACACCAGAGGATTGCCGCCGAACAGCATCATCACGTCGCAATCCTGCAAACGCGGCTTGCCCGCATTCCAGTAGCCCATGCGCCGCATCGTCACCTGCTTGCAGCTCTGGTCGATGGTGATGGTGGTGAACAGCCGCGTCGAGCCGATCGCGCCCAGAAAGGCGTTCAGCATCAGATGGCCGGTGACGTTCTTCCAGACCTGCGTGCCCTTGAACACCGCCACCGACTCGCCGCCGCTCTCGTCCAATATACCGCCCAGCTTCGCCGCGATTTCATCGAGCGCCGTCTCCAGCGCGATCTCTTCGAAACTGCCATCGGGTTGCCGCTTCAGCGGCCGCAGGATGCGCCCGTCCTGATACATGCCCTCGACCGCCTGCAATCCCCGGATGCACGCGAAACCGTCGGTCAGCGGGCTTTCCCGGTCGCCGCGCACCGTCTGGAGCCGCCCGTCCTCGCCCACCGTGGCGACCATCGAACAGGCCCCGCAGCAATAGCGGCAGGCTGTCTTGACTGTGTGCGTCCCGTCCATGCCGGCCTCTCTCCTCGGGCTTTACCCTAGGCTCGGACATGTTAATCGCGCAATTGAAAAATTGCCCGATGCAGCGTTGACGTGGCTTTGATCCCGTGCGACCTAATTGCGTGATTAAGAGCAGCAAGGGAGAGGTCGCGGCAATGTCGACCATGCAGGCGACGATCGACATGGCGCTGCGCTTCTGGGCCAGGGAGCGTGGCGAGCAGCCGGCGCTGCGCGTGTCGGACCGGGCGCTGACCTATGCCGAACTCGACGAACAGGTCGATCGCGTCGCCGCATCGCTCGCCATCGCGCCGGGCGACCGCGTCGCCTTCTACGCCGAAACCTCGATCGACTATTGCGTCGCCGCCTTCGCCGTCATCCGGCGCGGCGGCATCGCCGCCCCCATCAACTCGCGCATGGTCCCGGCCGAAGTCGCCTATCTGATTGGTCAATACGAACCCGTAACGATATTCGTCGACCCAGAAGGCGCCGCCCGCCTCCCCGCCGACATCGCAATCCCCCACCTCACCCGCGCCGAAGTCGCCAGCTGCGCACCCCATTCCGGCACGCGGGTCACCGTGCAGTTAGACCCCGACGCCCCCGTCGCGATCATCACCACCAGCGGCTCCACCGCCCGGCCCAAGGGCGTCACCTACTCCCACCGCAACATGATCGAATATGCGTGGGAGGAATATGTCCACAACGGCCCCGACCTGATGGGCGAGCCGAGCCGCCTGCTCAGCACCTCGCCGCTCAGCACCTCGGGCGGCTTCAACCTGATGGTCCACATGATCGTCACCGGCGGCACGATCCACCTGCTGGAGAAGTTCGACCCCGCCGCCGCGCTCGCCATGCTGGTCGATCACCGCATCAACACCTTCCGCGCCGCGCCGATCTTCTTCCAGCGGATCGCCGAACTGCCCGAATTTGCCGGCACGGACCTGTCCTTCATCCGCACCGCGACGATCGGCGGCGCAGCGCCGCCGCCCTGGCTGCAACAGGCCTGGTTCGACCGGGGCGTGGCGCTGCGCCAGCTCTACGGCCAGACCGAATGCGGCGGCAGCGCCACCGTCAACCCGATCCGCTTCGCCAAAAGCCATCCCGACCGCTGCGGCCTGGGCGGCCCCTTCACCCAGCTGAAGATCGTCGACGCCGATGGCCAGCCCGTTCCCGCCAACACGTCGGGCCAGATCGTGATCCGCAAACCCGGCGTGATGCTGGGCTACTGGCGCAATCCCGAAGCCAGTGCCGAAGCATTGCGCGACGGCTGGCTCCACACCGGCGATATCGGCGAACTGGACGACAACGGCCTGCTCCGCATGGTCGGCCGCATGAAGGATTTCATCAAGTCGGGCGGCCTCAACATCTCCGCCGCCGAAGTGGAGAGCGTCATCATGGAAGTCACCGGCGTCGCCGAAGTCGCCGTCCTCGCCGTGCCGGACGATCGTTTCGGCGAGACCCCGCTCGCCATCGTCCACGGCCCCGACTGCGCCGTCCCCGTTATTCTCGCCCATTGCCGCACCCAGCTCTCCAGCTTCAAGCTGCCGCGCTATGTCGTGGTGTCGCCCGACCCGCTGCCGCGCCTCGCCATGGGCAAGATATCGAAGCCCGCCCTGCGCGAACTCTATCGCGACGCCCCCCTGCCGGAGCCGGTGCGATGAAGGCGCTGGTCAGCGAAGCCACCGGCGGCCCGGACACGCTCGTCGTGCGCGATCGACCCGCGCCGGAGCCGGGGCCGGGCCAGGTCCGCATCCGCGTCGCGGCCTGCGGCGTCAACTATCCCGACGCCCTCATCATCGAGGATCGCTACCAGTTCCGCCCCGAACGCCCCTTCTCCCCCGGCGCGGAGATGAGCGGCACGGTGGATGCGATCGGGGAGGGCGTCACCCATCTGGCGGTCGGCGACCGGATATTGGGCGGCGACGTCTGCGGCGGCATGGCGGAGCTTGTGGTGATCGACGCCTGGCGCTGCTTCCGCATTCCCGACGCCATGCCATTTGATCAGGCGGCCGCCTTCCTGATGACCTATGGCACGTCGCATTATGCGCTGAAGGACCGTGCCCGATTGCAGCCGGGCGAAACCCTCCTGATCCTTGGGGCAGCCGGCGGCGTGGGCCTCGCCGCGGTGGAGCTTGGCCGCCACATGGGCGCAAAGGTGATCGCCGCCGTCTCCAGCCAGGCCAAGGCGGACGTCGCCCTGCGCCACGGCGCGCACGAAGCGGTCATCTACCCCATGGGGCCGCTCGACAAGGCGCAGGCGCGCGCCTTCACGGACGCCGTGCGCGCGGCCGCCGGCGGCGACATCGATGTCGTCTATGACGGTGTGGGCGGCAGCTATTCCGAACCGGCGCTGCGCAGCCTGGGCTGGGACGGGCGCTTTCTGGTGGTCGGCTTCCCCGCCAGCATCGCCAGCGTTCCGATGAACCTGCCGCTGCTCAAATCCTGCCACATCATCGGCGTGTTCTGGGGCGCCTCGATCGAGCGCGATCGGACGCATTTCCGGGAGAGCGTCGCCGAACTGCTCGACTGGTACAGCGGCGGCAGCCTGACGCCCCTGGTGTCGGACCGCTTCCCGCTGGCGCGCGGCGGGGAGGCAATCGCGCTCCTCTCGTCGCGTAAGGCGGTCGGCAAGGTGGTGGTCGAACTGGAATAGAAGAAGGGCCGCGAGGATGGAGAAGCGCTATTCCTATTGCCGCAACTGCGCCGCCAATTGCGGCATGGTGTTCGAGGTGGAGGACAACCAGATACTCTCCGCCAAGAGCGACCGGCAGAACCGCGTGTCCGAAGGCTATGTCTGCATCAAGGGCACGATGGCGGCCGACCTGCACCGGGGTGCGGAAAACCGCCTGACCCACTGTCTCAAGCGGCAGGAGGACGGCAGCTACGCGCGAATCGACAAATATCAGGCCGTGGCGGAGATCGCACAAAAGCTGAAAGCCATATTGGCGGAACGCGGCCCGCGCGCGGTCGGCGCCTTTTTTGGCACGACCAGCTATTCCGATTGCGTCGGCAAGCCGTTCCTCAAGAGCCTGCTGCACGAGATCGGATCGCCGGCGATCTTCTCCTCCATGACGGTCGATCAGTCGTCCAAATGGGTGAGCGTCGCGCGCATGGGCCATTGGGCCGCCGGCCGCCCGCTCTATACCCAGACCGACGTGATCCTGCTGGCCGGCGTCAATCCGCTGGTGTCGCATTCGGGCTATCCCAACACGCCGATCCCCGGCATCAACATTCACCATCATTTCAGCCAGGCGAAGAAGCAGGGCGTCAAGTTCATCGTCATAGACGTGCGCGCGACCGAAGTGTCGCGCTTCGCGGACATCTTCATCCAGCCCCGGCCCGGCTATGACGCCGCAATCTTCGCCGCCCTGCTGCGGGAGATTTTCGCGCATGGCTGGGAAGACCGCGCCTTCGCCGATCGCTTCACGATCAACCTGGAAGCGCTGAAAGAGTCCGTCGAACCCTTCACCCCGGAGCGGGTCGCGACGGCGGCGGGCGTCAACGCCGATGACCTGCGCGCGGCCGCGCGGCTGCTGGGCACGGCGAAGAAGCCGGGCACGGGCACCGGCACTGGCCTCAACATGGCGGCCTTCTCCAACACGGCGGAGCATCTGGCGGAAGCGCTGACGGCGCTCACCGGCGGCTATCTGCGCGCCGGCGACGAACAGCCCAATCCCGGCCTGCTGGTGCCGCGCACCCCGGTCGAGATGGTCTATCCGCCGCACCGCAGCTGGGAACAGGAACCGCGCTGCGGCTCCGATCCGCGCTTCGGCAAGCTGATGGGCGAATTTCCCGCCTCGATCTTCCCCGACGAGGTGCTGCACGCGGGCGACAAGTCGATCCGCGCCCTGTTCGTCACCGGCTCCAACCCGGCGGTGACGCTGGGCGAACCAGCGCTGACGGTGGAGGCGTTGAAGGCGCTCGACCTGCTGGTCACCTTCGACCCGCGCGAGAACAGCGAAACGGCGCAGCTGTCGCATTACATCATTGCCCCAACCCTGATGTTCGAACGGTCGGAAGTGACGACCTTCACCGAATGGCTGTTTCACTTCCCCTTCGTCCAGTACGCGCAGCAGATTGTCGAGCCGCCGCCGCAGGTGATGGGGGAACAGGAGTTCTTCTGGCTGCTGGCGAAGGAACTGGGCGTCCAGCTGGAGCTGAAGAACATCCCCTTCGGCGCAGACTTCGCCGCGCTGCCGCCGGGCCTGAAGGTCGACATGGAGACCATGCCGAGCCGCGACGCGATGATCGAATGGCTGTTGTCGAAAACGCCGGTCTCGCTCGACCAGCTGCGCGCAGAACCGCACGGGCTTTCGATCGAGAAGCATCAGATACTGCAAGCGCCCGAGACGGACGACGGCGCGCGGCTGGACCTCTGCCCGGCCGACCTGGCAGCGGAAATCGGCGCGGTAGAGCGCTTCATGGCCGGCGATGGCGCGCCGCAGCGCGGCTATCTGCTGTCGGCGCGGCGCATCGTCGAAAGTTTCAACAGCAGCTTCCACGGCAATGAAATCACGCAGCGGCGGCACGGCACCAATCGCCTCAACATCCATCCGCAGGACATGGCGGCGCTGGGCATCGCCAATGATGCGGCGGTGCGCGTTACGTCCGACGATGGCGCGGTGGTCGCCTATGTGCGCGGCGATGCGACCATGCGGCCGGGCGTGGTGTCGATGGCGCACAGCTGGGGCACGGTGACCCGGCCCGATCCGCTGGGACTGCGCGGCGCGCATACCGGCACGCTGATCTCCATGCATGACCACATCCAGACCGTGAACCGCATGCCGCGCCAGAGCGGCATTCCGGTCGATATCGCGCCATTGGGCTTCAGCCTGGCGGAGGCGCAGGCCGGGACCGCGACGGTCGCCGCCTGAGATAAACCATACAAGAGAGGGGAGAGCATATGATCGAGGCGCCATTGCCTGAAGCGAGCCAGTTGCTGGCGGGCCAGATCGCCTTCGTCACCGGCGCGTCGTCCGGGCTGGGGCGGCGTTTCGCCGAGACGCTCGCGGCTGCCGGCGCGAAGGTCGCCGTCGCGGCCCGGCGCGCGGAACTGCTGGACGATCTGGTCGCGACGATCGAGGCGCGCGGCGGACAGGCGGTGGCGATCGCGCTCGACCTGGCCGACGCGGCGGCGATCGAGCCGGCGGTGGACCGGGCGCAGGCGGTGCTGGGCGGGCCGGTGACCATCCTGGTCAACAATGCCGGCATCGCCTTGTCGACAGGCGCGCTCAAGCAGACGCTGGCGCAGGTGGACCAACTGCTGGCGGTCAACATCCGCGCGCCCTTCCTGCTGTCGCAGGTCGTGGCAGGGCGGCTGATCGAGGCCGGGCAGGGTGGCCGGATCATCAACCTCGCCTCGATCGGCGCGTATAATTATGACGGCGTTATCCCCAGCGCCATGTACTGCACCACCAAAAGCGCCATCGTCCGCCTGACCGAGACGCTGTCGGTCGAATGGGCGCCGCTCGGCATTTCCGTCAATGCGATCGCGCCGGGCTTCTTCCGGTCGGAGATGAGCGCGCCCAGCATCGAGGCCAAGGGCGAGGAGTTTTTCGCGGCCCTGCTGCCGCGCAAGCGCATCGGCGAGCCGCACATGCTCGACTCCACCCTGCTCTACCTCGCATCGCCCGCGTCGGAGGGCGTGACGGGCACCTGCATCAAGGTGGATGACTCGCAAATGCCGCGCTAATGCTTGCAATTAATCGATTAAACTATACAGCATAGATATCCGCCGAGAACCAACAGACTCATATGCGGGCGGGGGACGATATGGATTTCCAAACGATCGAAGTCGAGCAAAGCGGCCCCGTCTGCATCCTCCGGCTGAACCAGCCCGAACGGCTGAACGCGATGTCGCTGGAGATGTCGGCGGAGGTGAACGCTGCGCTGGCCGGTCTGCCTGCGTCGGCGCGCGCGCTGGTCATCACGGGCGCGGGCAAGGCTTTCTGTTCGGGCGCGGACCTGTCGGTCGATCCGGCGGAACTGGCGGAACTGGATTTCGGACTGACGCTCGAAACCCATATCAACCCGATGATGATGCAGTTGCGCGACCTGCCGATCCCCTGGGTCACGGCGGTGCGCGGCGCGGCGGCCGGTGTCGGCTGCTCGCTCGCGCTGGCCGGCGACCTGATCGTGGCGGGGGAGGGCGCCTATTTCCTCCAGGCTTTCTCGCGCGTCGGGCTGGTGCCGGACGGCGGCTCCACCCATTTGCTGGCGCGCACCATCGGCCGGCCGCGCGCGATGGAGATGATGCTGCTGGGCGATCGCATCCCGGCCGCCACCGCGCTGAACTGGGGGCTGGTGAACCGTGTCGTCGCCGATGAAGCGGTAGAGGACGAAGCCATCGCGCTGGCGCAGAAGCTGGCGAACGGCCCACGCAGCCTTGCGCAGACCCGCCGGATGATATGGCATGCGCTCGACGCAGAGTGGCGCAGCGTACTCGACATGGAGCGGCGAGAGCAGACGAGCGCCGGCGACAGCGCCGACGCGGCCGAAGGGATCGCCGCCTTCATGCAGAAACGCAAAGCCCAGTTCACCGGAGCCTGAGCAAGATGTTCCCTGGTTATTCCTTCGATCTTTCCAACCGTGTCGTCCTCATCACCGGCGCGTCGTCCGGCATCGGCAAGCATCTCGCCCGCCGCTGCGCACAAAGCGGCGCGAAGGTCGTGCTGGCTGCGCGTCGCACCGCCATGCTGGAGGATGTCCGCGATGATATCATCGCGGCGGGCGGCGAGGCGCTGGCCGTGCCGATGGACGTCGCCGACGAAGCCTCCACCATCGCCGCCTTCGACGCGGCGGAGGCCGCCTTCGGCCCGGTCGACAGCGTCGTCGCCAATGCCGGCATGGCGCTGGGCGGCAGCGCTTTGGGTCTCGACATGGACAAGTTCGACCAGATGGTCGGCGTCAACCTGCGCGGCGTGTTCCTGACCGCGCGGGAGGCGGCGCGGCGCATGGTCGCGGCGGGGTCGGCCGAGCGGCAGCATGGCCGGGTCGTGCTGATCTCGTCCATCACCGCCAGCTTCATCGACGCCAACCAGACCACCTACAGCGCAACCAAGGCGGCCGTCGTCCAGATGGGACGCACCATGGCGCATGACTGGGCGAACAAGGGCATCAACGTCAATGTGATCTGCCCCGGCTACATCCGCACTGAACTTAACGACGACTATCTGAACGACGCCAAGGGGCAAAGGCTGATCGGCGGCTTCGTGCGCCAGAGGGTGATGGACATCGGCGTGCTCGACCCGTCCATTCTTTACCTCTGCTCGGACGCAAGCGCGCAGGTCACCGGGTCGGTCTTCACTATCGATGACGGCCAGTCGCTGTGAGCGAACTCATTTCAACGGAGAACAGGACGTGAGCGAAGCGGCAACCGCCAACCGGGTTTCCACCTATAGCGTGACGGACGGGATCGCCGTGCTGGCGATCGATTCCCCGCCAGTCAACGCGCTGGGCTATGATGTCCGCGTCGGGCTGGACGAGGGCATCAGGCGCGCCGTCGCGGACGACGCAGCGCAGGCGCTGGTGATCCGCTGCGACGGCCGCACCTTCTTTGCAGGCGCCGACATCAGCGAATTTGGCGCGGAACTGCGCCAGCCCGGCCTCAACGAGATTTTCGAGGTCATCGAACAGTCGCCCAAGCCGGTGATCGCCGCGATCCACGGCACGGCGCTGGGCGGCGGCTTCGAACTGGCGCTTGCCTGCCATTACCGGGTCGCGGCCGCCTCCGCCAAGGTCGGCCTGCCCGAAGTGTCGCTCGGCCTGCTGCCCGGCGCGGGCGGCACGCAGCGCACGCCGCGCATCGCCGGCGTGCAGGCCGCGCTGGAGCTGATCGTCGGCGGCCGTCCGCTCGGCGCTGTAAAGGCGCAGGCGACCGGGCTGATCGACGCGATTATCGAAGGCGACCTGGCGGAAGGCGCGGTCGCCTACGCCCGCAAGCTGGTGGACGAAGGCGCGCCGCTGCGCCGGGTGCGCGACATGGCGGTGGACATGGACCCCGCCGCGACGAAGGCGGCGATCGAGGCCTATCGCGCCGCCAACAAGCGCGATTTCCGCGGCTTCAAGGCTCCCGGCAATATCGTGCTCGCCATCGAGGCGGCGGCCAGCCTGCCCTTCGACGAGGGGCTGAAGCGCGAATGGGAATTGTTCGAGGAACTGATGGATTCGAGCGAATCCATTGCCCAGCGCCACCTGTTCTTCGCCGAACGCACCGCCGGCAAGGTCCCCGTGCCGCGCGAGGTCAAGCCGCTGCCGATCGCCAGCGTCACCGTGATCGGCGCGGGCACCATGGGCAGCGGCATCGCCACCGCTTTCCTCAATGCGGGCCTGCCCGTGACCCTGGTGGACCGCGATGACGCTGCCGTGGAGCGCGGCGCGGCCGGTATCCGCAAGACGATCGCCGGTCTGGTCGCAAAGGGGCGCATCAAGGCCGAGGAGGGCGATCGCCGCGCCGCCCTGCTCAGCACCAGCACCGACCTGTCGTCTGCGGTGGCGGGCGTCGACCTGATCGTCGAGGCGGTGTTCGAGGATATCGACCTCAAGAAATCCGTCTTCGGCCAGATCGACGCAGCGGCGAAACCCGGCGCGATCCTGGCGAGCAACACCTCCTTCCTCGACCTCGACGCCATCGCCGCCTCCATCTCGCGGCCGGAATGGGTGATCGGCCTGCACTTCTTCGCCCCGGCCAACATCATGCGGTTGCTCGAAGTGGTGCGCGGCGCGAAGACGTCCGACCAGGTGATCGCCACCGGCATGGCGATCGGCCGGATGCTGGGCAAGGTCGCGGTCCTCTCGGGCGTATGCGACGGCTTCATCGCCAACCGCGTCATGCAGCCGCGCATGGACGCGGCCGAGGCGCTGGTGCTGGAAGGGCCAACCCCGGCCGAAGTCGACAAGGCGATCAATGACTATGGTTTCGCCATGGGGCCGTTCCAGATGATTGACCTCGTCGGCCTCGACGTCATCGGCTGGGATCGCGAAAACAGCGCGGGCCGCACGGTGCAGGAAGTGCTGTGCGAAATGGGTCGCTGGGGCCAGAAGAAGGCCGGCGGCTATTATGACTATGACGAAAGCCGCAAGGCGTCGCCTTCGCCCGTCGCGGAACAGGTGATCCGCGATTTCGCTGCGAAGACCGGCGTGCCGCAGCACAGCTTCTCCCCGCAGCAGATCGTCGAGCGGCTGCTCTACCCGGTGGTGAACGAGGGCGCGAAGGTCGTGGAGGAGGGCATCGCGCTGCGCGCCTCCGACGTCGATGTCGCGCTGGTCACCGGCTATGGCTGGCCGGTGTGGACCGGCGGCCCGATGTGCTGGGCCGACAGCATCGGTTTGTCGAAAATCGTCGCTGCGCTGGACGAGATGATCGGCGCAGATGCCGTCTCGCCGCTACTCCGCAAGCTGGCGGCCGAAGGCGGCAGCCTGACCTGATCCATCGAATTTTCGGGAGTTAACTGACCATGGCTGAAGCCTATATCGTCGCTACGGGTCGCACCGCTGGCGGCCGTCGCAACGGCAAGCTCGCCGGCTGGCACCCCGCCGATCTCGCCGGCACATTGCTGGACGCGCTGGTCGCGCGCAGCGGGGTCGATCCCGCCGGAATCGAGGACGTCATCCTGGGCTGCGTCAGCCAGATCGGCGAGCAATCCATGCATATCGGCCGCAGCGCCGTAATGGCCTCCAGCCTGCCCGACAGCGTGCCCGCCGTCACCATCGACCGGCAATGCGGCTCCAGCCAGCAGGCGATCCAGTTCGCCGCGCAGGCGGTGATGTCCGGCACGCAGGACATGGTGATCGCCTGTGGCGTCGAAAGCATGACCCGCGTGCCGATGGGCACGCCCAGCGGCCTCGCTGCCAAGGCCGGCATCGGCGTCGGCCCCTGGTCGCAGAAGATCAAGAACCGCTATGGCGTCGAGGAATTCAGCCAGTTCGCCGGCGCGGAGATGATCGCGAAGAAGCACGGCTTCTCGCGCGAGGACCTCGATCGCTACGCGCTGGAAAGCCATCGCCGCGCGGTGGCGGCGACCGAAGGCGGCGCCTTCGACACCGAAATCGTGCCGGTGGAGATCGAGGATGGCGAGGGCGGCGTCACGCTGCATGTCCGCGACGAAGGCATCCGCTATGATGCGTCGATGGAGTCCTTGGCCGGGGTCAAGCTGCTGATGGAGGGCGGCACGATCACGGCGGCCAGCGCCAGCCAGATTTGCGACGGCGCGTCGGGCGTGCTGGTGGTCAGCGAGCGGGCGCTGAAGGACCATGGTCTCACCCCGCTAGCGCGCATCCACAATCTGACCGTCACGGCGGGCGATCCGGTCATCATGCTGGAAGAACCGCTGCCCGCCACCGAACGCGCGCTGGCGCGCGCCGGCATGAAGATCGGCGACATTGACCTCTATGAAGTGAACGAAGCGTTCGCCCCGGTGCCGCTCGCCTGGCTCAAGGCGCTGGGCGCGGACCCGGACAGGCTGAACGTCAATGGCGGCGCGATCGCGCTCGGCCATCCGCTCGGCGCGTCGGGCACGAAGCTGGCGACCACGCTGATCCATGCGCTCAAGGCGCGCGGCAAGCGCTATGGCCTCCAGACGATGTGCGAAGGCGGCGGCATCGCCAACGTCACCATCTTCGAGGCGCTCTGAATATGGCGGGGCCGCTGGCGGGCCTGCGCATCGTCGAGATGGGCGGCATCGGCCCCGCGCCCTTCGCTGGCATGATGCTGGCCGATCATGGCGCGGACGTGATCCGCGTCGATCGGCCGGGCACGCCGCATGACCCGCACGACCCGCTGCTCCGCTCGCGCACGTCGATCATCCTGGACCTCAAGTCCGCCGACGATATCGCGACCCTGCGCGCCCTGTGCCGCACCGCCGATGGCCTGATGGAGGGCTTTCGGCCTGGCGTCATGGAACGGCTCGGCCTTGGCCCGGACGTGTTGCTGACCGATAATCCGAAGCTGGTCTACGGCCGCATGACCGGCTGGGGACAGACCGGGCCATGGGCGGCGGCGGCGGGCCACGACATCGACTATATCGCGCTGTCGGGCGTGCTCGGCATGGTCGGCGTGGCGGGGCAGAAGCCGGTGCCGCCGCTCAATCTGGCGGGCGATTTCGGCGGCGGCGGCATGATGCTGGCGTTCGGCATGGTCAGCGCCATCCTCTCCGCGCGCATGAGCGGGCAGGGGCAGGTGATCGACTGCGCGATGACGGACGGCTCGGCGCTGCTTTCGGCAATGATGTGGGGTTTCCGCTCGGCGGGCAGCTGGGCGGAGCAGCACGGCACCAATCTGCTGGACGGCGGCGCGCCCTTCTACGACACCTATGCCACTGCCGATGGCAAGGCGATGGCGATCGGCGCGATCGAGCCGCAATTCTATGCCCTGTTGCGGCAGGTGACCGGCACGGACGGCGACCCGCTGTTCGACGCGCAGCATGATCAGGCGCTGTGGCCCCGGCAGAAAGCGGCGCTGGCGGCGATCTTCGCCACCCGCACCCGCGACGAATGGGCAGACGCCTTCGGCATTTCCGACGCCTGCGCCGCGCCGGTCCTCACCATGTCGGAAGCGATGGCGCATCCGCACAACCGCGCCCGCGATACCTTCATTTCCGTGGATGGCATGGTCCAGCCCTCGCCCGCGCCGCGCTATTCCGGCACGCCCTGCGCGCCGCCGCGCGCGCCCTCTCGGCCGGGCGTCGACACGCAATCCGTAAGGGAGGCGCTGACGGTTCGTCCCGAATGATCTTGACAAGCGGGTTCCCGGACGCGAGGCAGAAATATTGGATCAATCGATCGATTAGCAAACGGAGCTGGAACGGCGGAATGGCGACCAAGGTGGTATCGGACGAACGCAGGATGGACGACCCCAAGGCGTCCTCGCGTGAGGTTCTGCTCGCGTCCGCCTGCGCGCTGATGACCGAACGCAGCACGATCGAAATCTCGCTGAGCGACATCGCCAAGCATTCCGGCCTCAATTCCGCGCTGGTCAAATATTATTTCGGCACCAAGCAGGGCATGATGCTGGCGCTGGTCGAGGATGTGCTGAGCAAGGGGCTGGACCGGCTGGAAGACCTGGTCGCGATGGACATGAGCGCGACGGAGAAGCTCAAGCTCCACGTCAAGGCGATCATCACCATCTATTTCCGCTTCCCCTTCATTAACCGCCTCATCCACTATCTGTTCGCCGATCCCGTGGCCGGGCTGGAAGTCGCGGAAAAAATCTCCAAACCGCTCGCCGAAACCCAGCGGCATCTGCTGGAACAGGGCATCGCCACCGGCGAGTTCAAGCCGGTCGATCCGATGATGTTCTATTTCATCATCCTGGGCGCGTGCGACCATCTGTTCTTCGGCCAGCACATCATGCGCGTCGCCTTCCACATCGAAACCATCGATGACGCCATGCGCCGCCGCTACACCAAGACGCTGCTCGACATGGTGCTGAGCGGCATCCTGACGGACGAAGACAAGGCGGGTTGAAGGCGATTTCCCTCGCCCCTCCGGGGAGAGGGTTGCGAAGACTTGGCAGCTTGCTGCCTTAGTCGTAGCTGGGAGAGGGGGCAGCAACGCTGATGCTCCCCCTAACCCACAATCCCGCCATTGCCAAAAATCGCCGAACTCACGATCGGCGCGCCCGGCCCGCCCGCCAGCAGGCACGTCTTCGCGTCCGGCACCGGATTGGCCGACTCCCCGCGCAGGCAGCGCACCGCCTCGATCGCGACGCCGATGCCGTGGATGAAGCCCTGCGCGGTGTTGCCGCCATGGGTGTTGACCGGCAGGCCGCCGCCCGGCGCGATCAGATTGTCGAAGCGCACGAACTCCGCGACATTCTCATAGGTGCAGAAGCCATGGTCGATCAGCGAGGCGACCCCCTGCGCGGAGAAATTCTCATACACCTGCGCGACATCGATGTCGGCCGGCGACAGCCCGGTCTGTTCCCACAGCCGCCGCGCGACCGCATCGAACCCGGCCGACGCATAATTGTCGTCATTGTCGAGCAGGTCGCCCCAGCCCTTGCCCGTCCCCTGCGTCGCGCCCAACAGATAGACCGGCGGCTTGCGCAGGTCGCGGGCATAGTCGGCCGACACCAGCAGCACCGCGCCCGCGCCGTCATTCTCGCGCGAGCAGTCGAACAGCCGGAACGGCTCGGCGATCGGGCGCGACGCCAGATAGGCGTCATGATCGAAGCTCGCGCCGTAAGCGACCGCATCGGGATTGCGCGCGCCATGATAATAGCAGGCTTTCACGAACTCTTCCGCGGTGGAGGCGGGCACGCCATGATGGCCGAACAGTCGCTGCGCCCGCATCGCGCACACCTGCGCCGGGGCGACGATGCCGGCCGCGACCATATGCGGGTTCAGGTGATGCGCCATCACCGCCGCCGACAGCCGCCCGCTATTGTCCTGCACCAGCGCGCGGAACACGATGACCGCCTTCGCCTGGCCGGAGATGATCGCCGCCGCCGCATCGGCAAAGGCCCCGGCAATGCCGCCGCCGCCGCCGCCGAACACCGCCATCGACCAGTTGAGTTCCTTGGTGCCCAGTTCCGACATCAGCCGAACCGGCTCGTTCTTGTCGTCGCCATAGGACACGAAGCCGTCCACATCGGCGGGATCGACCCCGGCGTCCTCGCACGCATCGACGATGGCGTGGACCAATGCGGCGCGCTCCGACATCGGCGCGCTGGCGCGCTTGAACTGGCGGATGCCGACGCCGACGGCGGCGGTGCGGGCGTAGAAGGCTTTGTTCATGCTGATTTTTCCTTCAGTCCGCGAGTTGCCACAGGATCACCGGCAGGCTGTCGTCGCCATAAGCGGTGCTGCCGATCCGCCCTTCGATCCGCGCGCCGCTCGGCACGGGCGCGTCGGGCGCGACCCCCTCCAGCAGGCCCATCAGGCGAATGCCGCCGGTCCCCGGCCGATCCGTGCCGTCGATCTCCGCCAGCAGGCTGATGAAGGGCCGCTCCAGCCCCTCGGTCCCGCCAAAATAATGCCAGGTGCGCGTCCAGGAGAACACCTTGCCGGTCAACGGCAGATCCTGCCAGTCGCTGCCCCAATGCCCGCATTCGCCGCAGCGCGCCACGGCGGGCCATTGCCAGCGCGCGCAGCCGCCGCAACGCGGCAGGCTCAGCCGCCCGTCCGCCAGCGCGTTCCAATAGGGGGCGTCCAGAGCGGCTTGTGAAAGAGCAATCATCGGCTATCCTCTGTCTGCTTTCGGGCGCGTGCGGTCTCATGGCCGTGCGCTGTCGATGCCCGGATAAGAGCATAAAAGATAATCAGTCAATCGATTAAACTAATGACGTTAAAATGAGGGGATGCTCTTGCTGAAAGTGTCTTTCGACGGAACGCTGGTCATTTCCTACAGCGGCGGCCTGCTGAGCGTGGAGGACGTCCACAGCTATGGCGCCGCCCTGCCGCTGGCGATGGCCAGCGCCCGTTCGGCCACCGGCCGCGTGCGCCATCTGGTGCTGGCGCAGAACGCCGTGGTGCAACCGCCCGACGTGATGGAGGCGTTCATTGCCGTCGTCACCCATTCGGACGGCGTGGACGACCGCATGGCCGTCGTCGCCGCGTCGGTGCTGGCCAAGATGCAGGCGGAACGGAACCTAGTGAAGCCGAAGGAACGCGCGTTCCTGAACGAGGCGGAGGCGCGGGCGTGGCTGGCGGAGTGAGGATGTAATCGGCAACCTGGCTACTGGCCGCTGACGACTAGTTGTGGTCACTCTTTTTAGCCCCTCCCCTTCAGGGGAGGGGTTGGGGTGGGGGCTGTGCTGGCAAACAGGCGCTGCGCCATTCGGACAGTCCCCACCCCCGGCCCCTCCCCTGAAGGGGAGGGGAGAAAGTAGAGCAGACAGTCCGCTAACCACCCTTTTCCGTCATTCCCGCGAAGGTGGGAACCACCTCGCACCGCCGAAATCCAGTCGTGCTGGATAGCTGTGTTCTCACCCTCGCGAGCACGACGAACGATGTGGCCGCGATGCAGGCGACACAGTGGTTCACGCGGAGGCGCGGAGGATTTATTCTTCTCCGCGTCTCTGCGTCTCCGCATGAAAAATCAGACAGCTTTCGGCCGCGACAGCCGCCTGTCGCCTTTCGCCCCTCACCCCACATGAAACCGCAAAAACTCCGCCTCCGAAGCGCGCTCCGAAACCAGTCCGTTCACCGCCGCGTCCTCATCCCGCCAGCCGATGGACATGCCGGTGAACAGCATCTGCCCCTCCGGCGCGCCCAGAAATGCGCCGATCGTGCGGTGATACAGCGCCCAGCATTCCTGCGGGCAGCTATCCATCCCCGCCTCGCGCAGCAACAGCATCAGCGTCTGGAGATACATGCCGCAATCGGACCATTGCGGCGGCCCATGGCGGCGATCGACATAGCAGAACAGCGCCACCGGCGCGCCGAAGAACTGGTAGTTGCGCGCGAACCAGTTGCGCCGACCCGCCTTGTCCTCGCGCGCGACGCCGATCTGCGCATACATCGCCTCGCCCACGGCAAAACGGCGGTCGCGAAAGGGGGTGTCGAGCGCCGGCGGGTAGATCGCATATTCCGTCCCTTCGCCGCCCGGCTCCTCAGCGACGCGGCGCGCCATCAGTGCCTTCAGCGCCACCATGCGTTCGCCGGCCACGACATGGATGTGCCAGGGCTGAAGATTGCCGCCCGAAGGCGCGCGGGCGGCCAGGTTCAATATGCCGCGCAACTGCTCCAGATCGACCGGGCGATCGGTAAAGGCGCGGACCGACCGGCGCGTTCTAACGGCTTCGCTGACGTTCACTCTGCTGTTCTCCTTATTGTCGCGAAAGCGCAGACCCAAAATCAATCGATCGATTAATTTGCGTTGCCTTGAGGCTAGGCGCGGTGTTAGGCACAGGTCAAGCCAAGAGCCTGGACAGACCCCGAGAGGACGCTTCGATGGATTTCGATACCCCCTATGTCATGACCATCGACGGCGCGGACGCCGCCGGACATGGCTCCATCGACATCGTCAATCCCGCAACCGGCCAGCCCTTCGCCAAGGCCCCGCGCGCCGACGCGGCCGATCTCGACGCCGCCGTCGCCGCTGCGCGCAAGGCGCTGCCCGGCTGGCGCGCCACGCCGATCGAGGAGCGGCGCAAGGCGCTGATCGCGATTGCCGGGGCGATCTCCGCAAATGCCGAACCCTTCGGGCGACTCTTCACGCAGGAACAGGGCCGGCCGCTGATGCTCGCCACGGCGGAGATCAAGCAGGCCGCTTACTGGCTGAAAGCCACGGCAAAACTCGACCTGCCGGTCGACGTGACCGAGGATAGCGACACCCGTCGGATCGAGGTGCATCATGTGCCCGTCGGCGTCGTCGCGGCGATCGTGCCGTGGAACTTCCCGTTCCTGCTCGCCATCTGGAAGATCGCGCCGGCGCTGCTGGCGGGCAACACCATGGTGGTGAAGCCCTCGCCCTTCACGCCGCTCTGTTCGCTGAAACTGGGCGAACTGATGCGCGAATTTCTGCCCGCCGGCGTCATCAACTTCCTTTCGGGCGGCGACGAACTGGGGCCGCTGATGACGGCCCATGCCGGCTTCGACAAGATCAGCTTCACCGGCTCCACCGCGACCGGCAAGAAGGTGATGGAGACGGCCGCCCGCGACCTCAAGCGCGTGACGCTGGAACTGGGCGGCAATGACGCCGCGATCATCCTGCCCGATGTCGATGTCGACAAGGTGGCGGAACAGATCTTCTTCGGCGCCTTCTACAACACTGCGCAGGTCTGTATCGCGACCAAGCGGCTCTACATCCACGAAGACGTGTACGACGCCCTGCGCGACAGGCTGCACCAGATCGCCCAGCGCGTGACGGTGGGCGACGGCGCGCAGCAGGGCAGCGAATATGGCCCCTTGCAGAACGCACCGCAGTACAAGCGCGTGCTCGGCCTGCTGGAAGAGGCGAAGGCCAGCGGCCTGACGCTGCTGCAAGGCAAGGACGTGCCCACGGAGGGCTATTTCATCCCGCTCACCCTGGTGGACAACCCGCCCGAAGACTCGCGCGTCGTGCAGGAGGAAGCCTTCGGCCCGATCCTGCCGCTGCTCAAATATAGCGACATTGACGAGGTGATCGGCCGCGCCAATGACAGCGACTATGGCCTGGCCGGCGCGGTCTGGGGCAGTGACATCGACAAGGCGGTCGAGGTCGCCAAGCGGATCGAAACCGGCACCGTCTGGATCAACCAGAATCTCCAGAACACGCCCTATACCCCCTTCGCGGGCGTGAAGCAGTCGGGCATCGGCGTGGAAAATGGCCTGCCCGGCCTGCTGGAATTCACCCAGCCCAAGACGCTCTTTATCCCGAAAGTCCCGCAGGCCGCCGAATAAGCCGTGGACGCGCTGCTGCATCCTTCGCAGGTGGCGGCGCGCAGGCCGGACCATCCTGCCTATGTCATGGCCGCGACCGGCGTCGCGGTCAGCTATGCGCAACTGGAGGCGCGCTCCAACCGGCTGGCGCACTGGCTGCGCGGCGCGGGGCTGCGCGGCGGCGACACGATCGCGATCGTGGCGGAAAATCACGAATGGCTGTTCCCGCTGGTCTGGGCGGCGCAGCGCACCGGCCTGTATTTCGTGCTGGCCTCGACCGGCCTGTCGGCGGGGGACCTGGCCTATATCGTCAATGACAGCGGTGCGGCGCTGCTGGTCGGCACCGACCGGACATGGAGCCTCGCCAGCGAGGCGGAGCCGCTGATCGAACGCGCGCCCGTGCATCAACTGGAGGCCATGATCGCCGACAGCGCAGCGCTGCCGGAAACGCCGGTGGCCGACGAAAGCTGCGGCATCGACATGCTCTATTCCTCCGGCACGACCGGCCGGCCCAAGGGCGTGCGGCGCGAAATCGCGCCCGGCCTGCCGATCGGCACGCGCGCCGCGCTCGATCATCTCGCGAGCACCGTCTACGGCTTTTCCGGCGATACCCGCTATCTCTCCCCCGCGCCGCTCTATCACGCCGCGCCGCTGCGCTGGTCGATGGCGATCCAGCGGCTGGGCGGCACGATCCACGTGATGGAGAGGTTCGACGCGGAATCCGCGCTGGCGCTGATCGAACGCCACCGCATCGACGCCTCGCAATGGGTGCCGACCCATTTCGTGCGGATGCTGCAATTGCCCGATGATGTCCGCGCGGGTTTTGACGTCTCGTCGATGCGCGTCGCGCTGCACGCCGCTGCGCCCTGTCCGGTGCCGATCAAGCAGGCGATGATCGAATGGTGGGGACCCGTCCTCTACGAATATTATGCGGGGACCGAAACCAACGGCCTGACCTCGATCAACTCGAACGAATGGCTGGCCCATCCCGGATCGGTCGGGCGCGCGCTGGTGGGCGAAGTGAAGATCTGCGACGAGGCGGGCGAGCCGCTGCCCATCGGCGAAATCGGCGACATCTTTTTCGCGAACGGCCCGGCTTTCTCCTACCATAACGACCCGGAAAAGACGGCGAAGGCGACTAACCGCCACGGCTGGACCACGCTGGGCGATGTCGGTCGCCTTGACGCGGAGGGCTATCTGTACCTCACCGACCGGCGCAATTTCATGATCATTTCCGGCGGGGTGAACATCTACCCGCAGGAGATCGAAAATCTCCTCATCACCCACCCGGCGGTGCGCGACGTGGCGGTGATCGGCGCGCCCGACCCGGAAATGGGCGAGCGCGTGATCGCGGTGGTGGAGCCGCGCGAGGGCGTCGCGACCGACGCCGCGCTGGCGCAGGACATCATCGCCTTCGCCCGCGCCGGCCTTGGCCATATCAAGGCCCCCAGGGCGGTCGACTTCATGGAAACCCTGCCGCGTCAGCCGACCGGCAAATTGTACAAGCGGCTGCTGCGCGACCGATATTGGGCGGCGCAGCCGGTGGAAGGACAGGCATAGACGATGGATTTCAACCTGACCCCCGAACAGGAGCAGTTGCGCGACACGCTCCGCGCCTTCCTGGCGGACCGCAATGATTTCGAGACCCGCACGAAGGTCAGCCGCACGCAACCCGGCTGGCGCGAACCCTTGTGGCGCGCCTTCGCCGACGAACTCGGCATCCTTGGCGCGCCGCTGCCGGAAAGCGCCGGCGGCCTCGGCGGGGACGCTGTCGACGCGATGGTCGTCATGGAGGAAATGGGCCGCAGCCTGGTGATCGAACCCTTTCTGGAAACGGTCGTCATTGCCGGCGGCCTGCTGGCCGGCGCAGGCGGGCGCGACGCCGATCTCGCCCGGATTGTCGCCGGCGATGCGCGCTTCGCCTTCGCCTGGGCCGAGCCGGCCGGCCGCTATCGCTTCGATCGCGTCGCGACGACCGCGACGCGCGCCGGCGACGGCTGGACGCTGACCGGCGAGAAATCAGTGGTCAGCGCCGCCCCCTTCGCCACCGATCTGATCGTGACGGCCAGCACGGAATACGGGCTCTCGCTATTCCTTGTCGATCCGCAGGCGGCGGGCGTCACGATGACCGCCTATCCCACGATCGACGGTCGCCAGGCGGCCGACATCCGCTTCGAGGACGTGCAACTCCCCGCCGACGCGCTGATCGGCGCGGAGGGCGCAGCGCTGCCCCTGGTCGAAAAGATCGGCGACGCGGCGATCGCGGCGCTCGCGGCCGAAGGCGTCGGCGTCATGCGCCGCCTCGTGCAGGACACCATCGACTACACGAAGCAGCGCCGCCAGTTCGGCCAGCCCATCTCGCAGTTCCAGGCGTTGCAGCACCGCATGGTCGACATGGTGATGCAGCTGGAACTGGCCACCTCCGCCGTCATCCTCGCCACCCTCAGCCTGGAAGCGGAGCCGGTCGAGCGCGCCAAGGCGGCGTCCACGGCCAAGGTCGCGGTCGGCAACGCGCTGCGCTTCGTCGGGCAGAATGCGGTGCAACTGCACGGCGGCATGGGCATGACCGACGAGCTGGCGGTCGGCCATTATTTCAAGCGCGCCACGATGATCGAGAGCGAGTTCGGCAGCACCGACTATCATCTCTCGCGCTATGTTGCGCTCGGCAAGGCGGCCTGAGGGGAGGCGTAGATGGACATCGCGCTGACGCCGGACGAGCGGGCCTTCCAGACGGAGGTGCGCCGCTTCTTCGCGACGGATTATCCGCAGGATATCCTTGAAAAACTGCGCGACGGCAGCCTGCTCACGAAGGCGGACCATGTCCGCTCGCAACAGGCGCTGCAATCGCGCGGCTGGTTCGGCATCGGCTGGGCGGCGGAACATGGCGGGCCGGGCTGGACGCCGGTGCAGCGTTACCTGTTCGAACAGGAACTGGAACGCGCCGGCGCGCCCAACATCATCCCGATGGCGATCATCTATATCGGCCCGATCATCGGCGCGTTCGGCACGGATGCGCAGAAGGCGCTGTGGCTCGACGATATCCTCCAGTCGAAAGCAATGTGGGCGCAGGGCTATTCGGAGCCGGAATCCGGGTCCGACCTCGCCTCGCTCGGCATGACGGCGGTGCGTGACGGCGACGATTATGTGCTGGACGGCGCGAAGATCTGGACCAGCGGCGCGCATTGGGCCGACTGGATATTCTGCCTGGTGCGCACCTCGAAGGAAGCGCGCAAGCAGGACGGCATTTCGATGATCTGCGTGCCGATGGACGCGCCGGGCGTCACCGTCCATCCGATCATCTCGATCGACGGCACGCATGAGCTGAACCGCGTCACCTTTGACAATGTCCGCACCAGCGTCGCCCACCGCATCGGGGAAGAGGGCAAAGGCTGGCACTATGCCAATGTCCTGCTCGCGTCGGAGCGGGTCTCCTACGCCCATGTCGGCCGCAAGAAGGCGGACCTCGCGGCGATCCGCGCCAAGGCCGCGACCCTGCCGGGCGATTTCATGCCGACCATGCTCGACGAACCCCGCTTCGCCGCGCGGCTGGCGGCGCTGGAGATGGAGGTCGCCGTCATCGAGATTTCGGTGCTGCGCGCGCTGACCAGCACGACCGATCCCGCCATGGTCTCCTCGCTCAAGATCGTGTGCACCGAAGCCGCGCAGAAGATCACCGAATTGTGGCTGGAACTGGCGGAGCGTTACCGCGCGCCGCGCCTCGACCGCGGGGCGGAGGGCTGGGCCGACGCGCTGCCGCCGGCGATGCGCTTCGGCGCGCCGCAGACCGCCTCCTATCTCTTCGAACGCGCCCAGACCATCTATGGTGGCGCGACCGAGGTGCAGCGTAACATCATCTGGCGGCAACTGGCACGATCCAACGCCGCGCCGGGCGGCTAGAACGGACAGCGTCAAATCGGGATCACCTCTACCTCCGTTCGGCCCGAGCGTAGTCGAGGGCATCTGCTGAGCGAAGCCGAAGCTGCTTCGCCTTCGCTCAGCAAAGGGCTTCGACAAGCTCAGCCTGAACGGTTCATATATAGGGCAACATGGTTCAAGAATGATATTTATTCGATCAATTAAACTTGCGAGAGCCGCCGCGCGAGGATAGGCCCGAAGTCAGGACAGGAACGGAAAAACCAAGATGAATCGCTCGCCGGAACAGACGCCCGTCATCGTCGCCATCGGGGAAAAGGTGGATCGCCCGGCGGACGTTACGGCCGCGCTGGAGCCGGTCGCGCTGATGGCGGAGGCGCTGCGCGCGGCGGACGCGGATGGAACCGGCGGCTGGCTGTCGAAGATCGAGTCGATCGAACTGATCGGCCTTATCAGCTGGCGTTATCGTGATCCGGTCGGGCTGCTGTGTCAGAAGCTGGGCATCGACCCTGCGCGAAAAATCAACGCCAGCATGGGCGGCGAAACCCCGATCCGGCTGATCCACGAGGCGGCGGTGCGGATCGCCAAGGGCGAACTCACCACGGCGGCGATTGTCGGCGGCGAATCCACCAACGCCCGCAACCAGGCGAAGAAGACGAAGGCGCAGCTGAACTGGACGCCAATGGCCTCGCCGCAGGACGCGGTGCAATTCCCGATGTCCAGCTATGCCATGAGTCCGGTCGCGAAAAAGCTGCGCATGCGCGACCCGGCGCAGGTCTATCCCTTCTACGAAATGGCGACGCAGCACGCCTGGGGCGAAACCCCGGCCGAAGCGCAGATCAAGTCGGCGCGGCTGTGGGCCGACTATGCCAGCGTCGCCGCGCAAAACCCCTCCGCCTGGATCAAGACCGCGCCGGATGCCGCCACCATCGCCGAGCCGACCGCCGACAATCGCCTCATCAACTGGCCGTACCCCAAGTTCATGGTCGCCAATCCCAGCGTCAATCAGGCCGCCTCGATCATCGTCACCAGCCTGGCGGCGGCGCGCGCGGCCGGCGTACCGGAAGAGAAGCTGATCTATATCTGGGGCGGGGCCAAGGCGGAGGAGGCGGAAGATTACCTCCTGCGCGACCGCTACGACCACAGCACCGCGCAATCGGCCGCGCTGGAGGGCGCGCTGGAATTTGTCGGCGGCGACGCGAACAGATTCCACGCGATCGAACTCTACAGCTGCTTCCCGGTGGTGCCCAAGATGGCGCTGCGCACGCTTGGATTGGAACAGGGCGCGAAGAAGCCGACCGTAGCCGGCGGCCTCACCTTCTTCGGCGGCCCGCTCAACAATTATATGAGCCATGCGGTCTGCGCCATGGTGCGCGAACTGCGCGCGCATCCCGGCGAAATCGGCCTGCTCTACGGCCAGGGCGGCTATGTGAACAAGCATCACGCCATGGTCGTCAGCACCACGCCGCCCGCCGAGCCGATGCCGCTCGACTATTCGGTGCAGAAAAAGGCCGACGCCGCGCGCGACCCCGTGCCGGACATCATCGAGGATTATACCGGCCCCGCCAGCATCGAAACCTACACCATCACCCATGGCCGCGACGGCAAGCCGATCGAGGGCATGGTCATCCTGCGCACGCCCGATGGCCAGCGCACCATGGCCCGCGTCCGCGCCGACGACGCCGAAACCATCGCGCTGCTCCAGACCACCGACCGCTCGGCCATCGGCACACAAGGCTTCGCGCGGGTCGATACGTTCGGCAAGCCCGCCTGGTCGATCGTCGATCCCGCCAGCCGCAGCCCCAGATATTGCAAGGTGGAGCGCGAAGGCCCGCTGACGATCGTGACGATCGACCGCGCCGACCAGATGAACGCGCTGACTCCCGAAGCGAACGCCGAGCTGACCGAAATCTTCGACGCCTTCGCCGCCGATCCTGACCAGTGGGTCGCGATCCTGACCGGCGCGGGCGACCGCGCCTTCTCCGCCGGCAATGACCTCAAGGCCACGTCGATCTCGCTCGCGCGCGGCGCGCCGCTCGAAACCCCGCTCAAGGGCTTTGCCGGGCTGACGTCGCGTTATGATCTCAACAAGCCGGTGATCGCGGCAGTGAACGGCGTCGCCATGGGCGGCGGCTTCGAAATCGCGCTGGCCTGCGACCTCATCATCGCGTCGCACAATGCCGTCTTCGCGCTGCCCGAACCGAAGGTCGGCCTCGCCGCGCTCGCCGGCGGCCTGCTGCGCCTGCCGCGCCAGATCGGCCTCAAGCAGGCGATGGGCATGATCCTGACCGGCCGCCGCGTCCCCGCCGCCGAGGGGCAGGCGATGGGCTTCGTCAACGAAGTCGTGCCGCAGGGCGAACTGCTGGCGACCGCGCGCCGCTGGGCCGAACTGATCCTGGAATGCAGCCCGATGTCGATCCGGGCGTCGAAGGAAGTGGTGCGGCAGGGCCTGTCGGTCGCCTCGCTGGAACAGGCCGACAGCGAACAGAATCGCGGCCCGGCCGTGGCCGCTCTGTTCAAATCCGCCGACCTGTACGAAGGTCCGACCGCCTTCGCGCAGAAACGCAAGCCGAACTGGAAGGGGCGCTGAGCACATGATCAAGACACGTTTCACCGAGCTGTTCGGGGTCGAGCATCCGATCGCACAGGGCGGCATGCAGTGGGTCGGCACCGCCGAACTGGTCTCCGCCGTCGCGGACGCGGGCGCGCTGGGCTTCCTCACCGCGCTGACCCAGCCCACGCCGGAGGTGCTGGTCAAGGAAATCGCCCGCACCCGCGACATGACCGACAAGCCGTTCGGCGTGAACCTCACCATCCTGCCGTCGATCACCCCGCCGCCTTATGCCGAATATCGCGCCGCGATCATCGAAAGCGGGATCAAGGCGGTGGAGACCGCCGGCTACAAGCCGCAGGAGCATGTCGACGCCTTCAAGGCGGCGGGCGTCAAGGTCATCCACAAATGCACCGCCGTGCGCCACGCGCTGTCGGCCGAGCGCATGGGCGTGGACGCCATCTCCATCGACGGCTTCGAATGCGCCGGCCATCCCGGTGAGGACGATATCCCCGGCCTGATCCTGATCCCGGCCGCCGCCGACAAGGTCACGGTGCCGATGCTCGCCTCGGGCGGTTTCGGCGACGGGCGCGGCCTCGTCGCGGCGCTGGCGCTGGGCGCGGACGGCATCAACATGGGCACCCGCTTCTGCGCCACGAAGGAAGCGCCGATCCATGACGGCATCAAGCAGGCGATCGTCGCCAATGACGAACGCGCCACCGAACTGCTGTTCCGCAGCTATCGCAACACCGCACGCGTCGCGAAGAACAGCATCGCGCTGGAAGCCGTGAAGATCGAACGCGAAGGCAATCCCTTCGAATCGATCGCCCATCTCGTAAAGGGCGCGCGCGGCCGCGAAGGGCTGCTCTCGGGCGATCCCGAACATGGCATCTGGACCGCCGGTCTGGTGCAGGGCCTCATCCACGACATCCCGACCGTGCGCGAACTGGTGGATCGACTGGTGGCCGAGGCCGAAGCGATCATCGACCAGCGGCTCGCCCGCCTGGTCGCCGCGCCGGCGATCGCCTGATGAACCTCGACTGGTCGCCACAGGATCAGGCGTTTCGGCAGGAAGTCCGCAGCTTCCTCGCCGAAAACCTGACCGACGAGATTCGCCAGTCCGGCGAGCTGATGACCAGCGTCTATGCCGACCATGACCGATCGATGGCGTGGCAGAAGATTCTGCATGCGAAGGGCTGGGCCGCCCCGGCCTGGCCAAAGGAGCATGGCGGGGCAGGGTGGAGCGTCACCCAGCGCTACATCTATTCCGTCGAGCGGGTCCGCGCCGGCGCGCCGCCGGTCTCCCCCATGGGCATCCAGATGTGCGGCCCGGCGATCATCGGCCATGGCACGGCCGAGCAGAAGGCGTTTTACCTCCCCGCCATGCTCTCGGGCGAGCATTTCTGGTGCCAGGGCTATTCGGAGCCGGGCGCAGGGTCAGACCTCGCCGCGCTCAACATGGCGGCGGTGGAGGATGGCGACGACCTCATCTGCACCGGCCAGAAAATCTGGAACACCCATGCCGACATCGCCAACTGGGGCTTCTTCCTGGTGCGCACCGGCAAATATGACCGCCCGCAAAAGGGCATCACCTTCCTGCTGATCGAGATGGACAGCCCCGGCGTCACCGTCCGCCCGATCATCTCCCCCTCCGGCGAGCATATCCAGAACGAGATCTTTCTCGATGAAGTCCGCGTGCCCAAGGCGAACGTCATCGGCCAGATCGACCAGGGCTGGACCGTCGCCAAATATCTGCTGGAGTTCGAACGCGGCGGCGTCGCCTATGCGCCGGAACTGCAAGTCCGCCTCGACACGATCGAAGCCGCCGCGCGCGCCGTGCCGGGCGATGTCGCGGACACCCTCGCCCAGGACCCGCTGTTCGCGATGCGCGTCGCCGCCGCGCGGATCGAGATCGCCACGCTCGAAATCTACGAATTCCGCGCCATGGCCGCCGAAGCACGCGGCGAATCGCCGGGCGCATCCGCCTCGATCATGAAGATACGCGGCACCGAATTGCAGCAGTTGATGACCGAACTCGGCCTGCTGGTCGCCGGCCGCTATGGCATGGCCTATCAGCCGCAGGCCGGATGCCCTGGCGGCCCGGTCTCCTTCCCCCACGGCGAAACCCTCGTCGGCCCGCGCTTCGCCGCCATCGCCCCGCTGCGCTATCTCAACGAGCGCGCCGGCACCATCTACGCCGGCTCCAACGAAATCCAGCGCAACATCCTGGCCAAGGTGATCGGGCTGTAGCGTGGCGCGCATCGCCTATCCCGATGCGCAAACGCTCTCGCCCGAAACGCGCGATCGGCTGGCGAATACCGGCTCGCTCAACGTCGCGCGGATGATGGCGCATCGCGAAAGTCTGATGACCGCCTGGTCGCGCATGGGGGTGGAAATCCTGCGACGCGGCGCGCTCGACCCGATCCTGCGCGAAGCGGTGATCCTGCGCGTCGGGCAACTGTGCCAGAGCGACTATGAATGGCGCCAGCATGAAAGCGTCGCCCGCGCGATCGGCATGGACGACGCGATGCTGGCGGCGATCGCGGCGCAGGACTTCGCCGCGCTGCCCGACCCGATCCGCATGGCGATCACCCTCGCCGAAGAAATCGACCGCGACGGCGCCGTCTCCGCCCAAAGCCTCGCCGCCGCGCAAAGCCTGTTCGATCCTGCCCAACTGGTCGAACTGGTCATGGTGATCGGCTATTACCGCATGACCGCCGGCTTCCTGCGCAGCTTCGACATCGAAACCGAAGAGACGCTGCTCGGCGCCTCGATGGTGCGCCGCTAATCCATCAGCGCCGCATAGGCGCGATGGAATTTCTGGTTCACGATCTCGTTCAGCCCCAGCACCAGCTTGCCCGATCGGGGCATCTTCGCCGCCCGCTGGATGCTGTCGCCCACCGGCACATCCTCGTTGACGATCGCGGCGAAGGCGATCGCCCAGTTCTTCTCGATGATCTCCAGCCCGCGCCCCTCATAGTCGCGCTGCGGCGTTAGGAAGCGCAGATGCGCGCGCGACCGGCCCGGATTGTCCGGGTCCTGGTACAGCGTCCAGAACTCGACATGATGGGGGTGCAACTGGATGCTGACATTGGGCCAGATCATGTTGCCGAACACCGCATAGGCATCGATCGGGAAGTCGCCCGGCTGCGCGCTGTCGATCACCTGGTCGATCTTGCGGCGCGGCGTCGCCTGCACGCTGTGCGCGCCCTGCAATTCCGCGCTCGCCATCATGTTCATGTAGAAATAGGGCATGATGGTCGGCCCATGGACGAACTGGACATGATGAGTGTCGGTCAGCCCGTCCATCATGATCTTCCAGTTTTGCGCGAAGTCGAACACATGCTCGCGGAAGCAGAACCAGCGGTCCAGACCATAGGTCGCCAGCACCTCGTCCATGTCCGGCCCCAGATGCGCGGCGATGTCGATCGACCCTTCGGGGTTCTCCACGATCCAGATGAAGCCATGCCGCTCCTCCGCCGGCAGCGCGACCAGATTGCGCTCCGCACAGGGCAGGTCGACGCCCGACGTCTCCTTGAAGCTGACGCCGATCAGCGTGCCGTCATTGGTGTAGGTCCAGCCATGATAGGGGCAGGAAAAGCGACTGCGCCGCCCGCTCGTCTCGTTCACCAGCATCGCGCCCCGGTGACGACAGATGTTCAGGAAGGCGCGCACCGTCCCGTCCTTGCCGCGCGTCACCAGCGCCTCGCTGCGGTTCAACTGCACCGTCACGAAACTGCCCGGTTCGGGCAGCTGCGCGCTGTGCAGCGCCATCATCGGCAATGCCTCGAATATCCGCTCCCGCTCGCGCGCGGCGACCTGCGCGTCCGAATAGATCGACAGGTCATATTCGTACAGTTCCTCGCACAGGTCCGTCGTGTTGTTGCGGACATGCGCGAAGCATTTGCGGGCGAGGAAGGCGTTGCGTTCGGCGCTGAAATACATGGCTCTCTCCCTGCCGCCTGTGCCGGCGGATGAAGAGACTATGAAATTTAATCGATCAATTAGTCAAGACTGCGACTCAATCCGCAACCACCGCCTCCGCCTTTCGGTAACGCGCCGCCGCGCCCGCCAGATAGATGCGCAGCGTCTCGGCGAACAATTGCTCCTCGTCGAACGGATTGCTGGCCAGCGCCTTGCTGAAATGCGGCAGCTTTTCCGGGTCCACCGGCGGCATCTGCGCCTGTCCCCGCGCCATCGCGGATGCGGCGAACAGCGCGGAGCCGAAGGTCAGCTTCTCCGTCCCCTCCAGCACGGCGAGCTGATATTCCGCCGGATAATGATAGACCCGCGCCGAATTTTCATAGGCGGCCAGCAGCAGATGGCGCGGGAAGAAGCGCAGCAGCAGCGTGGCGGCATTGGGATGCTGCAATATGGTGCGCCGGGTGATGACGCACAGCGACACGATCCATTCCTCCGGTGCGCGCTCGTCCGGCTGAATGTCGGGCACCTTGAGCAGCAGCAGCCGGGCGACCTCCGACAGCAGCTCCTCCTTGTCGCGGAAATGATGGTAGAGCGACGGCGGCTTGACCCCCAGCCGGTCCGCGACCTTCGCCAGGCTCAGACCCTCCAGCCCCGCCTCGTCCACGATCTCCAGCGCGGCCTCCGCCGCATTCCGGCGCGAGATCAGCGGCTTGCTTGGCCTGGGCAATCTTTCCTCCCGCTGCGCGACGCCGCATGTCGCATCACCGGGCGCAACCTAAAAGTCAAGTTTCGCACGGATACTGCCCCGCGCGAATGCTGTTCTACTTAGAGCGACGCCCAAAAATATAATCCGTTCAGGCTGAGCTTGTCGAAGCCCTTTGCTGAGCGAAGGCGAAGCGGCTTCGGCTTCGCTCAGCAAATGCCCCTTCGGCTGCCAGCCAAGGCAGGCGCTCAGGACAGGCCTGACTGCGCTCGGGCCGAACGGGGGTGAGGTGATCCAGTCATCACGTCGCCTGGTCTACGCCGCCAGCGCCGGCGCCGCCTCCCAGCTCAATGGCAGATTCTCCAGCGCGATCACCGTGCCGGTGCGATAATGCCGCTGCGACCCCGGCGTCAGGTGGAAAGCAGGCACCCGCTTCACCCATTCCTCGGTCAGCACCCGCATCTCCAGCCGGGCGAGCAGATGGCCGATGCACAGATGCGGGCCGGACGAGAAGGTCAGATGCGGCTGCTTCTCGCGGTCGATGTCGAACGCCATCGGGTCGGCATTCTTGCGGTCGTCGCGCCCGGAAATCGGCAGCACGCAGCACACCACTTCGCCCTCCCGGAATTGCAGGCCAAAGCGCTCGATATCCTGCGTCACCAGCCGCGAGGTTGTGCTGACGCCAAAGCAGCGCAGCCCTTCCTCGACGAATTTGGGGATCATGCTCGGATCGGCCGCCAGCCGCGCCTGCAACGCCGGGTCCTGCGCGAAGCGGGCATAGGTAAAGCCGGTGGTATTCGTCACCGTGTCCATGCCGCCCAGAAACAGCAGGAAGGCGGTGCGTAATATCTCGTCGTCGCTCAAGGCCCGGCCGCGCATCTGCGCGGTGATCAGGTGGCTCATCAGCCCCTCGTCGGGCCGCGCGCGCTTTTCCGCCATCAGCGCGACCAGTTCGGTCAGGATCGCCTGGCCATTGGCGTCATAGTCTTCCTGCACCCGGCTCTTGAAGAAATTGTCGGCCATGGTCCGGCACGCTTTCAGCCGGCTGCGGTCCATGCCCATCAGTTCCATGAAGACGCCGACCGGGATCTCGGCGGCGACCTCATCGACGAAATCGCATTCCCCCTTGGCGCTGACCCGCTCGATCACCTCGACCGAAATCTCGCGCACCCGTGCCTCCATCGCGTTGACGGCGCGCGGCGAGAAGAAGGGCATCAGCACATTGCGATAGCCCGCGCTTTCGGGCGGATCATAGTTCAGCGGGATAAAGCGCGGCGGATCGGGTACGCGCGGCACCTGCATCTCGCGCGCGGAAAACACCGCCGGTTCGCCGACGATCGCGACGATGTCGTCATAGCGCCGCGCCAGCCAGTGGCCGCCATTATGCGGCGTCCAGAAGATGTCGGGCGCGTCCTTGACCGCCCGCGCATAGGAGGCCTGCACATCCTCCTCGAAGCGATGATCGCCATAGATGTTGAATTCGAACACCCGGTCGGCGGGCACATGGTCGGGCCTGGGCACCTTGTCGAAGATCATCGGCTTTTATCCTCTTCCCCGCAGCATTGCACTTGTCTGGTTGCCATGGAGTGGACTACCATTTAATCAATTAGTCAATATCCGGCGAAGCGTCGGAGCGGATGGAGAGAGCAGGCGATGATCGATCTTTCGATGACGATTGGCGGCAAGGGCGTATCCGGCGCAGCCGACAGCGTGCCGGTCATCAACCCCGCGACCGAGGAAGTGATCGGCCAGGCGCCGGGATGCAGCCGCGATCAGCTCGACGACGCCATCGCCGCCGCCCGCGCCGCGTTCCCCGCCTGGTCCGCCACGCCCTTCGACGAGCGCAAGGCGCTGGTCGGCGCGCTTGCCGGGATCATCACCGCGAACATCGACGAACTCGCCCGCCTGCTGACGCTGGAACAGGGCAAGCCGCTCGCCGTCGCAAAGGGGGAGGTGGAGGGCGCGGCCTACTGGCCGATGACCGTCGCCACCTATGACCTGCCGCAGGACGAGCGCGGCGACGACTCGCGCCGCGTCACCATCCGCCACATGCCGATCGGCGTCGTCGGCGCGATCGTGCCGTGGAACTATCCGGTGCTGACCGCGATGATGAAGATCGCTCCGGCCGTCGCGGCCGGCAACTGCGTCGTGCTGAAGCCCGCGCCGACCACGCCGCTCGCCACCCTGCGGCTGGGTGAGCTGATCCGCGACGCGCTGCCCGCCGGCGTCGTCAACATCGTCAGCGGCGGCGATGATCTCGGCCCCTGGATGACCAGCCATCCGGGCATCGACAAGATCAGCTTTACGGGTTCCACCGCCACCGGCCGCCGCATCATGCAGTCCGCCGCCGACCGCATCGCCCGCTTCACGCTGGAACTGGGCGGCAACGACCCCGCCATCGTCTTCCCCGATGTCAATGTCGACGCCGTCGCCGACAAGCTGTTCTGGGGATCGATGCTCAACAGCGGCCAGATCTGCGTCGCCGCCAAGCGCCTCTATGTCCATGCCGACATCTACGACCGCTTCCTCGCCGCCTTCCTGAAAATCGCCCGCTCGCTCAAAATGGGCGACGGCATGGGCGAAGGCGTCGCCCTCGGCCCGATCCAGAACCGCGCGCAATATGAGCGCGTCAAACGCCTCGCCGAAAACGCCCGCGCCGCCGGCTACACTTTGCATCAGGCCGAAGCGCCCACCGACGGCAAGGGCTTCTTCTTCCCCGTCACCGTGGTGGAGGATCCCGCCGACGACGCGGAGATCGTCCGCGACGAACAGTTCGGCCCCATCCTCCCCATCCTGCGCTTCACCGATGTCGAGGATGTCATCGCCCGCGCCAACGGCACGCCCTATGGCCTTGGCGGCTCGGTCTGGTCGGCCGATGTCGCGCAGGCCAGCGCCGTCGCCGACCGGCTCGATTGCGCCGCCTCCTGGGTCAACACGATCATGGACGCCCCGCCGGACCAGCCCATGGGCGGCCACAAGCAGTCCGGCTTCGGCGTCGAAAACGGCCTGCTGGGCCTGCTCGAATATATGAGCGTCCAGTCGCGCGTCACCTTGCCCGCCGTCGCCCCCGCGCCGCAGCCGGTCGCCGAGCCAGTCTGATGCTTCTCGCCGAACCCATCCAGAAGGAACCCGGCGCAGACGGCCTCCACATCACCTATTGCCGCATCTGCGAGGCGCTGTGCGGCATGGTGGCGAAGGTGGAGGGCGGCCGCATCGTCAAGGTCTCGCCCGACCGCGACAACCCCCACACCCAGGGCCATATCTGCGTCAAGGGACCCGCCCTCGCCGAAGTCGCGCATGATCCCAACCGCGTCACCCAGCCGCTGAAGCGCGTCGGCGATCCCGGCCAGTTCGTCCCCGTCAGCTGGGACGAGGCGCTCGACGACATCGCCGCCCGCCTCTCCGCCTCGATCGAGACGCACGGGCCGGACAGCTTCGCCCTCAACAGCGGCAATCCGCCCAGCCTCGGCTGGCCCAGCGCCATGGCGATCGGCCTCTTCGCGCAGGCCATGGGCGTCAAGCGCCACTACACCCCCTCGTCGGAGGATATCTCCACGCCCGTGCTGGCCGGCGAGCTGATGTTCGGCAGCCACGCCTTTATCTTCCCCGACCTGCCGCAATGCGACCATCTGCTGGTATTCGGCTCCAACCCCTTCGTCAGCCACGGCTCGCTGATGATCGCCCCGCGCGTCCGCGAGGACATGGAGGCGATAGCGGCGCGCGGCAAAGTCATCGTCGTCGACCCCCGCCGCACCGAAACCGCCGCCAAGTTCGACCATGTCGCCATCCGCCCCGACAGCGACGTCTGGCTCTTGGGCGCGATGCTCAACGTCATCGCCGCCGAAGCCCTCACCGACGCCGCTTTCGTCGCCGATCACACCACCGGCTGGAGCGATCTTGCCGCCGCCATCGCCTGGATCACGCCGGAAATCGCCGCCGACCAGTGCGGCGTCCCCGCCGACGCCATCCGAACCATGGCTCGCGATTTCGCCGCCGCCCCGCGCGCCGCCGCCATGGGCCGCATCGGCATCTGCCGCGGCAGCTTCTCGACCCTCACCAACATCCTGCTGCTCGCCCTCAATGTCGTCGCCGGCAAGTTCCACAGCCCCGGCGGCATCGGCTGGGGCCATGGCGGCACCGCCACCGACGCGCAGGCCCAGCCCGTGGGCGGCGGCGCGCGCTACAACAGCCGGCCCTCGCGCGTCAGCGGCGTCCCCAGCGTCTGGGGCACGCAATCCAGCCTCACCTTCCGCGAGGAGATGATGACGCCCGGCGAAGGCCAGATCAAAAGCCTGGTCCTGATCGGCGCCAATCCCGTCATGTCCATGCCCGGCGGCCCGCATCTTCCGCAAGCCTTCGCCGGCCTCGACCTCATGGTCGCGCTCGACCTCTACGTCACCGAATCGACGCGCCACGCGCATTACATCCTGCCCGTCACCACCGCGCTGGAGCGGGCGGACATCAACCAGTTCTTCATGAACCACATGGTTCGCCCCTTCGCCCAATATGTCCCCGCCGTGATCCCGCCGGTGGGGCAGGCGCGCGCCGAACTCGACATCCTCGCCGACCTCACCCGCCGCATGGGCCGGGGCGCGCCGTTCGAAAATGCCGATCCCTTCGCGATCGCCGACGCGGGCCTGCGCGGCGGGCTGGAGGGGCAGAAGAACGGCCTCTCGCTCGACCTGCTCAAGACCCTGCCGCACGGCATGATGATAGAGGGCGACCGCTGGGACTTCGATTTCCGCAAGCGCATCGGCCATGCCGACGGCATGATCCACCTGTGGCACGAGGTCACGCAGGCGGAGATCGCCCGCCTCCAGACCGCCCCACCGCGCGATCCACGCGCGCTGCGCTTCGTCAACGAACGCCGCCTGCGCTCGATCAACAGCTGGATGCACAATGTCTCGAAACTGGTGCGCAGCGACGAGCCGCGCCTGCTCATCCACCCCGACGACGCACAGGCCCGCGCCATCGATGACGGCGCGCCCGTCACCCTGTCCTCGCAATGGGGCAGCATCGACGTGAAGGCGCATGTCACCGACGCCATCCGCCCCGGCGCGGTCGCCTATCCGCACGGCTGGGGCCATCGCGGCGGCTGGGAACTGGCCAACGCCCAGCCCGGCAACAACCTCAACGCCATCACCCCGGCCACGCCCGACATGGCCGAACAGGTCAGCGGCATGAGCTATCTCGAAGGCTTTGACGTCGAAGTCCGCGCCCGCGAACCGGCCTGAGCGGATCGCGACCGCTGATCTTTCTACTCCGTCATCCCGGACCTGATCCGGGATCCCGCTTCCTCCCTCCGCACCAACGCCGGGGCCACGGGATGAAGCGGCAACACGAAAAGGGGGAACCACAATGAACACCGACCTGACCGGCCGTGTCGCGCTGGTGACGGGCGCGAGCCGGGGCATCGGCCGCGCCATCGCCATCGGCCTGGCTGAGGCCGGCGCGGACGTCGCCGTCAACTACAACAGCGACGCCGCCGCAGCCGAAGACGTCGTCGCCGCCATCTGCGCCACGGGCCGCAAGGCCCATGCCTATCAGGCCTCGGTCGAAAATCGCGACCAGGACGCCGCGATGGTCGACGCCGTCCTGCGCGACTTCGGCTCCATCGGCATCCTCGTCAACAATGCGGGCATGACCGGCAGCGGCGCATCGGTCGGCGACGCGCCGCTCGACGAAAGCCTGCACCTGCTCGCCGTCCACGCGCAGGCCCCGCTCATCCTCTCCCGCCTGGTCATCCCGCACATGCGCGAGCAGGGGAGGGGCGACATCATCATGATGTCCAGCAAGGCCACCATCCTCTCGCACAAGGGCCTGGCCGTCTACACCATGGCCAAATCGGCGGTGGAGGGCCTGACCAAAATCCTCGCGCTGGAAGAACGCAAACACGGCATCCGCACCAACTGCGTCGCCCCCGGCACCGTCCTCACCGACATGACTTTGGGCTTCATGAAGAAATATTATGGCGACAAGATAAGCCCCGAAGCCGTCGAACGCGCCGCCCCCTTCGGCCGCACCATCAGCGGCGAAGACATCGCCAACGCCGTCCTCTTCCTCGTCTCCCCCGCCAACCACCACATCAACGGCCAGACCCTGCACATCTCCAGCGGCGGGGATTGAACCACCTGAACTCCCCTCCCTTCAGGGAGGGGTCGGGGGAGGGGATGTCACCGCCGAATGACGCCATATCCACGAAAATTGCCGATAAGCGCTTATCCTGTTAAGCGGATAGGCGCTTGAGGAGTGCATCATGGGCGACGCAACGCGCTGGACCGTCAATGTGGCGGCTGAAACGGATATCGAGGTCCGAACCTATCTCGCCCAGCGCGGGATGAAGAAAGGCGACCTGTCGCGCTTCATCGAGGATTCGGTGAAATGGCGCCTGCTCGACCTGACGCTGGCCGAGACCCGCGCGAAGTTCGAAGACATGTCGACCGAGGATATCGACGACCTCATTCAAGAGGCGGTGTCCGACGCGCGCAGCAATTGAGATATGCGCGTCGTCATCGATACGAATGTCATCATCAGCGCGCTCCTGTCCGATCGGTCGCTGCCCGCGCACCTTATTACCCTGTGGCGGCAAAATCGTCTGGAATTGCTGATAGCCGATGCGCAACTGGATGAGATCAGGCGCGTCACACGCTATCCCAAAATAAGGGAGCGGCTGTCGCCCGCGCTTGCCGGCCGGCTCGTCAATGAATTGCGGCAGGTCGCCACGCTCGTTTCCGATCTGCCCAGCGTGACGGCCTGCTCCGATCCGAACGACAACTATCTGCTGGCGATGATAGAGGCCGGCAGAGCGGATTTTCTCATCACCGGCGACAAGGCTGATCTGCTGGTGATGCTTCGTCATGCCGGCGCCCGGATCGTGACCGTTCGCCAATTTCTGGAGATAGCATCCATGACGCCCGGCGATATCGGCTGAACGCGCGCGCAAGGACTGTCGGCGTTGTAGCCATCTCCCCTCCCTTCAGGAAGGGGCCGGGGGAGGAGAGCGGTCGTTAAGCCCCTCCCCTTCAGGGGAGGGGTTGGGG